>JBFHGJ010000100.1:0-21444 GCA_041583135.1 Alteromonadaceae bacterium | reverse complement strand
TCACTCACCTGATTCACCGTATACCTTGGTATCTCAACCACCAAGTCTTCGTCGGCGACGATGGCTTGGCAACCTAGGCGAGATTCAGGCTCAAGACCCCAGGCTTTGTCTAGCATGTCGTCTTCCAGCTCGTCAGACTCATCTAGGCTGTCAAAGCCTTCTCTGACGATGACGTGACAGGTGGTGCAGGCGCAGGACTTCTCACAGGCGTGCTCGATGATGATGTCGTTGCGTAGGGCAACGTCTAAAATGCTTTCGCCTTTGTCGGCTTCTAATACGGCACCGTCCGGGCAGTGTTCTTGGTTTGGAAGAAAGATGATTTGTGGCATCGTATGACCTGCTATATGAATTTGGTTTATCTGGTTTAATCTTGTATCGTACATCAATATGCGCATTGCAAAGCGCTTTGAGGCTGTCCGGCTACATTCGTTGGGCGTTGCCCAACAACAACCAACCTATTGATGTTTTCTTATGGTGCCCTCGACCTGCATGAATTGCCTTTGTAGCTTGAGGTTTTAATCTCGACCAAATGGTGTCGTGGATAAATCCGCATGTCTACAAATAATGCAGTTCAGGAGTGTGCACAGTATCCCCTGCGTTTTGGTTCTAGGGTGTGCTGCGCACCAACTATATTAAAGCTCGCTTACGCTTTTGCCTGATAGCGCTGCGTGAATGGATTTGTCCATTCGGCGGTTGGCGAACGTTTGCGTCGCATCGTCTACGGCTTTTATTTTCGCTTCGATGGCATCTTTGTCATCGCCATTACGGGCCACTATCAAGGCTTCTATGGCGCTGATAATGTGCTGCTGCTCTTGCGCGCTCAACAGCTCATCGCCGTCGTGTTGCATGGCACTGGTAATGGCTTCAATAACGCGGTCAGCCTCAACTTGCTGCTCTTTTAACATCCGCGCTTGAATATCTTCTTTGCCATGGGCCATGGACGATTTAATCATTTCGGCAATTTGCTCGTCTTTTAAGCCAAAAGATGGCTTAACTTGGATCTTCGCCTGCACACCGGTGGATTTTTCCATCGCCGATACGCTCAACAAGCCGTCGGCATCCACTTGAAAGGTCACGCGAATGTGCGCGGCACCTGCGGCCATCGGCGGAATGTTGGTTAACGTAAACTTCGCTAGGCTTCTGCAATCGTCAACCAACTCGCGCTCACCTTGCAATACGTGGATCATCATCGCCGTTTGACCATCTTTGAAGGTAGTAAACTCTTGCGCTCTGGCTACCGGAATGGTGGTATTGCGTGGGATAACCTTCTCTACCAAGCCGCCCATGGTCTCTAAGCCCAAAGACAGTGGAATAACATCAAGCAGCAGCATTTCGCTCTCTGGCTTATTACCCACCAAAATGTCGGCTTGAATGGCGGCGCCAAGGGCGACCACTTTATCAGGGTCGATAGAGGTTAGCGCTTCACGGCCAAAAAAGTCATTTACCTCGGCGCGCACCTTAGGCACACGGGTTGAGCCACCCACCATAATCACTTGGGTGATGTCTTCTTTTTCAATCTCGGCGTCTTTTAACGCGCGCTTACAGGCCCTAATGGTTTGTTTCACCAAAGGCGCGATCAGTTGCTCGAATTCAGCCTTGGTGATACTACCGTGATGGTCAACACTCTCAAGCGGCAAGGTGTATTCAACGCTGTCGTTGTCGCTCAGCCCTTCTTTTACGCTACGGGCGATTTCGCGAAAACGGCGGTTTTGCCTGTCGTTAAGCTTTTCAAGGTTAACTTCGGCTTTAAAGTGATTGACCAAAAGGTTGTCAAAATCATCGCCACCCAAAGCGGAGTCACCACCGGTTGCCAGCACCTCAAACACCCCTTTGTTAAGGTGTAAAATAGAGATATCAAAGGTACCGCCACCTAAGTCGTACACCGCAATAGTGCCCTGCTCTTGGCTGTCTAAGCCATAAGCGATGGCAGCAGCAGTAGGTTCGTTAAGCAAACGCAACACATTAAGCCCCGCAATCGAAGCGGCATCTTTGGTGTCTTGGCGCTGGGCATCGTCAAAGTAAGCAGGAACGGTGATCACCACACCTTTTAAGTCATCACCCAATGTGTCAACCGCACGTTGGCTCAACACTTTTAAAATTTCACTGGATACTTGCACCGGGCTGACGTTACCGGCAACAGTTTGCAGTTCAACCGTGTTTTCAACTTCTTTAAAGCGATATGGTAAATCGCCACAGTTGGCCTGAATGTCGGCCAGAGAACGGCCCATAAAGCGCTTAGCTGAAACAATGGTGTTGTGAGGGTCGGTTGCAGCCAAAGCTGCGGCATCGGCACCAACCACAATACAGCGCTCGGTGTAGCGCACCACAGATGGCACCACGTCTTGATTGTGGGTGTCTTTTAAGGTTTTGGCTTGTCCGCTTCTGACGGTGGCAACCAATGAGTTGGTGGTACCAAGGTCGATACCAGCGGCCAGTTTATGTTGGTGGGGAACGGCGCTTTGGCCCGGTTCAGCTATTTGCAGTAGTGACATGATTAATGTAGGGCTTCTTCTAGTCGGTTAAGTTCATCTCGCAGCTTTCGCATGAATTTGAGCTTTCTGACGCACACGGCGGCACTTTCTAAGGTAACTTTGCAGCTGCTCACCAGCTTAGGCGCCAATTCGGCATAAAGCGCTTGGGTGAGCTCTTTAAGTTGCGCTTCAAAGTCTTCAATGGCCTGCTCTTTGTCGTCATCACTCATCGCGGCAATGTCTTCAAGCTGCTCGCGATATTCCATTTGCTGCATTAAAAAGGCGGGGTCTTGCAAGGTTTTTTGTTCTATTTGAATGTCGATATCCTGCTCGGCAAGCATGTACTCGGCACGTCTTAACGGATCTTTTAAGGTCTCATACGCATCGTTGACCTGGGCAGACTTTTGTACTGCCAACAATTGTTCGTGCTCTGATGCATGGGCAAATTTATCCGGATGAACGGCTCTTTGCAATTCCCGGTAGGTGTCGGTCAGCAAAGCCGTTTTGACATCAAAATCAAACGGCAGGTGAAACAATTCAAAATAGTTCATGGCTGGCAAATCGCGGCCGTTGTGGCCGCGCCTTGTATATCGAATTAAACGGTAAAGCTCTCACCACAACCACACTCGCCTTTGACGTTGGGGTTGTTGAATTTAAAGCCTTCATTAAGACCTTCTTTTTGAAAGTCCAGTTCGGTTCCGTCAATATACACCAAGCTTTTGGCATCCACCACTAGGGTGACGCCATCCACTTCAAAGGTTTCGTCATCTTCGTTGAGTTCATCAACAAATTCCAAGACATAAGCCAAACCCGAACAGCCGGTGGTCTTTATACCAACTCTTAGGCCAATACCTTTGCCTCGGTTGTCCATAAAGGCTCTAACGCGGTCGGCTGCCGCTTCTGTCATGGTAATTGCCATTAGCGCTTGCTCTTGTAGTCTTCAATTGCTGCTTTGATGGCATCTTCTGCCAAAATCGAGCAGTGAATTTTAACTGGTGGCAAGGCCAGTTCTTCTGCAATGGCGGTGTTTGAGATCTCACCGGCCTGTTCGATGGTTTTACCTTTAACCCATTCGGTCACCAATGAAGATGACGCAATAGCGCTACCGCAGCCGTAGGTCTTGAATTTTGCATCTTCAATCACGCCTTCGTCGCTGATTTTAAGTTGCAGTTTCATGACGTCACCACAAGCTGGCGCGCCAACCATACCGGTTGCTACGTTAGGATCGTTCTTGTCAAATGAACCGACATTACGTGGATTTTCGTAATGGTCGATAACTTTTTCACTATATGCCATGACTTTACCTTAACCTTTAATTTCTTTATCTATATCTCATTTCGCCTAGGGTCTTATTGAGCTTGGACACTCAGGCCATTTTGAGCGAAAACTAGTGGCTGACCCACGCAACCGAGTTCAAATCAACACCATCTTTGTACATTTCCCACAAAGGTGACATTTCACGTAGGCGTTCAATCGCGGTTTTCACCAAGTCGATGGTGAAATCAATGTCTTGCTCGGTGGTAAATCTACCGATAGAAAAACGAATTGAGCTATGGGCCAGTTCGTCTGAAAGACCTAAGGCTCTTAACACATAGCTTGGCTCTAAGCTCGCCGATGTACAGGCTGAACCTGACGATACCGCAATGTCTTTAAGCGCCATGATCAGCGACTCGCCTTCTACATAGTTAAAGCTGATGTTGGTGATGTTGGCCACGCGGTGGGTTTCATCGCCGTTTAAGCAGGTGGCTTCAACATCTTGCAGACCTTTCCACAGTCTGTCGCGCAATTGTGTGATGCGCGCTTGGTCTGCTTCAAATTCTTCTTTGGCCAAACTGAACGCTTCACCCATGCCGACGATCTGATGGGTCGGTAACGTACCTGAGCGCATCCCACGCTCATGACCACCGCCGTGCATTTGCGCTTCTAAACGAATGCGTGGCTTACGACGCACGTACAAGGCGCCAATACCTTTAGGGCCATAAATCTTGTGACCAGAGAACGACATCAAATCAACCTTGAGGGCCGATAGGTCAATCGCAATTTTACCGGCACTTTGCGCGGCATCGACATGAAATACGATTTTGCGCTCGCGGCACATTTCACCGATAGTCGCAATGTCCTGTACCACACCAATTTCGTTGTTGACGTGCATTACGCTAACCAATACGGTGTCGTCACGCATCGCAGCTTCCAGCTTTTTCAGATCCAACAAGCCGTTCGGCTCAACGTCCATATAGGTGACTTCAAAGCCTTGTCTTTCCAGTTCACGGCAGGTATCCAGCACCGCTTTGTGCTCGGTTTTTACCGTAATAACGTGCTTGCCTTTTTTGCTGTAGAACTTGGCAGCACCTTTAATCGCCAGATTGTCCGACTCGGTGGCACCTGAGGTGAAAATGATCTCTCTTGGATCGCAGTTAACCAGCTCGGCAATTTGATGACGGGCAATATCAACCGCTTCTTCGGCTTGCCAACCAAACCGGTGAGAGCGCGACGCCGGGTTGCCGAAGTTGCCATCCATTGTCAAACAGGCCATCATTTTTTCGGCGACCCGCGGGTCAACCGGGGTAGTGGCAGAATAATCCAAGTAAATCGGTAATTTCATTAAGCTCTCCAGTATTAAAGCTGACAGTTTACTTCGATGGCGCCTTCTCGCGCCCCTTTGGCATTGCTGCTTGAAGCCAGTTGCAGCTCATCTTGATTTTGTGACACGTTGCGCACGTCTTGTGTGTTCATCAACTCAGCAATGGTGATGCCATCTAAAAAGTCTTCGATGCGCACGCTTAAATCTTTCCAAAGGCTATGGGTCAGACATTGCTGACCGTCTTGACAACCACCGCTACCACCACAGCGAGTGGCATCAACAGATTCGTTCACGGCGTTGATGATTTGGCCTACTGAGATAGCATCGGCCTGAGCACCCAATAAATAACCGCCCCCTGGCCCTCTGATGCTTTGTACCAGACCGTTTTTGCGCAAGCGCGAAAACAATTGTTCGAGGTAAGACAGGCTAATGCCTTGACGCTCTGAAATATCGGCCAGTGGCACCGGACCGACTTTGGCGTGTAGTGCCACGTCAAGAATGGCTGTGACCGCATAACGGCCTTTAGAAGTAAGTCTCATCAAGCAACCTTTGAAAATTTGCGCCGAATTTTAACGGCTTTCGGCAATTAGTCAAGCTCATACCTGACTAAATTACTCGGGTATTGTTCAAAGGTCAAGAAAATACTTGACTAAATTAGTCAACAATTACAATCCTGACAGCTCGGTGCCCATCTTACGCTCTTTGGCTGCTTGCTTTTCAGCTTTGACAAAATCCTCAACCGGCACGTCGATACCTGGCAGTTTTTCATCACACAATTCGCCACCCATTTTGCACACTTCATGGCTCACTTCATTCAGCTTTTTATCCATCACATGAATGTGATCAAGCATTTTACCGATGGCAACAGCAACCGGATCAGGGTTATCCGGCGATACCGCATAGGCATCAAAGCCCAGTTTGGCTGCCAGCTGTTCGCGTTGCTTTTGACTGTCGTCACTGGCTTTTTGCACCACCAAACGGGCGGGAATGCCAACAACCGTCATCCCCTCTGGTACGTCTTTTACCACAACAGAGTTTGACCCGACACGGGCGTTTCTGCCGATATTGAGTGGTCCTAGGATTTTGGCGCCGGCGCCAACTACTACCCCATCACCTAACGTGGGATGACGTTTACCGGCATTCCAACTGGTGCCACCTAAAGTGACGCCATGATAAATGGTGACATCGTTACCAATTTCGGCGGTTTCACCGATCACCACCCCCATCCCATGGTCAATGAAAAAGCGCTCGCCAATGGTCGCACCGGGATGAATTTCAATGCCCGTCAGCCAGCGCGAGAAGTTTGACACAAAGCGCGCCATAAATTTATAGTTCTTGCGCCACAGCTTATGGCCGATACGATGCAACCACACCGCATGTAAGCCAGGATAGTTAAAAAACACTTCCCAGCTGTTACGCGCCGCAGGATCGCGGTCAAATACACTCTCAATGTCTTTTTTTATTCTTGCAAACATTGGCTTACTGCCTCTTTTGAATCGACGACAAAATGCCTCGTAAAATATTCAATTCTTGTTTTTCTGGACGTGCGCGATTAAACAATCGGCGCAGCTTCATTATCACCTGACCGGGGTGAGCCTTAACCACAAAGCCGGTTTCAAGCAGGGTTTGCTCAAGGTGCTCATAAAAGCCTTCTAAATCTTCTGACAATGGGTAGGGCTGCGCTTGTTCTGGGTAGTCATCTTGACGCTCAAGATAGGTCATACGCAGCTCATAACACAAAGTCTGCACTGCCATCGCCAAATTTAGCGAGCTGTATTCTGGGTTCGCTGGTAGGCAAACATGGAATTGACACTGTTGTAATTCCTCATTGCTTAAGCCATTGTTCTCACGGCCAAACACCAGAGCGACCTCGTAGGAAGGCGCTTCATCAAGCATTTTTTTGGCACATTCTCTTGGGTCTAACATTGGCCAAGACCAGGTGCGGTTGCGGGCACTGGTGCCAACCACCAAACCACAATCGGTGATGGCCTCTTGTAGCGTATTGACGGTAATGGCGTTGGCTAGAATATCGGTGGCACCGGCAGCCAAAGCCGAAGAATGGCTGTCAGGCGGGTTAACCGGGTCAACCAGATAGAGCTTAGACAGGCCCATGGTTTTCATGGCGCGCGCTACCGAACCTATGTTGCCGGTATGAGAGGTATTAACCAAAACGATGCGAATTTTATCGAGCATGTATAGGGCATTCCTTTGGAATAGAATTTGAGGGATCACTTGGCAAAGCGCGAGTTTAACATATCAGCGCCAACAGCAAAGAATCGGTTTATAAAATTGCGTTATTTTTTATGCTTTTTAATCACCTTTAGCATGTAGAGCGCCATTTATGGCGAAAGATCGATATGAACGTGTGGCTAATCGGCTGGATTTGACATTTATCTCAAATCAATTACAATACGCGCCGCTTAAATTAGAAGCGGTTATTTTTTACGCTTTCATTTGTTCTTTGATAAAAAGGTAGTCTTTTATATGCATCCGATGTTAAACATTGCGGTTCGTGCTGCGCGTAATGCCGGCAAAATCATTGCTCGCGCTTTTGAAGAATTGGACTTAGTTGAAACCACCCAAAAAGGCAGCAACGACTTTGTAACCAATGTAGACCGCGAAGCGGAAAAGGCGATCATCGCCACTATCCGTAAATCTTATCCAGAGCACAGCATCGTCGGTGAAGAATTTGGTGTAAACCAAGGCACCAATGAAGACTACCAATGGGTGGTTGACCCGCTTGACGGCACCACCAATTTTATCAAAGGCATTCCTCACTTTTGTGTCTCTATCGCCCTTAAAGTCAAAGGCAAACTTGACCAAGCCGTGATCTTCGACCCCATTCGTGGTGAGTTATTCACAGCCTCTCGTGGTCAAGGAGCCCAATTGAACGGCTACCGCATTCGTTGTTCAAAAGGTAAAGAATTGCAAGGCACTGTACTTGCCACCGGTTTCCCTCACAAAGCCAAACATCATTTAGATGCCTACCTTGAAACTTTCAAGGCGCTTTATTTAGACGCCTCTGATATTCGCCGTGCAGGCTCTGCGGCATTAGACTTGGCCTATGTAGCTGCCGGTCGTGTCGATGGTTACTGGGAAATCGGTCTTAAGCCGTGGGATACCGCAGCCGGTCAGTTGATGGTGAAAGAATCTGGCGGCATGAGCTGTGACTTTGCTGGCGGCCCAAACCAAGATAAAAGCGGCAACATTATCGCTGCCAACCCTAAGATCGCCAAAGAAATGGTGCTGGCGATGCGCCCTCACCTTGGTGAAGCGTTAACCCGCTAAACCCATTGTTAAGTGTTAAGTGAGTTGTCGCCTCTAGCGGCAACTCAGTCCTCTTTTTGTTCCGCCACATACCAGATAAACTGATCAGCTCTGCCAAGGATCTTGAACTGTCCACTCACCTCTTTTTCTTCCTTAGAGGCTATCTCAAAGATGACTCTGTTCACCGCCAGATTTTCATTGGTAATAGCCCCACTGTTTGCATGATGCTTTTTCTTAAGCGCCTTTATCTGTAAATAGCCATAAATGGTTTTAGCTTCAAGGTTTTTGACTTTGGCGCTAAACAGGCAAGTCCCCTGATTACAGTGGATAGACTTGTGTAGCAAGCCAAGCGGCTGCTCTTTTGTTGAATTCAAATACCAGCCTAAGATCAGCATCACCGTAATTGCGGCGACAATGTATAGAGGCATTCTTTCAGGCTTAGCTTGCTCTGAGGCTTTGCCGCGTTTTTTGTTCTTACGCATAAGGTTCAAAGCGCATCGCAAGGGAGTTAAGGCAATAGCGCTTACCAGTCGGCGCCGGGCCATCGTCAAACACATGACCTAAGTGGGCATCACACTGGCTGCATAAGATCTCGATACGGTGCATCCCATGGCTAAAGTCTTCAACGTAATTGATGCAACTTTCACTGGCCGCTTCAAAAAAGCTTGGCCAGCCACAGCCTGAATCAAACTTGCTGTCCGAATAAAACAATAGGCTGTCACAACAAACACAATGATACTCACCTGTCGCTTTATTATTGAGATACTCGCCGCTAAAAGGCGGCTCAGTGCCTTTTTGCCGGGTCACTCGATATTGCTCATCGCTCAAACGCTCACGCCATTGTTGTTCGGTTAGCTTTGTCATTGAAGCAACTCCTTGATTTAAGTGTGGGTAATTGTGCCGCTGATGACCTATAATAGCCAGCTAAGCGCCATCAGGCAAAATTCTGTTGCACACTGGTTGCAACATTGATGCATAAGTTTTCAGCACTTGAATTCGTATGCAGAGGATTTGACTGTTATTGTCTTTTGAATACATTAAAATGACATCAACCTAAGATAACCTGAACTTTGCGTAAGGAAGGGCCATAGAGCACAGCTATTTTCATCGCTAACTGCCCCAAATTTATTTGCTTTAGGTTAAAATTGCCAGTTGAATCAATCCAAACGAACATTAAAAACAACTACCCACTCGGAGAGCACAGATGCTTCGCAGAACCAAAATAGTCGCTACCCTCGGTCCCGCCACAGATAACCCCGAAATTTTACGAGAAGTCATTGCCGCCGGTGCCAACGTCTTTCGGCTGAATTTCTCTCATGGGGTGGCTGAAGACCACATTAAGCGCGCCAAAGCAGTACGTGCCATTTCTAAAGAGTTGGGGTTATACACTGCCGTTTTAGGCGATTTACAAGGCCCAAAAATTCGCGTATCGAAATTTGCCGAAGGCAAAGTCATGCTTGAAGTCGGCAAACAGTTTGTGTTGGATGCCAGCCTTGAATCCGGCAAAGGCGACGTCAATCAGGTGGGTATCGACTATAAAGAGTTGCCTAAAGATGTTGGCAGCGACGACATTTTGTTACTCGATGATGGTCGCGTGCAGCTTAAAGTTACAGCCGTTGAAGGCGATAGAGTGATCACCGAGGTTATCGTCGGCGGTCCGCTATCGAACAACAAAGGCATCAACCGTTTAGGCGGCGGACTGTCGGCCCCTGCCCTGACTGAAAAAGATTTAGAAGACATTAAGACGGCGGCGCAGATCAATGTCGATTTTCTCGCAGTCTCCTTCCCTCGTTGTGGCGATGATATGCGCCAAGCCCGTAAACTCACTCAACAAGCCGGTCTTGATACTCGCCTAGTTGCTAAAGTTGAGCGCGCCGAAGCCGTCGCCGATGATGAGACCTTGGACGACATTATTCGCGCCTCAGATGTGGTGATGGTCGCCAGGGGCGACTTAGGGGTTGAAATTGGCGATGCCGCTTTGGTCGCACAACAAAAGCGCATTATTGCCCGCTCAAGACAGCTCAACAAAGTGGTGATCACCGCCACGCAAATGATGGAATCGATGATTGAAAACCCAATGCCGACCCGAGCGGAGGTTATGGATGTAGCCAATGCGGTGCTTGATGGTACCGACGCGGTGATGTTGTCAGCTGAATCTGCCGCCGGTAAGTACCCGGTTGAAGCCATCAAGAGTATGGGCCGAATTTGTATCGGCGCAGAAATCCACCCCAAGGTGCAATCGTCTAACCACCGGTTGGATATCGAGTTTTCTGAGATAGCCGAAACCATCGCTTTATCGGCCATGTATGCGGCCAATCACTTAAAAGGGGTTAAGGCCATTGTGGCGCTGACCGAATCGGGTTATACCGCCAAGATCATGTCGCGTATCACCTCAAGCCATACCATCTACTCGCTGTCGCAACATCAGCGCACCTTGGATAAAGTCGCTCTTTATCGCGGCGTCTATCCGGTTTACTTCGACTCAAGCAAACACAACATGAACAGCTTGATCACCGGCGTAATAGTAACGTTGAAGGCGCAAGGGGCTGTTGAAACAGGTGATCTGTTGATTTTAACTCACGGCGATGTGATGGAAACCGTTGGCGCGACTAATACCTGCAAGATTATTAAAGTCGATTGATTCGGCAAGTAATGTGAGGGTGCCAGGCGCCTTCACTACTTTTGTTGCAAGGGATGGCTTTAAGCAAACAGGGTGATGCAATAACAAAAAGCCCGGATCCAACGTCAAACGCTGAATCCGGGCTTTAACTATCATAGATAAAGGGCTTTGACTCTTTCGAGCAGTTCTTGCTCATCTGCTGCCAAACGACCAACTTTAATCCAATCTTTCAATAGCGCCTGATGGCCTGCTATTTCACCGGCATTTAACTTATCGCTCAATAACGCCATTTGCAGCGCCATTCTGCGGTCGGTATCGCGCACCGGCGACTCGGCGCCATGCACTATCTCCAACTGTATGGTCAGATCATAGCGCAAATGGCTATCACCTTGTTGCGGCGCCTTACTGATCAGGTCATTCCATTGTGGCTGTGATTCGATCTCAGGGTCTATTTCGCCGGTTTTGCCAAACTGTTCAAGCTGAGCAAACAACGCGACGTAGTTTTCTCTATCGGCCGCCAACTGCAACTCTTTTTTACGGGTGTTGATAAGCCCATTGAGCTTGCCGGCAACCGGACCCAATTTGGCCGCCAGCGGTTTTGGCTCTTTGGCTATCTCATCTTCAATGGCTCTGAGCGCAGCCTGCTGTTGTTGCAGCTCGGCTAGGTCTTCACCGTTTAACACAATGTCTTCGACGGCGCTAAGCTGCTGCTGTAACTGTAAAAAACGCTCTTGATTTTGCTCATTGCGCTCATTTTTGATGGCATCACGACGAGCAAAGATCTGATCGTTCACCTGTCTAAACTTGCGCCAAATCGCACCATCGACCTTAGCGCCGGCAAAACCGATGCGTTTCCAGCTTTGTTGCAGCGCTTTGAGCTCATTGGCGGCTTCAAATACGTCGTCAGCTTCGAGCAGGCCTTGGGCTTGGTCGAGCAATTGCTGTTTTTGCTCGGCATTTTGCTGATGGTGGCCTTTCAGAGCCTTTTGCAGCGGATCAAGCAACTCAAAGTAACGGTTGTTTATCTCGGCCACCTTTTCACGGTCAACATCGCCCGCCTCTTGCCACTGCTTGCGCACTTTAGACAGGCCAGACTCAATATCTTGCCAAGGGACTGACTCTCCATTTAGCAGCTCGCCAAGGTCAGCAAGTTGTTGGCAAATGGTTTCTTTAGTGGCCAAATTGGCTTGTCTTTGTGCTTCCTGCTCGGCGTAAAACTGACGGCAAACTTCAAAGGCTCGTTCACAAACCTGATTAAACTGCTCGTTCATTGCCTGTGACTTTTCATCCTGACCACGACCTAGGCTATTCCAGGTCTTACGAATGAATTTCACCTTATCGGCTTGTGCCTTCGGATCATCGAGGGGCTTATCGGCAAGCGCCGTTATCTGCTCGAGCAATTCCTGCTTTCTTGGTTCGGCGATATATGACTGCAAATCGGCCAGTTCTTCAATCTTTTGCTGCACCTGCTCATACGTACGGGCAACCATCTTTTGCTGTGACTCAGTAAGCTGGGCAAAACCCGCACTGACTTTATTGAACAGGCCAAAGGCACGGCGGTATTTACCGCTACTGAGCAAGAATTTAAGATCCGATAACCCTTTGCGGGTTTGACCTAGCAATTGTTCCTGCTCCTTTTTCAAAGGCTCAATGGCTTGCTCCCAACGACTGTGCAGTTCTTCGTATGCCGTTCTGATGGTCTGTGGAAAGGCAAGACCGACTTTGCGTTCATTGGCACGCCATTGTTTTTTAAAATCGAGGTAGCTGTCATAAACCTGCTGTAGCTCTTCACTATTGCTCGGCACTTTCATGTTCGACAGCATCGAGATCAGTCTTAGCGCCTCACTCATACACTCGCTGATCAACGGAATTTGTTCAACCTTGTGATAGAACTGTTCGATTTGCCCGCTAAAGCGCTTTTTCGCTTCGTCGCCAATATTGAGGTTTTGCAACTGCTGGCTAATGTCTTTGAGAGACTGGCGATAGCGCGCCATATCGAGGTTATCGTTCTCACTGATGGCATTGGTCAGGCTCGATTCAACCTCGGCCAATTGCGCCGCCACCTTGCTTTCATTTTCTTTGCGCTGCATCGCCTCTTTCGCTTTGGCCTGCTCGGCAGCAAAGCGCGCTTTCATCGGGGCAATGATGTTTTCGATACTTTGATTTATCTTGTCGTATTTGGCATTGAACTCACGCAACTCCTGTTGTGAGAGCACATCAAACGTCTCTTTGAGAGTAGACCATTCAAGCTGCAACTGAGCACGACGCTTTTCGATTTCTTCAAAATCGGCTTTGTCTTTTAAGGCGTTGAGTTTGGCCAGCACCAAGGAGACATCCTGCTTTAACTGCACCGGCTTTTCTAGAGCCGCTTTAATGTCTGCCACCTTTTGCGCGATAACCGGTTTTATCGATTCATCGGCCTTTTTCAGCCACTTTTCTAATACCGGCAAGTCTGAGACGGTTTCCAATATCGACTTTTTCAGCCAATCACTGCTGTTTTTGTCTTGTACGACATTGCCTAAAAGACTCTCTTTTTTTAGCTTTAACAACAACTTAAGCCGTGTTTTTTCGTTATTGTCCTTTAGCGCCAACTCCTCAAGCAACTCACTTTTGTTGCAGTTGTCGATAAACTGCGCTTTGGTCTGCTCATCGAGCGAAAAGTCGGCCTCTCCCAACAATCCTTTGCGAATATGGTCGTTGGCAGCTTTTTTGATCCAGTCGCTTTTTTCCACTTCGCTGGCTTTAAGCCAAGTGTCAAAATCGTTTAACTGTTGTAGTGCGCTGCGACGTACTTTATCGCTAGGATCGTTAAAGGCAAGTTGGTTCAGAGTTTCGCGGTTTTTATCCAACTCCAACGCCAAACTCTCCAGCGCTTTGAGTCTCACCTCAGGGTCTTTGTGTTTCCATTTTGGCTGTAAAAATTTCTTAAAGATCATCGTGATTAAACCTTGCAATGGCGTCTTGGTCTGCTTCGCTCGCCTGTTGTTTAAACTGAGTTTTAAGTTCACTCTTGTTACGATTAACGATTTCACCGTCGGCACCGACGGTAAAGTGTTCGGTCGATTTCAGCACTTTGGCTTGATAGGCCATCACCAATTGCAGTGATTGCGCTTTTTGCTCATCAGACAACACCGCGCCATCGGGCCACTTACCGGTCTCAACGGCCGTTTTGAGTCTTTCATATACCTCTGGTGAGAGGTTGGTCACCATGTTTTCGATAGCCATATTACTTCTTACTCATACTTTTGAGCATAAAATGACGGATGCGATTGATTAAATACCAAAGCGTGCCGACACCAAATGCGATTTGACCTAAGCGCATACGAATACTGTCCGCCTCAGGGGTATCGAAGTACATGGCAAACGTACCGGCCAATACCAGTACCATGGCCATCATCGAATGGGTGCTTAAGTTTTTCATTTTTTGCGCCTGCTTGCGCTCGGCGATCACTTGTCTTTGCTCGTCGTCCATATCCATATCAACGGCGCAATGGGGGCAATGTTTGGCTTTGTCGGAAATTTTGTTGTTACACTTCGGGCAGGTAATGATTGCCATGGACTCTCTTTCTCGATATTTTGCTTATACAAATACGGCGCGCCCAACCTCGGGCTGAGCGCGCATAGACCTTACAGTTTGTCTGCTACCGCCAAAATGGCCGGCAACACGTCTTTACCCAGTTTTGCACTGCGAACATCAGACCAACCATAAGCCACATCCGGCAGATTTTTGTTGTCTTTGAACGGCATCTCTATGGTAAAGCTCATACAATTGAAGTGATGGGCAATCCAATTGGTGGCGATGGTCATATCGGCCTTGCCCGGCTCATCTTTGGGATAGCCATACTCATCTTGAAACTCAGGCGTTACGGTCAAGTAGGCGGCTTTAAAGCCATCTTCAATTGATTTTCTGTGCTCATCGTACGATACAGTACCCTCTGAGCCAGCAACGAAGTTATAAGGCAAGCCCTCATCACCATGAATATCCAAGTGAAGATCACAGCCAACGGCCTTCATTTTTTCACGCACCAAATAAACCTCAGGGCTACGTGCCATCGTCGGCTCTTGCCACTCGCGATTTAAGTTGGCACCACAGGCATTGGTTCTTAGATGACCACGAGCACTGCCATCGGGGTTCATGTTCGGCACCACGTAAAAAACGGTCTTTTCAAGCAGCGCTTTGGCACAGCCGTCTTCTTCATCGAGCAAGCGCGACATCATGCCTTCAACAAACCACTCGGCCATGCTTTCACCGGGATGCTGTCTGGCAGTAACCCAAATGTTTTTCTTTCCTTCACCCGGCTCGCCAACAACCAATAACGACATGTCTCGGCCGTCAAGGGTTTCGCCCAAGTCGATAAGGCGACAGTCATAAGACATTTGGCAGTCATGAATAAGGTCTAAGTGACGCTCATATGAATAGGGCGCAAAATAGGCATAGTATACAGAGTCATATTCTGGGGTATGGGTGATGGTAAGGTTTTCGCCGTCAAATTCGGTCTCCACTCGGAACCAAGTCTCTCTGTCGTAAGAAGCGCAGGCTTGGTAGTCGGTCCAACCATCTAAATAAGCCGCCCCTTTGGCGTTGGTGATGGCAATTTTGTGCTCTACTTGCGACTGACTTTGCAGACGGAAGTGAAACCACTGATAGAAATCCGACTGGTTATCTTTGTTGATGGCAACTTGAATGTCGTTTGGTTGCTCGGCTTTGATAACTGAGATATTACCGCTGTCAAAGTTGGTTGTGATTTTCATATTTTTACCTTTGAATTCTGTGGCTCAATTGAGGGTCTGCTTAGTAGGCTTTGCCGATAATGACCTTGCGGCCTTCGTCGGCAAACGGCAAACAACGTGAAGTCACCGCGTATTCGTCTTGGATCTCAGCATAGGCTGGCTCATCGACCAAGGCGGCATCCATACGCACCAGCCCTTTACGGCCTTCGGCAAAAAACGCTTTTGCCTGCTCAAGATTTTGTACATCGACAATATGGGCATCACGGTGCTGCTCGGCACGTTTATAGAGGCTGGCGTGAATATCATCAAGCATGGCCAGAACATTGGCGACAAACTCATCTTGGGTGCAGCTGGTTTTAGAGTCGCGTCCAATGTCACGACGCACATGAGAGAGTTTGCCCTCGGCCACTTCACGCTTACCGATTTCAACGCGAATAGGCACACCTTGTTTGATCATCGCCCAAGTTTTATCGCCGCTGCCCTTATCCGAGTCATCCAGTTTCACTCTAACGCCTAAGGCTTTAAGCTTAGCGACCAATTCACCGGCAAATGCCAAGATCTCTTCTTTACCGTCGTCTTTACGGATAAACGGCACGATCCCGACCTGTACAGGCGCGATACGCGGCGGTACGATAATGCCATCGTCATCGCCGTGCACCATGATCAGCGCGCCAATCAAACGGGTCGAAATTCCCCAGCTGTTGGTAAAGGCCAACTGCTCAGTGCCTTGTTGGTCTTGATAGCTGATATCGCAAGATTTGGCGAAGTTCTGGCCTAAGAAGTGCGTCGTTCCGGCCTGTAGCGCCTTGCCGTCTTGCATCATCGCTTCAATGGTGAAGGTGTTGACCGCGCCCGGAAAGCGCTCATCAGGGGTCTTTTCACCGGGGATCACTGGAATGGCCAAATGTTCGCGTACAAATTCGGCGTAGGTATCAAGCATCAATTTCGCATCGGCCAAGCAGTCTTCGGCATTGGCAAAGGCGTTGTGACCTTCTTGCCACAAAAACTCCGAGGTACGCAAAAACACGCGAGGTCGCATTTCCCAACGCATAACGTTGGCCCATTGGTTAAGCTTCATCGGCAGATCGCGATATGAGTTTATCCAGCGCGCCATCGCATCGCCGATAATGGTCTCAGAGGTCGGTCTGATAATGTAGGGTTCTTCCAGCTTGGCCCCTTCGGCCGGTTGCAAACCGCCATCTGGGGATTTTTCTAAACGGTGATGAGTCACCACCGCACATTCTTTGGCAAAGCCGTCAACATGCTCGGCTTCTTTGGAGATAAAACGTAACGGGATCAATAGCGGAAAATAGGCATTTTGCACATCCAGTGCTTTGATCATTTTGTCGAATGTCTGCTGCATGTTTTCCCATACCGCATAGCCGTTCGGCTTGACAATCATACAGCCGCGAACCGGTGAGTTTTCAGCCAGGTCCGCTTCTTTGATCACTTGTTGATACCACTCAGGAAAGTCGCTTTCGCGAGTGACCGCGACGCCTTTTTTCTGTTTTGCCATTGCATAAATCCATGATTGATAAAATGGGGCTAATGATACTATCAATCCGATTAAATTGCTTGGAAATTTTTATTGTGTTTTGCCCTAAGGCCGCGATAAATATCGCGGCCTTAGGGTGTGGTGAGCAATGAAATGTAGGCAATTAGACTCTGCGTCTAAACAGTGCCAATAGGCCAAATAGAGGCAACCAGAACATCGAACCACCACCACTGCTGGAAACGGTTTGAGTTGGGTCTACCGGCTCTGTCGGTGTAACTGGCGCTTTAACGGTGATAGTGACACTGCCTGATGTGACCGCACCAAAATCATCGGTGACGCTAAGTTCAAACACCAGCGTATCTGCCGCAGCCGGTGTTCTAAAGGAGATACTACTTGCCGTATCATCTTCAATACTGACCGCCGCGCCACTGGTTTGCGTCCATTGGTAACTCAGTGCAAAGCCTTCTGGATCGTTGGCGATCGCCGCTAAGTTAACCACTGCCTGGGCGTTGACGCTTTGGTCGTCCGATAGACTTAGCGTCGGCGCTTTGTTGGATTCATCGTCGCGAACCGAAATGTTGATGAGTTCAATGGCGTTGCCAGGGGTGTTTTGTGACAACATCAGTTGGATCTGTTCAACCGTTTCTGACTCGCTGTCGTTGGTCAACGCCACATCAATATATTTGGTCGCAGTATCGCCCGCCGCCCAACTCAGTACCCCTGCGGCCAATTCATAGTCGCTACCAACAACAGCACTGCCACCGGCAATATCATAATTGACGTTCAGCTCAACAGTATTATCGCCACGGCGCACCACAGGAATTGAGATGGTGCCGTCGATTTCTTTGGCATCAAATGCATCGGCGGCAAAACTGGCAGAAGGCGGCGATACCTTGCCTTCGAGCATCACGGTGCTAATGTTCGGCGCCGCCAATGACAAACCGCCTTGCGGATTGAATAATCGCACAAAGAACATCTCTAACGGTTCATCATCAACCACGTCATCTTTGGCCTTTAGGGTAATAAGCTTAGGCTGGCTATCGCCTGCCGACCAATTTAAGGTGCCGGAAGTCATTGCAAAGTCTTCAACGCCAGCAGAGCCTGCGTGAGTTTCATATTGGACACTGACGGCTTTTGACGGATCCCCCACTCGCTCGACAGAAACCACAACTTCGCCGTTTTCAACCACCTGATATTGTTTGGCGTCGAATTTAACCGAATCGAACTCAGCCGTACCGACCGTTTTGTCTGCGAAGATGTAAAGACCGCTGTTGATATCACTGACAATAATATTGCCGCTTGGTAAGAATGGATAGACTCCCCAAGCGCCATTAAACTGCGCTTTGTCGCTCACGCCATAGGTATCGAAATGACCGATAGACTGAGGATGAGCCGGATCGGTGATATCTAAGATCTGCAATCCTCTTTCATAGTTCGACATATAGTAGCGGTTGCCGCGAACAAAGCCGTTATGATCTATCGCAGAGGACGGACCAAACCAACTACCAACCGCTTTAGGTGACCCTAGATCATTGATATCAAACACGCGTAGGACGGTGCTTTCCCCGCCATTCATTTCATCTAGCTCGTCGTGAACAAAGACATAACGACCATCTTCGCTGGTCCAGCCTGAGTGGACATACCCCGGTGAAGGATAAGTGAAAGTACTAAGATTCTTTGGGTGAGCATTGTTGGACTTATCCCAAATACGCACCTCTTTTTCGTTGTAGTCAAAGAAGATCTCACAGGCACCATTGACCGCCTGACACTGAGTGCCGGCACGTTCATCGGTTACCACCATAGCCGAAACGTCATGGGAATAACCTGACGCGCCCGTCGGCACATAGGTTTTGCTGACCGAGGCATTGCTGGTGTTGATGGTATAGGAGTTAAATGCGCCAGTGGCGTTGTTGGCGCCAGCCAGATGCACTATCGGCTCCATGCCGGTCAGAGCGACGCCGGTGGAATAATCGACATTGCTGACAAAGACGTTATGAGCTGAAATGTCGGTCTTGTCGATGTTGGCAACACTGATGCCGTTGGCCAAATCATTCAAATCAACGATGGTCAGACCGACAGAGGCTCTATCGGCTGTAACATAAGCATAGGCTTTCCAACGGTTGGCCTCGCTATCGAAATATTGATGCACTTTAATGTCGCGCCATGTGGTGCGCTGGCCGGGAATCGTGCCTATCAACGAGGGCGCCGTAGGCTCTGTGACATCGACCACAGCAAAGCCGCGGGTAAAGCCCATAATGGCGTATTCTCTGCCGGTATTTAAATCGACATAACCCCAAATGTCATTGCCACTACCGATGTTAAAGTCTGACAGCGGCATATGTGCCAACAGATCGACCTTGTCACAACTGAATCCGCCCGCCTGACCATTTTCACAGCTTTGGTTGGATTGACGTTGTGAGAGGATCTTGTAGCTGGCCAGTTTATCATCGAGTTCGACTCTTGCCTCGGCGTTTAGACTTTTGAGATCAGACAATACCACAAACCCCAACTGTCTCAGCTTATCGGCAAACTCGACCGGCACCCCGGTGAGCGTTGTACGGTTAAGGCTAATGTCTTGCTGCTGATAGTTATCTGATGGGTTGTAGCCCGCTTTAACTTTCACCACGTCGCTCAGCAGATAAAAAACATCGTCTGCGGCGGTCATTTGATAATCGCCAGCGGCCACCAATACCAAGTCGCCCTTGTTGGATTTACCTGCGGCATAACCAATCGACTGACATGGCGATTGCGGCTGTTCACAGCTGCCGCTATCGATGCCAAACGGAGCAACATAACGGGGCTTGGCGTGTTCGGAATGACTTAAACTGCCGGTACTAAATACGGTCAGCGCGGTAACGCCGGTCAGTTTTAGCAAAGAATTTAGGTGTCTCATGACTTTAGCTGCGTCCAAAAATTTGTCGTTCTAGCATTTGGTCACAGTTGAACTTTTTTGTAAAGTATGCAGCGACCAGCTGTACCAGCTACAGCTTGGGTTGCCGCTCTGCAACCCTTGAAAATCCTGCTTCAATCGACTTCAAACAATTTTGTATCTGTGTGTAATTTTACGGTTACTTATTGCATATATATGTTTGCGCGCTGCATACAAACCGTTATCATGCAGCTCTTTTCTCATCGGTTGGAATAAACAATGAACAGTGGTTGGTTTTTTGGTATTGCCTGTGTGTTGACGGCTTCATTTTGCTGGGCCCTATCGACCGTTTGGTATAAACAGCTGACTTCACGTTTTTCAAATGTAGCGCTGAATTTTCACAAAGGTTGGATCACTTTAGTTGGACTGACACTGGCTTGGCCTTTTGTAGCCGAAGCAGGAATTGAGATTGTCAGCAAGCACACCGCCTTGTTACTACTGTCCGGGGCTATCGGCATTGGGATTGGCGATACTGCCCTTTTTGCGGCGTTAAAGCGCCTCAATGAAAAGCAGACTTTATTGATAGCCGAGAGTGTAGCGCCGATTTTGGTGGTCATCGGCGGCATTGTCTTTTTGGGTGAATGGCTGACCCTATGGCAGCTTGTGGCCATTGCCATCATTATTCTGTCGGTCGATTTGGTCATTGGACTAAGGGGGCATTTTAAGGGCAAAAATCGCGAAGTGCTCAGCGGCACGGCACTGGCGCTCATTGCAGCGCTTTGTCAGGCAGGCGGCATTTTGATCACCCGTAGTGTCTTAGATGATGGCGATATTCACCCTATAGCTTCAACGGCGCTAAGAACCATCGGCGCAACGGTATTTTTGCTGCTGTGGATAAGACTCGACATTAGGCGGCTAAAGCCACACGCCGGCGTCGTGGTTGACCGCACTTTGATTAAGCCGTTACTACTGGCCAGTATCATCGGCACTTTGTTTGCCCTTTCGCTGGTGCAGACATCGCTGGGCTATGTCAATGCCGCCGTTGTGCAAACGTTGATCGCCACCAGCGCCATTTTTTCAACCTTAATAGCGATGTTCCGTGGCGAAAAAATGGATAGGAAAGTCTGGCTTGGTGTGATTTTGGCGTGGCTTGGTGTGGCTATCATGATCACCGTCAGTGGTGGCAGTCATTGATCGCGGCAATGCGCTTTTGGTTAAGACCGTTCGCCTGAAAAACAGTATCCGGTTAAACAAAAAGCCAGCACGAATGCTTAATGCCGATCAGTTAAGCAAAAAACACTTGCTTTTCTGATGGATAGGATCAAAATCCGATGATCTCTGGTCATCGGATTTTTTTATGCATCTTCAGAAAGCCTTGTCAGCAACATTTGACACTACCACTTCCTTTTG
>JBFHGJ010000099.1:0-21470 GCA_041583135.1 Alteromonadaceae bacterium | reverse complement strand
CCATGGGCATAGAGTTTCGTTTAGGAGTCGAGGTCGGCAAAGACTTGAGCTTTGACCAATTGGAACAAGACTACGATGCCGTATTTCTTGGCTTAGGCGCATATAAGCCACTGAGCCTTGACCTACCGCAAATGCAACAGCAAGATGCAACCACACAGGTGAATCAATCGCTGCCCTACTTAATCGACAACACCAACCAGCTACATCAGTTTAACCCTGCCCACGGCGAGTACGCCGATATGAAAGATAAGTCCGTGGTTGTTCTAGGTGGCGGCGATACTGCAATGGACTGTGTGCGCACCGCCGTCAGACAAGGCGCCAAAAAGGTGATCTGCGCCTACCGTCGCGACCGCGACAACATGCCCGGCTCAGACCGCGAAGTGAGTAACGCCATTGAAGAAGGTGTGGAATTTATGTGGCATGTCCAGCCTATAGGTGTCGAAACGGCGCAAGACGGTCGCTTAACTGGGCTGACGTTAATAAAAACCGAATTGGGCGAGCCAGATGCCAACGGCAGGCGCCGCCCACAAAACATCAAGGGATCAGAATTCACGTTGGCCGTCGATGCCATCATCGTTGCCTTTGGCTTTACCCCCGAAAAACCCCAATGGCTTGAAGGCAAAGGCATTGGTTTTAATCAGTGGCAGCAGGTCGAAGCTTCAGAGCACAGCGAGTTTGCGATGCAAACCGGCAATCCCAAAGTGTTTGCCGGTGGCGATATGGTGCTAGGGGCCGACTTAGTGGTCACCGCCATTGCTCAGGGCCGCAAAGCCGCCGAGGGGATAGTGAAGATGTTTGAACAAGGATAAGAGTTGAATGAGGCAAGCAGCTTAAAGTGACTTTCTCAGTCACTTTAAGCGTTGCTGTTAAAGCCGTAAAAGGTTTCGATATGGGTGTGCAGCATAGTGGCTGCCAATTGATAGTCGTTGGTGTGTGCAACAAACGGTAATAAGGCACTGGTCAACTCACCGCTGTCATTGTAAAAATGCTTGAGTTGCTGATAGATCTTTTGAAACTCATCTCGCTGCGTCATAGCAAATACCTCATTATTTTGCGTCATGCTAACTTATCGGAAAGTATCAAGAAATCTTTAGAATTAATTTACCAAAGCGTCAAAAACCAAGCGCCCTCTGTCTTGTTTTCGCCCAGCGCTTGAAGAAATATCCTACAATTGCCGCCGTTTTTCTCCCTTGTCGATTTTTAGCGCAATGGCCATACTTTTGAGCGTTCACAATTCAATCGACGGGAACTTAGAACAATGCGTTGGAATACAATCGTTACCTCAGTTTTTGCTACTTCTTTGCTTTGTGCCAGCGTCGGTACACAGGCGGCAAAAGGGGCATTGGAAGTCGTACAAAGCGCGCCACTAAACTATGCTCATCTGCTTGAGCAAGCCAAAGCAGCCGACCCGCAAGCCCAATATCAACTGGGACATGCCTTTAGCACAGGCATCAACCTGCCCCGCGACGACGCCAAGGCGCACCACTGGCTTGAACTGGCTGCCAAGCAAGGTCATGCCAAAGCCCAATACCAACTGGCGCAAATGCTGCAATATGGTCAAGGACAGGCACCAGACCTTCATCAAGCCAAACATTATTACCAGCAAGCAGCCAATCAAGGACATATCGACGCGCAGTACTCACTGGGGCGGATTTATCAACTGGCCAATGATGGTGTAAAGGCTTGGACCTGGCTTGCTTTGGCCGCAGACAATGGCCAAGACAGTGTCAACGGCCTCAAACAGACCGTAGCGCAAAGCCTCAGCGACACCGAACTTAGCATCGCTCAACAGGCTTTAACCCAGCTAAAAGGCAAGCAAAAACGCAAACAAAGCCTGATGTTCGCCGCTATCGGCGGCAAATAGCCAGTCACCACCAAGGGTAGGCAGCAATTGCCTACCTGACAAAAACCGCCACGACACCAGACAAAACAGTCTACCTATTCTATAGTTAATCCTTGATGCGCTGGTATCTGCGCTTTAAATTCAGGTTAAACAATACATTGCTTCGTAATGAGGCAATCATGCCCGGTGAATTTTTCACTCGGCACTGGGAATGTAGCAAAACAACGATTGGAGTCTACTTGATGAGCACTCAGCAAGTCTCGCGTCCGGCCGCCACCCCCTTGGTTGGCCCTGACCGCCAACTGGCGGAGATCACCTTAAAAGGCTTAATTCTCGGCATCTGCCTATCGATGCTATTGGCCGCTGCCAATGCCTATATCGGGTTGTTGGTGGGGCTAACCGTTTCTGCTTCCATTCCCGCAGCGGCAGTTTCGATGGGCGTCCTGAGGCTGTTTAAAACCAGCAATATTTTAGAGAACAACATGGTGCAAACCAGCGCCTCGGCTGGCGAATCGTTAGTGGCGGGAATGATCTTTACCGTACCGGCCCTTGTCATGATGCAGGCTTGGGACAGCTATGAATACTGGCCTTTGGTGAGTATTGCCATTTTGGGCGGCATTTTGGGAGTGGCCTTTACCATACCGCTACGCCGGGCACTCATAGTCGAAGCCAACCTGACCTTCCCCGAGGGTCTGGCCACCGCAGAAGTGCTGAAAACCGGGGGGATCGACGCAAGTGATAAGTCTAAGGGCGATTCACAAAGTGGATTTAAGCTGTTGTTGCAAGCTGCCGGTTTTGGCGCTCTGTTCAAGCTGTTTGAATCAGGCTTTGGCTTGCTCTCTGGCGGTGTCTCAACCATCAAGTCATTGCTTGGCGGCAAGTGGCTTTTTAGTGCCGATATCACCCTAAGCCCAGCGCTGCTTGGCGTAGGTTACATTGTCGGGCTGAATATTGCGGTGCTGGTATTTATGGGCGGCGCTATCGGCACCCTCATCGGTGTGCCACTGAATTGGTTTATAAATGGCCAAAACCTGCTGGTTGCTGTCGGTATCGACCCAACCACACCTTGGTCGAGTTTTAGCGAAGATCAATGGGTTGCCATTGCCAACGAGGCATGGAGCAACAACCGTCGCATCGGTGTCGGCGCCATGATAGTAGGCGGGCTATGGTCGTTAATTTGTCTCGCCAAGCCACTGCTCGATGGTGTCAAAGCCAGTATCAGCGCCTACAAATCGGCGAAAAATGGTGCCCAGGCCTTACCACGCACCGAACAAGATACGCCAGTGAATTATGTTGCCATCGTGGTATTACTCTCCAGCGTGCCGCTGTTTTACATCTTTTATCATGCCCTTGACGCCTACCCGGACAAACTGACCATTTCACTTGTCATGACGGTGCTGATGTTGGTGTTTGGTTTTATTTTTTCCTCGGTGGCTGGCTACATGGCCGGTCTGGTCGGTAGTTCAAACAATCCGATCTCCGGGGTGACCATTGCCACCGTCATTACCTCCGCACTGATCTTATTGCAACTGATGGGGAATGAAGGCATTGCAGCAACTTTAGGGCCAATAGCGGTCATTTATCTGGCTGGACTCATTTGTTCATCGGCGGCGATTGCCGGTGATAATATGCAAGATCTCAAATGTGGCCACATCGTTGGCTCAACCCCTTGGAAACAACAACTGTATCAGGTGGTTGGCGTTGCAGCTGCTGCGCTGGTCATCCCCTTGGTATTGCAAATTCTCGACGCGGGCTACGGCATCGGCCGCCCTTCTCCCATCAACCCCGACGCAACGCCACTTTCAGCCCCACAAGCTGGGCTAATGCGCGATTTGGCCAGTGGTATCTTTGGTTCCGGCATTGAATGGGAATTTATCTTCATTGGTTTTGGCTTGGCGGTTGTCTTGATCATTGCCGACCTGATTCAGCAAAAGCGCGGCTCGAGCTTCCGCTTCCCGGTGCTCGCCGTCGCCGTTGGCGTCTACTTACCATTAGGGCTTTCGGTGCCCATCTTAATTGGTGGCCTATTGGCACACCGGGTTAAGATCAAATCACAAAACGTCAGCGCACCGACGGCGCAAAAACGCGAAAATACCGGGCTGCTGCTCGCTTCAGGTTTAATTACCGGTGAAGCTTTAATGGGCGTTGTTATCGCCGTCATTGCGGCCTTTGTCATGCCACTCCCACCCACCATCATGCTCGGCGGCTTGTTTGGCTTGGTGGCGATGGTGGCCTTAATGGCCTATCTCTATCGCACCACCATCAAAGCCGCATAACCAGTAATCCCCTCTGGCAGGGACGCCATAGGGATCATTGCATTGGCAAAGAGAGGGTAAATACCGAACCTTCGCCCAGTTGCGATTCAACTTTGAGTTCGCCGTTGTGTTTGTTGACGATACCAAATGATATCGACAAACCCAAGCCGGTGCCCTCTCCGACCTGTTTGGTGGTGTAGAAAGGTTCAAACAGGCGATGCCTGGTTTCTTCGCTCATGCCGGCACCATTGTCTTTCACCGTGATCACCACGTTTTGCCCTTCTACCTGGCAACCGACATGCACGGTGCCCGGGGTTTTGTCATGGGTTTTCGCCTGTTTTTCCCTTATCGCATCACACGCATTGACGATGAGATTCATAAATACCTGATTGAGCTGAGCGGGGTGACACAACAGCTGAGGATGCTCCTGAAAGTCGGTAATGAACTCGGCTACATCAAGATATTGGGTTTGTACAAGGTTTAATGTCGATTGCAAACAGTCGGTGATATCGACCGTTTTGGGGTCAAGTACGTCAAGCTGAGTAAAGGCCCTTAGGTCCTGTACAATCAACTTAATCCGCTCGGTGCCGTCTTTGATGGTGGTGAGATGCTCATACAAGGCGGCAAATTGCTCTTTAAAGCTGCCAAGCACTTCTTCGTCGGCATCATCACCGGCCAGTTCGTAAATAAACTGTTCGAAACGTGATAGGTCTACCTCGAGGTTTTGCGCGCTGACGTGTACAAAATTGGTTGGGTTGTTGATCTCATGGGCAACACCTGCGGTCAAAGAGCCCAATGAAACCATTTTCTCCGCTTGCACCAATTGCTCTTGCGCGGCGATGATCTCATGGTTTTTTTGCTCAACTTCACGGTAGGCTTTGGCATTATCGAGCGCAATCGCGGTGGTCGAAGCTAAGGTTTTAATGGTTTCTTGCTGATATTCACTGTAGGCATCGGTTTGATAACTTTGCACCGTCAACACCCCGATGATCTTATCCCCGGCCATCAATGGCCAGTACATCAACGAAGCGGCATCTTTGCCTACTTTGGCCGGTACCAATTGGTCAAAGCCGAAATAGTTGACGTAATCTTTGACAAAATCATTGGTGATCATCGGCTTTCTGTTAACCACACACCAAACCGCCGGACGGCCATCTTCATCGAGTGATTGGGTGCTTTGCGGTAAAAACTCGTCGTTTTCAATCGCCAGTTTAAAGTCGATACAACGGCGCGCCTCATCATATAGGCCAATACAGAACACATCGACATTCATCAAGTTCTTAATGTGTTCATACACCACCAACAGCAGCTCATTCATATCCAGCACCGAACTAATCTCGGCACAAATGGCACTGAGCGCGGTAATACTTTTATTCGACAGCTCCAGCTCTTGAGTTCTTTCTATCACGTTGCGCTCAAGGTTACGGTTGATGTCGAGCATTCGTAAATGCATTTCAACTCGACTAAGCAGCTCATGTTTCACCACGGGTTTGCGCAGATAGTCATTGGCGCCAACGGCGAAACTGCGCACCATATCGGCCACCTGATTGTTGGCAGTCAAAAAGATAATGGCCAAGTCGTTGACCGGATATTTTGCTCTGAGCCGTTCGCACACTTCAAAACCGGACATCCGCGGCATCATAATGTCGAGCAAGATCAAATCGAACGGCCCGTTCATTTCCATCGCTCTAAGGGCTTCTTCGCCACTGGCCGCTTCAATCACCTGATAGTTGTATACCCGCAAATAGTTATGCAGCACACGACGATTGACCGGCTCATCGTCCACCAGCAAGATACGAAAACGAAAACAGTCGATTTCAGGGGCGTGGCTGTCAACTTCTTCATAATCGCTCGGCTCACTCATCAAGGCAATCGCGTTATTCGGTTTGACGTCAGGGGCTTTGACGCTCACGGTTTCACTAGAGCACGGCAGTTTAAAAGAAAACACGGCCCCCTGCCCCGGCTGCGAACGCACTTTTATCTGTCCGCCATGTAACTCAATCAAGCGCTGACTGACCGCTAGCCCCAGTCCGGCACCACCACTGGTGCGTCTGCCTTTACCGTCGGCATTGTCAAAGCTGCTGAATAGGGTTTTGAGTTTTTTCGGATCAATACCAATGCCGTTATCCGATACACTGATCTTAAGCTGTTCGCCTTTCACCTCGGCACTGACTCTAACCTCACCGCTTTCGCTGAACTTAATGCCGTTACTGACCAAGTTGAGCAGCACTTGCTGTAGCCTATCTTCATCACCGTGCGCCGGAGGCAAGTCCAAGCTGACATCATTGACCAGCTTCACCCCTTTGCCCACAGTCATCGGCTCGGACAAGGTCAGCACCACATCGACCAAGCCATGCATATCGACCGCTTTTTTATCCAACTCAAGGTTTTGCTCTTTAAGTTTGGAAAAGTCCAAAATGTCGTTAACCAAATTGGCCAAGCGCCTGCCCGAGGCCACCACCATCGCCAGATTGTGTTTGGCCTTTGCCGGCAACTCTCCTGCGGCGCCATCAAGCAGCGACTCTGCCAAGCCTATCATGCCGTTTAAGGGGGTTCGCAATTCGTGAGAAGTATTGGCCAAAAACTCATCCTTTAGCCGATCGATGCGTTTGAGTCGCATATTGATGGAGCGTTCGCGCAAGATCTTTCGTCCCTGCGCCCGCACCAGCAAAAAGGTGATAACACACAACATTACGGCATACACCACATACGCGCCAAAAGTACGATACCAAGGCGGAATGATCTCAATTGTCAGGGTTTTTGCTTCGCTCCATTGCCCACCTGAGTCGCGACGTTTAAGACTCAATTCATGCTCACCGACCGACAGGTTGTTTAGTGTCAGGGTATTGCTGTTACCATTGCTAATCCATTTGCTGTCATTGGCGTCTAAGCGATAGGCAAACTCACTCGGACGTGACGCATAGTAGTTAAAGTCGGTGTATTGCAACTTGACGGCGTGGGCCTCATAAGGAATGGCAACCTTCGATTTTTGCCATACGGCGCTGCTGACACCTTGCGAGCCAACATAGGCGGTGACATCGATAAAGTTTAAGCGGGCTTTTGGCTTGCTCTGCTCTATTAATGCCGGTGAGACAATCGCCAAGCCATTGGTGCTGCCAAAATAGAGTTTTCCGCTTTTGTCTATGTAGTAGGCGCCTTCGTTAAATTCACTGCTCAGCAAGCCTTCTTTGGCACCAAAGAAACGATGATGATCTTGTTTGAGATCATACAACATAAAGCCGTTCATGGTGCTGATCCATACCCGTGACAGGCCATCGGGTGCAAGGCCAAACACCAAGTTGGTCGGTAGGCCATCTTTGATGGTCAATTCGCTCACCTTGGGGTCGAGCTGTTTGTCTGAGCCGTCGTTGGCAAAGTCCAGCACCTTAATGCCCTCACCGGTATAGGCCACCCAAAGTACATTTGGTGATACCTCCACGATAGAAGATATGACACTCAGCTCACGGCTTGAAACTTTACTCTCGCTATATAAAAAGCGGTCAAAATTATCCTGCTGGCGATGATAACGATTTACGCCATTGTCAGTGCCCACCCACAACGTGCCTTTCGGGTCGATATAGAGTTTGTTGATAGAGGTGTTTTCACCAATGCTATGGGGATCTGACTTGTCATGGGGGTAATGGAAGATCTCAAAGCTATCTAGATCCATCCTATCTAGGCCCGAGGGGGTGGCAATCCATAGTTGATGATGTTGATCCATCACCAGATCGTAAATAATGTCGTTCGACAACGACTTCGGATCATCAGGGTAATGGCGATAAACCTCAAAGGTCTGAGTCGCCAAATCAAAGCGGTTCAAGCCTTTATTGGTCGCCAACCACAGTGCGCCGTTTTGTTCATCGGCGATGATATTGTAAATCAAGTCACTGCTTGGAAAATTCGGCGCATCGCCAAAGCGGGTATAGCGGGTGATGGTTTTGCCGTCGCTCGATATCTTGTTGAATCCCTGCTCGGTGCCAAGCCACAGGTTTCCTTGCCAGTCTCTCTCCATCGCCCAGATCACATTGTTGGAGATAGAGTTGTCATCGTCAGGCCGATGGATCATATGCTCAAAGGCTTTGCCCACCGGGTCCCATATGTTGACTCCATACCCTTCTGTACCTATCCATAAAATACCGCTGCTATCAAACATCAGCTTATCTAAGGTATCGCCGCTTAAGCCATAGCGGATCGCCGGGAAATAGCCGTAGAAGCGATATTGGTAGCTCACCGGGTTGAGCGACAAAATGCCCGCGCCATAAATCGACACCCATATCTGCCCCTGCTCGTCTTCGACAATAGAGCGCACCCGCTCACGCTGTAAATTGCTGAGTTTTAGCTCGGCAAACACATCATCAAGCAGTTGCTTATTTTTGTAGTCGTAACGGAACAGCCCACCGTTGGTGCCAATCCATAAAATGCCGCGCCGGTCGAAATAGACATCTCTGATCTCATTTTCCAACGCCCGATCTTTGCTGTTTGACTCAAACAAAACCTCAAAGATACGACTTTGCGGATCGTAACTGAGCACCCCTTTGCTTTGGGTCGCCAAGATCAATTTGCCGTCGGGCGCTTCGGCCAGCCGTACCAATTGGTCGGCATCTTCCATCACTTCGGGCGGGATCTTATGGGCGCTAAAACGTTTGTCTTCATAACTGTAGTGGTGCAAGCCATCATAGGTTGCCACCCACATCACTCCGTTGGAATGCTTTAAAATGTCCGATACCAGTTTTGAGCGCAGACCACTGTCACCATCTTCGTCACCTAAATGCTCAAACGCGGCGCTGGCGGGATCATAGATGTAGATCCCCTCAAATGAGCCTATCCACACCTTTTTAAACACATCTTCAGCGATACTGCTACTCAACGCCCCCATCAGCGCACCGGCACCGTCGTCGGCGACAAACTTTTTGAACTCATAGCCATCATAGCGATTGATGCCGTTTTCAGTGGCCAGCCAAATAAAACCTTGCGAGTCCTGAAAGATGTCATACACCGTGCTTTGCGACAAACCATCTTCCACATTAAATTGCCGCACCACCAAAGGATGCTCGACCGCTATGACTGTCAGCGAGCACAACAGTGCCAACGCCGATAGAAAACCTCTAATACTCATCAATCAGTTATACCTTTTTAGGTAAAGTCAGGGTAAACCGGGTGCCAACACCCTCGCTCGATTCAACTTGCAGCTCACCGTCATGCTTTTGCACAATACCGTAAGAAATAGACAATCCAAGGCCGGTACCTTCGCCCACAGCCTTGGTGGTATAAAACGGTTCAAACAGTTTGTTTTTGGTCTGTTCGCTCATGCCACTGCCGTTATCGGCGATAGTGATTATCACCGCTTCGTCATTTTCCACGCAGCCAATAGTGACTTTGCCCGGCTTTTTATGCTGCTCGGTGCGCTGCCTATCGGCAATGGCGTCACAGGCATTGACGATCAGATTCATAAACACCTGATTGAGCTGCGCCGGGTTGCAGGTCAACATCGGTTTGGCATCAAACTCGGTGATAAACTCAGCCACTTCCTGATGTTTGGTTTGCACCAGATTGATGGTGGACTGAATACAATCGGTGATACACACCAGTTTTGGATCGGCAATCTCCAGCTGAGTAAAAGCGTGTAGATCACGTACAATGGTTTTGATTCGACTGGTGCCGTCTTTTATTGTCGCCAAGTGGTCATACAAGGGTTTGAACTGCTCACGAAAGCTTTGCAAGATCTCGTCATCGGTATCCTCTCCGGCCAGTTCAAAAATAAACTGCTTAAAGCGGGTCAAATCGACTTCTAGGTTTTGCGCGCTGACATGAACAAAGTTGGTGGGGTTGTTGATCTCATGGGCGACCCCGGCGGTAAGCGTACCGAGAGAGGCCATTTTTTCCGATTGCAGCAATTGTTGCTGGGCCGCAAGGATCTCGCGATTTTTATCTTCAACTTCTTGTTTTTGCTGTTCAACCTCTAAGTGCGACTGCGCATTATCCATGGCAATCGCGGCCGTTGAAGCCAAGGTTTTCAGCATATCCTGATGATGCTCGTTATAAGCTTTGTGACGGGAACTTTGCACCGACATCACACCGATGACCTTATCGCTGGTGATCAAAGGCCAATATATCAACGAACGCATCCGTTCTCCCACCAAAGGCACCGGAATATTTCCATGGCCGAAATAGCGTGGGTAATCTTGCACCAGATCGTTGATGATGATAGGTTTTTTCTGTTCGACACACCACACCACCATGCGATCTTTTTGGCTCATATTGATGGTGAAATCCGGTAGTGGCTCACCGTTTTCGATAGAAAACTTAGATACGATACGTTGCTGCTCCGGCTCATACATGCAGATCAAGAACACATCCACCGACATCAATTCTTTGATGTGGTTATAGACGGTCTGCGACACCAAATTCATGTCTAGTGAGGCACTGATCTCGGTTGAGATCTCACTGAGTGCGGTAATGGTTTGATTGGCCTGCTCTAATTCCGCAGTGCGTTCATCGACCTTGCCTTCGAGGTTGCGATTAATATCAAGCAGTCTCAAGTGGGTTTCAACTCGGGTAAGCAACTCGTGCTTACTGACCGGTTTTGACAGGTAATCGTTGGCGCCGACGGCAAAGCTTTGCATTAAATCAGAGACCTGATTTTTGGCGGTTAAAAAGATCACCGGCAAATCGTTGACCGGATACTTTTCTCTGAGTTTTTGGCAAACCTCATAACCTGAAACTCGCGGCATCATAATATCCAACAACACCAGATCAAAGGGCTGATTGTGCTGTTCACTTTCGGCGATTAAGTCCAATGCCTGTTGGCCACCGGCGGCCTCAAACAGCTGATAATTGTGCATCGAAAGATGGTTTATCAACACTTGGCGGTTTACCGGTTCATCATCGACCAACAAAATTTTGAAGCGCTGACCATCACTGCGCTGTCGTTGATATTTGACCGCATCGTCGCTGTTGTGGTCATCGAGCAAATGTAATCTGGCCACCGTTTGGTTAAGCCCTGTGGTGTTGGCCGCCTCAATCGGACATTCATCGGTTAACGGCAAGGTAAAGTTAAAGGTCGAACCGACACCAAGCTCCGACTCGACCCAGATCTTACCGCCGTGTAGCTCCACTAAGCGTTTGCTGACCGCCAGCCCAAGGCCGGTACCGCCATAGGTTCTGGCAACGCAGCTTTCCACCTGCTCAAATGAGCCAAAAATGGTGCGAAACTGCTCTTTTGAAATACCGATGCCGGTATCGCTGACACTGATCACCATCATCTGCTTATCGATTGTCGCACTGAGGGTAATGGTGCCCGACTCGGTAAACTTGATGGCATTGCCGATCAGGTTATGTAAAATCTGCTGCACGCGGTCTTCATCGGCTTCTACCGCACTAATATCCCGACCGATGCTATTTTTCAGCACAATTGGCTTATCTGCCAGCAACGGCCTTGAAAGCATCATCACCACCTCACCTAAGGCAAACAGGTCTAAAGGCCGTTTATGCAGTTCGATATTGCGGTTTTTGAGTTTGGCAAAATCGAGAATGTCATTGACGAAATTGGCTAACCTTCTGGAGCTTGAAACAATCATCGCCAAGTTGTGGCGACTGACTTTCGACTGTTTACCACCGACCCCATCAATCAGAGATTCCGCCAAACCGATGATCCCATTCAGCGGTGTGCGCAGCTCATGGGAGGTATTGGCCAAAAACTCATCTTTAAGCTTATCGACCTGAGTCAGACGCAGGTTTATCGCCCGCTCTTTGCGGATCTTCTTTTGCTGAATATTGGCAAAAGCCAACATTAACCCGGCAAAGCACAACACATACAGGCTATAGGCCCACCACGTTTGCCAAGGGGCCGCTGCCACATCTATTTTGAGGCTTTTGCCGACATCATCCCAAACGCCATCTTTGTTGGCCGCCTTTACTTTAAAGACATAACTGCCGGCATCGAGTTTGGTGTAGGTTGCCAAGCGGCGGGAGTGATCGGTATAGATCCAGTCTTCATCCCACCCTTCAAGCTTGTAGGCATAACGGTTTTTCAGCGGATTGGAAAAATGCAGCGCGGTAAACTGAATCGACACCTGAGAATGGGTATGATTGAGCGCCAGTTTATCGAGGGTATTGAGCGGTTGCGCCAAGGTAAACGACTCATCTTCCCTCGCCCTTGAGGCCAACGGCACTTGGCGATTGAACAACAATAGTCCGGTCAATGCCACCTGAGGCGTATTGCTGTCGTCGATGATGTCTTTGGGGTAAAAATGGTTGTAGCCGTTGATCCCACCAAAGAACAACTCGCCATCATCTGCGCTGAAATAGGCGCCGCCGTTAAACTCATTGGCTTGCAGGCCGTCGTTGACATCAAAGTTGCGGAAGCTCTTATTGTGCGGATCGAAACGGGACAAACCACGGTTGGTGCTCAGCCACAACATGCCCTGTGCGTCTTGCAAGATGCCATACACCGTATTGTTGGCCAGCCCGTCTTTCTCGTCAAAGCGCGTAAAATCCCCCGTTTCACGGTTAAAACGACTCAACCCGCCCTTGGTACCAACCCAAAGATTTTGTTCGGCATCTTCAAATAGGCTGTAGATGCGGTTATGGCTTAAGCTTTTGGGATTTTTGGCATCGGTGGTATAGCGCACGAACTCGCCGGTTTGCGGATCATAACGGTTCAGCCCGCCACCAAGGGTGCCTACCCATAACTGTAAGTCGCTGTCTTCGAGCAAACAGTAAACATTATTGTCCGACAAACTGCCGGGCACGGTTTTGAGATGACGAAACTTGTCAAAACGTTGTTGCTTGGCGTCATAACGATTTAAGCCCCCGCCGACGGTGCCGACCCACATCGTCCCCTCATGGTCGAATAAAATGGTTCGAACGTGATCGCTACTAAGACTCCCTGGCACATCCGGTTGGTGGCGAAAATATTCAAATCGTCTGGTCTTGGGGTTAAATCGGTTTAGCCCGCCGCCGTCAGTCCCAATCCACAACCTTCCGTCAGGAGCTTCACTGATGGCTCGCACAGAAGGATGGCTTAAACTGCTGCCGACAGGGCCTCCGGCATTAAACTGCGTAAATTTATCGAACTCAGCGTGATAAAGGTTTAATCCTTGTGACGTGCCGACCCATAAATTGCCATGGCTGTCTTTTATCAGTGCTCTGACTCGATCACCGTTTAGGCTGTTTGGCTCTGAATCATTTTTGCGTACATGACCAAATAAGGTTTTGCGATAGTCATATTTGTACAACCCGGAGTTGCTGCCGATCCACAAAATGCCGGTATTGTCTTCATACATCGATAAAATGCTATCGTACATCAGGCTGTGATTGTCTCGCGAGCGCTGTCTAAACACGACAAAACCGCCCTTTTTATCCACATAACGCGACAAACCACTTTTCGACCCAACCCACAACTGACCTTTGTGGTCTTGAAACAGCATATTGATGTTGTTGTTGGGTAAGCTATTGTTGTCAAATACCCGATTTTGAAAGTGCTTACGCTCTTGCCTGTCCAAACGCAACAGCCCTTGGCGCGCATATCCGACCCACAAACGCCCTTTATCATCGACCCTTAGGGCATTGACTTTGTCGCCGATAGGACCGCTGCCCGCTGGGGCTTTTAGTAGAAATTCAAACTGACCGTTTTGTAAAGAATGATGAAAAACCCCGGCATCGGTGCCGAGCCATAGCCCGCCCTGATTGTCTTGATGGATCTGATAAACCGCTTGATTTTGCGGCGCCGCCCCTTGTGGAAAAGCCAAATCGATAGGAACAAAGCGCTGCGTTTTTTCCATAAAGCGATTCAAACCACTTTCGGTGCCAACCCAAATGTTGCCTTGGTTGTCTTCAAAGATAGTGTAAATGGTATTGTCATTTAGCGTTTGCGCTTCTGACTCTGCGCTCTTAAAGTGAAGAAACCTATCATGGTGCTGTTGATATAGGTTTAAACCGCCATCCATGGTGCCTATCCACAATCGCCCACGAGAGTCTTGAAACACCACATTGACATAGTTGTCTGATATCGAGTTGGGATCTTCGGCATCATGCCGGTAAACCCGATATTCATGCCCATCATAGCGGTTTAGGCCATCTTCTGTGCCCAACCATAAAAAGCCATATTGATCTTGGGTGATGCTGTTGACCGAGTTTTGCGATAGCCCTTCGTTGATGGTGTAACGCTCAAACGAAGCCGACGCGCCGGAAGCAAATGCCAGCAGCGCGTGCATTAAGGTCAAAGTTAAGATCACTAATCGCATCTTGCTATTGTTATCGACTGCTATTGATGAGCACCTGTGGGAAATGAGTTAGCTATAGCATAGCGTAACAAGGCACAATTTTCCTATTGCCTAAATCAAAAAAACGTTATTTTTCCCTAGATTACGCGCGAATTAAACAAAAATAGAAACAACGATTAAACTCACTTGCCAGTGCGCGCTTAGGCGCTCAGCCAGCGCTGGATAACCGCCGCCAACGCCTTAGGCTTTTCTAGCGGCAACAAATGACTTCGCCCTGCAAACGGCACTAGCGTCACCTGCGAGTTGGCGCTGGCCGCTTGTGCAAACCACTGCCGTTTGACCAACGGGTCATGTTCGCTAAAACAAAAGTAGCTGGGAAATGTAAACCCACCAACCGCTGCGCTTAAATCAAGACGCTTCGAGGTGTATCTAAACTGATTGACCAGGGCTTGAGCACCAAGGCGATTGTCCATCTCTAAGACGATATCGATAAGTGGCTCAACCTCGGCATCAGAATTGAAATACATTGCCGCGCGCTCACGGGTCATGCCACTGATCTGACGCTTTTCGATTAACGCTGCGGTTTGCTCTCTCATGCGCAGTTCATTGTCCGGCAGTGAGGTCGGGCTGTTGCCGATGACCATCAGTTTGGCCATGCGCGAGGGATAGGCTTTGGCAAAATAAGTGGCAATATAACCGCCAAGAGATAACCCCAACAGATGAATATCCTCTCCTTCGACAAGCGTTGCGAAATGGGACACAATCTCATCAAAATCCATATTCTGTGGGATATCCAAATGCACCAATTTGACCGAACTTGGCAATTCGGGGATTAATTTTTGCCAAATCTCTCGGTTACATTGCGTACCGGGAATAGCATAGAGTGTTGTGGTCATTAATATATGCACCTCTTATCCGTCTAGTGGCAGTCTTAAACGAAACTCGGTGCCACGACCCACTTCTGATTTGGCGGTTAACTCGCCACCATGTTTTTGCACAATATTGTAAGAAATCGATAAACCCAGCCCGGTGCCTTCACCGACTGGCTTGGTGGTGTAAAACGGCAAGAACAGTTTTTCCATGGTCTGTTCATCCATGCCGCAACCATTGTCTTTGACAGTGATGTCGATTTCGTTTTCACGGCAATAACACCCGATCACCACATGACCGCGAACAACGTTTTGCTGCTGTCTTTGCTTATCACGAATGGCATCACACGCATTAACGATGAGATTCATAAACACTTGGTTGAGCTGGGCCGGATAGCAGTTGAGTTTGCTTTGACAATGAAAATCGGTTTCAAAATCCGCCAATTCACCATACTTGGTTTTCGCCAAATTGATGGTCGCTCCGAGCATTTCAGTGACTTCGACATCGCTTTTCTCATCGGTGTCCAGGTAGCTAAAGCCCCTTAAGTCTTTGACAATGGATTTGATCCTATCGGTGCCTTCTTTGATGGTATTGATGTGATCGAACAACGGCGCAAAACGTTGCTTAAACGACTCGATGATCTCCTCATCGGTGCCATCGTCTACCAAGTCGAAAATAAACTGTTGGAAACTGGCCAAATCGACCTCGAGATTTTGCGAGCTAACGTGAACAAAATTGGTCGGATTGTTTATCTCATGGGCAATGCCAGCCGTGAGGGTCCCTAGTGAAGCCAGGTTTTCCGATTGGATCAATTGCTTTTGGGTGGCCAGTATTTGGTTGTTCTTTTGCTCCAGCTCACGATAGGCATGGGCATTATCTAGCGCCACCGCCGTTGTCGATGCGATGGTGCCTATCATATCTTGCTGGTGTTCGTTGTAGGCTTGGTGGCGATAACTTTGCACCGTCAACACACCTATCACCTGATTATGGACAATCAGCGGATAATACATGAATGATTCAATTTCCCGTCCCTGATCATCACTGTGTAGCGGCAATTTGATCAAGCGCTTTGGCAAGTCCTGCCTTAAGTCATTAATCACCATCGGCTTTTGTTGATTGATACAATAAATAGCCGCGCGTTCTTCATCTGCCAGATTAAGCACAAACGGCGGCATCACATTGTCCCATTTGATCGCCAGTTTAAATTCAATGTGCTGCTTTTGCTCATCTATCAGCCCTATCATAAAGATATCGGCGTCCATCAACGCTTTAATGCGGCGATACACCGTATGCAAGATCTGATTAAAATCCAAGGTGGTGGAGATCTCGGTGCAGATCTCCGCCAAAGTGCGGATGCTTTGGTTCGAATGCTCTAAGTCCTTGGTTCGCTGTGCCACCTTATCTTCTATCGCCTGCTTTTGCAGCTCCAACGCCTGATAGGCCCGAGCATTGTCCAGGGCAATGGCCGTGGTAGAAGCAAGGGTTTTAATGGTCTTGATCTGGTACTTGTGATAGGCGTTTTTACGATAGCTTTGAATACTCAATACACCAACCAAACGTCCGGCGGTGATCAAAGGCCAGTAAACAAATGATTGTGCCATCTTACCGGCTATCGGCTGAGGTTTTGTCTGCGAACCGAAATACTCGCTGTATTCCACATCGTAGTCGTTAATGATCATCGGTTTTTGTTCGGTGACACACCACACCGACGCCCGGTTTTTATCGGACATCGGAATATGATAGTCAGGCAGGTAGCGCCCTTCTTCAAGCGACAGATGAAAATCGATCGTTTGCGCTTGTCGGTTATACACCCCAAGGGCAAAGCAATCGGCATCCATCAACTCTTTGATGTGGTTGTAGAGCCTGTCCATCAGCTGGTCTAAGTCCAAAATCGAACTCAGCTCGGCGCACATTTCACTCAAGGCGCGGATCGATTGGTTAGACTGAGTCAGATTGCGTTTGATCTCCAGCAGTTTTAGCTGGGTGTCGATGCGGTTGAGCAGGTCCGGCTCACTGAATGGCTTGCTGATAAAGTCGTTGGCGCCAACGGCAAAGCTTTCCATGATCTCATTGAGCTGCTCGGCTTCAGTCATAAAGATCACCGGTAAATCGTTGGCCGCATATTTTTCCCTGAGTTTTTGGCACACTTGGTAACCCGAAAGCTTGGGCATGTTGACATCGAGCAACAGCAAATCAAAGGGACACTCCTCACCCACCAGCTCCAACGCCTGTTCACCACTGAGCGCCGTGGTCACTTGGTACTTACCACCATTGAGTAATGAATGTAGCAATTCCAACTGCGCCGGATCATCATCGACCACCAGTAGATTGAACTTGGCGTAATCATCCTCTACCTGATTTTGCCCTGCCAGCAGTTGCCCTTGCATGATCTGTCTGAGCTGGGTATTGGCCAGCAATTGCAGTTTGGCTCTGGCGTAATACCGCTGAACCCAGTAAAGCGCATATAAGAAGCTGCAAATTGCCAAAAAGTATAAGGTATAGGCCCACCAGCTAAGCCAAGGTGGTGGTAACACTTTGATCTGGAGGCTGAGCTGTTCACCACGCCACACCCCAAGAGAATCACTGGCTTTAACGCGCAGACGATAATCACCGGGCGCCAACCCGGTAAACGTGGCACGGCGGTTTTTTGCGGTGGTTTCTATCCAGTCATGATGAAAACCATCAAGATGGTAGGCATAGCGTACTTTATCGGCATTGTTGTACGCCAAGGCGGCAAACTCAAAACTGATCAGGCTTTGTTGGTGGGTCAAAACCAACTTATCAAGGTGGTCGATTGTCTTTGGTAAGGTAAAATCCGTAGCGCTGCTTGGAGCCGTATCACTAATTTTAACCGATTGATTAAACACCAAAAAATCTGTCATTCGTAACACAGGTTGGCTGCTGTCCGGGGTAATGTCTTTAGGATCAAAGCGATTAAAGCCGTCGATACCACCAAAAAACAACTCCCCTTTTGGGCTTTTATAATAGGCCAATCCATTGAATTCATTGCTTTGCAGCCCATCGCTCATTCCAAAATTTTGGAAGCGTTGCGCCGCTGGGTCAAACTTTGACAACCCTTGATTGGTGCTCACCCACAGCTGACCGCTATCGTCAAACAACACCCCATAAATGCTGTCGTTGGCCAGCCCATCGGTTTGACGAAAATGCTGCGCCTTGCCGCTTTTGCGGTCAAAGAGGTTAAGCCCACCACCATAAGTACCGAGCCACAGTTTGTCACTGTACTTGTCGTTAACAATGGCTGTAATAAAGTTATTGCTGATACTGTCTTCGACGTCAGGTTGGTTGACAAAACGAGTGAATTTGCCGCTCTGTTTATCCAACCGGTTGAGGCCATCGAACGTGCCAACCCAAATATCACCGTCAGGACCCTGATTAATCGACATAATACTGTTGTGGCTCAAACTGGCGGGATTGTCACTTTGCAGTTGGTAGCGAATAAATCGGCGGTGTTGTTCATCATACCGGTTGAGTCCACCGCCTAAAGTCCCGACCCACAAAATACCTTGGCGATCTTCAAAAATGACACTGATCCGGTCATCGCTGATGCTGTTGGGGTCGGCGGGGTCATGCTTGAGCGCCGAAAAATGTCCATCGACATCTTCAAGACGATTAAGGCCCCCGCCTAAGGTGCCGATCCACAGCCTGTCTTTAGAGTCTTGATACAGCGACATCGCCCAATTGTGACTGAGGCTATTGGGATCATCACTTTGATGAAAATAATGTACAAAGCGATTGCGCTCGGCATCAAAACGATTAAGACCGACATCGGTTCCTATCCACAACCTTTGCTGACTGTCAGATAAAAACGAAAACACGGAATTATGGCTCAGACTGTAGGGATCATTACCGTCATGGCGAAAATGACCAAAGCGCTCACGTTTGATATCAAACTTATTGACACCGCCGCCGTTGGAACCAATCCACATCAAACCATCGTTACCGCGATAGATGGTCCACAGGTTGTCATTGCTTAAACTCGCCGGTTGTGCCGAATCAAAGCGGTAGTGGGTAAAAAGTGACAATTGTCGGTCAAAACGGTTAAGGCCGCCGCCTTGAGTGACGACCCAGAGGGTGCCGTTATCGTCTTGTGCCATATCCCAAACCTCATTGCTACTGAGGCTGTAGGGATTTTGCGAGGAGAATCGAAAATGTTCAAAGCGACCGGTGGCAGGCAAAAAACGATTCAATCCGCCAGATTCGGTGCCGACCCAAAGCTCTCCAAATCCATCGCGATAAAGCCTTAGTACCTTATCGTTACTCAAGCTTCCCGGCAATCTGGCAATGTGTTTGTAATGTTTTATTTGCCCCGATACAGTATCGATACGATTGAGTCCACCGCCATAGGTACCGGCCCAAAGAACGCCGTCGGGATCGCTAAGTAAGGTCCGCACATTGTTATGACTGAGCCGATTGGGCTTGGTGCTGTCGGCGCGGTAATGGTGAAAGCCGTTGCCCTCAAGCCGGCTGATACCGCCTTCGGTCGCGACCCACAGCTGTCCTTTACCGTCTTGCACAATAGACCAAACCGTATTGTCGGCCAAACTGTTCGGATCAGAATCATCATGGATAAAGCGGGTAAACGTATCGCTAACCCGATCATAACGATTGAGGCCACTGCCTAAAGTGCCTATCCACAAATAGCCGTCTTTGTCCTCAAAAATGGCTTTGATGTGATTGCCGGAAATCGACCTGTCGTCATCGCTTTGGTATTTATAGACTTTAAATTCATAGCCGTCATAGCGGTTGAGGCCATCTTCTGTGCCAAACCACATAAAGCCTTGCGAGTCTTGATAGATAGCAGCAACCGCGCTTTGAGACAAACCATCGCTAAGTGACAGACGGTCAAAGCGTACTGCGGGGCTTGACGCCTGAGCCAGCCAACCGATAAAACACAACAAAAAAGCTAAGATACTTCGCATTGTTGTTATTATTGCGCCTAATTATATTGCAAAAGCCATAACTATATAGGATAGCCTATTCGCCTTAAAAACATAAGGTTTCACCACAGGCGAAATCCTATCGGCCCTGCGTAACCCCATGTACCTTGTGATTTTGACCTCTAAAAGCGGTATTTAAGCAAAATGTCTAAATGACCAAAGCCTTTGTCCAAATCACGAAAACCCTTGTCCAGCGTCTTGTTTAAGCTATTTCCAGCAAAGACATTATAAAGACGCCGGACTTTATAGCCGTCTTTTACTCAACTCTCCGGCGACACAATCAATAGGAAATAACAATGAAATTTCAATTGCCTAAATTGAACATCAACAAAGAAAATCTGGTACAACTGTCTGCCGATGTTGAAAAGCTGCCGATGAACGCAACCGACCAAGTTGCCGGCGGTAAAAACTGTGATTCAGAGTCATGGTGCAGCACGCGTTTTGAAACCGATGTGCCAGAGGGCATGTGCTATAGCACCCAGTGTGGTGTCACCGGCTAATTTGCCTATGCACTTATTTGGTTGCTTAGGATAATCCGCAGCCTACAGGTTAAATGTGACAAATGGCAGTAAAATGAGCGACCATTTGGAACCGCTATTTAACCTTAATTAACGCCAAAAAGTGCACTTAAGTGGGGCCTTGCATATCCTTTGCCCCACTTTATTCTTCTACCGGCAACAAAATACAAAACTCACAATACTGACCGAACTCGCTGGCAACAGACAAGTCGCCGCCATGCGCTTGGACGATCTCGCGAGAAATTGATAACCCCAAGCCACTGCCGTGACCGATCCCTTTGGTGGTAAAGTAAGGCTCAAACAGCCGCGTTTTGACCGCTTCGTCGATGCCGGTGCCGTTATCTCTAACACTTAATCTTACCCATTGTCGCCCATCGCGCGCCACCGCTTCGCTGGCTACCACAATCAGCCCCTCCGGTGTTTGCGGCATTTGTAGGTGCTTTTGTTTGATCGCGTCGAACGCGTTGACCAGCAGATTGACAAACACCTGGTTTAGTTTCGATGGATAACAGCGAATATCCGGATGATAGGCAAAACGGCTGTCAATCCGCGCAAACTCTTTGTAGTTGGTCGAAACCAAATTAATGGTTGAGCTAAGCATGTCGGTTATGCATACGACCTTTTTGTCATCTTGTGAGAAATGCGTGGAGGTTTTTAAATCACTGACAATGTTTTTGATGCGATAGGTACCGTCTTTGATGGTACTGATATGCTGATGTAGCGGCTCGAATTGGTGACGAAAACTCTCTAAGATCTCCTCATCGGCATCGGCGGCGAGATCAAAAATAAATTGCTGACATTTG
>JBFHGJ010000098.1:0-21514 GCA_041583135.1 Alteromonadaceae bacterium | reverse complement strand
GTTAGCGCATTTATGCGCGCAGAACGCTTAAAAATGGCAATGCAGGAATAAATGAAATCAAACTGTGGGTTGCACCTGAGCTTAACAGATGAGGGCTATCAATCACCCCCTAACTGCTGCTATAATGCGGCGGTTTAATATTGATTGTTTTTGCTATTGTTTGAGGTTCTTGAATGATTAAACCGGTCCAAAACACCAAGTTTGACGAGCTTTTGGAATTTCCTTGCCAGATGACATTTAAGGTCATGGGTCTGGCGCAAGAAGACTTGCCGGATAGAATCATCGAAGTATTGCAAATTCATGCCCCCGGTGACTACAGCCCGACGGTTAAACCCAGCTCCAAAGGCACCTATCACTCAGTGAACATTTCTGTCACTGTCGTCAGCAAAGAGCATATCGAGCTGCTGTATACCGAGCTTGGCAGAATCGACATCGTACGCTACGTACTCTAAGCCCCGACTTTGGAGCCAATTTCATGTCTGATAGCCCCATGGTCATACGCCATTTAGGTCGTATGGACTACATGCCTGTATGGCAGGCGATGCAAAAATTCACCGACACCCGTGACGAGCACAGCAAAGATGAATTGTGGGTGGTCGAGCATAACCCGGTGTTCACCCAAGGTCAGGCAGGTAAAGAAGAACACTTGCTGTTTACCGGCGACATTCCCGTGGTCAAAGTAGACCGCGGCGGTCAGGTGACCTACCACGGTCCCGGTCAAATCGTGATCTATCCGATGCTCGATTTAAGACGCCGCAAAATGGGCGTACGCGAGTTGGTGACCCACATCGAAAATGCCATTATCAACGCCTTGGCCGAACATAATATCGAAGCCGCAGCCAAAGCAGATGCCCCAGGGGTATATGTTGGCGACGCCAAGATAGCGTCTTTGGGTTTGAGGGTTCGTAAGGGTTGTTCGTTCCACGGTCTTGCCTTGAATGTCGATATGGACTTAGAGCCTTTTATGCGCATAAACCCCTGTGGCTATGCTGGCCTTAAAATGATCCAGTGCCGCGATTTTGCCCCGGCAGAACAATTTGCCCCGATCAAGCAACAATTGATCGACCACCTAACCGACCTATTGCAGGCCGGCGACGTTAGCCAAACAGAAGGATTAGAAGATCTCCATGAGTAGCGCCAAATCTGCCCGTCTTAAGCCCGGTGAAAAACTGCGTGACGCCGAGAAAATGGCTTTGATCCCGGTCAAAGTGATCCCATCGGACAAAAAGACCATGTTGAAAAAGCCTGATTGGTTGAAGATCAAGCTGCCCAAATCCAACGAGAAGATCCAATCCATCAAAAATGCGATGCGCCAACACGGTCTGCATTCTGTGTGTGAAGAAGCCTCATGTCCGAACCTGCCAGAGTGTTTCAATCACGGCACCGCCACTTTTATGATCTTAGGCGACATCTGTACCCGTCGCTGTCCATTTTGTGATGTCGGCCACGGCAAACCTCTGCCGCCAAACGCCGAGGAGCCGGAAAAACTGGCACTGACCATTAAAGACATGAAGCTCAAGTACGTGGTGATCACCTCTGTTGACCGTGACGATTTACGTGACGGCGGCGCCGGTCATTACGCCGAGTGTATTCGCCAAATCCGTTTGCACAACCCAGAGATCAAAATCGAGATCCTAGTGCCAGACTTTAAAGGCCGAATGGACATCGCATTGGAGATCTTAGACAAGCAGCCGCCAGATGTGTTTAACCACAACCTTGAGACAGCGCCTAGCCTATACAAAGAAGCTCGTCCAGGTGCCGACTACAAATGGTCGCTTGAACTGCTAAAACGTTTCAAGGCCCTGCACCCACAAGTTCCGACCAAATCAGGTTTGATGGTCGGCCTTGGCGAAACCAACGAACAACTCGTTGAAGTCTTCAAAGACTTACGCGAGCACAACGTCGATATGCTCACGGTTGGCCAATACCTTCAGCCTAGCCTCCATCACTTGCCGGTTAAGCGCTATGTATCCCCCGATGAGTTTAATGAGTTGAAAGCCGCAGCCGATGCGCTTGGCTTTGACAACGCCGCTTGCGGTCCGTTTGTACGCTCATCATACCATGCCGACCTACAGGCATCGGGCACAGAAGTGAAATAAACAGGCAAACTCATGAGTGTAAATAAGACAATCGAAAAAGCCGTTATTCCGGTCGCGGGACTAGGCACCAGAATGCTCCCCGCCACCAAGGCCATCCCTAAGGAAATGTTGCCGGTAGTAGATAAGCCATTGATCCAATATGTGGTCTCTGAGGCCATTGCTGCGGGTATCAAGCAGATAGTGCTGGTTACCCATTCCAGTAAAAACTCCATCGAAAACCATTTCGATACCAGTTTTGAGCTCGAGGCCCAATTGGAAAAACGCTTGAAACGACAGTTGCTCGATGAAGTGCAAAGCATCTGTCCGAAAGACGTGTCTATCATGCACATTCGTCAAGCCGAAGCCAAAGGCTTAGGTCATGCCATCTTAACCGCACGCCCAGTGGTTGGCGACAACCCGTTTGCGGTGATCTTACCGGATGTTTTGATCAACCAGCACAGCTGTGACTTACGCGAAGAAAACCTTGCTCACATGCGCGCCTTGTATGAACGCAGCGGCGTATCACAGATCATGGTTGAAGAAGTGCCAAAGGCCGACGTCAGTCAGTATGGTATCGTCGATTTAGATGGTGCGACAGTAGAGCCAGGCCAGTCAATTCCGATGAAAGCCATGGTTGAGAAGCCCGACGTCAACACAGCGCCTTCCAACCTCGCCATTGTCGGCCGCTATATCTTAAGCGAACAGATCTGGACGCACTTGGAGCACACCCCGCCCGGTGCAGGTGGTGAAATACAGTTGACCGATGCCATTGCCGCCATGATGGAGAAAACGCCGGTCAATGCTTACTATATGACAGGTAAAAGCAATGATTGTGGTTCTAAACTCGGCTATATGATGGCCAACCTAGAACATGGCATTCATCACCCGGTTATCGGAGAAGACTTCAAAGCCTACATTAAGGCGTTGGCCAAAACCCTTTAAACCTCCTTAAAACCCTTGAGCGGCGGCGCACTGCCGCTGCTCACAATCGTCTTATCATCCCTAGCGCTTTTTCGCTTTACCTATGGCATAACTGCCGAATCCCGGCAGATAATGTAACCTGATACGATAAAAGATATTAATAAACGGTACCAGCCAATAAGGCGTCATTGGACTAATCCCCGAATCGGATAGCGGCTTGCGAAACCTATCGGCAGCCTTAGACCAAATACGCCCAACCTGACGGTATTGCACCGTATCGACATAGCGCTGTGAGATCAAAATATCAAAGCTCTCACGGATCAGGAAGAACGGCACAATGGTATAACACTGACCGGCAACGATATTGCCGCCACTGACCGCATAGCGACCGCCACGGCCATAAATAAACTCGTAATAAGTGATCTTTTGGTAGTCATCCAACTCAAGGTGGTCGGTATGACGATGATAGTCAGCCATCAAGCGCTCAAACACTTCGTCAGTGAGGGCTTTATAGCGTCGTCGCAGTATACTCCTGACCGAAAAACGCAAATGATACAGCCAAGGAAACAGCTTTAATATCGAGCCCATTGGGCCGCCATATTTGATATAGTTTGCCCGTTGCACCACGTCGCCGAGATAACCGTCAAATAGCGCATAGCTCCCTTGGGCTTTCTCAAAAGTATGGTAGTACACGGTCGGCAGCCTAGGTACTGCAACTGCGACGCCAAAGAAAAAGGTGTCGGTCAGCGCCTTTTCATTATCCAGTGTTTGCGGCTCACTAAACTCAAACTCATAATAGCGCTCAAAGCAGTCTTGGTATTGTCTGGCCACCGGGCGGTCGCCGGAGCTTTCCGGGCCGTAGGTATATCCAAAGGCGAATCGCTGATGGGTCAGCGCCAAGCGCGAATCCATCCCCCCACTAAGTGGCAAGGTTCTGTCTTCTAGCGGCCAGTGCTCAATCATTTTACCGGTCAATTCGGGAATGCTCGACAGCAACGCAGGATCAGAACGGGTAAAGTCAAAACGAACATACTTGCTAAGGGTGCCGTCATCGGCCAACACCGCCCCGGCATCCATTCTCTCAATGCCCGGATAGGCGGTGAAATTACCAAACAGATGGCCTTGCGCCTTAACGGTAGCCAGCAGCGCCTCATCGGGTTTAGGTAAATTTCTAAAAGCTTTTACCGTAGGCGCCAGCTCAATCTTGCCGCTCTCACAACGAACAAAATGAGTCGAGACCCCAAACGTATCGGAGACTATCTTGGTTTCGCCGTTGCCGTTAATGTGGGCTATCACAAATACGCCAAAGGGGATCTTATCGAAAACTGCGTGTGAATCATGTAGATATGCTTCAGCCAGCGCGGTTAAGTTGTTGCGTTCGCCGTTAAAGATAAACCAGCCATGACAAAAGATCTTACCGCCGCCTAAAGCCTCGGGCACGGTATACACCGGCTCGGCCTTCCAGTCATAGCGACTATAAACCATGGTGACATCGACGCCGGCAACCGTATCGCTCAGCTGATGATTGTGTTGTGCAAAAAAATCAATGGTCTGCGCCACCTGCTCAACACTGGTATTGACGTATAGCCCTCTCACTTCTTGTTCCCCCACAAAAGCATGATAGTTATTTACGCTGCAATTTTCTCGCGGCAAGCATCAATATTGTCGCATTAATATAGGCCGCGACAACCGTCGCTGCTGCCAGCCCTGTACTGCCATACTGATCCACCAGCAAGAAGTCCAAAAAACCATTGGTCAGCGCAGCGCACAAACCCGCATACAAAGGCGTTTTAAAGTCTTCCAAGGCAAAGAACACCTTGGCGTTAAACATGATATAGGCCATCGCTGGAATGCCGATGGCATAAACCGACAACAAAGGTGCGGTATTGGCCGCGTCTGAGCCGTCAAAGGCGCCATGCTCAAACAATAAAGACACAACGGGCCCACTGAAAACCACTAAAAACAGCGCACTGGCAATACACAGCGACATCAGCAACAGATTGGTCTTTTGTTTAGAGCGATTAAAAGCGTCCGACTCATCCCGCAGAGCAATCATTTTTGGAAACATCACCGTCACCACCGCCAATACTGCGGTATACAATGGCAGGTTCATCACCTTATAGGCAAAGCTCAAAGATGCAATGGCGCCTTCATGCAACTGTGAGGCAAAATAGCGGTCGATAAACAAATCGACAATCACCCCTGAGGTGCCAAGGGCGCTAAAGAGCGTATTGCGATAAATGATTTTGGTGTCACTGTCGTACAGATTGCTGAAATGAAAATCGCTCAACTTGATGTGCCTGTGCTCAAACACTATGAGCAGCTGTAACAGATAACCCAAAGTAATACCGATGGCAATCCCGGTAACCCCGTAAATGCGATACAGTACGAATATCCCCAGCAAGATGGCGATATTGGGCATCAAATCGGCAATCGATACCCGAGTGAAGCGCTTATCGAGAAAGCTCAAGCCGCGAAAATAATAATAAACCGAACCAATACCCGCCCCTAACGCCGAGAGCAACACAATCTCTCGCGCCAATACCAAGCCTTGACCTGAAAGTCCGGGGGCGGTGATACTGATCATCAACTCGTTGCCAAAATAAAACAGCAATAAGGCGGCGATGGTGATCACCATCATCGGCGATAGCGACTTGGCGATCAGCGCTTTATTTTCGGTGGTTTTGATCCTCGTCATACTGGCATTGGCATAGCTGATACCAAACACGCCCAAAAAGAAGGTGATCGGTGCAAGGCCAACCAGCAAACCATCAGAAATTGACGAAGCGCCATAATAGTGGGCAATGGCGACTTCACGACCAAAACCCAGCAAATGGCTGACAATGGTAAAACCAAAGACCACCAGAATATGTTTAAAGCGCACCAACAGTTCAGTCAATCTTTTCACTGCACAATTCCGTTAAGAGTCTTTGGCCAAAACCGCCTGATAGTGCTTAAGCAACTGCTCGCTGATGTGCGGTAGCATATGCAGCTTGGCGGCGGCTACGGCACCTTGATGTATCCGATGATATTGCTCTGGCTCAAGTGCAAACAGCGCCTTGTCTATCACCTCGCAAGCCGAAGCAATAACATCGCCTTCGATGTCGATTAAAAAGCCGTTGACGCCGTCAACGACTTGGGCCTTAGCACCATCGGTAGCAGTCGCCAACACAGGCGTGGCGCAGGCCATCGCCTCGGTCATCACCAAGCCAAAGGCTTCGTTATGGGACAAACTCAGCAAAAAGCGTGATTGGTTATACTTTTCAATCAAACCCGCTGGACTTTGGGTGCGCAAATAGGCCAATTGATGCTGTTCAAACTGCCATTGCTTAAGTCGCTCGGCATAGGGTCCATCACCAATCACCAAAACCCTCAGCGGTTTATCAAATTGCCTCAAGATTTGCTCTAATCTATCAAAGCCCTTGTTCTGATTGACCGAGCCGACCATTAACAAGTCATATTGTTTTTCTAGCGATTGCGCTGTAAAACTTGGCAAGATACCGGCGCTAAGGATCACCGAATCGTCTACCGTCTTGAAAAAGTTCTGTCTAAGGCCATCACTGACAAAAATCGCCTTATCGATAAACCGAGCGGCGAAGCGGTAAAGCGCTGGCGCAGACTCATAACTGTATATGTCACTGCCGTGAAAGGTCACCACAATTTTGCATTTGCGATTGCGTAATAGCTTATACACAATGGCAAACCAAATGGTTGGATAAAAGTAGTGCACATGTACCACATCATAGCGGACACGAGCAAACACCGCTTGAGTCAGCGTCTGCCACAACATTAAGCCGTATTTTGCCAACAGTGCGAACAACCCTTTTTTGGTCGAGCGAATGGCAATGAACTTCAAGTGCGCAATAGCGTCGCTCTGACTTAAGATATCCACCTGATTTTGCACGAAAATGCCGGCATTGGGCGCCTGCTTCGACGGTGCCATATTCGACAACACTAAGACATTCAATTGACGCTTTCCTTTGGTAAATAGACCTTGTTAAACCACAAAAACGCGTAGATCACACCGATAACGGTGGAAACCTGGCTCGTTGCCAATGCATGTCCGGCCAAAAAGCCATGAAACAAATACATGGTGATCGCCAGTAAGCAAGAAAAGTTCAGCACATCGCGCTGAGCCACAAAGCAACGTACCGACAACAGCCAAAAATACAGATGATAGAGAATGATAACGCTACCCAATAGCCAACCATACATCCCGTAGATATCCATCAAATCCTGCTCAACCGCTTTATAAGGCAACACATCTGTGCTTTGTTTCATTGGGTATCGTAAGAAGTAAAGATCATAGACCTCGAAGAAAAACGTCGCCCCCTGACCAAAGGCATCATGAATTGGAGCACGCTGCTCAAGCACCTCGGCACCGGCTTCTTCGAGCTTCGCTCGCGGACTTAAGCCATCGAGTAGTTCGGTTACCTTCTCAACCTGATAGGCCAGTTCGTCAAAGTTGTCATTGACATACTTGAAGGTAAAACTGGAGATCCCAATCACCATAGTGGCGACAACCACTTTATAAACCGAGGTTTTCATACTACGAGAGGGTCTAAACAGCAAAAAGCACAGGGTAAAGATACCGGTGACCCCAATCACCCCACCAAAAGCCGCCCTAGAGCCTATTAGCGCAATGGCAACACTAACCAGTATTATCTTGAACAAATTCCACAAGCTGTCACTGATCCAAAACGAACGCCAGCAAAACACTAAAGCGACCAGCATCGTCAAACCGATATCATTGCCACCGGTAAAAAACGATTTAATACCAAAAGCCCATTCGCCATAGGTCAAACGGCCAATCCCAGTGACAAAAGAAAACACAATCGAGCAGCTCGCCACAATGCCGTAAATAACAATGCCACTAAACAAAAGCTCTCTGAGATCTTTGCCTTCCTCATAGGCGCACTCCAATGCTCGATAGGCCAAAAAGGCAATGGCCATGACAAACATGATACGTAAAAAGAAATTAAGATCGATCCACAAAGGCACTTTGCCATAGGTATACAGCCATACCGACAGGCTGATAAGCCACAGCACAAACATCCCCTTGACTATCCACGCATGGAGATCATTGCGGCGCAGCAACACCACAATAAACGCCGACAAAATCGTCATGCGATATAACAGGCTAAGACGCAGACTACCCGCACCGTAAAAATCAAGGACGCCGTAAACAATATCGGCTGCGACACTGACGATAAGTAAATATATCAGTGTGATCCGAGGTGACAATGCGTAGCGCATCGCGGGAGAGGTTATCACTTTGGCGTCGAACGAGTGCTGACGATAAAATGATGCAAATGTGCGCCAAACAACGATAAGATACCGCCAAGTAAGGTGATGACGATACAAATTATCGCTCGACTTGGACCACTTTTTTCCTCTGCCACAATGGCAGGGTCGATTATAGTAAAGACATATTCTTTACGCACTTCGGCCAACATCGATTTTTTGATCTGCTCTTGAACCAGCTGAAAAAATACATTCTTAAGCTCAGCGACATCGGTCGTTTCAATCTGACCACGCAAATATTCAATGCTGCTGCGAGAGCGTTTAAGTTCGATTTCACGCATATAGTCATTAAGCTCTATGACCAAGGCATTAAGCCATTGCTGCACTAAAACCGGCGAGTAAAATTCCATAGTGATGGTCACGATATCGGCTTTGACGTCACGTTTGATGGTCAATATTTCACGAAAAGTCTTATAGGTTTCCAGTAACGACGGTTCCGGCTTTTTCGGAAAATCGACCTTACGTACCCAAGTGCTCGAGCCTTCGTCGTAAATCTTCTCGTTAAGCACCAGTTTACCGCTAGCAATATCCCAACTTTTCGCGGCCATCACTGGCACTTTTAGCTGATGGCGTTCGATAAACGCCATCAAAAATTGCTTTGATTTGAGGATCTCAAGTGCCAAGTTGGTCGTATCTGTGCCCTTACCCTTTAGATTGATCCCGGTTAAAGAAGCCAAAGAGCCAAACTGATTGGCCAGCGCCGACAAACCGCCGCCTTGTTGTTCTTCCGACGGTGACAATACGACTTTGGATTCATACTTATTGGGCATAGACAAAGCGATAAATACCGAAGCCACCGCAAAAATAGCGCTCGTGATCAGAATAAGCCACTTATATTTCCAGCTGATGGCGACAAACTGACGCACACTAAGATAAGGCGTTTTATTCTGGGCAATTGGTGGAATACTCATATTCATCCTGGGCTAACTCTACTCAAGGTAACTGGGTTTGCGATAAATTTTGGCGGGCGCAGTATATCAAAGGCCCGCGATAAAATCAGTAAATCGTTGTTTTTCACTGTCCCACTGCAAGCTCAGATATTGCTTGTAGGCTTTCTCAGCTTTGGCGGCAGCCTCTTGCGGATTCGCTTTGACGTGTTCAATCAACGCCAGCAGCTGCTCATCGTTGTCAAAGTAATACAGCATGTCATCACCAAAAGTCGCTTCAACCGCTGCGATCCGCGAAGTGATCACCGGTACCTTGCAGGCTACATATTCCAGCAGCTTGACCGGTAGACAGACATCCATAAACTCGCTGGGATAGTTGAGCACCAAACCAACATCGGCGTTGACCAACATATTACCGACATTCTCTGGGGCAAATCCCGGATTAAACTGACAATCCTCGGCAATTCCGGCAGCCTTAGCTCGCGCTTGGATCTCATCGTAAAACACCCCTCGTCCATGGACTTCAAGGTGATAGTCGTTACTTTTCGCCGTAAGCTGTTTCATCACCTCAACCATTCTGACCAAGCCGTAGCGCTCTTGAATATTGCCATGGTGAAACAAATTGAATTTTTGCGTAATCCGAGGCAGTGGATTGGTGACCTGCAAAATGCTCGGATCAGGGGTGTTGTATAGGATAAATAACGGTTTTTTCAGACGTTTTTCCAGTTTTGTTGCCAAGATGTGATTCACCGTCATCACCTTAGAGGCGAACATCGCACTGATGCGTTCTTCTAAAAACAACAGTTTTTGCAGCAAGCCGCCTTGACGGTTAAACAGGTTTAAGTAAAGCTCAGGCATCACATCGTGCATATCGAGCACCACTTTAGCGCCAAACAACCTAGGCACAAGCGCCGCGAAAACCAAAAAATTCGGCATATTGTGGATCATCACCACTTTAGGGTGCTTTTTGAAGAAAAAGCCACTGACTTTAAAAAACGCCAATAGGGCAAATTTTAGATACTCGAGAATGTAATTGAGTTTTGAGCGGCTTTTCGAACGAGCAACAGGTAAGCGGATCATAGTGACACCGTTAAACTCTTCCGTTTTCGGCTCATCGCCTTTGTTTAGACAAATGACATCTACCTTGTTGCCTGCCGCCACCAACGCATCGGCTTCACGTCTGACTCGGGTGTCTTCCTTGTAGTAAGCGTGTACCACCATCAAGATCTGCTTTTTGTCTAACACTCAACTGCCCCCTTGCAAGCATAAATGCGCAAATAAAAACGCGACATTATAAGCGCCCGCGTATATAAACGAAATGAAAAATACCGCGAAGAATTAATTTTTTGACTCAGCTGGCATATAGCCATATGGGTTGGCGCATTGCCAGCGCCAAGCGTCTTCAAGCATCTGCCTCAGATCCCTTTTGCTACGCCATTGCAACAACTGTTCGGCCAGCTGCACATCGGCCCAAAAGGCTGGAATATCCCCTTCCCTTCTTGGCGCGATTTGATAGGCAACCGGCCGCTGACAAACCTGTTCGAAGGTCGTGATGAGTTCAAGCACACTTACCCCTTTGCCCGTGCCTAAGTTAACCGCATGAAACCCTTCAAGCTCAGCGAGTTTGTCCAGCGCACGGCAATGGCCTTCGGCCAAGTCCATCACATGAACAAAATCTCGAACCCCAGTGCCATCGACAGTCTCATAGTCGCCACCAAAAACCTTGAGCAGCGGCAATTGACCACAAGCCACTTTGGCCACATAAGGCAAAAGGTTATTTGGCACCGTATCGGCAGCTTCGCCGATAGTACCGGAGGGATGTGCGCCGATAGGATTGCAATAACGCAGCGCTATCACATGCCATTCACCGTCCGCTGCGGCCATATCCTTTAAGATCTGTTCACTCATGACCTTGGTGTGGCCATAGGGGTTTTGCGCCTTTAACGGCATATGTTCAAAAAACGGCGGGCTTTGTTCAATGCCATAAACCACTGCCGATGAGCTAAACACCAAGCGCTTGCAGTGGAACTTTTCCATCACTTCAAGCAAACACAAGGTCCCACCGACATTGTTGTGATAGAAACGCGCCGCTTGCGCTCTCGACTCGTTCACCGCTTTAAGCGCGGCAAAGTGCATCACCGCATCAATATCAAAGCGGCTAAAAATGCGCTCAAGTGCAAACTTATCATTCAAATCTGCCGCGACAAAATCGATTTTCTTGCCGCTGAGGGCCTCAATACGCGGCAACACGGCAGCCGAGCTGTGACACAGGTTATCGACTACGACTATCTCATGACCGGCCTGTTGCAGTGCCACCACTGCATGACTGCCGATATAGCCTGCGCCACCGGTAACTAACACCCGCATCCAACTACTCCCAAAATTACAACTGACTACGCCAATTAGGCAAAAAATTAATACGAATAAAATACTTCAGTTTCAGCCATACCATACCGGCACACAATTGCCTGATAAGTGCAGTAAAACCGAACGGGCCTTGCTTGGCATACATATCCCAAAATTCCTGATTGACCCGGTTGGCCCAGTTCATCTTGTCGATATGTTTGGCAAAAAACTGCTGATTGCCGGTGATGTTGCGCTTAGAATTGGTGATCCGCTCTATCCCCGGCTCACGGGTCAACACATAGGTTGCCGGATTGATACGCTTAGCGTTGCCATACTTTGCCATCAGGCAAGTCCAAGCATCATAGTCAATCCGCGCAACCAAAGACTCATCAAAGCCGCCGATTGCCAACATCCGCTCACGCCTGACAAGCACTTGAGTACTGGCGTGATTGTAGCTCAGTTGCTGCTTAAGGCTAAACTCGCCAGCTTTGCCATCTGCCAGCTTTTGCCTGTCGCCCCAATCCCAAATGGTACTTGAGCACACAAAGGCATATTGATCGTCATAGGCCGCCATTAAAGCACTTAGACGATTGGGATAAAAGAAATCATCATCATCAATACCGGTGACAAACTCTCCTTGGGCCTTATTGATCGCCTGATTACGCGCCGCCGCAGCGCCGCGAGACGTTTCGTTGCGCAAGTAATGAAAATTTACGTACCGCTCGGCGTACGCTTGCAGAATTTGTGGGGTTTCATCCTCGGAGCCATCATCGACCACCACCAGCTCAAAATTGGGGTAGTCTTGTGCCATCACCGAATCGATGGCGCGTTTGACCATCTCACCACGGTTTTTGCTCGGCATATAGACGCTGATCATCGGCATGGTACTCACAATCCAAGGCTCCTATCGATATTCTGTTGCTCTTTTTCTAGGCTATAGTTAGCCTTCATCCATTGCCTTGATGTCTGCGCCAATTGACGCCATAAAGAAGGCTGGCCCAACAGCGCCACTACCGCTTCGGTAAACGCCAAAGGGTCGTCACAGATCATGATCTGTTTACCATGCTCAACACCAATCCCCTCGGCACCAACCGACGTTGCCACGGTCGGCTGACCACGCGTCAGGCTATTGACCACTTTGACCTTCACGCCACTACCAAAGCGCAGCGGCGCAATAAATACCCGATGTCGCCGATACAAAGGTTCGAGGTCCTCAACAAAGCCCGCGATGTCGGCGCCGGGCAGGGCCTGTTGCAATTGCAACTGCACTGACGCCGAGCACTTCCCCACCACTGTGAGTTTAAGCTGTGGCAGTTTTGCCCGTAAACGTGGCCATATTCGCTCGCCAAACCATAAAAGCCCATCTAGATTGGCATCCCAACTCAAAGTGCCAATAAACAACAGGCTCGGTTCAGTCGCGTCATAGTCTAAATCCGGCGCATTGAACAAATCCGCTTCGGCGCAGTGCATAGTTTCAAAAAAGTTATCGCCACTGGCGCCTGCCGATAGCAGCGCCTTAGCATCACTATTGGTGGTCAGTACCGCATCGGCCTGAGCACATAGCGCCAATTCAAAGCGCTTGATACGCTCGGCCTCAAAAGCCAACAAACGTTTTAACAGCCAGTTACGCTCAAGTTCGGCCTTGCGCGACCACATTAAATATTCGGCATTATGCTGATGCACCACCACTCGTCCTTGAAAGCCTTGTGGAACATACTGAAACATCAAATAATGGTCAACAAACAACACATCTTGCTGCTGTGCCAGCTCTGCCACTTTTGCCGCAAAACCGGCATGTAAATTACGGTAGAGCGTCAGCGCAATGCCTTTGAGGCAGCTACGAACAAAGTTCAAAGGGGTTCTTGGAATATCGAGCGGCTGGGTATGACAAGGCACCGGCGCAACGCTGCGGCTAAAGGCTTCAAGCTGTTGGCTGTCCTCGCCTTTTAAAAAGCAAGCAATACTCAGTTGATGGTGCGCCGCCAAATAATCAATCAGCAGCCGGGTTTTGATGGTGCCGCCGCTCAATGCCGGATACGGCAGTTGTGGAGTTAAAAACAACACTTTCACGACGTTGGGATCCCAAAATAATGCAAAATATCATCGGCCATAAAAAACGGCTGTCTCTCATAGGGTTTAAATGTTTGCGTCATGGCCTTGTGTACGCAATCTTTCAATGTTGTCAAATCGCGACACACCAACGCCAACTGCTGTTGTTGCAGGTGCTCAGCCAAATCGAGCTGATGGCTATCAAGACGATATGTATTGGGCACCACCACCAGTTTTTTCCCCGCTTCAAGCAGTTCAAACACGGTTGCTGCGCCACCATGGGTTACCACAACATCGGCCGTTTGCCACAGGCTGGAAAATTCAGATGAAAACTCAACAAACGGATGATTGTTGGGACGATAGCCGTCTTTGCCGATTTGACACATGACGCTGGCCTCAGAAAAATTCAAATACGTATCGGCCGCTTTGATCAATTCATCAAACCCACCACTGCCCACAGTAACCAAGATCTTCATAGTCGGCCACAATACTCGGCGTTGGGGTATAACGCTTGCAGGCTTTGGTTTTGCACTAAAAAGCGCTGAGCAATACGAGATAGGATACGGCCTGTCATCGAACGACTATGAAAGCGGCTATAGGTTTCGATAAACACCGTCTTAATGCCCAAAAGACGGCAGACCAACATCGGCGTGACCGCCAACCCAGGACCGGTGGAGATAGCGCCGACAAAAGCATAACGGCGGCTGAGCTGCCATACCTTAAACGCCAGAACCAACATTAAAGGCAAAGTCATCAGCAGGTTTCTCACTCGCCGATGTTTCGAACGAATATCAGCACATTGCACATGCTCAAGCACCGGCAGCGACAACATACCGTCACCCAAAGTCACCAAAGAGAAATGATTGCTGCGCTGTTGCAGCGCCTGAATCAATGCTGTCATTTCGGCGCGGTGTCCACCATCACCATATATTGCCAGTAATACCGCCTTACTCATGCACGCTACCGTCACCGCCTCAACATAGGCAGCTTATCGGCCACTACCGGGAAAATCTTTTACGTTACCCCAGTCGCCCTTTTTTTCGCTCTCATCTTGGGCTTTTGACAGGTCAGATTGACTCTTAAGGGTATCGAGTTCCGCCTCAAGCATCGCCATGCGCTGTACTAAACGTTCAATATCTACCCGCGTTTTAACCCGCTCAATATCATTGAGCAACAGTTTAAGCAACATGGCACCGATACCAATAAGCACCGGAATGATCGGCGGATAACCAATGCCTAAAAAGTCGCCCAACCTGTCGTTGACACCGGGAAAAGCACCATAAACCAGCACGATGATCGCGATAAACAGCCAACGAATACCATCTTTAGACACCATATGGTCACGACGCACCAGCCAAAATATAATGGCGGCAATAAAAAAGCCAATGGCTGCGCCGATGATTTGTGGACTAGACACGATAAGTCATCCTTAATAAAACCGTTTGAGATAACGCACATCTCGCAAGGGAATGGCCTTGGCAAAGCACACTAAGGCGGTGGTGAACATATAGGACAACACCTTATACCAAGAGCCGAATATTCTAGAGTCGCCTATCAGGCGCTCATCCATTTTGACCTCTACCTCTTTGATAGACAAACTCAAAGAGCGCAACAGCAGCAAAACGCCGAGATCTTGAAACTCAAGCATGGTCGCTTCTTTGGTCGAAAGCACCCGTAAAGCCGCCAGATTATACAAACGAAAACCCGACGTGATGTCTTTGACATTAACCCCTGAGACCGCTCGGAAAAAACGCCACGCGACATGACGCATCAAATCGCCTCGGCTGACACAAGACCCCACGACCACGTCGGCACCTTGTTTGGCCGCCTCAATCAGGGTTTCAATTTCTTCGGGCAGATGCTGACCGTCAGCATCCATGGTGATCACCGTCTGATATTGCTTGGCATATGCGTAGCGGATCCCGGTTTGTGTCGCCTTCCAAGCCCCCAACGACTTAATATGACGCAACACCATCGCGCCGTTGTCTTTGGCTATCTGCGCCGTTTGATCCGTACTGCCATCGTCAATCACCACGATATCGAAGCCATATCGCTGTTTTAATCGAGCGATCAAAGCACCGATAGTAGAGGCCTCATTTTGCGCAGGCATGACAACTAAATATTCAGACGGGTTCAAAACGTTCACTTATTAAACATCATTGGCGCTAATTATAGACCCTTGTGGCGCTGATGAATACCCTAATAGGTATTCTTACCCTTAACGATGCTCAGCGCGGTTTTAACCAGAATCTCCATATACAAGGCAACCGAATAGCGCTGCGCCCATTCATTGTCGAGGCGGATGATATCTTCCATCGGGAGATCGGAGCGGCCATTGATCTGCGCCAAGCCGGTGATCCCCGGCTTGGTTTCCAGCCTTGAGAACCATTCTTTTGGAAAGTGCTTATACTCCTCCGGCACCCAAGGTCGCGGGCCGACCAACGACATATTGCCCAGCAACACATTAAACAGTTGCGGCAACTCATCTAAGCTGGTCTTGCGGATCACCGCACCGACTTTGGTGATACGAGGATCATTTTTCAGCTTTATGGTGTATTCATTCACCTTTTCGTGAGCCTCGGTAAGCTCCAATTCCACATTCTTCATACTGCGAAACTTGAACATATTGAACGGCTTACCGCTAAGACCAAGGCGCTGCTGGACAAACAAAATTGACGCGCCCAAATCGAAAAACACAAAAAGAGACACCAAAATAAACACTGGCGAGAGCAATATCAACGCACACAGGGCAAAAATGATATCGAGGATCCGAATAATTATTTTTTGCATAGTTGTTGAATGTTTCTTGCTAGTCTTAAGGCGTCAACCCCATGATAAGCCGTCACCATCGGCTCTTTGCCCTCGATAATCGACTCGACAAAGTTAGAGTGTTCCGCCATCAAAGGCTCAACATTAGGCACAAAAACACGTTCAACCAAATATTCCTGCTTATAGGTCACATCTTGCAGATCTGAAATGTAACGGCCAACGGCACGTCGATTGATTTCAATTTCCTTACGCAAAAAGTCCACTTTGATATAACAGTCAGAGCAGCTGATATTGAGCATACGGTATTTGGTCTGAGAGACCTTAGAAGCAATTACCGTGGCAACAGAACCATTTGGCGCTACCAACTCGGCGCTGACATGATCATAATTGGGTGAATGGAAACAACCGCCGCTGGCACCGACAACCTCAAGGTTACCGCCTAAAATCTGATTGATCGCATCCAAATCGTGGATCATCAAATCAAGTACCACATCCACATCGTTCGCGCGACTGACATTGTAGCTTAAGCGATTGGAGTGGATAGCCAAAATGTCTTCCTGATCGACAATCTTCTTCAACTCACTAAAGACCGGGTTATAACGCTCAACATGACCGACTTGGATCACGCAGCCATATTTCTCACCAAGGCGGATCAATTCTTCGCCTTCTTCAACCGTCACCGTGATGGGTTTTTCAATCAAACAATGCTTACCCAACTCAAGTGCTGACTTAGCAATATCAAAGTGGGTAGAAGTCGGAGAAGCAATCACCACCGCATCGCTGCTTTCCAACATGCTTTGTAGGTTGGCAAAAAATTCGACGCCAAACAAATTGGCCACTTCACGACCAACGGTTTCATTGGGATCATATACCCCGGCGCACTCAATACCCGGATGGGTGCTGGCGATACGCACATGGTTTTTGCCCATACTGCCTGCACCGATAATGCCTAATCGTAATGTTCTTGAGGGTTTATTCATATGATGATCCAATTGAAATTTGTCACTCATAATGCCCTTAGCAGGGCATTACTTTTACCTGTTCTTTCGCCAATTTCAGGGTTTCGTTATTGTCGGGATTGATAAACACCAAATCCTCGCCATCGACCCCAGATAAATGCTCCGGCTTCACTTTTGCGCCATTTTGATAAACATAGGCAATCGGTTTGGCGGGATTTCCGGCTACCAGCACATGGGCAGGGACGCTACGGGTAACCACCGAACCTGCGGCAACCATGGCATATTGGCCAATAGTCAGGCCACAGACAATGGTACAGTTGGCCCCTAAGGACGCGCCTTTTTGTACCAAGGTAGGTGTTACCTGCCAGTCTTCAGCCACCGCTCGTGGTCTAAAATCATTGGTAAATACCGCACAAGGGCCGACAAACACGTCGTCCTCGATGGTCACGCCATGGTAAACAGAAACATTGTTTTGAATTTTGACCTGACTGCCGATTTGAACACCGAAATCGATGTAGCAGTTTTTAGAGATAATGGTATTTGCGCCGATGGTGCAGTTTTCTCGAACCTGAGCCAAATTCCAAATCTTGGTGCCCTGTCCGATGTCGCTCTTAGCTGAAACTTCAGCGCTGTCGTGTATGAAAAAGTTGTTATTACTCATTAATCCGTTTTACTTATGCTGCCAAAAAAAACATGCTCGCCCGAAATACTATAAAATCCATCAATTGGGCTAAAAATCACTCAAAGCACAGCCAAGGCCGTTGAAAATGTTGCTCTTATCCCGTCAACAATGACGAAAAAACGCAATACAATGGCGCCAAGGCGTCAAATGTGGCGGAATTATACGCCTATCTCGCGCTTATTAAAACCGTTCAGTTCGTACATTTTTGATACAACTCAAGGATTTTTGCCGCACTTTGCTCAATTTGAAACTCTTCAACGAAACGTTTTCGGGCATTTTCCCCCATTTGCCGCACCAACTGTGGATGCTGCAACATACGTTCAATCGCCGCTGCCAGTGCCTTGGGCGACTTATTCTCGACCACAAGACCAGTCTTCTCATCGGCCACCACATAACTCATGCCCGAGCCGCTAACATTTGAAACAATTGCAGCCACGCCGTAACAGGCAGCTTCCATCAGCACTACGCCAAAAGCTTCGGTACGCTCGATAGAAGGCAACAAGATCATATCGGCCCGCTGCAAATGGCTAAGCAGTTGTTGATAATCCACATGCCCGAGTAAACGGATCTTGTCGCTTAACCCCAGAGATTCAACCTGCGCTTTGACGGCATTAAAGCACTCTCCGGTGCCGATAATATTCAGATGGACATTTTCAACACCACTACGACACAGCAACGCCATCGCCTCTACCACATATTGATGCCCTTTGTAATAGGTCAAACGACCAACCATCAACAATTGCAGCGGTTTAGGATCAACCTCAGAAGTATCGCAGCCGCCAAGCACCGGCAAAGGTTTGATCCCCAAAGGCACGACGGTACATTTTGATTTAAACCGCCTAAGTACCGGACTGATGGCAAAATACGGCGGCGAAGTGGCAATGACAGTATCGGCCCGCTTGAGCAGCTGCGACTCAAACACCCCATAGGCTGGATAAAACAAGCGCAAAAACCATGGACTGCCCTCACCCAATACGTCGGAGTGCCAGTGGATCACCCAAGGCAGGCGCTTTGCCTTTTTACTTAACAGCGCGAAAAACGCCGAAGTATTGGGCATATGAATATGTAGTACGTCGGGCTGAAATTCGTCTATGACCTTATTGAGATAATAACCGAATCGAGGGCTGATAGGTGCAAACATCAACTGACCATAGGTTGGTACGCGATACAGGCAAACCCCTCGTACTACCCGCTTGTCAAACCGTTGTCCAGCTTGGTGATGATGGCAAATAGCCGCCACCTGTGCGCCTTTGGCGTCACAGGCTTCGCCAAGGTCCATCATATAATTCTCTATACCGCCAAAGAACGGCGGGCAATACTTGCCCAGATGTAAAATTTTCATTTAACGACTGATTGACCCAAGGCCCGAAGCGACTATTTTTAAACTGGCGGCATATTAACATGAGGCACAAGCTTCATCCACTAAAGGAGTTTTGTTATATTCAGACACAACAATCACTCCGTTGAGTCAAAAACATCCTATGAGATTTAAAACGCTAGTATCAGTCGTTGTCTTATGTTGCAGTTTTTTTGCCCAAGCCAAAGAATACAAACTACATCACCCGGCCATCACCATAGAGCCGCCGGCAGGATTCACCGAATCACAAAACTTCACTGGGTTTGAGCAGCTTGAAACCTTCACGACCATAGTGATCAGCGAAAACGAACAACCATTCAGCAGTGCCATCGCCGCACAGTTGGGGCAAAATCTCCAAACCTTGGAAAGCCAAAACGTCACCATCGGCACCAAAGAAGGCATTTTACTCAAAATCGAGAAAAATCAAAGCAATACCACTTTTCATCAATGGCTGCTGCTTTTTGGCGACCAACTCGGTCATGTCAAAGTCGTGGCTTCCTACCCTGCGACGATGAGCAAAGCCATTGGTCCGATATTGAAGCAAACCTTATTAGGTATCAAGCCCAACCGCATCACCAAAGAGCAACTGTTTCAAAACCTGCCCTTTCATGTCAAAGGCGATATCAGTCCGTTGGTCTATCAAACCCGCACGGCCAATTCTGTGGTGATGATCAATAAAGCGCCCTATGATGAAGCCAGCAGCTATCCGCCAACTTATATTATCAGTCATGACGAAATGCCCAAGCCGATAGAAGATATCATTGCGTTTGCGCAAGATAAGCTCAACAACAAGCTATTTGCCGTGACTAAAATTTTAACGCAAAAGCCGATCACCATCGCCGGGGTACGCTCATACCTAATTACCGCCCAAGCCAAACACAAAAAAACCGGTGCGCCAGTGCTGTTTTATCAAACAGTTTCCGTCAACGACAGCCGCTACCTAATAGTGCAAGCCATCGCGCCGATAGCCGAACAGAACTTTTATCTGAGTCTATTCAATCACATCACCAACAGCATCGCCTTTAAAGTCGCCGCAAGGTAATGCCAGCTGTGATGATATATGATGAACTAAACACCAAAAGGCGCTCTTTCTTTAAGGGGGTCTTAGCCACCATGCCACTGGTCATTGCCGTGATCCCGTGGGGACTTTTGGCAGGTTCTTTGGCACTTGAGTCCGGACTTGACGTATTTCAGTCACAGGCAATGTCAGCCATCGTGTTTGCCGGCGCCGCGCAACTGGCCGCCCTTGGCATGATCAAAGCCGGTATTGGCCTAGGCAGTATTATTTTGACAACCGTGCTCATCACTTCAAGACATTTGCTATACAGCATTGCCATGCGCGAAAAAATCGCCCCCTTGCCGTGGCGCTGGCGTTTGTCTTTGGGCTTTTTGTTGACCGATGAGCTGTTTGCCGTTTCCAACCAAGGCGCTATTCACAAGTTCGACCGTTGGTACGCACTGGGCGGCGGGCTTAACTTTTACGTGTGCTGGAACATCGCCTCATTTGCCGGCATTGTTGCCGGACAATCGATCCCCGACATGGATAAGTGGGGACTCGACTTTGCCATTGCCGCCACCTTTATCGCCTTGGTGGTTCCATTGGTGAAAAAGCCTTCGGTCTTACTGTGCGTGCTCAGCACCTTAGTCAGTGCGGTGGTATTTGAACTCGCCGCTGTCGCTGGCGGGTTACTGCTAAGCGCCTTGATTGGTATGATAATTGGCTACCTTTACGGCAAATATACTCGCGAGGGAGACAGCGCATGATCTGGACCATGATAATCCTGATGACCTTGGTTATCTTCATCAGTCGTTATGTCTTTTTAGAACCGAAGATACCAGTCAGGATCAGCAAAAATACCCAGCAATTTCTGAGTTATTCGGCCCCAGCAGTGATGACCGCGATATTTGCCCCCGTGGTCTTTGTCAGAGACCACCAATTGGCACTGACTTATGATAATTCTTATCTCATCTGCGCCATCGTCGCCGCCTTGCTGGCATGGTTTAGTAAGAACACCTTACTGGCGGTACTGGTAAGTATGGCACTGTTTTTTCTAATTTATTCGCCATAGCAAGATATCTGCTATCATTAGTTTCTAATATTGATAGTTAGCTAAAACTGGGCCATAATGCAGTAAATTAAGCAACGATAATTAGGAATTATG
>JBFHGJ010000097.1:0-21835 GCA_041583135.1 Alteromonadaceae bacterium | reverse complement strand
GGCGCAGGCGAAACTCTGACCTTAAGCGAAGGCGATTACTACTTCGACAATGTCGAGATCGCCAGCAATGCCAAGTTACTTACTGACGGCTTTGTTCGCATTTGGTTTAATAACCGCTTAGATATTCACAGCAATACCGAAGTGAAAGCCTTTGAAAATAAAGTAACCAACCTGACTTTCTATTCAACGGAAAATGCACAAGCCATTTCAATTGCCTCAAACAGCCTGAACGCAGCACGCATTTACGCACCAAACTTGGCTATTGACGTTTCTTCAAATGTAGAGTGGTTTGGTAACTTAATTGGCTCTGACATTACCATTAGCGCCAATTCAACCGTTCACGGCGAAGCCGCTTGCCCAAGATAGCCTTTGAGCAAGTGAATTAGCCACTAAACCTAAAAGCGCAGCCAATCGGCTGCGCTTTTATTCAAATAAAACTGACTTATGATACAAACCAAGCGCTTACATTGACTCTAGCGCAGCAGCTGCTAGGCTTTTTGCCAAAGCCAATAAAAAATAACAGTCGCTTAAGCCTATGTCATCAGCAAGAATCGATTCACAAAAAGCGCCGCCTCCAGTGGGGCTTTATCCTCATGCCCGCAAAGTCGGCAATCTATTGTTTTTATCTGGCGTCGGCCCACGGCAAAAAGACAGCAAAGACATTCCGGGCGTGACCTTAAACGATGCGGGAAATATTGTTGACTATGATATAGAGGCCCAGTGCCGTAGTGTCTTTGACAATGTTCGCGTTATTTTGGAAGAAGCCGGTTCAAGTTGGGACAATCTGGTCGATGTCACCGTCTTTTTAACCAATATGAAAGCCGACTTTGCCAGCTACAACAGGCTATATGCCGAATATTTTGCCGACAACCAACCCTGCCGCACCACAGTCGAAGTCAATGCTTTGCCAACGCCCATAGCCATTGAACTAAAATGTATTGCGACCATTTAGGAGCCAAATCATGAGTCAGATGATCCCGCCGCTCAACCTGCAAAAATGGATTGATGAAAACCGCGATAAGCTCAAACCGCCGGTGTGCAACAAGTGCGTTTATCCCGATGGCGATTATATCGTGATGGTGGTGGGCGGCCCCAATGGTCGCAGAGACTACCACTACAATGAAGGACCTGAATTCTTCTATCAACTCGAAGGAGAAATGGAGCTGCGCCTGATGGTAGATGACCAGCGGGTCACTCACCGTATTAAAGCAGGCGAGATCTTCTTACTGCCACCCAAAGTGCCACATTCACCAGTGCGTTTTGAACACTCCATCGGCTTGGTAATTGAAACCAAGCGCCGTGAAGAAGAAAAAGACGGTCTAATGTGGTTTTGCGACAGTTGCGACCACAAACTATACGAAGAATATTTTCACTTGAACAACATCGAAAAGGATTTTCACGCCGTTTTTGAGCGCTACTTTAGCTCTGAAGAACATCGCACCTGTAACCAATGCGGCGCTGTCATGCCAGATAGCAATAAGTTGTAACCTGATGCTGAAAATAGACATTCACACCCATATTCTGCCCAAGCACTGGCCTGATCTAAAACAAAAATACGGCTATGGCGGCTTTATCCACCTTGATCACCATCAATGCGGCTGCGCCCGCATGATGCAAGACGATAAATTCTTCCGTGAAGTGCAAGCCAACTGCTGGGATGAAACCGTCAGGCTTAAAGAATATCAAGACTTTGATGTTCAAGTGCAAGTGCTCTCCACGGTGCCAGTGATGTTCAGCTACTGGGCCAAACCCTTAGATGCATTAGATTTATCGCGCTTTTTAAACGACCATATTGCCGGTATTGTCAAAGCCGACCCCAAACACTTCATCGGTCTTGGCACCATACCGATGCAATCGACCGAGCTGGCAATAAAAGAGCTGGAGCGCTGCGTCAAAGAACTAGGCTTGGCAGGCGTGCAGATTGGCTCAAACATCAACGACAAAAATTTAGATAGCCCTGAGTTTTTCGATATTTTTGCTGCCGCCGAAGCCCTTGGCGCGGCGGTGTTTGTCCACCCATGGAACATGATGGGCAAAGAGCAAATGCAAAAATACTGGCTACCTTGGCTGGTCGGTATGCCTGCCGAAACCTCAAGAGCCATTTGCTCTTTGATCTTTGGCGGCGTATTAAAGCGTTTACCCAAACTACGTATTGCCTTTGCCCATGGCGGCGGCTCTTTCCCGGCCACCATTGGCCGCATAGAACATGGTTTTAATGTGCGCCCAGACCTTTGCGCTATCGACAACGACATCAACCCAAGAGAATATCTAAAACACATTTATGTCGATTCATTGGTGCATGACAAACACAAACTCGACTATATGATTGATCTGATGGGCGCAGATCGCATTGCGCTTGGCAGCGATTACCCCTTCCCATTAGGCGAGCTTGAACCGGGCAAACTTATCTGTGAAAGCGACTACAGCTCAGACATTAAAGCCCAACTGCTACACGGCACCGCGCTCAATTGGCTCAACCTCAACAAAGCACAGTTTATGGCATGAAACTCACACTCACTATCGCCAACACCCAGTATCACGCTGCACTCGATAGCGCCCATTGCATCGCCATCGGCTTATCGTTTGATGGCCCACAACCCAATCACTTTGGCGTTGCCAGAGCCGAATCACAAGCCATAGAAGGTGGTGGGTTTGTTGGCGATACCCGCCGAGGCGGCAGCTGCAATGTCGATAGAATCAGCCTAACCCCCCATTGCAACGGTACCCACACCGAATGTGTCGGACATATCGTCGATGAACGTCAATCGGTGCATGAACTACTGCAAGATGCTCTGATGCCTGCAACGCTGATCACGGTGTCACCAGAGATAGTCAGCGGCGCTAGCGATGACTATATTCCAGCGCTTGAGAACGGTGATACGGTGATCACTCAAGCCGCGCTTAAGGCCGAGCTGAACCATATGCCTAAAGCGCAGCTCAAAGCACTGGTCATACGCACCTTACCCAATGACTTTGACAAACAGTCGATGCAATACGACGAATTTCACTATCCGCCGTTTTTGACCTTAGATGCGATGGATTATCTTAATGAGTGTGGTGTCGTGCATTTGTTGGTGGACTTTCCCAGCGTCGATAAAATGTATGACCAAGGCAAACTCAGCAACCACCATCAATTTTGGCAAGTAAGCCCACAATCGAAAGCCCTTGATGAGCAAAGCCTGAGTTTTAAAACCATCACCGAAATGGTCTATGTCGCCCCTTTTATTGCCGATGGTCTTTATTTGCTCAATCTGCAAATCGCCCCGTTTAACCTCGATGCCGCGCCAAGTCGCCCGTGGCTCATTCCTTTGGAACAACAACCATGATTGATAACAGCTTAGCGCACGCCCAAGCGCTTGACCTTAACGATCCGCTCAAGGCATTTAGAGAGCAGTTTTGTATTCCAACACTGCCAAACGGCCAGCAAGAGCTTTACTTTGTCGGTAACTCCTTAGGGCTACAACCCAAATTGGCACGGGAATACCTCAATCAAGAGTTGGATAAATGGCAAAACCTCGGCGTTAAGGGCCATTTTGATTGTGAACACCCTTGGATGCCCTACCACGAATTTTTAACCGCTCAGTCTGCGGCTATTGTCGGTGCCAATGACAGCGAAGTCGTTTGCATGAACTCCCTAACCGTTAATCTGCATCTGATGATGGTCAGCTTTTATCGGCCAAGCAAAACACGCTACAAAATTTTGATAGAGGCCCACGCTTTTCCTTCCGACCATTACGCCGTAGAGTCGCAAATTAGACATCATGGCCTCAATCCTGACGATGCGCTCATTCTATGGCAGCCCAAGCCCGGTCAAGAATTGCTTGATATGGACGACTTAAAAACCATCATTGAACAACGGGGTGATGAAATCGCACTAATGCTGTTACCGGGCGTGCAATACTACACCGGACAATTGCTTGATATGAAAACCATTACTCAGTGGGGTCAGCAAAAAGGTATCACAGTAGGATTTGATCTCGCCCATGCCGCCGGTAACGTGCCGCTGCAATTGCATGACTGGAACGTCGATTTTGCCTGCTGGTGCAATTACAAATATTTAAACTCAGGCCCCGGCGCGGTGGCGGGTTGTTTTATTCATCAGCGACATGCGCAAAACACCGAACACCCGCGCTTTGCCGGATGGTGGGGGCATGACAAAAACACCCGCTTTGAAATGAAAAACCAGTTCCATGCCATCCCCACGGCAGAGGGTTGGCAACTGAGCAACCCGCCAATCTTCTCTTTGGCTGCCATTCGAGCCTCTTTGGCAGTGTTCGAACAAGCGGGCGGCATGGCGCCCTTAAGAGCCAAATCTTTGCAACTCACCGGCTATTTAGAGCAATTGCTAAATCATGAGCTGCAAGAGAGCATCGACATTCTCACCCCCACAGATCCAGCGCAACGCGGTTGCCAACTCTCAATATCGGTTAACCTGCAAGGTAAACACGGCAAAGACATCTTCAACGCACTAGAGCAAGCCGGTTGCACCACCGATTGGCGCGAACCAAACGTGATCCGCTGCGCCCCAGTGCCTTTGTACAACCGTTATGTCGATGTTTACCATTTTGTTCAAACACTCAAAGCTTGCCTGAGGTAAATCATGACCAACCAAGCACAGCAAATCACCCTCATTGGCGCAGGCCCGGTTGGTAGCCTGTGTGCACTTTACTTGGCACAACGCGGCTACCACGTAACGATTTATGAAAAACGCCCCGACATGCGCACTTGCCAAATAAGTGCCGGGCGTTCAATCAACTTAGCCCTAGCCAATCGCGGTATCTTCCCGCTTGAACAAGTGGGGCTGATGGATAAGGTCAACGAATTGCTGATCCCGATGAAAGGCCGCATGATCCACGATATTGACGGCCACACCAACTTTCAAGCCTATGGTCAGCGGCCACATGAAGTGATTTACTCAATCTCAAGGCGCGATTTGAACATGCTGCTGATGAATGAAGCAGAGGCGACAGGTAAGGTCACCATTAAATTCAATCAGGCGATTGAGCAAATTGATTTTAACACCAAAACCTTAAGTGTCACCTGCCAGCAAAGCGCTCAAACCCAAACGCTTGAATATCAAATACTTATCGGCGCCGACGGCTCAGGCTCACAAGTTCGTGCACTGATGCACCAAGCCATAGGTAACAGTGCCAAACATCAAAACCGCCTTGAGCCGCTAGATCACAGCTACAAAGAACTTACCATTCCCGCAGGAGCCAACGACAGTTATCAAATAGAAAAGCAAGCGCTGCACATTTGGCCTCGGGGCGAGTATATGCTCATCGCCCTACCCAATGTAGACGGCAGTTTTACCGTCACTTTATTTTTGCCCAATCAAGGCGAAAACAGCTTTGCCGAACTCACCAATGAAGCCGCCGTTAAAGCGTTTTTTAACGCTCAGTTTAGTGACGCCCTTGCGCTCATTCCCGATCTCACCGAAGCATTTTTTGCCAATCCAACCGGTCATTTGGCCACCGTGCGCTCAAGTCCTTGGCATTTTAACAACAACTGCCTACTGATTGGCGATGCCGCCCATGGCATTGTGCCTTTTCATGGTCAAGGCATGAACTGTGGCTTTGAAGATGCCTGCGTACTCAACGAGCTGTTGGCGCAATACCAAGACGACTGGCTCCAAGTGCTGCCAGCCTTTGACAGCACCCGTAAACCCAATGGCGACGCCATTGCCGACTTGGCCTTAGACAACTACATTGAAATGCGCAAAAGTGTGCAAGAAAAGCACTACTTGCAAAAAAAAGCGCTCGCCTTTGAATTGGAAAAACGCCACCCGGAACGGTTTATCCCTCGTTATTCCATGGTAATGTTTCATCGCTTGCCCTATAGCCAAGCCAAAAGCCGGGGCGAAATACAAAACGCCATCATGACTGAACTGCTGCAAAAGGTGGAAGATATCAACCAAGTCGATATGGCTTTAGCCGATAAACTGATAGTCGAGCAATTGTCAAAAATTTAGCATAAAATGCCGTTGACCTGACTATAACTTCATAGTTTAGCCTTGGTTCACCTTAGATGAACGGCACATAACCTATGCAACTAGACGACAATTGTTTTATCAGTCAATTTGAAGACCTAAGCCTAGACCCTGACTTTTTCGACCATTACGGTCATTTACGCGTCACTTGGCTGTATTTGAAGCGCTTCGACAAAGCCACCGCGCTCAACAAAACCTGCCTTGGCATTAAAGCCTATGCCGAAAGTCTCGATGCTGGCGATAAATTTAACTGGACCCTTAGTGTCGCAATGTTTCACATTGTCGCCAAGCGAGTGCAGCGCAAACAAAGCTGGCCAGACTTTTTAGCAGACAATCAAGACCTCGTTGAGGATGCACAGAGCATACTGACCAAGCATTACAGCCAGGGGCTACTTTACTGTGAGATGGCCAAGAAACAGGTCTTGCCACCTGACATCAAACCAATTTAACCCAGTGGAAGCTTAGCGATGTATACCATAGGTGAAATGGTTAGACAGTTTAAAATCAGCCGCAGCACCTTGCTGTATTACGATAAGATTGGCCTGCTCAGCCCCAGCGCTCGCAGCGAGGCCAACTACCGGCTATACACCGAACAAGACAAAGCGCGCATGACGCGTATCAGCCTATTCAAAGAGGCCGGTCTGCCACTTGAGCAAATTACCGAGCTATTGGCAGAACAAAACTGCCGCACCGAAGCGATTTTAGAGCAGCGCTTAGGGCAGTTGAATAACGAGATCAGCAAACTGCGCAGCCAACAACAACTCATCGTCAAACTGTTAGGGCAACAGCACTTGCTGCATACCAGCAAAGTGATGAATAAAGACCAGTGGGTAGCTATTTTGCGCGCTTGCGGCATGAGTGATGACGACATGAAAAGATGGCATATCGCCTTTGAGCAAGCGATGCCTCAAGCCCATCAAGACTTTTTAGAGTCTTTGGGGATTGATAGCGAACAAATTAAGGTCATCAGAGCGTTTAAATAGCCCCTGAGAATTACGCGCAAATAGCGAGAAAATTTGCCGCCACAACGGTAAATGCGGTAAAGTAGCGCTGTTGTTTTTCAATTCGCTTGCCAAGGACAAATCCGTTGAACAAGACTGCCAAATCACCACTGGTTTTAATGATCCTCGATGGTTGGGGATACCGCACCGACCCACAGCACAATGCCATTTTAGAAGCCAACACCCCGGTACTCGATAGACTCAATCAACACTATCCCAATACCCTTATCTCTGGCTCAGGCATGGATGTGGGTTTACCCGACGGCCAAATGGGCAATTCAGAGGTTGGCCACGTCAATTTGGGCGCCGGCCGCGTGGTCTATCAAGATTTTACCCGCATTACCAAGGCAGTGCGTGACAACACCCTTAGCGACAACAAAGTCCTCGTCGATGCCGTTGAAAAAGCCATTAAGGCCGACAAAGCCGTGCACCTGATGGGGCTGCTGTCGCCAGGTGGCGTTCATAGCCACGAAGAACATATAGTCGCAATGATAGAACTGGCCCATAAACTCGGCGCCAAGCAAATCTACCTTCATGCCTTTTTAGACGGCCGCGATATGCCGCCAAGAAGTGCTAAAGCCTCACTAGAGCTGATTGAACAAACCTTTGAGCGCCTGCAAACCGGCGCCATCGCCAGCATCGTCGGCCGCTTTTATGCGATGGACAGAGACAAGCGCTGGGAGCGGGTTGAAGCCGCATACGACCTGATGACCCAAGGCAAAGCCGAGCATCAGTACGACAATGCCATCGCCGCCCTTGAAGCGGCCTATGCCCGCGATGAAAACGACGAATTTGTCGCCCCGACAAAAATCGGTAGTGACGATAACCACATCAAAGATGGCGACGCCGTGTTCTTTATGAACTTCCGCGCCGACCGCGCCCGTCAAATGACCCGCGCCTTTGTCGATAAAGATTTTGACGGTTTCACCAAAACCGCTAGCCCCAAGCTCGGCAGCTTTGTCATGCTCACCCGCTATGCCGACGACATCGACGCACCAGTAGCTTTCGCACCCGAATCATTGGAAAACGTTTTTGGTCAATGGATGGAAAAACAAGACAAAACCCAACTACGTATCTCTGAGACAGAAAAATACGCCCACGTCACCTTCTTCTTCAGTGGTGGTAGAGAGCAAGAATTTGAAGGCGAAGATCGCATTTTGGTGCCTTCACCCGACGTTAAGACCTACGACCTACAACCTGAAATGAACTCAGCGCTGCTCACCGACAAACTGGTTGAAGCGATTCATTCAGGCAAGTATGACGTGATCATCGTCAACTACCCTAACGGCGATATGGTTGGTCACACAGGTGTATTTAGCGCCGCAGTCAAAGCCTGTGAAGCCGTCGATGGCTGCGTTGGCCGAGTGGTTGAAGCGTTACAGCAAGTGGGTGGTGAAGTGCTCATTACCGCCGACCACGGCAACGCCGAGCAAATGCAAGACAACACCACAGGACAAGCCCACACCGCCCATACCAGTGAGCCGGTGCCGTTTATCTATGTTGGCCGTGAAGTTGAGTCAATGAGAGAAGGGGGTACCCTCAGTGATGTTGCACCGACCATGTTGCACCTGATGGGTATCGAGCAGCCAGAGCAAATGACTGGCCAATCTATCATCACACTCAAAGCGTAACATCAGATGAGCAAGCCGAGCCTTTTATCACAGCTGCTAAAACTTGGCTTGCTCACAAGCTACTTATGTTGCGCCCTGCCCTTTGGCGCAACGGCGCAAGAGGACGAGTCCCCCGAAGAAAAAGCCAAGCGCCAGCGCTTGGAGAACGTGCAAAAGCAAATTGAAGCACAAGAAAAGTCGATAGAAAAACAACAGGTCAAACACCGGTTTTTGACCGACCTGCTGAAAAAAACCGAAAAAGAAATTGCCGATGTCGCCCGGGCGCTCAACAGCATCGCCAACGACAAAAAATCCAACCGCCAAAAGGTCAAACAGCTGCGCGCCGAAAGGCAAAAGCTCGATGCCGAACAGAGTCAACACAAAAAACTCCTAGCCGGGCAGCTCGCCAGCATGTATGTCACCGGCAAACACGACTATTCTAAGCTGCTGCTCAATCAGCAAGAGCCGGGCAAACTTGAGCGGGTCTTAGGCTATTACGAATACCTCAATCGTGCCCGCACCGAAAACCTCGATAGAATTCGAGACATACTTGAACGCCTCGCTCAAATCGATGCGCAATTGGCCGATAGCCTAACCGCCCTCGATGGGCTGGAAAAAAATCAAAAGGCGAAACAACAACAACTTAGCCGCCATCAAAAAGAGCGGCGCAAGACCATTGCCCAGCTCCAGAAAAAACTACGCACCGAAGCTCAGCAGTTAGAACAACTCAAAGACGATGAGCAAGCCTTAACCGCAGCGCTTAACCGCCTGCAACAGCAGATCACCCAAGCGATTGAGCTGGCGGGCCTGTCGCACCTTAAAGGCGAATTGGGCTGGCCGGTCGATGGCCGTCTAAAAAACCGCTTTGGCAATAAACGACGTGGTAGCCTGCGCTGGAAAGGCGTGCTCATCGATTCAGACTCCGGCACGCCAGTGAAAACCGTACACCAAGGCATGGTGTTGTTTGCCGACTGGCTTAAGGGCTTTGGCTGGGTGATCGTCATCGACCACGGTGAAGGTTATATGAGCCTTTATGGCCATAATCAAACCCTGTTAAAAACCGTTGGAGAAAAGGTCGAAACCGGCGAGCCAATCGCTTTGGTGGGAAAAAGCGGCGGACAAGCGAAACCTGGTCTATACTTCGAGTTAAGACATCAAGGAATTGCAATCGATCCGGCGTATTGGTGTAAAGCAGGCTAACAGCAAAGGGCAAACGGCCAACCTAACACAACAATTCAAACGAGTATTCGCCAAACACGTCATTCCGGCAATCCAAGGCGGCGCAGGTAAACGAGACAACCGAAGGCATCAAGCAATTGAGCCGCGCCAAGCCAAAAGAACGCGCCCCAAGTAAGCACCTTAAACGGCTCATCATGCTGACTTAAGCGCATTGCTCGACTCACCAGTTTTGGGAGCACTCATATGAAGTTGATGAATAGCGCCACCCAATGGTTATTCAAAACCAAAACATTGACTGTGTTGATGTTGCTCTTTAGCGCCTTGGTTTTATCAACCGCTCCGTTGGCAACAGAACAACCGCCACAACAAACCGATACAGCCCAGGCCGCGACACAAAAGCAAGCCAACCATCAAGCCATCTATCCTTCACGTAGCAATATATCACCAAGAACTCTAGGGCAGATCCTCAAGCAAATAGACGCCTATTACGTCGATGAAGTTGACGTCAATCAACTGCTGGAAAAGGCTGTAAAAGAAGTCTTCAAACAGCTCGACCCCCACTCAAGTTATCTCAACGAGCAAGATCTCAACACCTTGTTTGAAATGGCCAGCGGTCACTATGATGGTTTAGGCGTTGAAGTCGAGCTACGCAACGAAAAGTTAGTCATTTTGGACACCATCAAAAACTCACCGGCTGAGATGGCCGGATTACAAAAAGGCGATGTTATTCTCACCGTCAACGGTAAACCAATCAAAGGCAAAACACTCGATGAGGTCAGTAAACTGATCAAAAGCAGCCAAGAAAAAACCCATTTGAGCGTATATCGTGACTACTACGACAAACCATTGGAGTTCGACCTAGAGAAAGCCACCATTGAAGTCGAAAGCATCAGCTATCAATTGCTCAGCAACAATATCGGCTATCTCAAGCTTTATAGCTTTCAATCGGACAGCCCAAGCGACATGATAGCCGCAATAGAGCAGTTAAAAGCACAAGCCAACAGCGACTTAAAGGGCTTGATACTGGATTTGAGAGATAATCCCGGCGGCGTGCTCGATAGCGCAGTGTCGATCAGCGACCTGTTTTTGCACAGCGGCACCATAGTCACCACCAGAGGCCGTTTTATGGATGCCAACCACCAGTTTCACGCAACCCCCGGAGATATCATGCACGGCAAGCCACTGTACGTGCTGATCAACAAAGGTTCCGCTTCAGCCTCTGAGATTGTCGCCGGTGCGTTAAAAGAAAACCACCGCGCCACCATCGTCGGCGTGCAGTCTTATGGCAAAGGCTCGGTACAATCGTTGATCCCGCTCGGCAACGGCAGCACCGCCATAAAATTGACCACAGCCCTGTATTTTACCCCCGATGGTATTTCCATTAACGGCATTGGCATCAAGCCCGACGTAGAAATTCAACAACAGGTAGTGAATGATGAGCAACAAAGCCCTATAATGGCGCTAGATGAGCGTTGGGCGTTCTCCGGTAAAATGCTGGCCAGCCAAGACTACCAGCTAGATGAAACCCAACGATTGGTGTTGCAACAGATAAGAGAATAACTCAATCAATTACGTGTGGTATAAAAAGACTAATAAACAACTGACACTGCTGAGCTTATTGTTAATGCTACTGTCCCCTGTAACGTGGTCACAGGGTAAGTTGGCGTTGATCATTGATGATGTCGGTTACAACAAACATGACATCAATGCCTTGTATCTCGAAGGTCAGGTAACCTACTCCATTTTGCCACATACCCCACATGCAATTGAATATGCAGAAATGGCGCGCAAAGCCAATAAAGACGTCATGCTGCACATTCCAATGGAAGCCTTAAGCGGCAAGGCCCTTGGCCCCGGCGCCATCTTAAGCTCAATGACCCGCTTAGAAGTCGAAACCCGCTTAGGCGCAGCCCTAAATGAAATCCCTTACGCCATTGCCATCAACAACCACATGGGCAGCTTGCTGACACAGCAAGCCCATACCATGCGCTGGACCATGGAGTTTTTGCAGCGCAACAACCTATTTTTTGTCGATAGCATGACCTCAAACCAAAGCGTTGGCGAAGAACAGGCCAAACGCTTGGGTGTGCCGTCATTGCACCGCAACGTCTTTATCGACAACCAACTCGACGAAGCCTACATGCGAAAACAGTTCGAGCAATTGATCCGCATCGCGCAAAAGCACCGTCATGCCGTCGGGATTGCCCACCCACACCCTGAAACAGTGGCATTTTTGGCCAAAACCCTACCAACCTTAGCAGATAGAGGCGTCAGTTTGGTGCCTATCTCATCCCTTATTCAACAAAACATTCAGTTTGCCGCGCAAAAACAGCCAAGTCGCAGGCAATTTGAATAGCTTAGGTCAAAGCTTATGAAAACAATTCTCTCTCTTTGCCTTGCCACCCTTATCGCCGTTGCAAGCTGGTATTTACTGACAAAAAGCTGGTTACCCTACGCATCTGACGCCAAATCATTTTTCGCAGAACATCAGCAGTTTCTCAATACCCTAGCTGACGAGATCCAATCTGACTCATACGTTCATGTAAAGTTGTCCGGCTACAATCAAGACACGATAAAGGCTCGTCGCTCATTTGACGAAAGCCTCATAGAGACAGTCGAAACAGACACCAACCGATACTTGCCACTGCTGAGCAAAATTCCAGGTATTAGCAGTATTTTTATTGAAAGCGGCACCACTTTTATCCCATTAAACCGACAAGATTCTGATGGATATGAATTTAGATGGCAATTTGCCCGCAACGATAACGGACACCATGCTGCCGTTTGTCCAAGTCAGGTAAATGCCAACTGTGGCAAATGCGTCTTACCGTTAAACGACAAGTGGTCTGTTGAATATCGTTGGCTCTTACGCGTGATGCCAACATCAATCGCTTCATGCCCATTCATTGCCAACCCTGACGATCCCCTGCAACAAGGCTACACCGCCTATGGCGAGGGCGATTATGACAAAGCGTTCGAGCGATTCAGTCAACTGGTAAAACAGGGCAACCCTGAAGCCCAGTATAGTTTGGCTTATATGTATAAAAATGGTGAAGGTACACCAGACAATGCAATCAACGACTCAGAAGCTGCCAAGCTGTATCAACAAGCAGCTGCGCAAGGTCACCTAGGCTCCATGTTCGCCCTGACAATCTTATATGGGATAGGATTAGGCGTTGAAGCCGATGTCGAAAAAGTCAAATACTGGTATCTCAAGGCCGCTGAGCTAGGCAGTCCGTTCGCTCAAATAACCACAGCCCAATACTACGCCGATGGCAAAACACCTGATTATCAAAAAGCCTATATCTGGAGCGCCATCGCGCAAAAAAACGGTGATAAAGAAGCACAACAAAAGAAGGACGAATACGCCAAAAAGTTAACTGCTGAGCAATTAAAAGAGGCCGAACGAGCCATCGCCAAGCTCTCTGTGCACGCAGTAAAACCCTGATCTCACTTCGTAAGTGGCGCAAGGAGGCACCGCTACCCATCCCACAAACCAACACACAGGTAACATTTGCTTAATATCTAGCAACGCTAAATGTTGTGAAAAAGTCATAAAAACATAATAATGGAGCGCTCCTACAACTGATAAGGGCACTGGATTGACAATGGAAAAAAGCGATATCGAAGCCACGCTGGCAGAAACGTTTGAAGACTTTATTTTAAGCCCCGAAGAAAAAACCACCCTGCGTGAAGCGTTTAAGCCATTTCAATATGATGTGTCTACTTTGCAATATGCCCGCAACAAAGCCTTTAATTTGGTGCGTCAACAATTTGCCCAGTCACCGGAGAATCACCTGGAGTCGCTCAAATGGCTTGAAGGGGTGATCAAAACCATTGATTCGGTCAGACAAGAACACAACCTCAAAAAAAGCCGCGCTTATTTCAGCCCTGGCACCAGTTGTTTTGACAAAATTATCGCTTCACTCAATTCTGCCCGAGAAACCATCGATATCTGCGTTTTTACCATTTCAGACGATGTGATCAGTAACGCCATTATCGATGCCCATAAACGCGGTGTTCATGTGCGTATCATTACCGATGACGACAAAGCCGGAGATATGGGCTCAGATATCAACAAATTCGTTGCCGCCAACATTCCGGTCAAAACCGACGATGCACCAAGCCATATGCATCATAAATTTGCCGTGTTCGACAAACAAACCTTGTTAAACGGTAGTTTCAATTGGACGCGAAGCGCCTACAAAAACAACAATGAAAACATCATTGTCGATTCAACCCCTCATTTGGTGACCAGCTTTTTAGATACTTTTGATGACTTGTGGGAACAGTTTATTTGGGCGAGAACTTAAAACCCGAGCCATTGTCGCCTTCGGATTTAGCCTACCTGCTGACATTCAATTCGGCGGCGTCGGTTTGACTGGCCGCTACCTGCTCGGTTTCAACGCCGTTGGCCTCTAACACCGACTTTTTAAACTTGTCAAAGCCTTCAAAAATAAGGTCATAGGTTTTGTTGGCATTGTCTTCAACGTCGTCTTTAAACACCCCAAGCCCATCGAGAATGTCTTTGGCCTCGCCAAAGCCTTTATCGACACCGCCGCCAACCAAATCGACAAAGTCGTTGAGTTGCTGCTCTAGCGGGGTATCTTGGTGGTTTTGTTGGTAAAGCGAGAAAAACGACGTAGCAAAGCCGACAATTCTGTCGGCGACGGCTTCAGGTGAAAAATCAACGCCAGCGTCATAAGCCTTTTGCGCGGCATTTTCACCTAGGGTAGGCTCAAGCTCTTTGTTGATGGCCTCAATCGCATTTTTGTACAACAACGCGTTGGGTTGATCTTTGGTTTTTAGGCTGAGGTTATAGTGGGCCTGCAAAATGACCGAGTTGGTTTGCGCCCGGCGCTCACTGGCGCTGCTTTGTGTCCCGGCGCTGCCGCTTGCATTGTCTGCACGCTTGGCATTGGCAGGATTGTTGTTTACACCAAGCCCTGAGACTTGATTAAAAGATGCAATGGCAGCAGAGTTAATGGCCATACTGCGAATTCCTAAAAACCTGATAACAGGCTATGAGTATAACCAATTGCCGAGAAATTAACCACTTTAACCTGACCCCCCAAACTCAGCTGATAACTGTCCGCAATTGAAAATCCGCACTGTCCGATAGCGGACACTTTCACGCATTTTAGGTCGTTATGATGTCATAAAACATTGAAATTTAAGTAAATAATATTTTGGCACGGCAGTTGCTCTATATCGTTCAGTGTAAACATTCATCGAGGCTAATTCATGTCAAACAGTAAGAGCGCACAGCCACTCATCACCTTAAAAGGGATCACCAAAGTTTTTAGCGGCAATGGCCAACAAACCCGAGCACTGAACGGTATCGATCTCACCATTAACCAAGGCGATTATCTTGCCATCGCCGGGCCATCGGGCTGTGGTAAATCGACTCTGTTGTCGATCATCGGACTGCTGGATGTCGGCAGTGAAGGCAGTTTTCAATTGGCTGGCACCGAAGTATCGAACCTGCCAGCTGCCAAGCGCGCCAAATTGCGCAATGAAAACATCGGTTACGTGTTTCAAAACTTCAACCTGTTGGGCGATTTAAACGTCTTTAAAAACGTTGAGTTGCCGCTGGTTTATGCCGGTGTAAGCGCTGCTGAGCGCAAAGCCAAAGTCACCGAAGTGTTGGCCCGAGTCGATATGAGCGACCGCGCTCAGCATTTTCCCAACCAGCTTTCGGGCGGTCAGCAACAAAGAGTCGCGGTTGCCCGTGCGCTGGTAACCAATCCCAAATTAGTCTTGGCCGATGAGCCAACAGGTAACCTCGACTCAAAACAAGGTGAAGCCATCATGACTTTGCTAGACAAACTGCATCAAGAAGGCACCACCATCTGCATGGTCACCCACGATCCCCGATATATCGATTATGCCGCGCGCAAAGTCGAGCTGCTCGACGGCAAAGTGCTACTGGATGAAACCACCAGCGAACCACTGGCCTTGGCTGAAAATCTGTAAACCAGGAGGCAGAGATGACTGTTAAACTCGGCCAAGACATCCTCTTTGGCATCAACCAACTCACCTTACGCCCTAAGTTTATGCTCAGTATCGTGCTGTGCCTAGCACTAGGAATGGGACCAAACACCACCTTGTTCAGTCTGATCAATGAGTTGTTGTTCAGCTCGGTCAATGTCGCATCGCCTGAACGCTTGGTCTCTATTGGCAACAAAGACAGTGATGAAACCCCGCTGTTTACCCGACCGACTTCCCACGCCGACTTTTTATATTTGCGTGACCACGCCAAGTCGTTCAGCGGTGCCTTTGCCACCTCAACGACCGAAGCCAGTCTATACAAAAATAAACGCTCCAGCCTAATCACTGCGCAGCTGGTCTCCAGCAACTACTTTGACGTTTTAGGTCGAAAAACAAACATCGGCCGCACCTTTACCGCCAGCTCGGAGTTTATTTTAGGGCGTGATCCATACGTGGTCATGAGCCATGACTTTTGGCAGCAAACCTATCAGGCTAACCCTGAGATCATCGGACAAAGCATCAGTCTCAATGGATTTGAGTTTGAAGTCATTGGCGTGATGCCTGCCGATTTTAGCGGTCATATGGCAGTGATCACGCCTGATGTTTGGGTGCCGATGACCATGGCCCAGCAAATGCGGCCAGACTCACCTGAGATGATCAACAGCCCCGAACATTTTTGGCTGCAATTCCACGCCCGTCTCAATCCTGATGCCACAAAAATCTCGGCCAGCAAAGAGCTTGCGGTGCTGTCACAAAAACTGATCGAACAAAGTGTAGACAAAACGCCTCGGGTCTACTACGCCACTGACTATGAAACCTTTGGTATTTTCCCTAAAGCTGTACTTGAAATGCTTTCGGCCGCCCTGACTTTTATCGGCGCTTTGATTTTACTGCTCGCCTGTGCCAGCGTTGCAGCGCTGCTACTTTCCAGAGCCACCGAAAGACGCCAAGAAATGGCGGTCCGAGTCGCTCTTGGTGCCAGCCGTATGGACATTGTGCGGCAATTGTTGGTCGAGGGTTTTATCCTTAGCCTTGCCAGCGGTGTGGTTGCATTGCTGATCACCCTTTGGAGCCGTAAACTCTTGCTCGCTCTACTACCTGAACTGCCACTTAAAATGAATTTAGCCATGCCGATTGACCTGACGGTGATAGGCTACGTCGTGATCATATCAGCCATCTCAACCCTAGTATTTGCCTTAGCCCCGGCGCTGCAAATTAGCCGGTTAGACATCATGCCCGCGTTAAAAGATCAACCCGTCTCCGGCAGTTTTGAAAAAACCACCAGCAAAATGCGTAGCTTCTTTTTGGTGCTGCAATTCACTTTAAGTATCGCATTACTGATCAGCGCCGGTGTTGCAGTGCGTAGTATGCAAAAGGCCACAACGGTAGAGACCGGATTTGAAGATAACCAGCTGCTGATCTTTAAAACCCAGCTGTCGCAATATGGATTTCACGGCGCAGAAAAAACCGCGCTGGCGCAGCGGCTTAAACAATCCTTTAAAGCCATCGACGGCATTGAACAAGTTGGTATTGCCCGTAACGCGCCCTTTGGTTTAGACCGCTCCAACCTCCACGTCAGCGTGTTTGACGAAGATGCCACAGCCGACGCCAGCCAATCACCGGCTCGCCAAAGCTATGGTTACACCCCAATCGATACTGACTTCTTGGCGGCAGCCGATATCGACTTGATAGCAGGACGCAACTTTACCGAGCTAGACCGCGACTACCTCGCGCCAGTTGCCATCATCAACCAAGCCGCAGCCAAAGCACTGTTTGGTGAACAAAACCCGCTCGGCCAGTATATTCAAATGTCGCTCAGCAAAGATGCTTTTGAAGTTGTCGGTATCGTAGAAACCGTGATGCACCGCAGTTTATCCGACGATAGCGCACCGTTTATCTACGTGCCACTGAGCGAAACATATGGTCATGGTCTATCTTTCACTATGCGCACCAACGTTGCACCTGAGCAGTTGATTGAACGGGTGCAACAAGCCATCACCGAGGTAGAACCATTGGTGGCAATTGACGGCATCAAAACCATCCAACAGATGATAGCCCTGATCCAGTTACCGCTGGCACTTATCGCATGGCTATGCGGTGGGCTTGGCATATTGGCCTTGGTCTTGGCCGTAGTCGGTGTTTATGGCTCTGTCGCCTATAGCATCCAATTGCGTCAACAGGAAGTCGGTGTGCGGCTTGCCCTAGGGGCAACGCCGAATCAGCTGATATGGATGCTACTTAAAAAAGGCTTGTTGTTGGCACTGGTAGGTTGTGTATTGGGTGTAGGCTTGGCGTTTGCTATGACATCTATCATGTCTATCGTGTTAATTGGCCCAGCCCAAGACCCCGTAGCATTTGTCGGCGTGCCATTGCTCCTGTTGGGCGTATGCATTCTCGCCATTTTGCTGCCAGCCTATCGTACCAGCTACCGCCAGCCAATGGCCGTTTTAAGATACGAATAGCCCAAGGAGCAGGTCATGAATTTTGTCAAACCAGTCATATACACAGCCCTATTGTTACTATCGACTTGCGGCTTAGCCATCAGTTCAAAGCAAGGCCCTATTCTGTTCAAGGGGCTCACGGTGCATGGCGATACCATCGTGTTTTCAGCGGCAGGTAACCTGTGGCAAGTCTCACGCACTGGAGGTGTTGCCACGCCTTTGACCCAAGGCAGTGAAGATAAGAGCCAACCTTTGTTTTCACCAAGCGGCGACAAAGTAGCCTACATGCAAGTGAGCGGCGGCAACGCCGAAGTATACTGGCTCGACTTGGCATCAGGCACAGCCAATCGGCTGACCAATCACCCGGCAAAGGACTGGCCGGTGGCATGGCAACCTGACGGCAAAGCCATCTACTTTGCCTCTCATCGCCATCGTCGTTTCGCCAGTGACCTGTTTAAGCTCGAACTTGGCGGTGTGCTGGCGCAGAAGCTGCCGCTTAATGTCGCTTCCGAGCTGAGCTTCAACGGCGGCGGACAAGCGGCTTTGGTGCCAACCTCTCATAACCCAAAACAGTTGCCACAGCGCTACTATCGGGGTGGGCAAAAGAGCGTCATTCACCTGATAGACAACCCTTTGTCCGGGCAATGGCAAGCCACAAGTCAGGTCTTTGATGAGTTTGCCAATAACTTCTCGCCGCGCTGGCAAAATAACAATCTATATTACCTGTCAGACAAACTTGGTGTCGCCAATATCTATCGTCACGGCAAGTTTGCCAAAGCCCTCACCCACTACACCCGCTACGGTGTCGCCGACTTTGCACTAGACCAACAAGGCTTGGTGTTTATTCAAGACGGCGCTATTCACACCGCCGACTTAAACGGTCAACAGCAGCAGGCGTTAACTATTGATATCCCCACCACCGATAAGTTAAAAAAAGTAAGGCGTATCAACGCCTATAGTGATATCAGCGAATTGAGTTTATCTGACGATGGCCAACAAGTGATAGCTGTCGCCAGAGGTGATGTCTTTATGGCAAGCACCAACAGCCATACGGCAGCCAATTTGACCAAATCGGCCAATGCAGCGCAAAGACAGGCAACCCTATCACCCGATGGTCGGTTTATGGCCTATTTTTCTGATGCGACCGGTAAAAATCGCCTTTATATTCAAACGGTTGATCAGAGCCTCGCAACAAAAGGCTATGATATCGAAGCCGACCCGGGGTTTTATCTCGATTTAGCCTGGTCTCCCGATGGGCAAAAACTCAGCTTTAACGACCACCGCCTGCAACTGTGGCTGTTCGATAGTCGCGCAGAGGTGTTTACCAAGCTCGCTCAATCAACATTTTCTGGTCAGAACCAATTCCATCGAGCTTGGTCGCCAGACAGCCGCTTTTTAGCCTACGCGCAACAAGACCAATACGGTATGTCGGCCATTTATGTCTATGACAACCAAACCGAGCGCTCGACGCAGATCACCAAAACCGACGAAAATGCCACCTTGCCGGCATTTGACAAGAACGGCCGATATCTTTACTACGTTGCCAGCAACAACCTCAATGCCACTAATTATCGCTGGGCGGTATTAAACGGCATTTTTGAGCGTGCTCGCAGCAAAGCAAAAATCAAAGCCATTACCCTTAAAGATGGTGATGAACCAGCGGTTTTAGCGGGGCTAAAGATGCCCAATTTAGCCGTTACTTGGTCGGATGCTCCGGTCGATGTCTCCATAGATTTGGCTGGCATTGAGCAACGCACCGTGGCTTTGGATATCGATGATTACGATGTGGTCTCACTGAATGCCTTTAGCAGCGGCAAGCTACACTTGGTCACCCAAAGCTGGCGTTCACCGCTACGCATAAACGATGAACCTGAGTATCAGCTCATGAGTCTGAACTTAAATAACCCTACTCAGCTTAAACCACGCATCAAAGGATTTAGCACCATTACATTCGCAGCAGGCGGCACCAAGGCGCTTTATAAACTCGGCGACAATCGTTACCTGTTAGATTTGACTCAATCCAAGGCACTGCCTGCGCCACTGAAACTCAAACGCTTGTTCAAAGCCCTTGAGCCTGAGCAAGAATGGCGGCAAATGTTCAATGAGAGCTTTAATTTTATGGTCGAGCAACTCTACGACCCAAATCTTCACGGCGCCGACAAGCAAAGGCTGTATCAAGAGTATGCCCGTTATTTGCCTAACCTCACCCGGCGACAGGATTTAACCGAACTGCTTAGGCAAATGATCGGCTTTTTATCTGTCAGCCACTCAGGTAGTAGCCAAGGTGACAATGGCCCGGGGCAAGCCAATCGAGAAAACATCGGGCTATTGGGCGCCGATTTCAGCGTTACCAAAGGCAGATATCGCGTTGACCAGGTTTATCGCACAGTGAATACCTACAACGCCCCTTTTGCCCCACTGGATCAATATGGCGCAAAGGTAAAAGACGGAGACTACTTGATAGCCTTAAACCATCAAAACATCACGACAGACAAACCACTATATCGTTACTTTTTTGGCTTAGCCGATACGGCCGTGCAACTAAAGATTGCCGACAATGTGCAAGGGCAAAATGCCCGCACCATACAAGTAAAACTGCTCCGCAGTGAAACGGCGTTGCGCTTAGCCAACTGGGCTGCAGCCAACCAGCAGTATGTTGCCAAACAGACAGGCAGCGCGGTGAAATATGTTCATATTCCAAGATTCAACCAACAAGGTATTGAGCACTTTATGGCGCAGTTTTACCGCATAACCGATGCCAAAGGATTGGTCATTGACCTAAGGTTTAACCCCGGTGGTATTACCGCAGACGCCTTAATAGATTTGCTCCAGCGCAAAACCTTGTATCGCTACCGTTTTAGGCAAGGCGCCGACCTTTCGACCCCGGTCAATGCCTTTAACGGCCAATTGACGCTACTGATCAATCCCTATGATGCCTCGGCCGCCGAAACCTTTGCGCAAATGTTCAAAGCCGCAAAGCTCGGCACCGTTGTCGGGCAACCAACCTATGGTGCAGGCATCGGCCCCTACGCCTTTGGTTTAACTCTGGTCGATGGCGCAACAGTTGCCATTCCCAATCGCGGCAGCTACCTGCCAAATGGCCAGTGGAACATCGAAAACCGAGGCGTACAACCGGATATCAGGGTTGAGCCGGCACTTCAGGCAACAGCACCTGACGGTGATACTCAACTCAACCAAGCCATCGCAATCAATATAAAGGCGCTGAAAGAAGCGAAACCGCAGCCGTGGCAGTCACCAATTTATCCAATTCATCCAGGGACTCAAAGAGGGCTTTAACATCAACATAAAACCAGTTTGAGCTTGCTCAGCATTCGCCAATCATTCACTATGACGTGAAACTTGGGAGAACTTTTCAATCCATGATGATAAAAGAAAGAGCAATGGGCGCATTGGTTGGCCTAGCCTGCGGAGATGCAGTTGGCACAACGCTAGAATTTGAATTGCGAGGCACCTTCGAACCGCTTACAGACTCAGACGATATTCATCGGCTTGCCGAGGCGCTATTTGAACAAGGGGCTTAGTCCTCACATAGCATCACCGACACCCTTGATATATACTGACTTAGAAACAATCATTTAAAGGAAACAATAATATGCGTGTTCG
>JBFHGJ010000096.1:0-22967 GCA_041583135.1 Alteromonadaceae bacterium | reverse complement strand
TTTCGCGGGCCTGATCATACGCTGATTGTCGAACAGGTGCGCCAGCGACTGGATGATTATGTCAATCAACAACATCGGCTGGGCTATGACATCACACTTTCCGGTTTGTACGCCGCTTTACATTTGCCGGGCGTGCAAAACGTAAAACTCAAATCGCCCCTTGCCGATATTGTGGTTGGCTCGACTGAGGCGGCGTATTGCAGCGCCATCAATGTCGTTGACGGTGGCTATGATGAGTAGCTCTTTATTGCCCCATAACGCCACCGCGCAAGAACAAGCGTTGGAGCTGGCCTGCGCCAAACTTGCTGACCTACCGGTTGATATCGGCAAACTTTGGCATCCTGACGATTGCCCCGAGGCGCTATTGCCTTGGCTCGCTTGGGCGATGTCTATTGATGATTGGGATAGTGATTGGAGCGAACAAACCAAACGTCTACAGATCAAAAATGCCGTATACACCCATCGTCAAAAAGGCACTGTTGGCGCAGTGAAAAAGGCGTTGGCCTCACTTGGGGTGACGGTGGATTTTCTCGAATGGTTTGATGATGTGCACGACGTTGCTTTGGCTGCGGTACACAACACCAACCCTCATACCTTTGTGTTTATCGCATGGGCGAATGAAAACCCCTATACCAGTCATCAGGTGTTTTTAAGTCCTGAGCTATATATCGCGATTGAACGGGCGGTTAACTCACTTAAACCGGTGCGCAGCCACTTTGACTTTTTGGTTGGCGCCAAAATGGAAAGCGGCTTGGCGCTTGCAGGCACCACCGAGCCAACTCAGGTCTCTCGCGTTAGCGGCGCTATGGTGCCTGTGCATGTGCCAACAGCACAAAGCGATCTTCAGATGGGGCTAAGCACCTCAAAGCACAACTTGGCGCTTAACCGCCACGCCGGTCATACCGCAGCGGTACAAGTGCCGCAACAATCTGCCGAGGTGACCACCGCCATTAGTTCAAGCCGTAGAAGCTGCGTAGTCAGCCGCTTCTATCTACACGGCTAACCTACATACACATTATTCAACTTAAAGAGGTAACTCATGTGAGCATTATCTTAAAACCAACCATTACCAATGCAGGATTGCAGGCCGTATTTAATGCCGATAGCAATGGTCTCAATGCCAAAATCAGCTCGGTCGGCTTAGGCGATGCGGGTTATACGCCAAGCCAGGACATAACCGTACTCAGTAGCGAGCAAAGCCGGATCAATATCGCCAGCAGTTCAATGGCTTCCAGTAATCAAGCCCATATGACGGTCATCGAAAATTCCGACAAAACCTTTTGGGTCAAAGAGGTCGGCTTTTTCTTGGACGACGGCACTTTGTTTGCGGTTTATTCTGACCCTGAAAAGGTGTTGGCGTACAAGTCTCCGGATGTGGACTTGATTTTGGCCTTTGATTTGGCCATTAGCGGCGTGCCGACAGACGCCATTACGATTGTTGATCAGGGGCTGGATTTAAACATCTTATTGGCCCCCGAGCTGACCAAAATGGGCATTGCACAGGTCAACAGCAATCACCGTTATTTGGATCTCAAATTTGATGCTATAGGGAGCTAACAATGGCACTTGAGAAAGATATTACAGAGTTAGTGCACTCTTCGGACAGGCTAACCGAAGCGGTTGCAGGGCAAATCGATGCCATTGATAGCCGAGTCAAGCAGGCCCAGAGTGAAGCTGATGAGCTGATCGCCAATGCTAGATCCGAGCAGCAGTTTTATCGCTTGAATAAAAACCAAGCGTTGACCGGGACCAGTGGCGCAATCCCTGATTTTTGGCAATCTGGCAATGGGGTTACTTATACCAAGGTGCAGGAAATTAAGGCCGGCATTGAATGGGAAGATAGAACGCCACTAGAGCAAGAGTTGTTAACCGCAATGGGCCGAGAGGGTGAAAAGTACGTCTACAAAACCTTTAACATCTGGCGTATGGATTGGGTGGCATCAAGTCATACACATCTTTTGTATCAACAGGTTAATGCGGCCACACCGGCTACGGTTGCCGCTATGACTAAGTTGCTTTCTGGCAAAATTATTGGCTCTTGGGCAGATAACGCAACAGATCAGTGGACACTTTCAGGTCTTCATCTTGGTCTGGTGCCATATCGCTATCACCATATGCATCCCTATCGCCAATCAGGTGAAGGCTCTATGTTGTTCTGCCTGCCTGCTGCTGTTGCGGGTTATCACTCACTCAAGGCTGAGCATTGGGGCGTTTTTCCTTACATAGGAGATGAACAAAATGCATAGACCATCAGGATCAACAATAAGGAGCTATAACCATGGCATTTGAACAAGATCTTAATGAACTAGTGGCTGCAAGTGATCGAGTGAATGGCTTGGTTTCAAGTAAACTCAATGGTTATGACAGCCGTGTCACCGCAGCCCAAGCTAAGGTTTCTAATTACATCAGTACTGAAGACGCCTATAAACAGTTTTATCGATTAAGCAAGAATGACGTATTGGCAGGTGTGTCGGGAAATGTACCTGATTTTTGGTTCTCATCTGATGCATTTACCTACACGCTAGTGCAAGAGGTTCAAACGGCAAAAGCTTGGGATGACAGGACAGAGGAAGAGCGTGATCTCTTAAGGGCTATGAGCCGCCAAGGCACTTACTATATTTACCGTAATTTCAATATTTGGCGGATGGATTGGACACCAACGCAAAATTATCATGCCTTGTATCAAAGGGTAAATAACGCCATTGCCTCTACTGTGGGCGCGATGACTAAGTTGCTCTCGGGCAGCATCGAACATAACTGGGCACATGGCGCAACCAATGCGTGGAAGCTAACAGGCTATCATTTAGACCCCTCACGCAATGATTATATTCACCATATGCACCCGGTTAGGACCTCAGATTATGGCTCTATGCTGTTTGCTTTGCCTGCTGCGATTGCTGGCCATGTGCGCCTTGATGCCAGCTATTGGGGTACTTTTCCTTATATAGGGGATCAGCAAGATGACTAAACTTAACGATCTTTTTTCATCCCAAGTCACTGTTAAGGAGCAATAATCATGGCATTTGAGCAAGATTTAATGGCTAAAACTCAGGCCAATGAAAGTTTGACATCCCAAGTGTTAGGCAAAGTCGCTGGAATAGACGCCAAAATGAGTACCACTGGCGAGCAAATCAATCAGGTGGTTTATGATGTCAGAGAAAAGTCTCCTTACTATCGATTGAGCAAAAACCAAAGGCTGACAGGCACCACGGGGAGTGTACCAGATCACTGGTTAAGCAATTCTGGTTGCACTTATACCTTGGTGCAGTCAGTAGTCGATTCTACCGCTTGGGCTGATAGAACCAATGAAGAGCGCGAGCTATTGACGGCAATGGGCCGCGCTGAGCAAGCCTATGTATATGATGAGTTTCATATTTGGCGGTTAGATTGGGTAATGGACGAAAACGATGCTAATCCCTTCACCCTGTATCAGGCAGTCAATGGGGTGAATGCCGTTTCTGTTGCCGCATTTACTAAAATTTTGTCTGGCGATATTGATGGTCAATGGGCCAATGGCGCAACCAATCAATGGCAGCTAACTGGCAGTCATTTAGGTTTTACCCAGCACAAATACCATCACATACACGGTTATCCAAAAACGCCAACAGGCTCGGTACTGTTAGCACTGCCTGCTGCGATTGCAGGCTATATTAATTTTGACCCCAAGACTTGGGGTGTATTCCCATACATAGGAGATGGACAAAATGACTAACGTCGCAATGAATACCAATGAACACGCACCTCAAATTGACTACAGCAATGACCTTGTCAGTGCCGTTGAACTCAAAGCCCGAGAGCGTAAGAAAATCAATCAGGCAGCAGGGGACTACCACTCCATTCAAGGCACTATTGCCGATGCGAGCCAAATGAGTATGCTGAGCTTAGGTAAGTTGTTAATCGGCCTTAAAGCGGGCAAGAGTATCGATGAGGTTATTGCCTCAGATCCGGCTTTTGCCGCCTGTATCGCTTATGCCGAGGCCGAAACTGACGGCTCAATGAAAGTGCCGTTTAAGCACAAGCCTGAAGGGGCTGCCTTGGCCGACATTATTGAGCGTAGCAATGCCGTTGCCGAGCTTTATGTCGGCTAAAGTGAAAAGCACCATTTGATGAGATAAATCTCTTATTAAATATGCTATAACCTGCTCGGTAAAATGCTTAGTGTTTTGGAGTGCCAACATGTTGTCGAAATTCAACTCGATTTTTACCGAGCGTCTGGTTTTGCGTGATTTTACCCGGGCTGATTTGAGCGCTTTTGCGGCGTATCGTAACAACCCTGAAGTCGCGCGCTATCAAAGCTGGACGGATTACGACTTGGCTCGTGCCGAGCAGTTCTTTCAAGTTCAACAAGCCTTGGCATTTGGCGAGCTTGATAGCTGGTATCAAATTGCCATAGCCGATAAAGACAGCGGCGCGTTAGTTGGCGATTGTGTGGTGCATTTTGTCGAAGCCGACTATCGTCAACTGGAGATTGGCTTTACTTTAGCTTTAGAACATCAGCGCAAAGGCTATGGTTTTGAGGCCATTTCGGCGCTGTTGGCCTTTATATTTGGCGAGTTAAATACCCATCGGGTGACTGCGCTGACTGATGTGCTCAACCGTGGTTGTGTCGGCCTACTTGAGCGTTTAGGTTTTCGTCAAGAAGCTCATTTTGTCGAAAACTGTTGGTTTAAAGGGGCATGGGGCAGTGAATATCTCTACGCACTGCTAAACCGAGAATTTAATGCCCAATCGCGTTAAATCCCTGCAATTTCCTCATCGCTGAGGTAGCGCCACTCACCTGGGGCCAAGTCGTTGTCGAGTTCGATTTGGCCCACGGCTTCACGATGTAATGACACCACTTTGTTGCCAGTGGCGGCGAACATGCGCTTAACTTGGTGGTATTTACCCTCTTGAATGGTCAATAGCACTTCATAAGGCGCCAATACTTCCAACTTGGCCGGTCGGGTCGGTGCACGCTCACCATGGAGTTCAATGCCTGTGGCAAAGACTTCGACGGCATCCTCGGCAATTGGCTCGGCCAACTCGACCCGATAGCGCTTGTTGCAAGCACGCTTTGGCGAAGTCACCGCATGAGACCATTTGCCATCATCGGTGATCAATACCAGTCCAGTGGTATCTACATCTAAGCGTCCTGCAATGTGTAGATCCTGCGGTTTTTCCACGTCAATCAGACCCAATACACTTGGGTGCACTTCATCGACATTAGAGCAGATAAAATCCTCGGGCTTATTGAGCATGATATATCTTAAGCCAATTAAGCTGAGTTTTTGCTCGTCCAAACAAACCTCATCACCATCATTTACCTTAGTGGCAGGATTTTTAGTCTCTTGGCCGTTAATCAAAACTCTGCCTTTGGCGATGGCCCTTTTGGCCAGTGCGCGGGTAAGGTCAGTACAATTACACAAATATTTATCTAGTCTCACAGGCTTTGTTCCAAAGCGGTTTTGGCATTGACCGGGTTGGCGTACATCGACAGCAACCAGTGTTGTTCGTTTTCGCTTAGTCCTTGCAGGCGTTCGGCAAGAGCAGGTAAAACCTCGCCGTTGCCATTGAGTTTGGCGTGTGCGGTAAGGTTGGTGTCGTACAGCTTGTAATTGCCAATGATCTGCTTATCGACGGCGGCGGCAATGGCTTTGCTGTCGTCAAACTCGCCCAAAATCGGTTGACCAAAATGAATATGAACATGGCCTTTGTTGCCAACGATGCCTTTGGTGATAGAACGAATGTCTTCATGCTCGTCTTTTTCATAACGGCCATGGGTTTCTATCGCGGCCAGCTCTCTGGCTTTGTCTCTATCACAAGGGTCGAGTTCGTAACAGATGGTGACCGGCACGATGTTGAGTTCCTGCAAATACTCGGCGATGCTTTGATCTTTGGCTTTGTTTAACAGCAGCATCGAGATCAGTGCCGAATTGGTTTTATCTTTACCGTCTTTGGCACGACCTTCTTTTTGCGCTATCCATACATGGGTGTGGTTGTCATTCAGGGTGTGGTGTATGTAGCCTGAGAGCTGCTTTGAGGCAAGCAACATCGCGCGTTTGGTTTTTTCTGAGCGTTTGACGATAAAGCTGCGATTGATACGCATTAAATCAGACACCCAAGGTTTGCTCAGCAGGTTATCGCCAATGGCTATCTCTACGGTGGCATGACCATGAAGGTGCAGTGCGTAGTTGACCAAAGCGGGGTCCATGGCGATGTCGCGATGGTTGCTGATAAATAAGGTCGGCTTTGACATATCGAGCTTATCCAAACCCTCAAAGGTAAAGCCTTTGGTGGTGGTTTTGAGCATTCTTTGCATATAGCGGGCAATTTCCAGCTGCATATCGCTTATTTGGCTTATTCCCTTTACTTTACGCTTAAGAGACTGCGCCACCAAAAAGCGGCAAGGGCCAGGAAACCACTTGGCCAATTTTGGCATCACAAAGCTAGCTACCGATGATTGCAACTCCGGCGAAGCCACTAAACGCGCGATGACTTCGGGCAGTTCGCTATCACGATAAGGTCGTATATCGTCGTACATAAAACACCCATTTTTAAAGAACGCGATATGATAGCAATATCTGGTTTCGCTGCAAGGGGTTTGTTGCTTAATACCAAGGTTAGTCAGCTTCTAAACAAGATAGCCCTTTACCAAGCCGTAATACGTTTTCAGGTATCTCCCAGTCGAGTTTAATCGGCAGGCCAATAGCAGCGCGATTTTTCTGCCATTGTAACCTTAATAAAGCAATATTAGCCTCAAGTTGAGTGCGCTGCTGTTGGCTATAGTCTTGTGGGACCTGATAGTTTTTATGAGTAAAGTATTGCGGTAACAATTCAGCTTGAAAGACCGAGTAGGCTTTGATTTTTATCAATAGGCTGTCAGATTGATCTAATGACTGCTCCAAAGAAAGTTCAGCGGTATCATTTTGCCTTTGCCATTTGCCAACATGCAATTTAGCTAACTCGCCATAAGCGCCGATAAGACCATAAAAGGCCGCTTGATTAAACCAATGCTGCGCTTTGGCAAAAGCCTCCTCATCTAGTGGTTTGGGTTCATAAGTATGAGTGAATTGCGAATCTGCTTTTAGCGATGGATCATATTCACCTTTAAATTGTGCTTGGTAGGCATAGTGGCTGGCTAACACAAACATGGCATGGGGGTTTTGAGCATTTGCCTGTTCTTTGAGTTGGGCGATGGACATATAGTTTTCGCTGTCTGTTCTACCATAACCTATATGGGTATAAATCCAATTAACAATGTCATGATCTTTTTCTAAAGATTGAAGATCTTCTATGGTTGGGCAATCAATCTTTGTCTGAGTATTCTCTATTTTCTGTAAATTCTGCTGAGCTTTAACAACTGGCTCAGGCGCATTGACAACTACTTTTAGTGTTTTGTCTGTTATTTCTATTTGTGGCTCTGGCTTTTTTTCACCCAATGGCCATGCTAGCAGCCTAAGGGTTAGTGCGATAAAAACGCACAAAATCATAACCAGTAATACTTTATTTTTATTAAGCACTTTGTATTTCCTGTATCTTTTTAAGATCTTTATTTGCTAATTTGAATACGTGTTCCATAATAATTGACTGAGTGATATGGATAAAATAAGAGAAACAGTGCTTAAAATAATAACTTACCTATTTACCTTGCTGCTTTCCACAAATATTTTCGCCCTTGAGGTGCTGCATGTGCCGGACGAATGGATCTCTGGTAATCCCGGGGTTGAAGCAAATAGAAAGAATGTTGGACTCGCATGGCAAAAAAAGCATGACCCGGTAAAACCTGCAACAGGGCATAGAGTGCTAGCTGTATTTGCTAGGTCCATTCAACAAGAGTTTTATAATTCAGGTTTATTTGGCGGATATACATGGAATCCAGATTCTGAAGCCAAACCTTGGTCGGAATCATCAAGCTCTGGTGGTAGTGGTGGCTGTCTAATTCCTGATACTGATTGTGATTATGATCCCGGGCAATACTGCCCACTATTAATCGACCTCAATGGTGATGAAGTCCATTTAGGCTCATCTAACGAAAGTGTTAGTTTTGATTTATTTGGTAACGGAGACTATCAACTGACACAGTGGACGGCTCCTGCTAGCGATGATGCTTTTCTTGTCATGGATAACAATCGTAATGGTGTAGTTGACAATGGTTCTGAGTTATTTGGTCAAGGTAGTGACTTTGTTTCCAAAGCCGTTTTTTGCCAGAACTCTAGTTGGCTTGATGCAATTGGCAAAAACCTCTCTGTCTCTTGTGGTTCTGACCTTTTATCACTAAAGGACAATGGATTTTCAGCATTGGCACAATATGACCTTTCGATATTAGGTGGCAACCAAGATGGTGTTATCTCCCACGAAGATCAGGTGTGGTCAAGGTTACTTATTTGGTTGGATACAAATGCGGATGGGCAAACGACAGTGGATGAAATAAAGTCTTTGCAAGCGTATGGCCTGTATGAAATATCATTATCACCTAAAAAGAGTTATCGGCAAGATAGCTCTGGCAATCAAATTCCATTGTGGTCTTGGAGTCATATTAATCTCGATAACAAGCATAAGAGGCTCAAGGTGCTCGATGTTTATTTTAATCTGTTACAGTAGCCAAGTGCCCGGCAACGCCAATTTCCGGACGGGTACTCGCTAACTCGTGGGCGATTTGTAGCGTGCATATATTTAACCGCTATAATAAAGGCCACTGTCTACAGCAAAAGGGTGTGTTTGATGTTAGTAAAGCAGATTTGGACTGGTAATGCTTATCGTAATTTCAATTATTTGATTGTTTGCCCACAAACGGGAGAGGCTTTGGCGATTGACCCTCTAGACCACAAACAATGTTTGGCTGTGGCCGCCGATAACGGTTGGACCATTACCCAAGTGCTCAATACCCACGAGCATGGCGACCATACCGGCGGCAATCGTCCGGTGATAGCGGCAACCGGCGCCAAGTTGCTGGCGCATCAAAATGCCAAAAATACCATTGAGGGTATCGATGTCGGGCTTAAAGCCGGTGATGTGGTGAAGGTAGGCAAAACGGTTGAGTTGCTGGCCCTTGATACGCCGGGACACACCATGGCTCATGTGTGCTTGATGTCGCAAACTGACGAACCGGCACTGTTTTGCGGTGATACGCTGTTTAATGCCGGTGCCGGAAACTGTCATAATGGCGGCCATCCTGCCGAATTGTTTGATACCTTTGCCACTCAGCTGGCTAACCTACCTGAAAATACCCGCATCTTCCCCGGTCATGATTATATCGGTAACAACCTGGGTTTTACCTTATCAAGAGAGCCTGACAACGAAAGAGCCAAAGCCTTGTTCAAGCAAGTCGAACAGCAAAATCCAGCGGCGGCGATGGTAACCACTATCGCCTTAGAAAAAGAGATCAATACCTTCTTTAGACTGCAAAACCCAACGATTATTGCCAAGCTCAAACAGGAGTTCCCCGAGATAGGCGATAAACCCGATGCCAAAACGGTGTTTTTGAAGTTAAGAGAGTTGCGTAATAAGTGGTAAAAAAACCGACATCACCAAAGAGATAAAATGATGTCGGCCGACGAAAGTGTCTGTCAGTTGCGGCTTTGGCCGCAGTTGGCCTGACTGCAAGTGTTTAGTCGCAATCAGGCTTTTTGATTGAACATCAAGCAGAGGCGAGCTTTAGTTTTCCTTAATCTGTAGGTTATCCAGGCGATAAATCGTGCCATCGGCGGTGCCCCAGGTTGGGAAGATCATGATGATTTTAATCGCATTGAGCTGTAAGCCAGCAGCTTGCAGGTCAGCCAGTTTGAAGGTGTAGTGCTGCCATTGGCCTTCAGTTGGCGGTATACCTTCGACGCTGGTGGAGAGTTTTACTTCGGCAAAAATCGCCTGTGAGATCCCTTCTATTTTAATCAACCAATCGCCGCTGGTGTCTGTCGGCTGCGAGATGACTTTTAAGTCAAACTCCAACGTACCATTACTCAGCATTGACGCATCGTGTGGTGTGGTGCCGAAAACACCGGCCACTGTTGGGGTTGAGTTAAAACTGTACTCGGCAACTGCGCCGTAGTTTGCATCGTCGTCAGTCACTTCTGATACCGCTGCGCCGCCACAGCAATCCCATAACGCCCAGTTATCATTGATGTTACCGTCATAAATGGTCACTGCTCCTTCTAGTCCGGCAGGTGTTTCTCCACCACCTGTGCCGCCACCATTACCATCTCCTTTGAGCCAGCGAATATTGTCGAGTTGGAATTTCACACCTTGTTGGTCGCCCCAAGTTGGATAGATCACAAGGCCGGTGTTGACTGACGAGAGGTTCAATCCTTGCGCAACTAAGTCAGCAACGGCAATCGTCATGGTTTGCCATTCGCCGTTGGCGACAACACCAAGACTTTGGTCGCCGGTTGAACATGGGTAGATACAGTCGATTTTGAAGGTCATGCCCGCAGTGGTTTGGGCATAATCGAGCACTTTCAGATCAAAGACCAAGCTGCCGCCTGTATAGTCGCTCATGTTGACTGGTTGCGCCGACTGGATAAACAACACGCCATTGGCCCCATTGCTACCAAACTGCGCTTCGATGACGGTGCCGTGCTCATCGCCGGTATCAACCAAATTCCATGTAATGTGATTGCTGGTGGCATTGTCAAAGTAGTCGGCACCGGCAACATCGTCCCAAGCGCCAATGCCATTGGTCCACACCGATTGGTTCACTTCGTCGCTGAACACTCGGACCTGTTCGCCTTCAACGGCAACTTCCGGTGGGTTAATTCCACATCCCCCCTGATCCTTATGACCACAAACTAAGCTGATATTGTCAAACTGTACTGCCGCTGCGCCGGTAAATTCGGCAACAAAAAGGTTTACAACCTTGCTGGTGTTGAGCGCTTGCTCACCCGGTGTGGCTACTAGGTCGTTCAGCGGTACAGATAAGCTAAACCACTGATCTTTTGGCAGTTCGGCAATGTCATAGCGCTTGTAACCCAAAGCTGGCCAGCCACTGTCCATTTTTATCACGATAGCCGAGTCTAAGTCGGTGCCAGCACTGTTGATATACATGTCCATTTTTAGCTCGCCTGCATGAAGCTTCCATGGCTCGCTTGAACTGCCCATACCAAACAAGTTGAAGGTCTCGGCATCTTGTGCGGCAATGACGATATTGCCCATGTTTGAGGTAACCACATCTAACACGGTGCCGTGTTCATCGCCGGTTTGTATTTCGCTCATTGTGATGGCGCCGTTGTTGTCCCAGCCAATGCCCGATTTGAGGGGACGAGAGATGACTTCATCGTTGATATTCCACTCAATTGCAGCGGCGCTATCGCCGTATAATGTATAGCTTTGAACAAACACGTCTTGCGCCGATGGCACTTCTACATCGCTGTTGACGTTGCTGACACAGCCTCTGCCGCTTACGGTGTCTTGTGAGCACTCATAAACTCGAACATAATCGACAGCCATGGTCGCTGGGAAAACGGTATCGGCATTAGGTGAACCCGGCCAGTTGCCGCCAACCGCTAAGTTCAGCAACATATGAAAATTTTGATTAAATGGCGCACCTGCAACACCGGTATAACCCTGCGTGTTGTTCTTGTAAAAGTAGCTCCACCAAGCCTCTGAGGTTAACGTGGCAAAATGTACATCATCGACGTACCAGCGAATTTCATCCTGCTCCCATTCGACCGCATAAATATGAAAATCATCGGTAACGTTCATCTGATGTGAGCCGCCAGAAGATTGGTTGAGAGGCCAAGCCATGCCGTAGTGGGCAGTACCGTGCACCTGCTGCTGCTCGCCTTGAGGGCTGACAATTTCCATAATGTCGATTTCACCACCACTGGCCCAGCCGCCATACTGACTGTCGCTCGGCAGCAGCCAAAATGCCGACCATAAACCTTGCCCTGCCGGTGGTTTAACGCGTGCCTCGATACGGCCATACTTCACATCGACAAAACCCAAGGTACGGATACGTCCTGAGGTATAGCCATAGCCGTTACTGTTTTCTTTCTTGGCGGTGATCTGCAACTGGCCATCGACGACTTGAATGTTGTCTTGTTGATACCATTGCAACTCGTTGTTGCCCCAACCGACAAGGCCGTATTGTGAACCGTCACCGGTTTGATAACCCCAGCGCTCGGTACTTAGGCTGTTGCCGTCAAATTCATCTTGCCATACCAATTGCCAACTGCCGTTGTCTACGGGGAGAGTGACTTCAATGGTAAAGCTTTGCTCAGTGCTGAGTTTGCCGTCTGATACGCTAAGCACCACTTGATGTGTGCCGATGTCTTTGGTGCCCGGCATACCCGATAGGGTTGTCGATTCGCTGTCGAAGCTAAGCCAATCGGGTAGGGTGGTGGCGGCAAAGCTCAAGTTGTCGCCATCTTCATCGCTACCGCTGACGGTGTAACTGTAGTCCCTTTGCGCCTGGGCGATGCTTAGGGGGCTGCTTGAAAAGGTCGGGGCGTGATTATAAGCCAGTGGCTGGCGCGAATCGACGCCATCTGAGCCGCCGCAAGCACTCAAGGCCAGTGCGACAGTCGCTACGGCGAGTGTTTGCCCGTTAAACTTTAGTCTTGTCATGGTGTTGGTCTCTTTTGTCATCTTGTTTCTCAACTAAAACTGTAAGCGCTTACATTTTGTGTTTGCAATCTCACTAGGAGTGAACTTGTTATGGGCGCTAAATTATCGGCAACTGATTGATGGCGATATCTTGTGATCTGGTATTATCTGAATATTGGCAATATCGAGTTTGGCGTTACCTTGGCTGTAGAGTGCAAAGGGTGAAAATACTTTTGCAAAATCAACGCCTTGTTGTTTAAAACAGCTCAGGTCAATCGTCAGGTTATGCCACTGCTCGGCACCTTTGCTGCTCAGGGGGTTGGCGATTTCAACGCCTTTGTCACAGCCCCATTGGCAGTTCATGGCAACGTAGACGGCACTATCATTGCTGGTCAATAGCTTGGCATCAAAGCTGAGCACCCCTTGGTTTTCACTATAATCTCGCAAGTCGTCGGGAAACGGTTGTTCGATGATCATCGCACCCTTGCCGTTACCGGCAAAGTGCAATTGACGGGCATCTTCTTGCACCACTTTGTCGATGGTGCGCAGCTCAATTGCCGCGTTGCTGGCGACGCTGCTATTGACCAATTGGCGCTTGCCGTCATGGGCAATATACGTCTGCCATGGCTTTTTCACCGTACCTTGTAAAATGACCAAAGGTGTCCGTGAGGAAGGGTCGTTGTCGATTTGCTCTGGCAACTGTTTAACTGTTTGTTTGCTTTGATAGGTCAGTCCATAGCCGTAAGCAAAAAGAGGTTGATAACTGCTATCGCCGCGATTAACGGCAGTTTGATGAGGGGCTGCTGGCCAAGAAAATGACAGTTTACCTTTAAAATCAATGCCATTGTCAAACAGCACATCGGCGATGCCACCTCCTTCGGAGCCGGGGAGCCAGGCAGCAACAAACGCATCGGAGGCGTTCAGGTGAGGGTTAACCCACATGGGGCGGCCGCTTAAAAATACGCTGACAACCTTTATGCCGTCGGCTCTTAATTTTTGCAGCAATTTTAAATTGGTTTTGTCGTCGCGCTCGTATTCTAAGTTATCGAGGTCGCCATTGCCCTCGGCGTATGGATCTTCACCATATACTACGACAGCAATGTCGGGCTTGTGTTTGTAGTTGCCGTCAATGGCCAGCTCCAGCTTGCCGCCAGCTTTGGCTACCGCTTGTTTAAAGCCGTCATAAATCGATTGCCCACCGGGAAAGTCACTATTGCTATTGCCGGTGCCTTGCCAAGTGATGGTCCAGCCGCCGGATTGCTTGCCGATGTTGTCGGCGCCATCACCTGCGAGCAAAATCGATTGCTTGGCGGACAGTGGCAGTGTTTGCTGGTTGTTTTTAAGCAGCACCAAGGATTCCTGCACCGCTTGTCTGGCAACCTGACGATGTGCTTTGTTGCCAATAAGCGCGGTTTTACCTGCCAGCGGCCGTTTGGCCGGGCTAGGCTTGTCAAATAGGCCGGCACGAACTTTTACCCGTAAAATACGGCGTACCGCATTATCGATGCGGCTTTGTGGGATCACTTTTGATTTCACTTGAGCGATGGTGTTGTGATAGAGCGCTTTCCATTCGTCACCGGGCGCCATAAAGATATCGAGTCCGGCATTAACCGCTTTGGCGCAGCTTTGGTTGGAACAGCCTTTGACCTGACCGTGACCGTTCCAATCGCCAACCACAAGGCCGTCAAAGCCCATGCGATCTTTTAGTACATCGGTCAGCAGATATTTTTTTCCGTGCAGTTTTTCACCGTGCCAGCTGTTGAACGAGGCCATGACCGTCTGTGCGCCGGCGGTTAAGCCGCCAACATAACCTTGGGCATGAAGCCTGAATAGGTCGGCCTCTGAGGCCAAATTGTTGCCTTGGTCGTCGCCTTTTTCTGTGCCGCCATCGCCAAGAAAGTGTTTAACCGTGCTGATCACTCGGGTGTCGCTTAAAAAATCTTTGTCGGCTCTGCCTTGCAGACCATTTACAATGGCCGCCGAATAGGCTTTGACGATCTCCGGGTCTTCGGAGTAGCCTTCATAGGTTCGGCCCCAGCGGTCATCGCGTACGACTGCTACTGTTGGTGCAAATACCCAATCGATGCCGGTAACCATCACCTCTCGGGCGGTGACGCTGGCGATTGCTTCAATCAACTGAGGGTTATTGGCGGCGCCAAGGCCGATGTTGTGGGGAAAGAGCGTCGCGCCAATCACATTGTTGTGGCCGTGTACGGCGTCGGTGCCCCACATTGTTGGGATCGTGCTGCCATCGAGACTGTCGTCAATCGACGCCTGATACATACTTTCAGCCAGTGCTATCCAGTCTTGCGGCGTAGCATGTTTGTTATTGTTTGGAAATGAGCCGCCGCCGTTGAGGTATGAGCCAAAGCCATAGCGGCGCATATCGTCTACGCTGATAGAGCGGATCTCCGGTTGGATCATTTGCGCGACCTTTTGCGCAAGGGTCATTTTGACCAGTAGTGCTTCGACTTGCTGTTCAACCGCCGTGCTTTTTTTCACTGCGATATTCAACTGTGGCCAAATGCTGTCGCGTTGATTGAGCTGTGCCGCCTGCGCGCAGCAAACGCCAAGTAGCAAACTTAAAGTGAGGGTGGTACGTTTAACTGTCATTACTTACTCTCTATTATGCCGCTTCAGGTGAGACTACTTTGCTGCCGACTAGGCCATACCAAGCAATAAAGGCAAAGCATAGCACCGGTAAAATGAAAGAGACTTGCAACCCGATGGTATCGGCCAAAAAGCCTTGCAACAGTGGCACCAAAGCGCCACCGACAATGGCCAAACACAAAATACCCGACCCCTGAGCGGTATGTTCTTTTAAGTTGGTGATGGCTAGGCTGAAAATGGTCGGAAACATAATTGAATTGCACAATCCCACCAATAAAATGGCCCACATCGCAATAGCGCCAGAGCTTAAAACGGCGGTGATCACCAGCAGTGAAGCAAAAAGGGCGTTAAATGCCAATGCCTTACCACCGGCCACCTTTTGCATCGCCGCAGCGCCGATAAAGCGGCCAACCATGGCGCCACCCCAGTAGTAGGCAATATAGTGGGCGGCTTCGGCTTCTTCTAACCCGGCAACATGGTCAAGCCCCAAGAAATTAATCAACAGGCTACCGATACTGACTTCGGCACCGACATAGACAAAAATACCAACAGCGCCTAACGCTAAGTGCCTGTGCTTCAGGGCCGAGCCGCTGATCTGTGCGCTTGGCACTTGCGCCGATTCGATTTTCGGCAGCTTCAAAAAGGCAAAAATTAGCCCGAGGATCAACAGCATAAATGCCAATAGCAGATAGGTTGAACCAACCGATTCGGCTTCTGAGCTTTCTACTGCCGCAGAGATGATAAGCACCGAACCAAAGTAGGGCGCAACGGTGGTGCCCAGTGAGTTAAAGGCTTGCGTCATGGTCAGACGTGAAGAGGCCGTTTTGGCTTCGCCAAGGACACTGACAAATGGGTTGGCCGATACTTGCAATATGGTGATACCGCTGGCCAATACAAATAATGCGCCCAAAAACAGCGGATAGACTTTCAATTGCGCAGCGGGGAAAAACAACACACAACCGATACACGCGATGATAAGCCCGGTAACGATACCGCGCTGAAAGCCGAGCTTGCCGACCAGCTTACCGGCCGGTATTGAGACAATAAAATAGGCGCTGAAGAAACAAAACTGGATCAACATCGCCTGAGTGTAGTTCAGGTTGAACATGTTCTTTAAGTGGGGAATAAGAATATCGTTAAGGCAAGTAATAAAGCCCCACATGAAAAACAAAGACGTCAGCGAGGTAAGCGCAAACAGGTAGTTGGATGGATGGTTTTGTTCACTCATGGTTGCCGCCGGTATGCTGTTGGATGTATTGGCCATGATACGCCTCTGATTGTTATTTGAGTTGACTTTATAAATGTAAGCGCTTACATTTATATCACATTCACCCATCAGATCAAACAATTTTTGAGCAAACAACCAGATGAAATTAACACTCCCCACGGGTTCTTTGCTCGCCGGCAAAGACTTTATTTTTGGTGTTGCCACCTCGGCTTTTCAAATTGAAGGTGCGCCTGAGCGGCGACTGCCGACAATATGGGACGCCTTTTGCAATCGCCAAGGTGTCATCGCCGACAACAGTAATGGTGATGTTGCCTGCGGCCATGTTGATTTATGGCAGCAGGATATCGACATGATTGAGTCTTTGGCCGTAGACGCCTATCGTTTTTCGGTGTCTTGGGCGAGGGTGATGCATCGTGACGGTACGCTCAACCAAGCCGGAGTCGATTTTTACCTCGGCATTTTAAAGCGCCTGAAAGCCAAAAACATCAAAGCCTTTGTGACTCTTTATCATTGGGACTTGCCGCTGTTTATTGAAGATAGCGGGGGCTGGCTCAATCGTGATACTGCAGTTTTGTTTGCCAAGTATGCCGATATGATCAGTCAGGCGTTTGGTGATCTGGTTTATTCATATGCCACTTTGAATGAGCCTTGGTGTAGCGCCTACCTAGGTTATGAAGTTGGCGTTCATGCACCGGGATTTAAGCGGCCCGAGTTGTGCAAAAAAGCGATTCACCATTTGCTTTTAGCCCATGGTCTTGCCATGCAAGTGCTTAAGCGCAATGCCCCACAAGCCAAAAGTGGCATTGTGCTGAACTTCACCCCCGGATATCCGGCAACAGACAGCAAGGCCGATAAGCAGGCGGTAACGCTGGCCGACATTCACTTTAACCAATGGTATATTCAGCCATTGATGGAAGGGCGATATCCCGATTTGATGGCAAGCTTACCGGCAGACTGGCAGCCGACTATTGCTGCTGAGGATATGGCCATTATCGCAACTCCGATGGATTACCTTGGTATCAACTACTATACTCGGGCAGTGTACCGCTTTGACCCTGAACAGGGTTTTGCGCAGGTTCAGCCTAATAAGGCGGCTTTGACCGATATGGGCTGGGAGATATATCCCTCTGGGTTTAGCGACTTGCTGGTAAGCCTTCACAAACGCTATCATTTACCGCCGGTGTACATCACTGAAAACGGTGCGGCCATGGCCGATGAAATGATTGACGGTGAAGTTGTCGATTTGGATAGAGTGGCGTATTTTCAGTCGCACTTGCACGCGGTACATCAGGCCGTTGAGGCCGGTGTCGATATTCGTGGTTATTTTGCATGGAGCCTAATGGATAACTTTGAATGGGCCTATGGCTACGAAAAACGTTTTGGCTTGGTACATGTGGACTATCAAAGCCTTAAGCGCACCATTAAACACAGCGGATATGCCTTTGCCGAAATGCTAAAACAGCGCCGCTTATGAGCTTAATCGGGTTAAACCCTACTTTGAGAATCAGTTGATGCTCTCAATCAAAGAAAAAATCGCCTATGGCTTGGGTGATATGGCAAGCAACATTATTTTTCAAACCGTAATGATGTTTTTGCTGCTGTTTTATACCGACGTTATGGGCTTAAATCCGGCCGCCGTCGGCACCATGTTTTTGTTGGTGCGCGTGATTGATGCGGTGACCGATCCGCTGATGGGCGCGCTCGCCGATCGCACCAAAACCCGCTATGGCCAATTTAGACCGTATCTGATGTGGCTTGCCATTCCATTTGCTCTGGTCAGTTTGCTGGCGTTTACCACACCTGCGCTTGATGATAGCGGTAGACTGATTTATGCCTATGTAACCTATACCTTGTTGATGCTGATTTATACCGCCATCAATATTCCTTATTGCGCGTTAGGTGGTGTACTGACCGATAACCCTAACGAGCGAGTATCGGTGCAATCCTACCGGTTTGTATTTGGTATGTTTGGTGGGTTGGTGATCGCTGGTGGCACCTTGCCTTTGGTGGAATACTTCGGCAAGGGCGATACGGCCTATGGTTATCAGGTGACGATGGCGGTGATGGGACTATTTGGCGCCATCTTATTTATCTTGTGTTTTTGGGGCACCAAAGAGCGGGTGGTTGCAAGGGCAGCCAAGCAAAATAGCGACTTTTTCAAAAGCCTAACATTGTTATGGCGCAATGACCAATGGCGGGTTCTTGCTGCTGTTGGGGTGTTTTTGTTGGCAGGTCAGGTGCTTAGAGCTTCGCTGGCGGTTTACTATGTGAAAGATTATCTCAATAGAGATGAACTGGTGACTGCGTTTGTTACTGCCGGTATGTTGTGCAGTATGCTTGGATGTGCGTTCTCAAGCCCTTTGGCGCGCCGCGTGTGTAAGGTTAAGGCCTATATTGGGCTGCAACTGCTGGCTGCAACCTTGTGCTTGGCCGGGTACTTTGCGGGCCCGCAGCAGTGGCAATTGGCGTTTGTGCTGTTTTGTTTGTGGAGCTTCTTTTTGCAGATGGCAACACCGCTACTGTGGGCCAAAATGGCGGATGTCATTGATTATGGCGAGGTTAAAACCGGTGAACGACTAACCGGAATGGTGTATGCGTCGGTTGTCTTTTTCATCAAACTGGGTATTGCCATTGGCGGTGCTTTGGCTGGTTGGTTGCTGGCGGTTTACGGCTATGAGGCCGGTTTGTCGATTTTGCCGCAAACAAAACAAGGGATCCGCCTTAGTTTTACCTTGTATGCCGCTATTGGTTCGTTTATTGTCGCCGCGATCATGCTATATTATCGCCTTGACCGTAAGCAGGTTGATAGTATTAGCGCGCAACTGGCAGCCGCTGGTGCAGAGGCAAAATAAAGGACATATAGCAATTATGGCAACTATCTATCAAGTTTCCGAGCTGGCTGGGGTATCGCTGGCCACGGTTTCAAGGGTGATGAACAACAATGCCAAGGTAAGTGACAAAACCCGGCAAAAGGTGCTCGATGCTATGGAGCAACTGGGTTATCGACCCAATGCCATCGCCCAGTCGCTGGCATCGAACCGCTCAAACAGTATTGGACTGTTAGTGTCTGAGCTTCATGGGCCATTTTTTGGCGCGATGATGAGTGGTATTGAGAAGCGCCTGCGTAAATTCAACAAGCACACCATTATTACCTCAGGACACAGTAACGAAGCGCAAGAAAAAGCCGGTATCGAGTTTTTAATCGGGCGTAAATGCGACGCACTGATCTTGCATGTTGAAGCCGTTAGCGACGAGTATTTACAGGAGCTTGCACAAAAATCGATTCCGTTTGTTTTGATCAACCGCCTAGTACCAGACTTAGCAGAGCGCTGTATTAACCTCGACAATGAGCTTGGTGGCTATTTGGCGGCCAAACACCTGCTTGATCTCGGTCATAAAGCCTTTGCGATGATCTCAGGTCCGAGCTGGAAAAAAGATGCCAGCGACAGGGCAAGCGGCGTTAAGCGCGCCTTACTTGAAGCGGGCATTGTGCTCGATGAGCAATGTTGTATTGAAGGCGATTTTCAGCAATCGAGTGGCGTCAGTGGTTTTGATACACTTTATCAGCGAAAACAGCGATTTACCGCACTGGTTTGCGGCAACGATGAAATGGCCTCAGGAGCGATGACCGCCGCCAGAGAAAAAGGCTTAGCGGTGCCGCAAGCGTTATCGATTATTGGCTTTGATGATGTCGTTTACGCCGCCTACCTCTACCCACGACTGACCACCATTGACCATCGCGTATTGGATATTGGCGAAATGGCCGCCACCATGGTACTGCATCAAGCATATGACCAAGGTGAGGGCAAACACCGTAACCTGTTTGAACCCAAGCTGATAGTCAGAGATTCGACAACTGCCCCGAATCTGATAGAGACTAAACCTTGGCAGGAATAACGGCGACATACGCTAAGCAGTAATAGCCATCGTAAACCCGCTTTTGCCGCCATTAAACCATTCGATTTGTATATTTTATATACACCTCAGCGCTAACCCCTAGTTCACATCAAAACCCCGGGAGGTTAGCGCCAGACTAACTACTTGAAATTAAATGATAAATTTTTTGGCTTTTAAAAAACATCGAAATTAAAACTGTGTTTAAAAGGGGTTAGCGGAAATGGCCAATTTAGACTAGTATTGACAAGGCCTCCAGCGGAGGCAGTCGCGTCCTTCACGGGACGCGTGGATTGAAACCCGCTGCTTTGGGTGTGGCTCGTCCGCCAAAAGTGTCGCGTCCTTCACGGGACGCGTGGATTGAAACCCCCGCGCAGACGAGATCGGCGAAAAGTTTAACGTCGCGTCCTTCACGGGACGCGTGGATTGAAACTCATCCGCACGCCTCTGAGCCAGCTAAACACCGTGTCGCGTCCTTCACGGGACGCGTGGATTGAAACACCGGTCGAGCAACGACCGCAAAGGGCCAGACCTGTCGCGTCCTTCACGGGACGCGTGGATTGAAACTCCAGTGGTGCTCATCGCTGGGGGGATCGCAGCGTCGCGTCCTTCACGGGACGCGTGGATTGAAACGGCAGCACGGATTTCCCCGGCCCCTTGCGGATCGGTCGCGTCCTTCACGGGACGCGTGGATTGAAACCAGGGCACGATTCACCGGTCGAGCAACGACCGCAGTCGCGTCCTTCACGGGACGCGTGGATTGAAACAAAGTCCAACAGCCACCCCGCATCAGCAGCGGTAGGTCGCGTCCTTCACGGGACGCGTGGATTGAAACGTTGGGAAAACTTGACCGGGGTGGATGCCGACGGTCGCGTCCTTCACGGGACGCGTGGATTGAAACCTTTTTCAACCCCATGCAAATAACATGGATAGGCGTCGCGTCCTTCACGGGACGCGTGGATTGAAACTCAGCCAACAGGTTGCTGCTCTCGGCTAGGTCCGTCGCGTCCTTCACGGGACGCGTGGATTGAAACTCCACCGGACTCCACGACACGCTTCCCCTGCGCGTCGCGTCCTTCACGGGACGCGTGGATTGAAACAAAGTCCACTCAAACGGACCCACACGGCGATCAACGTCGCGTCCTTCACGGGACGCGTGGATTGAAACTAGTTTGTGTACTGCATCTTATATTCGATGCCGTGTCGCGTCCTTCACGGGACGCGTGGATTGAAACATGTAGCGCTCAAAGGCATCCACACCTGCTTGCAGTCGCGTCCTTCACGGGACGCGTGGATTGAAACTTCCATTCCAAACATCCCCGCTGTTAAAGCAATGCGTCGCGTCCTTCACGGGACGCGTGGATTGAAACAAACATTGATGTCGCTGTTTTACATGACATTGGGTCGCGTCCTTCACGGGACGCGTGGATTGAAACTGGGTCAATAAGCTGGCAGATTGGGAGACATTTGTCGCGTCCTTCACGGGACGCGTGGATTGAGATCCCGTGGTATTTGAGTCAAGTTTGGTGGTGAATTGTAGTGGTGCCCGCTTCAAGCTCGGTGTTGTGGCTCTCCGTAGGTGGGGTCAGAGTCTTTGATAACGGGAACGCGAGCGTTCGCCAATATCAAAGACTCCGACCCCGTGCGGTGTTGGGTTGGAGATATGGTTTGTTCGGGAGTGGCGTTGGGTTGTAGAGGTGGTTTGTTCGTGCGCCTCTTGCAGCATTAGACACGTGGGGTCGGACCATCTTCTTGACTTCTCCAAGTCAAGCTAACACTAGTCAGCTCATCAACAGTCCTAAGGGTTTGATTAAAGCACTTGACCTTACAAGGAGAGGGTCTGACCCCATCTACGGAGAGCCAACATGACAAGCCTGCGAGTGTGCACCGCTATCGGTCGGAGACATGGTTTGTTCGGGAGTGGCGTTGGGTTGTAGAGGTGCCCGCTTCAAGCTCGGTGTTGAGGCTCTCCGTAGGTGGGGTTGCGCAAATGGATTTGCATATCCTTGATGGGCAGGGATAGCCCAAGAAGAGGGCAGAGTCTTTGATAACGGGAACGCAAGCGTTCGCCAATATCAAATACTCCGACCCCGTTTGGTGTTGTGGCGTAGCGGTGGTTTGTTTGGGTTTGGTGTTGGGTTGTAGTGGTGGTTTGTTCGGGTTTGGTGTTGGGTTGTAGCTGTGCTTTGTTCGTGCGCCTCTTGCAGTACCAGACACGTGGGGTCGGACCATCTTCTTGACTTCTCCAAGTCAAGCTAACACTAGTCAGCTTATCAACAGTCCTAAGGGTTTGATTAAAGCACTTGACCTTACAAGGAGAGGGTCTGACCCCATCTACGGAGAGCCAACATGACAAACCTGCAAGTGTGCACTGCTATCGGTCGGAGACATGGTTTGTTCGGGTTTGGTGTTGGGTTGTAGTGGTGCCCGCTTCAAGCTCGGTGTTGTGGCTCTCCGTAGGTGGGGTCAGAGTCTTTGATAACGGGAACGCAAGCGTTCGCCAATATCAAATACTCCGACCCCGTTTGGTGTTGTGGCGTAGAGGTGGTTTGTTCGGGTTTGGTGTTGGGTTGTAGCTGTGCTTTGTTCGTGCGCCTCTAGCAGCATCAGATACGTGGGGTCCGACCATCTTCTTGACTTCTCCAAGTCAAGCTAACACTAGTCAGCTAAACAACAGTCCTAAGGGTTTGATTAAAGCACTTGACCTTACAAGGAGAGG
>JBFHGJ010000095.1:0-23347 GCA_041583135.1 Alteromonadaceae bacterium | reverse complement strand
TAGCGCATCATCCATGGCAAAACCTTTGATCTTTTTATTAAAGGCAGGCAGCGCTTCGCGAATTGCCTCAATGGCATAATCCGGTAAACACGGCGACAAGTCGGTCAGTTTGATCCCCGGCTTAAATGAAGGCTCGACTTCGCCAAGATCAGTAGAGGGTTTGCCAGCTAAGAAGTCACCCACCTTTTGCCCCGGGGCATCATAATTGCCACCACCGTGCTCAAACGCCAAAGACTCCAATTTACGTTGCAATTCAACACCGGCCAACACACCATCCGGGAAATCTTTCTCCGGTTCGATACCAACCACAATCGCACTGTTGGCATTGCGCTCGTTACGCGAATACTGACTCATGCCATTAGTGACAACGCGACCTTCTTCCGATGTAGCAGCAACGACAGTACCACCTGGGCACATACAGAAACTGTAAACCGAGCGGCCATTGCTGCAATGATGCACCAGTTTGTAATCGGCAGCGCCCAACAGAGGATGACCGGCATTATCGCCAAAACGACATTTGTCGATGAGCGATTGACGGTGTTCGATACGAAAGCCGATAGAAAACGGTTTAGGTTCAATATAAACCCCTCTATCGAGCAGCATCTGATAAGTATCTCTAGCGCTATGACCTATAGCCAGCGCAACATGATGGGTTGCGATACGCTCTCCGTCGGCCAGCACCACCGCTTGAACTTGACCGTCTTCAATCTCAATGTCGTCCACTCGCGCGCTAAACCTAAATTCGCCGCCCAGTGCCTCAATGTTGGCCCGGATCTTCTCTACCATCGATACCAGCTTGTAGGTGCCGATATGCGGCTTGCTGATATACAAGATCTCCTCAGGCGCCCCAGCCGCCACAAACTCATTGAGTACTTTTCGGCCATAGTTTTTCGGATCGCTCACCCGGCTATAAAGCTTACCGTCAGAAAAGGTGCCAGCGCCGCCTTCACCAAACTGTACGTTCGACTCGGTATTGAGCGCCCTTTTGCGCCAAAAGCCAAAGGTATCGACAGTACGTTCACGCACCGCTTTGCCGCGCTCTAAGATGATCGGCTTAAAACCCATCTGAGCCAGCACCAAGCCGGCAAAAATGCCACAGGGACCCGTACCGATAACAACAGGGCGATGTGCCAACGTTTGTGGTGCGCTGGCGACAAAATGATAGTCGGTATCTGGCTTTATTTTAACGTGAGGATCTTTGGCAAAGCGTTCAAGTATCTGCGCTTGGTTGCTCACTTCAACATCTAGGGAATAAAGCAAAGTGATGTTATTGCGCTTGCGGGCATCATAGCCGCGCCTGAACACTTCATAGGACTTTAATTGGTCTGGCTTGATGCCAAGTTTTTGTACAATGGCCTGTGCTAATTGTTCATCATTGTGATCAAGGGGCAGTTTTATGTCTGTCAAACGCAACATTGGGGGCTTTCCGGCTAAATCAAATCGAGGGCATTTTACTTAAATATTGCCATCAAAGCACTGAGAAATGTAAAATCACCGCGTATTTGAGTAACTGAAAGAAAAGATCATGGCCTACGTCGTTACCGACAACTGCATTGCATGTAAATACACCGACTGCGTGGCGGTATGCCCGGTAGACGCTTTTCACGAAGGGCCGAACTTTTTGGCCATCAACCCGGATGTCTGCATCAGCTGCGACCTGTGTCCGCCCGAATGCCCGGCCGGCGCGATATTTCCCGAAGAAAATCTCGCACCAGAGCAAACACATTTTATCGCCCTTAACGCCGAATTGGCGCAGCAGTGGCCGGTGATCACCGAAGTGATTGCCCCCTTACCTGATGCCGAACAATTCGATGGTGTCGAAGACAAACTCCACCTGCTTGAAACGGAATGAATCCGCAGCTTTATCAAGGTTATTTACGCTTTGGCAACATACTGAAACAACTTTTCTCATACAATCGGCAGCCTATCGTTATAAAATCGCTCAAGATGCTAAAACATTATGACTGACTTGGGCTGTCATCAACTTTGGAGAAAACCTGCTTTGTTTAAGTCAATTCAAGCGCTTAGCGCTATTCTGGTGAGCTTATTGGCCATCAGCGGCTGCACAACGACAACCACTATGACGCCGCGTCCACAAATAAGTCAGTTGACCGAGCAACAAGCCAAACAGCGCAGCGCTCAGGTGCAGTCTGTCGATTATCGCTTGTCACTGAAATTAGCGAAGCAAGGTGACAACTTTAGCGGTCAGATGACGATGAATTTCGAGTTGGCGGCAAACAATCAGGCGCCACTGAGCGTTGACTTTCATCAAGGCACCATCGACAGCCTCAAAGTCAACGGCAAAACCATTGCCTCAGACTATCAGCAATACTTCTTAACCATTGCCCCGGAGCACTTAAAGCCAGGCCGCAACCAGATTGAAATTGCCTATACCGCCCCTTATGCCTCCAACGGTATCGGCTTGCACCGTTACATCGACAAAGAAAGCGGTGATATCTATCTATATTCTGATTTTCAACCATACAACGCCAATCGCATGTTTCCTTCGTTCGACCAACCGAACCTTAAGGCGACCTTTACCCTAGATGTCATTGCGCCTAACGATTGGCAACTGATCTCGACAACCAAAGAGCACAAGATAGAAGATGCCGGTGACAACAAGCACTGGTTTTTCCCTGCCGGTAAAAGGATCACCACCTATGTTTTCTCACTCCATGCTGGTCCCTATCACGTATGGCAAGACAACAGTGGCAAATACCCCCTGCGTCTATTTGCCCGCAAGGAAGTGGCCAAAGACATCGATGCCGAATTCTGGTTTGAGGTCACGCATAAAAGCCTCGACTTTTTAGAGCGTTATTTCGATATTGATTACCCTTATGGCAAATACGACCAGATCATCGTGCCAGACTACAACTCCGGCGCCATGGAAAACGTCGCTGCCGTCACCTTCAATGAAGAAGCCTTCGTCTCGCAAAGTGGATTAACCAAAGGCGAAAAAGACGAATTGTCCGACACCATTGCCCACGAGGCGGCCCATATGTGGTTCGGCAACCTAGTGACCATGGATTGGTGGAACGGGTTATGGCTCAATGAATCTTTCGCATCTTACATGGCCATCCTCACGATGGATGAAGGGCTAGGTATTAAAGACGCTTGGACCACCTTCAACAGCAACTTTAAAAGCTGGGGCTATCGCTCAGACCAGCGTGTCACCACCCACCCGATTGAGTTACCGGTGCCCAACACCGACGTAGCCACCAGTATTTTCGACGGTATCACCTATGGTAAAGGTGCCGCCGTAGTTGCTCAACTTAGCCAGTTTGTCGGCAAAGAGGCGTTTAAGCAAGGCATTCGCAACTACATGAAAAAGTACGCCCAAGGCAATACTACCTTAGATGATTTCATTGCCGAATTGGCCAGCGCATCGGGTAAGGATTTAAGCCGTTGGACCCGTGACTGGCTATATGCGGCGGGCGTTAACACCATATATACCAACATTGAGTGTGAAAACGGCAAGGTCAGCAAAGCCACGATTTACCAACAGCCGGACAACAGCTCAGGCACGATTCGCCAGCACAAGTTGCGCCTAGGCTTTTATCAGCTCAACGAGGATAAAGTGTCGCTATCACAACACTTTGACGTGCTGATCGATGGCCCCAGCAATGACATTGCCGGTGCCAAAGGTCAGGCTTGCCCACCTTTCGTTTATGCCAACACGGACGATCTCGGCTATGTTAAAGTCGATTTGAAACCTCAGTCTGTCGCGTTTTTACAGCAAAATCTATCGAAATTTACCGATGAACAATTGCGCACCATGTTGTGGCAAGACTTGTGGGAAAAGGTCGAAAAAGCCTCCATGACTATCGAAGATTTCCTCAGTGTACTCAACAGCCAATACGCACAGGAGCAATCTTTCAATGTGCGTTCGTTGCTCAATGGTTTTAGCTATAGTGCCTTTAGATACCTCAGCAAATCAGGCAGTAGCGATGCTCAGGTGGCTGAGCGGATGCAGCAAATCGAGCGCTTTATGTGGCAACAGGTCAATCTCGACCCAAGCGATGTCGAACGCCAAAAAGATGCCCTGTACAGTTTTGTCATTGTAGCGCACACCCCTTGGGGGCTGGAGAAAGTCAGACAGATTTTCACCGGCGATTTGACCATCGAACAGGTGCCGACGACACCGGACATGCGTTGGAGCCTAGTACAACGCCTCAACCGCTACAACTACAAAGACTATCAGGCGCTGACCCAGCAAATGTTTGCCGAAGACGATGACGAACAGGAAAAGACCTTAGCAGAAATTGTGCGTCCAGATTTCGCCGGCAAGACCACACTGGTCAATCGGTTTATCCACCAAAGTGATGCCGAGAAACTCAGTATTATGCGCACGCAAATGCGCTGGATATTTCCCGACAGCCAGCTGGCACTGTATGAACGCTTGCAGCAACAGATCATCGACGGCTTGGCACAAGTGGCAGAAAATTCTGGCTATCTCTATCAAAATGCCTATGCCTCCCGACTCATCAAAGGCGCCTGTAGCGAGCAAAGTGTCAAACGGCTGGAGCAAGCGGTAGAACGCTACCGCGACCTGACGCCATCGCTTTACGACAGTTTACGTGTCACCCTACAAAGCGATCAAAAGTGTCTAAAAGTTAGACAGTTTAACTTCTAAACCTAAGTTCAGCCCACAGGTTGTCGGCACCTTGCCGACAACCGCCCCTAGCAGCCCACACAACAAAATATTGCTCTAAAACTCGGCAAATGGTAAGCTTGCCCGGCATTGAGTATGATGGGAATGTATGTGCCACAAATGGAATTATCTGCAACTCGCTGACATATAAGCCGATTTTTCTTTCGTCTTGCTTGCAAGCACACCCCTTCTCGTCAACAATGATTAATGTTAATCAACCAACGACAGACCCATGTTAGACAACCGAATTCACTTTGAAACGCCCGAAAGCATAGAACTGCACTTGGTGCCAGCCGGTCCCTTGCCGCGGATCCTCGCGTTCACCATCGACTGGCTGATCAGGATGGTGGTTCTGATCGTGATCTCCTTGATACTTTCCCCAATGGGAAAACTCGGCAGTGGCGTGTTTCTCATTCTCTATTTTTTGTTGGAGTGGTTTTACAGCGTCTTTTTTGAAATGTTCAGCCATGGCGCCACTCCGGGCAAAAGAGCCATGAAAATCAAAGTCGTCCACGACGATGGCACCCCATTGGGCTGGGGCGCATCTATTATGCGCAACATCATGCGAGCGGCAGATATGTTCCCTTCCTTTTATCTGCTGGGCCTGATCTCGATGAGCTGTTCCAACAAATTTAAGCGCTTGGGCGATCACGTTGCGGCAACCTTGGTGGTTTACGATGAAAAGGCTGAACCACCAAGCAAAACGGAAAATGTCGGTTCACGCCCCGCTCCGGTCATGTTGGAACTCGAAGAACAACAAGCGTTAATCGCCTTTGCCGAACGGTCAAAAAAACTATCGCCAGCCAGACAGCAAGAACTGGCGCAAGTGCTTGCCCCTTTATTTAAAGACAAGCCATCGATAGACACAGTTGTCGAGCTCAAGAAGATAGCCAACGGCATCATAGGACAGTCATGAAACAGCAGACCTTCGAGAAGCTCTACAAAAATACCTGGGCGGAACTGGAGCAGCAACTCCAGCAAGCTGAGCGCGGCGGTTTTTGGCGTAAAACGCCAAGCAATGGCGAATTCCCGACACTCTATCGCCGCGTGTGTCATCACTTAAGCTTGGCTCAGCAAAGACGCTACTCCAATCATTTGGTGACGAAACTCAACGACCTGGTGCTGCGCTCACATCAACAGCTTTATCGCCGCCGCTCGCAAGTGCTCTCGGCCATTTTGCGCTTTATCATCGTCACCTTTCCCAGCCGCGTACGCGAGCAGGCCAAACTGTTTTGGCTCGCCAGCGCCATTTTTTATCTGCCGGGGCTGGTGCTGTTTATTCTGGTCTTGCTCCAACCGGACCTGATCTTCAATATGCTCGACTACGACAATGTATCCGACTTTGAAGCCATGTATGACCCCGGCGCCGAACATATCGGACAAGACCGTGAGGCGACCAGTGATGTGCAAATGTTCGGCCTCTATATTAAGAACAACATCAGCGTCGGATTTCAAACCTTTGCCACCGGCTTGTTTTTCGGCTTAGGCAGTATTTTCTATCTAACCTACAACGGCCTTTTGTTCGGCGCACTGGCCGGTCATATGGTTAATATCGGTTATATCGACACCTTCTTCGGCTTTGTCATTGCCCATGGTTCATTTGAGCTGACGGCCATTGTGATCGCAGGTATGGGCGGGCTGATGCTCGGACATGCCCTTATCGCTCCGGGTCGCATGACCCGGCTCGAAGCGCTCAGCGTAGCTGGTAAAAAGGCATTGGACCTGCTGTATGGCATTATCTTGTTTTTGCTGATCGCCGCCTTTCTCGAAGCATTTTGGTCGTCGAATTCCGCAACCCCGATAGGCGTCAAATACACCGTAGGCGGTCTTTTATGGTTGCTGGTTTTCGTCTATTTGGCTTATTGCGGCCGTGGAGCAGATGGCGCAAAAGGAGTTGCTCATGGACCTAAGTAAGATCTCTACTGTCGTCAGGCCGCGCTCCAACTGGCAAGCGGTCGATTTAGGCTTTCGCATGGCCAAGCAATGGTACGGACCATTGGTGACCGGCTATATCACCTTAACCCTGCCTATTTTTTTGTTGTTGTCGTTACTGTTTTATGGTGAAAACATCTTCTGGGCCGCCTTGTTGTTTTGGTGGTGCAAACCACTGTGGGAGCGCATCTTATTGGCTTACCTCAGCGTTAGACAGTTTGGCGATAAGCCAGATTTGAAGACACAACTCAAAATGTGGTTAAGCATCGCCTCAAGACAAATTATCCCAACATTACTGTGGCGACGTCTTAGTCCGCAGCGCTCATACAACATGGCCATCGTGCAACTGGAAAACTTAAGTGGCGAAAGACGCGCCAAGCGTCTAATGCAATTTGTTGGCAGTAATCAACAGGCGGCATTTTGGCTGACCGTTGTCGGCGCCCATGCCGAAGCCATTATCGGCATTTCACTCTATGTCTTGTTTTATATGTTGGTGCCGACAGAGCTGCAAGACGATATTGCGTTAATGGAATTGCTCTCACAAACCTCACTGGTGAGCAACTTTGCAGGTTATGTCGCGATGGTCGCAGTGGCGCCTTTCTATATTGCCGCCGGCTTTTCGCTGTATCTTAACCAGCGCACCCAAATCGAAGGGTGGGACATAGAAATCGCCTTTAAACGTTTGGCCAGTCGCCACCAACCAAAATCAAGTCCTAGCGCGCTGTCGGCACTCGCAGCGCTATTGCTGTTTGGCAGTCTGATGCTGCCGCAAACCGGTTATGCCCAACAGCAGCAGACAGAGACGACAGACAAAACCCAGTTGGCACAACGCCAAGCCGTCAGAAGTGAAGCGCGGGCGATTTTAAGCCAGCCGCCGTTTCGCCGCACCAAAACCCAAAGTTATCCAAAGTTCTATCTCGATTATGAGCCAAGCGAAAAGGAAAAGGACAAGCCGATCGATAGCACCGGGATGTTGCCCCTTATAGGCTTTTTGGCAAACGGTATTGAGTGGATTGTGCTGGCATTGATTGTCGGCCTGGTGATCATGTTGTTGATCCGCTACCGCCACGTGATTAAAGCCTTACTACCGAAAAAATCGGCCTCACAGGACACGCCACAGAGCAAAGTGGTGTTTGGCTTGGACATCACCCAGGACAGCATACCTGATGATCCGGCCACCCAAGCACTTGAGCTATGGCAACAAGGCAGTAAACGCCAGGCACTGAGTTTACTTTATCGCAGCGCCTTATATTGGCTGATCCACCAGCGCCACCTAGAAGTGCATGACAGCTTCACCGAAGGTGAATGCTTATCGCAAGTCAAAAAAAATGCTCAACCAGAGGTCTATCAGCTGTTTGCGCAGATCACAAGGCACTGGTTACGCTTGGCATATGCAGCCAAAGCACCGGACGAACAAACCATGCATACCTTATGTCAGCAGTGGCCAGCCGTGTTCGGCGACACTAAGGCAGGTCACAATGGCTAAGTATCTATGGATTGCGCTCGGTTTGGTCGTGATACTGCTGGTCGGCGGCGCCGTATGGTATTTCGATATTGAGTTTGAAGAAGTTGAAGTTGAAATCGGCCCTGGGCCTGAGGCCAATCGCAACCCCTACCTTGCCATTGAACAACTGCTGAACCGGCTCAGTGGCGAAGACAGCTTTGAAGCCCAGCGCGGCATGCAGCTGCTGGCAAACTTACCCGGCCATGAAGATACCATCATCATTGACTCAAAGCGTGAAAGCCTGACTCAAAATCGTATAGCGGCCTTGATTGACTGGGTATCACAAGGCGGTCATTTGATCTTGCTGGGACGTCCAAATTACGGCGGTGCACTTGAGCAATCGGGAGACCGCCTACTGTCTCACTACAAAGTGAAAGTCATCAACGGCGACTATGATGAGTATGACAATGACGACGAGGACAGCAAGCCAGAAAGCGCCAAAACCATTGCCCAACGCATCGCCCAAAACAATGCTAGGTACGCCATTGACTGCCCTGACAACCTGCTGATGACAGAGCTGAGCTTAGACAGTGCCGCGCCGATTGCCATCAACATCAATAGCGTAGACAGCTTGCTTTATTCAGGCCCGCAACGTTTTGTCAGCTTATCCGGCGAAAACGATTATGGCATACAGTTGCTGCAACTGACCTCCGGCAAGGGCAAAGTCACCGTCTTAACCGACATGGCTCACTGGCAAAATCAAGATATTGCCTGTTATGACAACGCCTACGCCTTGGTGCGCCTGACCGAAGACAGCAATAAAACGTGGCTCTTATACTATGAAGAAGTACCGAGTATTCTACAACTCCTGTGGCAAAACGCCACCACGCTGGTACTGTCTTTCGCGCTGTTTGTCGGCCTATGGATCTGGTCACAAACCTTGTCGTTGGGGTTAAAAGTCAGCTCAAACCGCACCATCAGACGCAATTACCTTGAACACCTTGCCGCTGCCGCCCGCTATCGTCGTTACAGCGGTGAAAGTGACGCGCTCATTGCCATGTTGAGACAAAAAATTGTACGAGCCTTGATCCTCAGACACCAACAGTTCGCGCAAATGACGCAGCAAGAGCAACTCGAACTCATTTGTCGTTTATGCCATATAAACAAACAAGACGCCCATCAGGCCATGTTTGCCGAAGTCCCCGCCAGAAATGAGGCGTTGGTGACACTGGTGCAAAAGTTACAGCAATTAAGGAAACAACTATGTTAGAACAAGATGACGCCGGTACAACACCGCCAGAGGCCGACGCACCAACACTCTCGCCAGAGTCCGTCGCCGAGCCTGTCGTCGCAGACAGCCAAGTACAATGGGGCTATGAACTGACCCAGGCGATGCAACAGCAGATAGGTAAAGTCTTTGTTGGTCAACAAGCCGTGTTGCAACAAGTATTGATCGGACTGCTTAGCGGCGGGCATGTTTTGATCGAAGGTTTGCCGGGCTTGGGCAAAACTTTGCTGGTCAGAGCGCTGGCACGCTGTATCGGCGGCGAATTTTCACGCATTCAGTTCACCCCTGACTTGATGCCAAGTGACGTCACCGGCCACGCCATCTACGATATGAATTCAAAGCAGTTCGAAGTGCGTAAAGGCCCTGTCTTTACCAACTTGCTACTGGCTGACGAAATCAACCGTGCCCCAGCCAAAACCCAAGCCGCCTTGCTTGAGGTCATGCAGGAGAAACAAGTGACTATCGAAGGTCACTCTTATGCCGCCGGCGAGCCTTTTATGGTATTGGCGACGCAAAACCCGATTGAACAAGAAGGCACCTACCCACTGCCAGAGGCCGAACTCGACCGTTTTATGATGAAGATCCTCATCGACTATCCGGCCCAAGATGAAGAAATGAACCTTGTCAGGCTGGTCACCGACGGCCGGGCGCAAACGTTCAACATGGAAAACCTTGAGCGCCTTATGAGCCTTGAAGACGTGCTGAAACTGCAAAGCATCGTCAGCAACCTCACCATCGATGATACCGTACTCGATTATGTCGTACGTTTGGTCAGAGCCACCCGAGACTGGGCCGGTATCGCCAAAGGTGCCAGCCCAAGGGCCAGTATTGCCATCGTTCGAGCGGCAAAGGCTCATGCCCTATTGAACGGCAACGATTTCGTCACACCTGACGATGTGAAATCGGTCAGTCTGATGATCTTACGTCATCGCGTAATGCTCACCGCCGATATGGAAATCGAAGGGATGCGCGCCGATGATGTCTTAAGTGGCGTACTAGACAGCGTAGAGGCGCCGCGTCGATGAAGCGAATTGCCACCAAGCCGACCAAACAACTGCTCTATTTGTGCATAGCGCCCGGCGCTTTGGCCCTTGTTCACGCTTTGCTGATTCTGTTTAGCAGTGTTGGCGGCAGCAGTTTATCTAAACAGACCGATACGCTGTTGACACAAAGCTGGGGCTGGTTGGTGTTTGTTTTGGCTGTGGTGGCTGCGGTCGATTATTATTCTGGCCGTAAAACGCCGCCGCTGCACTTTAGCCGGCAATGCAAGGACATTTTGAGCCTACATCGCTGGTCAAGCATCACCTTAACCGTGCAAACCCAAGCACTGGATAAGCCGATGATGCTCACCTTGGTCGAACTTGCCGACAGCACTCTTGAGCTGTCACAAGATCCGCTGCAAGCCGAACTAAGACCTCCGGCACAAACTCGCCTAAGTTATCAGGCCAGAGCCAGCCATAGAGGTGATGTGCATATTCGCGGCCTACAATTTTTGTGGCCGAGCGACTTCAAGTTGTGGCAAAGCGTATGGCAGGCCGATGAGCAATCGACCTTAAAGGTATATCCCGACTTTCAGGCGATCAGCGGCTATACCTTAATGGCGCAAGACAACAACACCTCGCAGTTGGGGATAAGACGCAAGCCGCGTCGTGGCGAAGGGATGGACTTTCATCAGCTCAGAGAGTATCAAAAAGGCGACACCTCAAGACAGATCGACTGGAAAGCCACAGCGCGTAAACAAAAACTGATCTCGCGAGAATACCAAGACGAGCGCGACCAGCAAATTGTCGTGTTGCTTGATAACGGCCGCCGTATGCGCAGCGAAGACGAAAAACTCGGGCACCTAGACCATGCCATCAATGCCATGTCGTTACTCAGTCATATCGCACTAAAACAAGGCGATGCCGTCGGTATGATGACCTTTGGCCACGATAAACGCTGGCTGCCCGGACAAAAAGGCTCTAGCCATATCAACACCATCTTAAACCATGTCTATGATCTGCAACCGGGTACTCACGCCAGCGATTACAGCGCGGCTGCTCAGTCTTTGGTGCAATTGCAAAGAAAAAGGGCGCTGGTGATTTTGATCACCAACACCCGTGACGAAGATTTTGACGACCTGATGCCGGCCATTAAACTCATTGGTAAGCATCATTTGATCTTATTGGCCAATATCCGTGAACCCATCTTACAAAAAACTCTCGATGAGCCGGTACAGGACTTAGACGACGCCTATCGCTACATCGGCGCGATGGACTACCTGCAAAGACGGCAACAGGTCAAACAGCGTTTGACCGATGCCGGTGTTTTTATGGTGGACTGCCATCCACAAAACCTGCCGATAGAAGTGTGTAACAGCTATCTCGCCATTAAACGCTCAGGCGTATTGTAGCGTTTTGTATTGACCTGTAGTCAGGACATTTATGTCCGCAAATATTGCCGCGAGGATAAATCCTCTGACTACGGTTCCATCCTAATATGGCGCGTGATTGTCGCTCAGCAGCTTGCGCCAGCCCTGTACATTGGCAGGGCCTAATTTTCTGACCATCATATTACGCAATACCCGGCCAACAAAGCTGCGCCCCTTAGACGCTAACCTGATCACTCGGTTAGATTCCTCCACGACCCAGTAAATTCGCTCAGCCCGCAGCAGCTTAAATTCCGCCAATGCCGTCTCAATCGACTGCCCTTTGGCCAGCAGATCAGCCAACAAGTGAATGTCTTCAAGGCCCATCCCAACACCTTGTTGCAGCGTCGGGGGACAACCGTGCAGCGCATCACCCACCAATACCACACGACCCTTATAAACCTCGCGAGATTTTACCGCTTTAAGTCTACCGGTAATCAGCCCCGCTTCGTCCGGCATCGCGGCAATGGCTTCGGTCACTTCAGGGGCAAAACGACAGAATTTTTTACGCAGCCAATGCTTGTCGGCACTGGCATGATGCCCGGGAGGATCTATGACATGGGCATAACAATACACCTTCGAATCGGCCATTGGATAGCGCATAAACGCACTATCGGAGCCGAGATAATACAAAGGCTCCAAACCCTCGGTAGACTGATTGACCACAAAACGCCAGTTAGTCACCCCCAGATCAATCAACCCCGGCTCATCAAACACCGCTTGGCGTGTCTGTGAGTTGATACCATCAGCGCCGACAACGAGGTCAAACATCTCCTCAGAGCCATCACTAAAGCCAACCTTGACTTGTTCTTGTTGAGTCAACTTAGTTACCGTCACGCCAAAGCTGACCTTAGTGTCCATGCCTTCACGCAATAACGCCAACAACTGTGCACGCTGCAAAGACACAAAGGGGGCCTTATTTAACGGTGGCGACAACAATGAAGCTTGGGCCAGCACCTGACCCGAAGGCTTAACATAGCTAACCTCCTTGACCTGATGAGACAGCGCCATCAGCTGTGCTTTGAGGCCAAGCCGCTCTATGCCCATCACCGCATTGGGTGGCAGGCAAATACCTGCCCCTTCATTTGTCCAGTGTTCAGCACGTTCAATTAAACGATAAGACACTCCCTGTTCATCTAACCTGTGCGCCAGTGCAAGACCGCATATACCTGCGCCAACGATCAGTATGTTCATCCCCTTTGAGCCTGCTCAATCAATTTTACTACCTCATCTCGTTCACTCAGAACCAGCAACAGCGCCAAATCGCCCGGTTGCAGCTCCGATAGGATTGTTTGTGCACCACTGACAGGACCGTCACAGTGCAGTAATTTTTCCCCCGCCAACCCACAGGCCATGGCAAACTCGCCAATACGCCGTGGAATTTCACCAACCTCACGCCCACGTCGATAACTCGGTAGGTCGTAGGCCACCATTTTATCGGGATTAAGCCGCATTCCAGCCGCAGTCATCACCCGCATATCCTCATCGGATCTATCTCCTGCGGCTGAGAGCATCAGCCACTTACGCGTTGAAGGCATGTTGTTGGCTGTGGCAACAATGGCCGCCATAGAGTGCTCATTGTGTGCAAAATCCATAACCACGGTTGCGCCATTGACTTCAAACACATTCCCTCGACCCGGATTGTCTGCCGCATCCGAGCGAAATGCTTTAAGCGCTTGGGCAACATCCGAGACGGTAAGGCCCAACGCCATAGCAAGCCCCATGGCCCCAAGCGCGTTTTGTACATTGTGACGCGCAGCGCCGTTAAACGTCATCGGCACGTCTTTAACCGCAACAACCTCTTGGCCGCCCTTACTGTCATGATAAACCATCATGCCATCACGGACATAACAAGCAGTACCACCTTGGCGTAAATGCTCTACCAGTGTAGGGTTATCTGCATCAATTGAGAACCAGCATTTGCGTTTATTTTGTAAAGCGCCAAAGCGAACCACGCCAGCGTCGTCGGCATTGAGCACTAAGATGCCCTGCTCATTAACGCCTTTGGCTACCACGAACTTAGTTTCGGTTAAGGCTTCAAGGGTATTGATGCCATATTGGCCCAAATGATCTTCCGCCACATTGGTGATCAAAGCACAATCAACCCACTCAATCGGCAAGCCTCGACGCAAAATCCCCCCTCTAGCCACTTCCAGCAATCCGACTTCTACCTCAGGATGACGTAACAGCATCCGAGCACCGCCCGGGCCAGAGTAATCACCTCGGTCAATGATGTGCTCACCCACCCGAATAAAATCGGTAGAGGTCACACCGCAGCGCAAACCCGACTGTGCCACCATAGCCGAAGCCAGCCGTACCGAGGTCGATTTGCCATTGGTCCCAGTAATAAAGGCCACAGGTATCGAGCGGTATTTGTGCCACTGGATCTCATCGAGCTCAGGTAGGTTGTCACAAGACCAAACCTCACAACTTTGACCAAAGCCTAAGGAAAACTCATCGTCATCGGTCAACCAAGGCACCTGATGGGCCTTGGCTGCCGCTATCAATGCCAGCAATTGCGGATTCACTTCATCGGCTATCATCTGGCGCAAAGTGGCTATCACCTGGGCCAGAGCATTGTCGTCGCCAGATTGACCAGTCAGATGCTCGACCGTCATCTGCCATGCCGCTTCGTTGACCTCACAGGCCGCATAAAGGGCATCAAAGGGCGCACTGAGCGCCACAGTCACGCCATCTTCAAAAATACGCGAAGTCGTATTCTCTTTGTCCCAACCGACGGCATCAAGCAACTGCCTGACATAATGCTGCCAAGTATCGACAACCCGCTGCTTGTCGATACCTTCGACAAAAGCATCGATCACCGCACCGGGACTGTCCCACAGCAAGCCTTTACCGGTCAGTCTACGGCTATCATCAAGTTGCAATTTCATTTAAGCCCCCGCCACAAATGTTCAATCGGCATCCTCATCCATCTCATCGGCGACGATACGGACACCACGGCTATCGGACACGATTCTCATACCGTCATCCAACACAAATGGGTCGGGGTCGTTAGCCTCGAGCATAGAAACCACAGTTTGAATCGGTTTCTTCTCGGCTTCACTTTTGGCTTCACCACCGTTGTTAAAGCCAATGATCTGCTTCCAGCAACGGGTAATTGCATCACCGAACACCATCACCAAATCATCCTGTTCGGCCATATCTAAAGCGGCATTGACCGCCTCTTGCTCATCTGGAATAACATGGATCTGATCCGGGCTCTTGCCTTCGTCGAGCAGTGCAACCTCCATCATACGCGGCACCTCGTCATAGCCACGGCCGCGACGGTTATCATCTGCTTTACAAATAAACACATCAAAAAATGGCGCTGCCGCTTTGGCGATATCGACTAAATCTTCATCTCGTCGATCACCCGGCCCTGCCAACACACAAACCCGCTTACCGGCAACATCCAGTTTACCGGCCAACTCACTCATGTAGCGGATACCATCTTTGTTGTGGGCATAATCCAAGATCACACGGAACGGATGCTGATCGTATACGTTCATGCGGCCCGGCGCTTGGAAGAAAGTGGTATTGAAAGAGCGCAGACCATGGCGAATGTCATCAAGGGTCTTGCCTAGGCTAAAGGCCATGGCCGAAGCAAACATCGCGTTTTGTACATTGTGCATGGCCTTACCTTCTAAGGTGGCCGGAATAAGATGAGTCCACAACAGCGGAATATGAGCACCGTTATCATAAAGGGTGATCATCTCACCATTGATACCGCGCTCTAAGACGACCGCACGGCCACCGGAGCGAATATGCTCGCGAACCAAACCATGGCCCGGGTTGACCGTCACATAACATATATTCTCGGCCTGAGTGAAATCGGCCATCTTCAGACAGTTGGGGTCATCGGCATTGAGTACCGCTGTATCTTTGGCCACTTCAACCACAATGCGCTTGATCTCGGCCAGTTGCTCTACGGTATCGATACCTTTAAGGCCCAAGTGGTCCTCTTGCACGTTCAAACAGGCTGCCACATCCGACTGACGATAGCCTAGGCCCGAACGTAAGATACCGCCACGGGCGGTTTCCAGCACCGCAATATCTACCGTAGGGTCGCGTAAAACGATTTGAGAAGAGACAGGACCTGTCATATCCCCTTTAACAGTCAAATGACCATCGATATATACACCATCGGTCGATGTCATACCTACAGTATGACCTGCGGTTTTAAGAATATGCGACAGCATACGCGAGGTAGTCGTTTTACCATTGGTGCCGGTAATGCCCGCAATTGGAATGCGAGTCGGCGTGCCCGGTGGAAACAGCATATCCATCACTTTGCCCGAAACATCCCTTGGCTTACCTTCACTCGGCGCGACGTGCATTCTAAAGCCCGGTGCCGCATTGACCTCAACGATACCGCCACCGACATCTTTGTATGATTGGGTAATATCGGCCGTGAGGAAATCGACCCCACCAATGTCGAGACCCACCGCTTTAATGGCACGCTCGGCCATCGCCCGGTTGTCGGGATGTACCACATCGGTCATATCAATGGCGGTGCCGCCGGTAGACAGGTTGGCGGTCGAGCACATGTAAAAGATCTCACCCGTCGGCAAAATGGTGTCTTTGCTAAAACCGGCATCTTCTAATAGTCGATTGGCCTGATTGTCAAACTCAAGACGGGTCAACACCTTCTCATGTCCAACACCACGACGGGGATCTTGGTTGACGATATCCACCAACTGTTCGATGGTATTTTTACCATCGCCGACCACATGACCCGGCACCCGTTTAGCCACCGCCACCAACTCGCCGTTAACCACCAGCATCCGATGGTCAAAGCCCGTTAAAAATGACTCCACCAATACCGCCCGGCTCTTGCCATGTTCACGGGCATGGCCAAAGGCGGTTTTGACCTGCTCATCGCTGGTCAAATTGATAGAAACCCCACGGCCATGGTTGGCATCAAGAGGCTTAACCACAACCGGGTAACCGATACGTTGCGCCGCACGCACAGCTTGCGATTCAGAATAAATCATGCGCTGCTTCGGCACCGGTAAGCCTAAATCACTCAGTAAATTGTGGGTGTCTTCCTTATCGCAAGAGATCTCTACCGCAATGTGATTGGTGTGGCTGGTGATGGTCGCTTGAATACGCTGTTGGTATTTACCATGACCAAATTGCACCAGTGAATACTGATTGAGCCTCAGCCATGGAATATCACGCGCTTCTGCCGCCGCCACTAAAGAACCGGTGCTCGGGCCGAAAGCCTTACGCTGAGCAAAGCGAATAAAGCTGTTGAGTTCTTCTTCGAAATTAAAATCGCTGTCGAGCTTGGTATCGAGTTCGGTGCGCACCTGCTCGGGCATTAAAGAGATCAGCAAAGAGCGTCCAAGCGCCGCCGCTTCAAGACCAACATCACGCTGAGTATATTCGAAGACCATATTGTAATGGCCTTTTTCTCCGGTAGAGCGAGTCTTACCAAAGGTGACCTCATAGCCAGCCATGCATTGCAACTCAAGGCACACATGCTCCCAAATATGAGCTATCCAGGTGCCTTTGTCTTCTTTGAGTCGCCGTATAAAGCCGCCCGGTTCGCCGTAGGAGCAGCCATGTTCTGCCAAGCCCGGTAAAGCACTGACTAGGCCATTGATAAAATCGTCACCCAGTTTGACCGAAGGCCAATCTTCTAAAATGCCGATATCGACAATATGACGGATGGTTGGGAAGTGAGCATAGACACTGGGGCCTACATATACATTACTGGAGAGGATCTTCATGTGAGCTTCCTGGAATTATTATTACGGGTCATGCCACATCGCAGAAGCTAGCGTCGAAAGATAAAAAACGCCCTATTAACGGTGACAAATCTGACCTAACTTTGCATCAATTCGATCTTTGATTCTAGCCCAAATTTGACAAAGTGAAGGGAAACTGACAGTAATTTCATGCCGAGCACACCTGCTTGCTCAACAAATCGACAAAATGTTCATTTGAAGTGTGTATTGGAAAGGTCGCAATCCATCCTTGGATGTGGTGCTTATGTGTTGAACTCAAGGGGCATTATCTGCCCGGCGGGGTCGCCTCGCGAGAGTTAATGTCATATTTAGAGCCAGCGCTGAGCAAGTGCAGTTTCAAACCCAACATCGTCAGCGACTCGCCAATACGGGCCTCTGCCATTGACGAATATTGCAAGTCGGAGGCGTCAATCACCGTCACACTGCCGCTACCAACCACTTCCAATACGCCGTCGGCGTCGATAAAGGCAGCGGTGTCTTCGCAAATGCCCAAAGCCGTTGGAAATGGGTTGTAAGATACGGCAGACAGTAAGCGCCCCAAACGATTACGTTGGCTAAAATGCTGGTCGAGGATCACCTTACTCAATAAACCAAGACCCGGCGCCAACGTCACGCCTTGCTCATTCGGCAAGCCGCCTGATGAGCCACCTGCGATCATATGATCAGGCATGATAGCCGCCCCAGCCGAAGTACCGGCGACATGAACCCCGGCAGCATTCAAACGACGGATTTTTTGAGCAAACGGCGTGCCGCCCAAAATGGTGGACAATCGCAACTGATTACCCCCAGTCATAAAAATACCGGTGGCATTGTCAAGCGCATCCTGATGCGCCTGATCTTGCGCTTCACTGCGTTCGGTGATCTCAATCGAGTAGGCTTCGCCCGCACCTAAATTTTTGAATACTTTGACATAGTTTGCACCGGTGTCTTCTAGTCGCGATGCGGTCGGGATGATAGCAATACGCGCATCGGCGCCGCCGCACAAATCGACAAAGCGCTGCAAAATCACCGGATCATCCACACGCTCTTCCGCCCCACCAATCGGTATGACGTAACCGCGCTCCTCCCCCTCAACTGTCTTTGCAGGACACATATAAACCTCTACTCAAAAGTACCTTTAATTAATTGCTTACCTTGACGGCGATGCCAATGCCCCAAGGCCATGACATCACTCACATCATTATTGTCGTCTAACACTATCAAATCGGCATCAAAGCCAAGAGCGATTTGCCCTTTGCTGCCAAAGCGCAATAACCGCGCGACATTGCTCGTCACCATCGGCAGCACTAACTCAAGTGCAACCCCTTGGCTTAGCAGCGCCTGTACGCTTTGATGTATGGTCTCGGCACGGCCAAAATCCATCCCCGTCAACTCACCTTGACAGTCAAAGCACGGCATACAGCCGCCGCCATCAGAACTGATGGTCAGTTGCGCCAAGTTAAGCTTTTGCTCAATCGCCTTAATAACTCCGCTGGCAGCCGATATTCCCGGCGCCTCGGTCCCTTTGGGAAAGGCCGTCAAATCGATATTGATGCCCAAAGGCAACATTTCACAAGCCTGCTCAAACAAAGGAATATTACGGTTGACGTGGGTCGGATTGAACACTCGCGCCGGCAGCTCGGTCTCGTTAATGGCTCGTGCCACTAGGTCGAGCTTGCGATTGCCATCGCCGAGATGAAAATGGATCACCCCGGCCTTACCGGTCATTAAGCCTGCCACATGGGCTTCACTGGCCAGCCTGATGACCTCATCAAAAGTCGGTTGGCTGGAACGATGATCGCTAATGGCAAATTCGCCGATGCCGATAACCGGATCTAAATAAACAATATCGCCCTTGGCGGTGCCGGTTAAAGTGTTGAGCGGGTAATGATAGCCGCCGGTCCAACAAAACGCCGACATGCCTTCTTCTCTGAGGCCATACACCCTTGAGAGCAAAGACCCGATGGTGCGGGTGGTATCGTCGGTGCCGAGTAGCCCCACCACCGTGGTCACCCCAACCGAGGTAAACTGACTAATTGGTACCGGCGGCACTTGCGTGGCAAAGCCGGCTTCACCACCGCCTCCGGTGATATGGGTATGACTGTCGATATAACCGGGCAGCAAACGTTGCCCTTGCAAATCAACCTCTTGAATGTTTAAACCACAGCCGATACTCATCTCATCGCCACCGATGGCGAGGATTTTACCACCACCGAGCAACACCGATTTATGCCCTATGGGCGCCGGTGAATAGACAGAGGCATTGCGTAACAGCAACAAAGGCTGAGTTTGATTCATGCTTGGTGATCTTGCTAGCGATAGACGATAAAGGGCGTATTTTAACCGCAAACAGGTTGCAAAGAAACGTCTAATCCCGGGGTTTTTGTGAATAATTGATGTCGTTCAGTCATTTAAAATCGGCCATACCGGCTTGGCGAAGCGCGCCGTACAGGTTACTCTTTAGCAACCAATCCCAATCACATCCAATACCCTTATGTCCTTAGCTAAGCACCTGCTAAACCATTTGTTTGTTGTATCTCTATCACTATGCTCATGGTCTGTGGCGGCACAAACGGCCACCATGAGACTCGATTATTATCATACCGGCAACACCAATACTGAACATTTCAGCGTTGATGAAATCGTACTTGAACCACTGCCTTGGGCCGGTAACCCTAACCAGGCCATCGACACCGTGCCTAGAGGCAAATATCTGTTTGAAGTGTATGAGCATAAAAGCCAAAAGCTGGTTTATTCCCGCAGCTTTAGCAGCATTTTCGGCGAGTGGGAATATACCGCCGAAGCAGGCAAAGTCTACCGCACATTTCACGAGTCACTGCGCTTTCCCGCGCCACGCGACAAAGTTAATGTGGTACTGAAAAAACGCAGTTACAGTGAAGACTTCAAAATCATTTGGCAAGTCGCTATCGACCCTAATCACATGTTGGTCAACAAGGCCAAACCCGCCCTAGAAGCCGACGTTTTTGCGGTGATGGAAAACGGCGAACCGGCCAACAAAGTTGATTTATTGGTGATGGGCGATGGCTATTCTACTGCCGACAAAGCCAAGTTCAAAGCGGACGTCAAACGCATGATTGATGCACTTTTTGCCACCGAGCCGTTTCGATCGCGCAAAAGTGACTTTAACGTTTGGGCGGTGCTGCCCAAAAGTGAGATCTCAGGTATTTCACGTCCTTCAACTGGTATTCACAAAGATACGCCATTGAAATTGCGCTACGACATCTTTGGCTCAGAACGCTATATGTTGACCTTAGACAACAAAAGCTTTCGCCGCGCCGCCTCGCTCGCCCCGTACGAGTTTGTCGAGATCCTCGCCAATGGCGAAACCTATGGTGGTGGTGGCATCTATGGCCTTTATGGCACGGCAGCCAGCGACAATGACTGGTCGCAGTACGTCTTTATTCACGAATTCGGCCACCATTTTGCCGGTCTTGCCGATGAATATTACACCTCACCGGTGGCACAAAGCACAGTTACCGATCTCGATGAGCCTTATGAACCCAATGTCACCGCCAACACTGACAGAAAAAGCTTAAAATGGCGCCATTTGGTGGCATCTTCAACACCACTGCCAACGCCATGGGGTAAAGATGAGTTTGACCGCTACAGTTATAAATACCAAAAAAGACGCAAAGCGATCAGAGCGCAAAACCTGCCAGAGCAAGTCATGAACGAACTGTTTGCCGCCAACGCCAAATTTCAACAGCAGCTGTTCAGCCAAAACCCCTACAAAGATGCCGTTGGTCTATTTGAAGGGGCCAACTACGCCGCCAACGGCTACTACCGCTCAGAGCAAAACTGCATTATGTTCACCCGCACCGACTTTTTCTGCCATGTGTGCGCCAAAGGCATAGAAGATATTATTGATTTGTATACCAAATAAAACAGGTCGATCTGCGCTTGCTACTAAATACCAAGTGCAGATCGACCTATGTATCGTTTTGTATCTATAATGAGAATATTCTTGCAGCTTCCCGATAATTACTGTTTAATCCGCAACCCTAAAATATAAATACCGATTTATTAAAATAATTTGTCGGTATTTGGCGCTGCAGTTGACATTTAAAAAGCACAAGGACAATTTGCCCAAAGGAATGACTGGCGCGAATGTTAATGTTGAATAACGCACAGGAGCGTCATTATGTCCGATAAAGCAAGCACCACTCCACGCTTTCATATACCGTTAGCTGTACCCCAACATCCAATATTACAATAACCCAACTGCGGCCAGATCAACCATTGGCAGCGACTAAAATCAACCCTCAAAACATTTAAAAATTAAGGAGTTATAGATGAAGTTAATATTCATCCTATTGCTGGCATTACTGCTGCCAGTGCAATCTTATGCGAATATTCATGTGCACAACCGGCACAAAGACCCATTCAATGGCAGCAGTAATAAGTTGTTTTCACCACTTGAGCAAGCCAAGCAACAAGAATTGTCAAAGGCAAATCCTATCGAACAATCAGGCTATGATAAGAAGATGATTGAAAGGGTTAGCTGGGTTCAAGTGAATACGGCTGAGCTTGATGCTTTACGCGCCTATGCCATTGATGTTTTGGCAAGTGCAGAAAACGAAGTGATTAGTTATAAAAACTACGAAGGCGATGTTAACACCTTTACTATCAGGCAATACCTAGATTACCCAATTAATATGAGCTTTAACTTTTTCGATGACATTGAGTTCAACGAACTATATCTCGGAGAAATTAACAAGACAACTACAGCAACTGGTGAGGTCTATCTAAATTTGGTCTTAAAACATCGCGTTGCTTCAAAGCGTGCCATTTATGTAGAACTCAAAGACAAAATCGCAGTCTATACCAGCTATGCCGATTCCTATGTCAGACTAGAGCAAGTTGGGAAACACAGTTTTAGAGTCAATTTGAGAAAAATACCTAAACTCATAGAGGGGGAAATAAAAACGCCGATAAAAAAGACCCAACATGATGTTGTCAGCGACAATAACGCTCAACATCAGGAAAGTATCGAGTTGCTAAAGCTTAGCGGAGCGGCTCGTATCATTGATGTTTTGGTTTTATTTGACAACCATACAGAGCAATCCTATGCCAAAGCTCTAACTGTCAATCCCGGCATTGGCGTTATCAATTCTCTTTTAGTTAATTCAAACGTCAATGCCAGAGTTAATGTAATTGCTTATGATAAATTACCAGCTTCGCTTTGTGGTGGGAGCACAAACCCCTGTTATTCATCCTATGAGGCATTTTTGGATGAAATAACAGATAGTAAAGATGTGCTGAATTTACGTCTAAAATATGGAGCCGATATAGCAGTCATCTTACGCAGTACACGATATGGTGATTTGACCTTTGAAACTGCGGGTATCGCCAACCTGACAAATCCCAGTGATCCTTATCAAGCCGATAAAACTTATGCTCTGGTTTATGCTGAATCAGGAGAAAATACGTTTGCCCATGAGATAGGTCATGTATTGGGGGCAGGTCATTCAGCTTACAATGATTTACCAGGTAGTGCACCTGCTGTCGCGCAGCTCACCTTTTACGATGACAAGGTGAACCTCCCACGGCACAAGGATGCTGTTAAGTCTTTTATGACGTATGAGCATATATGTCATAGCGAACTCGACGAGGTGAATGCAACCAGTTTAGGAAAGCATTTACAAGAATGTATAAAAGTGGATCAATTTTCAGGCCCTGTCCAATATTCAGCTCCATGGGTAACCACCCCCATTATGCTTGGAAGCGAATATGTTGCAAATCGCTTTCGGGTGGATGATGTTACGTTTCGAGCGCATGGTTGGAATCAAGAAATCATCAATCACAAGCCAGAGCCTGCTATTCGGTTTGTTGATGTGCCACTGGTTACAGGATACCCACATTGCTTTAATGC
>JBFHGJ010000094.1:0-23378 GCA_041583135.1 Alteromonadaceae bacterium | reverse complement strand
CCATTGCAAGACCAAGGGGCTTTCGAACAACTGATGGCAGCCGAGTTCAAACAACTCTCACCGCAAAGAATAGCCGGTACTGGCCTTAGCAGAAAAGCGCTCAATGACTGGCTCGCCTTGGAATGACAGCGTGATTAAACCGTGCGAGCGCAATGGCCTTGTGCATGACCTGCGCCCTATCGGACATAATAGACATAAAAAATACCCTCGAGTTCATCGGTGAAAGCCACCAAACCAAGATGGTATTTATTTATGAACCTTATTACAACAATGCAAACACTAATATGTGTTAAATTAGCACTATGGCCCAAACACCAATGGCCATGATCATACTGAGCAATACCGCCGCAGAGCCTAAATCTTTGGCCAAGCCCGACAAATGATGGATCTCAGGGCCTATTCTATCAACCACCGCTTCAATCGCGGTATTGATTATCTCAGCCAACATCACAAACAAAACCGCCAACACCAGCATTATCTTCTCACCAGTAGTGATATCAAGATACAGCGAAAGCCCAATGGCCACAGCCAACATCACCAACTCTTGTCGAAATGCCGCCTCGTTCTGTATCAACCACTTACACGCTCGCCCCGAGTTTTTGGCCGCGAGGTAAATCCGTTTAATACCATTTGGTTTTTTTGTACTATCAAACATTAATCATATCTCTTTGTTGATTGCAGATCTGCCTGAGCAATAGTGCCAGCATTTTTACAATTAAAAAAGGGATCATTGTTCGGTTGGTAGACACTTGATTGCACTTGAGTCACATTGAGCAGCACATCAAAGAAATTATCGTGTGACACCGGCGCTTTGCTGGTATGACTTAAACAATTTAAGTCAAACTCGGTTTGGCCCGCATTGGCCCAAAACATCAAAGGCACATGAGTTTGCTCATTCGGTGCAAACGCATAAGGCAAGCCATGCAGGTAAATACCACTCTCGCCTAAAGACTCACCATGGTCCGACATATAAATCATCGAGGTTTCAATGCCTTGAGCCTCACTGGCTGAGTCAAGCCGAGTAATGATTTGCGATAGTACATAGTCGGTATAGGCAATAGTGTTGTCGTAGGTGTTGACCAGTTGCTCATGGCTACAGTTTTGAATGTCGCTGCGTTGACAGTCCGGCGTAAATACCCGTTTATCTTTAGGGTAACGCCGAAAATACGTCGGCCCGTGCGAACCTATCATATGCAGCACAATCAACGTATTGTCACTGGTTAAGCTTTGCAGTTTTTCTTCCAACGGCCCCAGCAAAGCCTCATCAAAACAAAACTCACCATCACATAAAGGGTTTGCTTTGTCAGTATTGATATGCATCGTTTTCAAGCGATTACACACCCCTTTGCAGCTACCATTGTTATTACTGATCCATGTAACGTCAGTACCGGCAAGATGAATGATGTCCAACGCGTTTTGCTGGGCATTGGCGATACGCTTATCATAATCGTCGTGGTTAAATCGCGAAAACATACAAGGCACCGAAACCGCTGTTGCCGTACCACAAGAGATCACATTGGAAAAATAGATAACCCCTTGGCGCCGTGTATATGGATTGGTGGGCTTATCATAGCCGTTTAATGCAAAATTTTGCGCCCTAGCCGTTTCACCAAGCACCATGACCGTCACCCGCTTTTTGCCATCATGACGGACGAGCGTCGGATTGGCATCAATCACACGATAAGGCAGCGGCTCGGCAAAATAATGCCTTTGTGAATACTTATAAATAGAATCATACATCGCATAAGGCGTGATATAGCCGACAAGTTCGCGGTTATTACGGCCAATGGAGGCATAGTTGGAATAGAACATCACCGCGATTAAAACGACCGAGCCCAGGCTCATCGCAACCAACTTAAGCCGCGCAACACACTCCTTAAGGGCCGACTTTTCAACCAAGCGAACCCTAGCGATAGCCACTGCAGGCAACCCCCCGAGCAGCCCGACAAAAACCACCGCCGGCAGATTTAAATAGCTCACCGCCTCGGCGCTATCGGTTTCAATGATGTTTTGCACCATACCATAATCAAACACCGTACCGTAATTGAACGTACAATAGAAAATGACCGCCGAGAGCATCACCGACAATATGAGAACTGGTTTAACCAGAAAACGAAACGAAAACACACTTTGAATGATGAGTGTCAAACTCAATAAAAACAAAGGCACAGACCCCAAAAACAGCCAACTAAATTGCGACAGTTGCGTGACAGCCTCAGAGGTTTTAACAATAAACGGCAGGTTTAATACCAGAACAATATAGCTACAAACCAGCAAAAGCAGCTGGTTGATGGTCAACGACACAGTATTTGGGCGAAAAAATTTCATCAAGTAATAGCAGCATATTTAGAAGATAACCTGATGATATAAATCGAACCTTAAGAAAATCTTAGCTAAGCTTAAATCCCTTAAGATAATCAACTTTTGACACAGTGCGGCTTCCTACACCATAAACCAACCATAACGCAGAAAGTCGCGACAAAACTGAAAGAAACCGGCTTTACCCACCGCCAAGTAAACTTTCGAACGGTTGCGATGCCATAACCGGCGTAAACTCCGTGATGCAATACTCAACCGCACCACTTTGAATAAAAGGGTCGGCTTCCAAAACCGCCTTTAAATCACCAATGTCTTTATGACTAGAAATAATTATCCCGCCAGTTCGAGGTTCTTTTCTCCCGCCAAACATCAAGTTATTGTTGTTGTATTCACCTAACAAATGAGCCCGATGAAGGTCAGTTAACTCAGGGGTAATTCGACTCATATCGACAAAATTCATATCAACCAAAAACATCATTTCCTCGCCATTAAAGTTCACTTAAGCTATAGTTGCTACTAAATTCGTAGCAACTATATCGCTTCTATTTTAGTAGCGCAAGAAATATGTCGATACCAAGACCAAAACAACCCGTTAGAGGCTCCAAATCTGGCGTCGCTATCATGGCCGTTTTTGATCTGCTAGGTCAAAAATGGAATATGAAAATTTTATGGGCACTTCGCAGCAGCCCTTTGAGTTTCAGAGCGCTGCAAGACAATTGTGACGGCATGTCGCCATCAGTGTTAAATGGCCGAATAAAAAAGCTCACACAGGCAAAACTAACAGCGAAAACAGCCGATGGATATGAACTCACCGCATTAGGCGCATCGCTAATGACAACGCTCGACCCATTAAGACAATGGGCGGCACAGTGGGAAGTAGCTTGCACCGATAGGTGCGATTAAATGTTGCCACCAGTCACAATGCACCAATCAATTCATCGTAGACAAAGCATTTATGCTCGCATTTGGGCGTTTAAGACACCAGCAGATAGCCAAATCTCAGTTGTGCCGTGCTCACTGTTAAAATTTCAAAGCTGCCAAATGTAGCTTGCACCTTTAGGTACAATGAGATTTTCCACCAGCCACAACACGCCTATCAATCCATCATGGCGGCGCACACGACATATTCCGTATTGGTTAAGATTGCAACAAACGCTTCTTATAAGGCTCGGTGTTGGTGGTCGTCAATGTTGGGCGTTGCCCAACAACAACCAACCTATTAAAGGGCTTTTTCCGCTTCTGGCTGTAACTTATAACCCGCCATTTCTAAGCTGCCTATTCGCCTACCCAAATGTAGCTTGCACCTTTAGGTGCGATGAGATTTTCCACCAGCCACAATGCACCAATCAATTCATCGTAGACAAAGCATTTATGCTCGCATGTAGCCAGAGCATTTATGCTCGCATTTGGGCGTTTAAGACACCAGCAGATAGCCAAATCTCAGTTGTGCCGTGCTCACCGTTAAAATTTCAAAGCTGCCAAATGTAGCTTGCACCTTTAGGTACGATGAGATTTTCCACCAGCCACAACACGCCTATCAATCCATCATGGCGGCGCACACGACATATTCCGTATTGGTTAAGATTGCAACAAACGCTTCTTATAAGGCTCGGTGTTGGTGGTCGTCAATGTTGGGCGTTGACCAACAACAATCAACCTATTAAAGGGCTTTTTCCGCTTCTGGCTGTAACTTATAACCCGCCATTTCTAAGCTGCCTATTCGGCAGTACAGAAAGGCTAGAGCCTTTGCGTTAAATGCCATGGTTTCTAAGCTGCCTATTCGGCAGTACAGGCGAGTGCGGTTTAGCTATTGCTACCGGGAGCTTTCTAAGCTGCCTATTCGGCAGTACAGCGCTTTTTTTGTATAAGACCGGAAGGCGAGGATTTCTAAGCTGCCTATTCGGCAGTACAGTCAAGTGGCATGGTGCTCGCCGAATCATCACCCTTTCTAAGCTGCCTATTCGGCAGTACAGGTGATCTTGACGTCTGGTGCCAACGACTACATTTTCTAAGCTGCCTATTCGGCAGTACAGACGGGCTTCCCAGCTGTGCTAAATGCGCGCTGTTTCTAAGCTACCTATTCGGCAGTACAGAGTAAAACGGCAGGCGCGGTCGAGGCCGTTCTTTTCTAAGCTGCCTATTCGGCAGTACAGGATAACGTCAATGTGCCGGCGATAGCGTTAACTTTCTAAGCTGCCTATTCGGCAGTACAGTGATACACATGCCGATTGCCGTTGTCATCGGTTTTCTAAGCTGCCTATTCGGCAGTACAGTCTATTGCAAACTCTTTGTCTTTGCACCCCTTTTTCTAAGCTGCCTATTCGGCAGTACAGAGCGCATTAATGAGGGGATTAACACCGCGCTACTTTTCTAAGCTGCCTATTCGGCAGTACAGGCATCGGCCTCGGCTGAGTATCGAGTCAAAATTTTCTAAGCTGCCTATTCGGCAGTACAGGTTCTGGTGGGCAATTTGGGTCGGACTCCTGCGTTTCTAAGCTGCCTATTCGGCAGTACAGTCATGCCGAAGTTAAAAGATCATTTGCCTGATTTTCTAAGCTGCCTATTCGGCAGTACAGCTTTGCGTGCCGCTTTAAAAGCTTCTGTGTATTTTCTAAGCTGCCTATTCGGCAGTACAGCTGCCGGCAACACTGCTAAGTGGGTTTGCATTTTTTCTAAGCTGCCTATTCGGCAGTACAGTCATCGGCGGGCTACGATTTACTCAATCGATTTTTCTAAGCTGCCTATTCGGCAGTACAGGCGCTAAAAGAACTGGCGATGGCACAAATAAATTTCTAAGCTGCCTATTCGGCAGTACAGTAGAACAAAATTGCTCAAATGCCTTATTTTTAAAGAGCCTAGGCAATAATGGGTGAAAATACCCTTTTTTTCAAGATAAATTTAGGTCCTATATAAATCAATAAGTTAGCGAGGTGACGAAAAAAAGGGTTATTTGTGATAGGTGTGCATTTGGTTGCGCCTAATGTCGAAATTGGTCCTCAATCATCCATCATTGCGGTGCGCACGACACTTTCTATAACAGGTATTATTGCAATAAACGCTTCTTATAAGGCTCGGTGTTGATGAGTCGTCAATGTTGGGCGTTGCCCAACAACAACCAACCTATTGATTTTCATAATAATGGTGCCCAGAGGCGGACAAATTGGTCTCGACTCCATGGATGGAGAAGGTAGAGCGAAGCAGGAGCCGGAGCCGAGGAACCAATTTGAACTGCGAAGCAGCCCGAAGGGTGAAAAACCATGGATGACGTTCAGGGATGAACTAATGCTGCGGGTGCAGGATGCACAGGAGCGCCCGTCTTTTCATTAATCTAACACGCGACAGCGCTTTCGATCGTGCTGGTTACTATGTCTTAAAAACGAAAAAGCCCCGCTGTTTTTCAAGCGGGGCTTTTTCGTTTTTCAATACGTGGTGCCCAGAGGCGGACAAATTGGTATGGAACCAATTTGAACTGCGAAGCAGGCCCGAAGGGCAAAAACCATGGATGGTTTTTGTAATCGAACACGCTACAGCGCTTTCGATCGCACTGTTCAGCATATCTTAAAATCAAAAAGCCCCTGCTGTTTTTCAGGCAGGGGCTTTTTGATTTTCAAAATAATGGTGCCCAGAGGCGGAATCGAACCACCGACACGGGGATTTTCAATCCCCTGCTCTACCGACTGAGCTATCTGGGCAAAACTGGGTTTGAGTGACTTGCCTTATTGGCTGTGCTGCTCAAGTGGGGCGTATATTAATAACCTGCCGAAAACAAATCAAGGGTTAATTTTAAAAATTCGGGTTGTTTGCTTTAAATTTATTCAAGCGCGCATCGTTCGTCGAATTTCCATACTTGATGCGGTGAAAGTCGCGTCATTTGTAATGGCATTTGTTCGTTATATTGTTGATTACTTTAAGATCTATCACTAGCTAAAAGGCACAGTTGCACTATACTTTATTGCCATCGCCCCTTAACTATGCAGATGCTTTGGCTGTTAAATGCTCACTATTCGTCTTTTGTGTTGTGCCCTATTGTTGTTTTCATCAAAGTTGTTCGCAGCACTTACCATAGCGACCATCGATTGGTGTCCTTATATCTGTCCCAATGACAATATCAGGCCGGGTTTGTTGGTGGAATACACCAAGGAAATATACCGCGATCTGAACGAGGAGGTGCATTTCGAAGTTTATCCTTGGTCGCGGGCAATCAAAATGGTAAATGAAGGAAAAGTAGATGCACTACTGAGCCCTGCCAAAAACGAAGCACCGGGTCTGGTCTACCCACAGCAGGAAATCGGGGTGCAACAATTTTGTTTTTTTAAACGCAGCAACGATAAATGGCGTTATAAGGACATAAACTCAATTGCCAACAGAAGTATCATTTATCCAAGTGATGCCCTGCCCGATGCCATCGCCAATGCAAAACATCAAGCGGTGCTAATCAGCTATCCATATAACGACGCCTATCTGCCCAAAGCCACTGATATTCTGCTCAAAGGTCGGGTTGATAATTTTATGATGACTTCCCACTCGGTCATACACTACCTCGGTCAAACCAAGTTAAAAAAGCAGATCTCAAGCGCAGGCTGTGTCGCACAGCAAAAACTCTACTTGGCCTTTAGTCCAGCCAAAAACCTGCAACACAAAATCAAACCACTCCTTTCTCGCTTCGACCGCAATATCATCAAACTCAAAAAACAAGGCTATTTTGATACCCTGCTACGCAAATATGATATGAAATGACATTTGTTTGCACATTTTTCTATGGTGGATATTTAGTCAACTGGCTATAATCAAAGTTAGTCGTATTATTAGGTCGTCTATGCTTTTGCCCGATGTGCAGCAGCTGCCTTTAACGCACCTTAGGTTTACTGGATTTCACGCAACATCAATAACAGAGAAGTTATGAAGGTATCAACGTTAAAATTAATTGAGATCATGGCTCGCATCCCCTTGTTTAAATCGCTCACCCCTTACGAGCGAGAGCGGGTATTAAAAGCCGATTGTAAAATTGATCAAATCCACCAAGGTACCGTGTTTATCAAAGAAGCCTCGCAAGATCCGTTCTTTTATATCATTCTTGCCGGTGTCGCACAGGTTAGGCAAGGCAACAACATCATCGCCACGCTCGGTCCAGGCGAATTCATCGGTGAAGTCGGCTTTTTCTGTCAAGAGCCCCGTAGTGCGTCGGTTAGTGCAATGAACGATATGCTGGTAATGAAAATCAATCAGCGCAGCTTTCAAACGCTACCGGTTGCGGTCAGAGAGCGCATTAAAGATAAGGTCATCGCGGCACTGGTGGCCAGAGTCAACAATCAAAACAAGCAGATCATTGAGCTACAAAGCCACTTGCAATTAGCCGACGGCGAATGTGCCTTTGCTTAAACAGCTTTAGCCGCTCAATCACGTAACACCGTCTACCCATACACATAAAAAGGCCGCCTAAATGGTTCACTTAGGCGGCCTTTTGCGATGTAAGGCTTTTACTCGCTAAACCGTTGCCGCCTCTCTTGGCTCCGCTGTTTCAGGGTAAAAGAACACTCTGATTTTCTCAATCAGCAGGTAGTTTACGGGTACCAGTATTAAGGTGATCAAAGTCGCAAACAAAATACCAAAGCCGACAGAAACCGCCATGGGGATCAAAAACTGTGCCTGAGTTGATTTTTCAAACAACAATGGCATCAAGCCGATAAAGGTGGTCATACTGGTGAGCATTACCGGTCTGAACCTCGCGGCACCTGCGGTCAATACCGCTTCCATTAATGGCTTTTCAAGCCGCTTTTTGTTGATGTAGTCAACCAATACCAATGAGTCGTTCACCACCACCCCTGTCAGCGCCAACATACCGAGCAGACTTAACAGCGTTAAGTCCATCCCCAACAACCAGTGGCCCATAATCGCCCCTATCATGCCAAACGGGATAACGCTCATTACTATCAGAGGCTGAATATAAGACTTAAACGGGATAGCCAACAAGGCATAGATAATTGAAAATACAAACAATAAACCCCAGCCCAAGCTGCCGAACGACTGCCTTTGCTCTTTCGCTTCACCCTCTAAGGTAAATGAGACACCGGGATATTTCGCCACCAGCTGGCCTAAATAGGTGTTTAGCTCACTATTGAGCACCGTCATGTTGGTGCCCGCCTTATCAATGTCAGCCGTGACATTTACCGTGCGGTAGCGGTCAATACGGGTAATGCTCGATGGGCTCTTACCAGGATTGAGCTTAGCCACAAAATTGAGCGGCACCTCACCACCACTTGGTGTTGTGATCAAAATCGCATTTAAATCGGCGATTGAGCGGCGCTCATCCAGCGGCAAGCGCACCATCACCCTGACATCATCACGGCCCCTTTGAATACGTTGTACTTGGGCGCCAAAAAAGGCTTGTCTGAGCTGTGACGACACATCGGTCAAAGTCAAGCCCATAGCTTTGCCTTGCGCCGTGAGTTCAATTTTTAAGTCTTGCTTACCATCTGATAGGCTATCGGCAATTTCAAATACCGTCGGATACCCCTTCAAGTGCGCTTTCACCTTCTCAGCCGCGTCCTTCAAATCATTCAGCGAGTTGCCTGATAGCTGAATGTCTATCGGATCGGACGACCGGCCAATCTCAGCTCGATAAGTCAAACTCTCAGCACCGGGTATAACGCCTATCATTTTACGATATTCTGCCACTAGCTCTCTTGAGGTAATTGTCGAGGCACGTTTTTCCGGCGGCACAATCTCCATGCGGATAGACCCAGCACTCGAATCACCGCCCCTGCCTCCGGTCTGCGACAGTATGTTCATGATCACAGGCTCACCGGTTACCGGGTCGAGATGTTTTTGTTGCAGCTGCTTGGCTTTCTCTGTCATACGCAGCACATGCTTGTTGGTTACCTCAAAAGCCGTTCCGGCAGGCATCGACAAATTAACTCGAATGGTCTCACTGGGGATCCGTGGGAAAAACACAAAACGCATCCAGCCACTGCTGGTCAACGCGAAGATCACCACAAATATCGACACAAACACGCTCACCGTCGTCAGTTTGTTACGCACCGCCAAATGCAAAAACGGTTGATAAAACTTAACAATGGCCCGTTCAAAACCATCGGCAAAGCGATGCTGAAAACGTTCAAACCGATTGGGTTCATTGCGCTGACTACGCAACTTAATGTGTTTTAGATGTGACGGCAGAACAAACTTAGACTCAATCAAAGAAAACAGCAATACGGGAATGATCACCACAGGTAGCTGAGCAAACAATGCACCACGGCGTCCTTCAATAAAGTAAAGCGGTAAAAAGGCAACTACGGTAGTCAATACCCCAAAGGTTACCGGTATCGCCACCTCCATTGTGCCGCGAATGGCCGCCTGCTCGCCTGTTTCGCTGTGCCTTAAGTGTGAATACACGTTCTCCCCGGTAACGATGGCGTCATCAACCACTATCCCCAGTACCAAAATAAACCCAAACAAACTCATAATGTTCAGCGTCACGCCAAAAATGGGCATGGCCAAAAATGCGCCCATAAAAGACACCGGTATGCCAATAAATACCCACAACGCAATCGAAGGCCGCAAAAACAAGGTCAACAATGCCAGCACCAAAATGCCCCCTTGCAGCGCATTTGTGGTCAAGGTTGCTATACGGTTTTTAACGATCACCGAGTCATCGTCCCAATAGCTTAGGTCATAGCCTATCGGCATGGTGGCCTGACGAGATTCAATGTAGTTACGCACTTTTTCGGCAACATCAATGGCACTTTGCTGACCGATGCGATATACATCGATAAACACCGCCTGCTTACCGTTAAAACGGGTTCTTACCGGCGTTTCTTCAAAACCATCGCGAATATCGGCAATGTCTCTTAGGCGCAAAACCGAGCCATCGGCATTGGTTTTAATCGCAATGTCGGCAAACTCGTCTTTACGATAGGCTTGACCTTTGGCGTGAATGAGAATATCGCCCCCTTCGGTTTTGATATTACCGGCAGAAACATCGGCGCTGGCATCGGCAACGGCACGGCGCACCTGCGCTAAGGTTAAACCATACTGACGTAATTTGTTCTGCGGTACTTCAAGCGCAATTTCGTAGTTTCTCACGCCACTCAGTTCAAGTTGGGTGATCCCCTCGATTCGCAACAGGTCATCACGCACCTTTTCGGCAAATTCACGGATCTCTTTTTCTGAGTAGTCACCAGCCACGGTGACGCTGATCACCGAGCGTTTGCGCTGAGCCAAAGACACCACTGGTTTTTCGGCATCTGCCGGAAAGGTATTAATGGCATCAACTCGGCTTTTTACGTCATTGAGCATTTCTCTGGCATCGTAGCCCGATTCTACTTCGACATTAACAACCCCTGAGCCTTCTCCCGAGGTACTGGTAATGCGTTCAATACCTTCTAAGTCTTGAATCGATTCTTCAATACGTATAACCACACCTTTTTCAACATCTTCCGGCGTCGCGCCGCGCAAAGAAACGCGAACACTCACTCTATCGACATCAATCGATGGGAAGATCTCCAAAGGTATATTGGCTGAAAGACTAAACAACCCGCCAATTAAGATGGCTATCATCAATAAGTTGGCGGCAACATCGTTTCGTGCAAACCAAGCTATCATGAGCGATCTCCTGTGCCGCTCGGTGCTTGCGCGGTTTCATTGCGTTTTGTACCTTGTTTTTTAGGCTTATTGCCACCTTGGTTGACGGTAGCATCAAACCCTTGGCCCTTTTCGCCCATCACATGAACCGGCGTGCCTGAGCTGACCTGCCCTAATGAGGTTAACACCAGTTTATCACCGACACTTAAACCGCTGTCTATGAGTGCATCTTTTGAATTTTGCCAACGTGTGGTCACTTCTTTACGCAGCAATACACCGTATGCAACCACATAAACATAACTACCTTGATAGATCGCGCTGTTAGGGATCACCAAAGCATTTTGAATGGTCTTGCCCTCAACCTTGGCAGTCACATATTGGCCAATTTTCACAGGTCCCACTTCAGTGTTTTGATATGGGTTGGCTATTTGCGCAACAATATGCAATTGCTGGGCGCTGTTATCGATAGCCCCTTCGGTGCGAACCACTTCGCCAAACCAGCGCTGCTTACCAATTAGGTCAGATTCGAATATCACTGGCACCTTCGCACTCAACCCTTCGCTATCGCGATATTGTTCAGGCAAATTAACTAACGCCAAGTCATTGTTTTTAATCGGCAAACGAACTTCTACATAATCAATCGCATAAATATCGGCAAGCTGAGTATTGGTAGAAACCACCTGACCAATATCAACCTTTTTGCTCAGGATGCGCCCGGCAAACGGCGCGGTGATGGTGGTTCGTTCGAGCTTGAGCTTGGCTTTATCCAATTGCGCTTGAGCCGAGAGCACCTGCGCTTTGGCCGTTTGTAGTTGTGGCTTTCTCAGTACCAAATCACTAGGCGCTTTGCCGTTACCCAACCGCTGCCAGTCAATCAGCGCCTGTTCAACTCTGGCTTCTTCTTCAAGTAGGTTTTGTTGGGCATTGATAAGACTCGACTCGGCGATCTTAACCTCTGCCAAATAGTCTCTATCATCGACTTTGACCAAAACATCACCTTTTTCAAAAAAGCCACCGTCACGAAAATCATCGGCAACATAGCGGATCTCCCCTGCCACTTGCGCCACCAAGACACTTTGCGTGCGCGGCTTCACAGTGCCAAAGCTCTCGACCATGACCTGATAGTCTTGTGGCACGATATCCATCGTTTCAACCGACATCTGCGCGGTGCGCGGTGGACCACCACGTTTGGCAGTCGGTGGATTTTTCACAATCACATTGTAGGCCACGACAGTTAAGGCAATAATCGCGACCGGGATCAATAGTTTACGCGTGTTCATTGTTGCTCCTGTGATTGTGTTGTCGGCTCGGCAAAGTCGCCACCTAAAGCCAAATGCAGATTGGCGCGATTGACCAAAAGCTGCTTTTTCAATTGAATGACGGTACTTTGGGCGTCATAGGCACGCGCTTGGGCGTCAAGTACCGTGGTATAACTCACCAGTCCGCTTTGATACTGTTCAAACGACAAGGTTTGCGCCGCTAGGGCATTCTCTTGCGCTTGAACCATTACCTTATATCGCAGCTTTAGTGCTTGTTCTTTTGACAATGCATTTTCAACCGTAGCAAACGCACTATATAAGTTGTCTAAGTAATTCTGCTCACCTTGCTTGAGCGCAATACGGGCTTGTTCTTCGTTGGCTTTGAGTTTTCCGGCATCAAACAATGGAGACGTCAGCGAGCCGAGCAATGACCAGCCGGTGGCACCTTTAAGTACGTCTGACAACGAACTACCGCCATTTGACACATCTCCTCGAATGGTCAAACTCGGAAAACGCTGCTTATGAGCAAATGCCAAGCCGGCATCTTTGGCCAAAAGCGCATACCATGCGCCCATCAATGCCGGTTTACGGGTGATCAGATGAGAAGGAATGCCACTGGCGATATCGTTCTCAAGGAGCGGCAATTTAGCGTCAACCGCCAGCACGCCTTGAGGATAATCCCCCGTCAGCCGTTCAAGTTTTCGAGTGGCGGCCAACAACGTGTCTTGTTGCAATGCCACTTTTGATAATTCATTGTTCAGTTCGTTGCGGGTAAGATATACATCTAACGCTTTATTCAGCCCTTGGCGGTAGCCCTGCTCGATGATCTCTAGGTTTTGTTTGGAGTTTTGCACCCGCTGGCGATATAGCTCAAGTAGCTTATCGGCTTCAATGACGTCGTACCAAGCACTGATCACATCCACCACCAACTGCTGACGACTTTGCTGGTATTGCGCCTGCTGCGCTAAATAATTCAAGCTTGCCTGGCGCTCGGCATCAGAGAGTTTGCCCCACATATCAACCTGATAACTGAAGTCTGCACTTAAGCTGTGATTGTTGGCAATGGCGCCGGTATTGCGCCTACTGCTGGTCAACCCCGCATCCAGTGTCGGCCAAAGATTGGCGCCGGCAACGATGGCTTGCTGCTTTTTCAGTTCGACATCATAGGCCTTTTGACGCAATTGATGATTGTCTGTGAGCGCTTTATTCACCAGTTGCTTAAGTTGGCTGTTATGACTTAATTGCTCAAGCCATTGGTCGTTAACGGCCATATTGTCTGCGGCTTGCTGCCAATTTGGCGGCAATTCGACTTGGCGGATCTGATGGTTAAGTTCGGAGGTGGATTGACATCCTGTTAGTATTGCGGTGACAACACTGAACGTTAGGACATTTAGGCGCTTGGCCATAGTTGCGTTTCTACCCATTTAGTTAATGATTAAGCATAGCCTAATTAACAGCGACCACACAGTTCAAGCAACTTTACCTAGCTTTACACAGTAACGATTGCTTACATTTGCTATTTTAGCTGGCCGACTGCTCCAGAGAAAATAGTTAAATTACAACATGTTACAATTTGACCACTGTATACATATCGGTATTCATAAAAAAATCGCATTTTAGCATTATTATTCACTTTTAATATATATTTATAATGCTATACTTTTTCTTAACGCGACATTATTTGTAAACAAATATGCCGTCGCACAACACCAACCGTTCAACCACAAATCAAAGAGGTGACACATATGGATAGTCAGAGTGTATTGTTAGTCTGTAGCTTATGTGCAATGCTAGTGGTTGCAGGCTACTCGACCAAAGCATGGTATCGTCATTTTACTCGTCATTCGAATAGCAACGAATAAATTTCCGACATGGCGGGCACTGTCCCGCCATACGCCCGCAATATCAGCCAAACCATTCAACACTCATCGCCGAATAGCTTTGGGATTATACGGTGACTTTGCTATAATCGTTCACCTTTTTAATGCACTTCTGTGATCTTCTCGCTTTCCCCCTGTAGCAATGCATCCAATCACAGAACCCAAGCAGGAGTTTTACATGAGCCATAAACGGCTATTGCCTTTATTGATATTAATGGTTGTGTTTAGCCCATTGGCAATCGATGTTTTTCTACCTGCCTTACCGCTTATGGCCGAAGATCTCCACGTCAACCTTGCACAAATGCAGTGGAGCGTCACCAGCTTTATCCTTGCCGTCGGCTTTGGCCAATTAATTTATGGCCCGTTGGCAGATCGCTTCGGCCGCAAACCAGTCGCCCTTTCCGGGGTGCTGATTTATCTGATCTCCGCAATATTAACCGCTTCTGCCCACACCATTGAGCTACATCTGATCGCCAGATTGATGCAGGGCTTTGGTGCCTGCGCCTTGATTGTGGCAGCCTTTACCATTGTCAGAGATCGATTTGACGCCATAAAAAGTGGTATGTGCTATAGCTACCTAAACGGAGCCATCTGCTGTATTCCAGCGCTTGCGCCCATCATAGGCGATATATTGACAGTACGCTTCGGCTGGCGCAGCACCTTTGAGTTTATTGCGATTTACGGCGCCATCGCCGGTGTCTTTTTGGCGCTTTTGCTAAAAGAAACCAAACCCGAACACACCATAGCCCCACAAAAATTGCTCTCGCTAAAAGCCTATTTGCCGATAATCAAACACCCATTGTTTTTGTATAACTCGTTGGTAGTGACGCTATCGATGTCCGTGATCATCGCCTATGTCAGCAGCTCTCCGGCATGGCTGATAGTTAAACTGGGGCAAAGCCAAAGCGACTTTGTATTTTGGTTTAGCATCAATGCCGTAGTCAATATCATTGCCTGCTTAGTCGCCCCCAAAGTGCTTGAAAAGGCCGGACCAAGATTGACCTCGGGGCTAGGAATGATGTGTATTGTGGTTGGCGGCGTCACCGTGATGGTCTTAATCAACTGGCCTCATCCGTTAGGCTTTATGCTACCGGTAATGCTCAGCTCGATTGGATTTTCATTGGTAATGGGCACCTGTAGCGCCCAAGCCCTCGCCCCTTTTGGAGAAAAGGCAGGCACCGCCACTGCGCTATTGGGATTTATGCAAATGAGTGGCGCCGCCGTAATTGTATTTTTGATTCAAAAGCTGCCCCTTAATTCAGCCGAGCAGCTTGGCCTAACCATGCTGGCCATAGTGCCGCTATATGTTTTATGGGCCATTCCTGCGGCGAGAAAGCACTTAACCTTTGACGCTTGTTAATGCCTGTTTTTAATGGCATTGGCTGCCATATTGTCGATCATTCCCGGCACCAGCAATTTTAGCCACCTGGCGATACGACCACGCCACGAGGTAATGGTCAGCCGCCTTTTGTTTTTCATCGCATCAATAATGATCTGAGCGCACTTCTCGGCGTTCATGATTTTACTCTCTTGCATAGGCGAGCGGGCCAACGGGCTACCGTCTTTATCTAGCGCCCTCTTATGGATCTGCGACACCACAAAATCGGGTGCCACATTCACCACACTGACCCCACTATCTTTAAGCTCAATACGAATAGAGTCAAAAAAGCCCATCATGGCATGTTTGCTGGCGCAGTAGCCCGAGCGAGAAGGCACACCGTTTAATCCAGCAAGGCTCGATATGGCAACCACAGTCCCTTTGGATTGTTTAAGCTGTGGCAGCGCATAATAGGTGCAATAAACCGCGCCCATCACATTAACCTGATAGATCTTTTCAAAAATAGACAGGTCTTCAAGTTCGTCAAACCTCGCCCACATGGTCATACCGGCATTGTTCACCAGATAGTCAATACGACCAAACTGGCGCACCGTTTCATCGATAAGCGTCTTACATTGGCTCTGATCGGTAACGTCAGTCGGCATCACCAAAACATCTTCATCCGGCAACATCAAACGCTGCTTCAACTCCGCCAAGCGCTGCACATTACGCGCCGCCAAAACCAGTTTTGGACGATACTCTGCCAGCGCTAAAGTTAGCGCTAGCCCAATGCCTTCGGATGCGCCGGTAATTATGATCACTTTATCGTCAAACATTGCCTCTCCTACCAATCCAACCTACCGTCAAAGGTATCGCCACTTAAGGCATCGCCCTTTAGCACCTTTTCAAGCTCCGCCTTATTTTTTTGCGCCAGTGAAATAAAGGCCTTTTCATCGCCGTCAAAATCAGCCATATCATAGATATGTTTTTGATCGAAACGCTTAAATATTTCAAGCTTACGCTTTGATTCTTCCGGGTCGCGTCCAAGCCCAGTCATCACCCGCCAGCTCATATGCAAAGCCGAGTGGAATGTCTCCCGCACAAACACATCTACACCCATGCGATTTAACTCATTGGCTTCGATTCTATCTGCCGCTCTGACATAAAGCTTAAGCTTAGGAAAGTGCTTTTTACACAGCCTTACCATGGTTTTGCATTTGCCAAAATCATTGACCGCAATCACCAATAACTTGGCCGTGTCGGCCCCTGCAGCATGAAGTAAATCTAGCCTTGATGGGTCGCCATAAAAGACCTTGTGACCAAACTTACGTAGCTGCTCAACCTGCCCCGGATCATTATCCAAAACCGTTGTTGAAATACCATTAAGGCTCAAACTGCGGTCAACAATTTGCCCGAACCGGCCAAAACCGGCAATGATCACCTTAGTTTCACCGTCATTGATTTCATCTTCTTGTGGCTTGTCCTTCGCGCTATGCGCCTGTTTGTTTTGAAACAGCTTCTCGTTGACTATCATCAACAGCGGCGTCATTGCCATAGACAAAGCCACCACAACCACCAAAGGCGCCGTTACCGCCTCAGGCAGAATTTGATTTTTATCGGCAAAAGAAAACAGCACAAAACAAAATTCACCGCCTTGGGCCAAAGAAAAGCTGAACATCCACTGGGCGCCGCGTTGAAGTTTGAACGCCTTGGCCAAAGAGAACAGCACAGCGAACTTAACCACCACCAAAATTGACACGAGAGCGGCAATCAGCAACGGCTGCTTAAGCAACAAATTAAAGTCGATACTGGCACCGACTGAGATAAAAAACACACCAAGCAACAAGCCTTTAAACGGCTGAATTTCAGCTTCAAGCTCATGACGGTACTCACTCTCAGCAAGCACCACCCCAGCGATAAACGTGCCAAGCGCAGCCGACAAACCAACAGTTTCCATCAACAGCGCGATACCAATAACCAAACACAGCGCCGTTGCAGTAAATATTTCGCGCAACTTAGTGCTTGCAACAATCCGAAAGAGCGGATTTATCACAAACCAAGCGCCGACCACCAGCGAACCGACAACGCCGATAACCAATAGCCCCTGCTGCCACCCTTCCAAGTGACCTGAGCTATTAACCACCGCAGACGAATCAAGCGCCAACAGCGGCAGCAACGCCAACATTGGGATCACCGCGATATCTTGAAACAACAACACAGAAAACGAACTTTGCCCCGCCTCGGTTGGCATTAAGCCCTTTTCACTCAAAGTTTGCAGCACAATGGCGGTAGAAGATAAAGAAAGGGTTAAACCGACAGCAAGCGCCGACTGCCAATGCAGTTCAAATGCCAAGCCGATTAACGTGATCACAAATGCAGTAATGCCCACTTGCAGCCCACCAAGGCCCAGTATCGGCAAGCGCATACGCCAAAGCAATGACGGCCTTAGCTCAAGACCGATGACAAACAGCATCATCACTACACCAAACTCAGCAAAGTGCATAATGTGTTCAACATCATGCCCGATAAGCTCCAGCGCATAAGGGCCGATGACCACCCCTGCGATGAGATAGCCAAGTACCGAACCGAAGCCCAGTTTTTTTGCCACAGGCACTGACACCACAGTCGCCAACAAAAAAATAAACGCTTGATACAACAAGCTATCTTCGTGCATCTATTTGTGATCCTTACAGATATGGTTTGAATTGAGCAACATTGTGCATGGTTAGATGCCAATTAACAACAGCATTGCTGTGGATTAAGCCGATAATTTGAGCAATTGATTGAGTCAAAGCAGCGCTTTTAAAAATCTGTGCTAAGTTTAAAACGTAGTATAAAAAACAATAGTTTAATACGGAGACACTTATGAGTGGTTACCAATTGTCAAAAGCCGCCTACGACCATTTTTTTGGCCCACAGGACTTCGGCCCAATCAAACTACCGGCAAGCTTAGCTTGGGGCTTAAGCCTTTTGTTTAAAGCCAGTGTGGTTGCCACAATGGCCTTTTTCCTACTGTACATTATCTACTTCGTATTGTTTCAGTACATGCCGTGGAAAATCGCCAAAGACGAACGCCGCGCCATGTTAAAAGCCCAAGCCGCCGCAGAAAATCAGGCCCATGTGATTCACAACCAAACCGACCAAGTGGCCAGCAACCCTAAATTCAAGCGCCTTAAAGTCGCCTAACACACCAATCAACGCTTCTTACTCACCTAACCTGACAAATCACAACGCGTCAGGTTAGGCGATTGCTCCTACCAATATATTAATAGCACTCATAGACAAGAATTGAACCTAGATAAGCCTGGTTTGTTTGGTGATGGATTGTGGTTTTTTGGGAGTGTTTTTTGGCTGATTTTTTGGATGGATTGTCCGTTAGAACGAGCACATCGACATCTAAACCACAATAGAGCACCGCCAGAAGCCACCATCCAGCCGGAGTCATCGCTAAAACACCCTTGCACATCTACCTAACGCCAGCTGAACCTCAGAGCAAAGTTAAACCAATAAGCCTGTTGTTTTTGCTTTGACCCCTTAACGAGCACCTCGACATCTAAACCACAATAGCGCACCACCAGCAGCCACCGTCCAGCCGGGGTCATGCTGAAGCGTTATTGCATAGATCCTTTTATGGTTACAGGAAAAATAGTTTGTCCTCTCTTTCACCAGATGTTAACTCTATCAACTACATCAAAGCCTTTAGTTTTCTTAAAACTCATGTTGTGCACGAAGTTATTCAAAGAATCTGATGGGTCAATCATTCTAAGGTTAATCTGTTGCAGAGTATCTCTCACGATGTAAGCAGAAATTATTGTTTGATCTTCTAAATATCCTGTCTTAGTGTTAACGGCATTTAGTAGTGTATTTACTTTCACTCCGTCGATTGGCAAAATACCTAGGACATCTCTAGCAATTCTAATTAAGGCACTGCAAGCATAATCTTGATATAAATCTAATCCTTGGTTTTTGGGCATGTTCTTTTTGGAAAGGGTTCCAGATTGCCTTAATGAAAAAACCTTGTCGGGAATTATGGCTTCATACGGAGATATCTTGAAATCAACCTCAACTTGCATATTATCAAGCACACTTACTTGCACTTCTCCGTCAATAGGAAGATTGCCAAGATTGAGGTGTTTTTGCAATGCTTCCATCATAGCATCACCATCAGTCTTAATTTTCTTCACAAGGTCTTGAGCTTTTCTCCATTCTTTTAGATCTAGTTCATGTTTTTTTTTTGCTTTAATGAAGTTTTCTTCGTCTGCTCGATTAGCCTGTTCAACCTTCTCAGCAAGGCTTTTCCTATGCCCATTTTCTAGCTTCAACAACCTAGCAAAAAAACTAGGTTTGTAATTTAGGAGCTCTTTTTCAGCAATAGCGGTTAATAGTTTATCATTGCTAGGAGGCACAGGCTTTGGCTCTAATTCTATTGATAGCCAATCAATATTGACAGGGCATGTTTCATGAAGAGAAGTAATATCCTCAAGGTATTGCTCAAACTTGATTACAGTGTTTTGCGCATCTTCTCGTTCCAACTCTTTCATTCTTTGGCGGTTGCGTTTTTCGGCCTCCCGCGATTGCCTTTTGAGTTCCGCGTTTACTGTTCGTAAAGTTCCTTTCCATCCCATTTTACTTTAACCTACTCATTTTCTGACTCTTTTGTGGGCTAGCCGCAAGTCTCATTATTAGACTAAGCAGACATATGATACCTGATTAAGGGAGGATAGATAAGTTTACCGGTAATAGCAATGCATTATGTAGAAATAGAGACTAAAACTGTTCAAATTCAGATTTATCAATAAGTTGTTCAATCTCAGCTGCCAATTCTTCCTCTCTCATTTTTGTCAATTCGACAAACCCAAAGCCGTTGTAGCAGTTGAAAATTTTGTATACTAGCTCACACATTGGCGCGTTTTCATCGGCTTCATGGACATTTCCTTCAAAGCAAACCCAATAAGGATTGTCTCAACAGATTGATTTACACTAACCTTCAAGATCTTTGAGCCTTTGCTTGATACTATCAACGTCGATATGTGGTTTGAGGATGTGCCAGCGCGCTCTACTCACCTGAAGCTGCGCTACCCAGCCATAAACACAGCCCATTATCGATGATGCAAAAATTATGATGATCGGCTCGATTTCGCCCCGCTCATCCAACTGGAGCAATGCGGCAATAACAAAGCATGCAATGAACCATAAGAAAATGAGCGGAAATTTAGATGGGGCGCGTTCTTGCTCAGGTTTGTCTAACGCGTTGAGCATTTTTAGCAGAACTCGCTTTTGGGTTTCATCGGTCATTTTGGTTCTCCTCGTATACGCATAACCATTAATCCGGTAGTTTACCCAACTAACGATCAGTGGTGTAGTACAATCAAGTCAATAACGATAAAATTCAGACCACAGTAACTCAGTTTTCAAGAAATCATGTAATGGATAAAAAGCAGCCCTCTTGTCGTTCTATCGATTCAAATCAAAATGAACAGGCCAATATGGAAACCATCGAATACCAAAAGCAAAAAATTGAAGTAGAGGAAATAGCTCGGCCGACATGGGGCGTTAGTGTATGTAGAGCCATCAAATCAAGAGACATGTATATTGAATATCTTGTTTCCACTGGTCCATACAAAATTGATATTCCTCATATATATAAACTGTCGGTAAACGAGGTCGCCCAATACAACGCTAAAACGTTGGATTTGGCGCTTCTATGCAAGAGATTGCTTCCATAGTTCCATTCAAGCCTTTTCTCGCCCAGCTTTCCCTTAATAGCGCTCGGTGAGGGGTTTAACAATGTCCATAATTGACAATATCAGACAAACCACCCTACTATGAAGGAGGGAGGTATTCATCATGAACGTAAATTTAAGCGATACTTTTGAAGCTTATATCAAAGAGCAAATTGCCTCTGGCACCTATAACAATGCCAGTGAGGTTGTCCGCGAAGCGTTGCGTTTAAAAATGCAGCAAGACGAAATTCACCGTGCAAAGGTGCAGGCTTTTCAAGCTGCTATTACGGATGGTTTAAATAGCGGCCAAACATCGCCGCTAGATATGGACAGTATCATTGCCGAGGCGAAATCTTCAGTTCATACGTAAGATCACAAAACGTCCGCTTGCTAATGAAGATACCTATTCGGTTGTACAGCATTTAAAGATCAAGTCGCGAATGAGCACGCGTTTCTAAGCTGCCTATTCGGCAGTAAAGTAACGGGCACCTCGACATCTAAATCTCAACAGAGTACCACCAGCAGCCGTCATCCAGCCGGGGTCATGCTGAAGCGTTATTGCGGAGTTCCTTTTATAGTTTTAGGAAGAACGGCTTGACCTCTCATACTCTTTATTGACGACTAAAAGACCCTACAACTAGCTCTTGTCTCCTTTTATGCAAAATAAGACAGCCACGTTATCAGGTCTAGTTTCAACATTCATTGTTACATTATCAGGTATTTTCCAGTCTGGTTGAGCAGCTCCAACTTTGTTCTTTCCATGATTAGCGTGTGGCTTTTGATAAGGCATAGCACCATAATTACCATGAACTCTCCCACCATCAGGGCCGCTGTAAACATTTGGAAAATAGTGATCGTGACCCCCTATAGCTTCTTCTTGCAATTGCCCTGCAGCCCTATTTTTATCAGGATCGACTCCTGTCTCAGCCCAATCAATTCCCCTCAAAAATCTTCCACTTGCTAATTTCCATTTCCTCCAGCCATCTGGACAGTTTTCAGCAATAACACCAATAACTGCATTTTCAAACCCAAGTTCTCTGGTGACCATACTTCTATACACTTTGTCTCTAGCAAGCGCTTCGGCAATTGACTCATAGTCATAGCGATCCAACTTTTGTGTAAATGCCCCTACAGACCAGAGCAATGCGGCAGTGCCGACTCCACCTATAATCCCAGACAATGCATTCGTAGCAATATTATTACTCATTTGAATTTTCTCCGTGAATAAATACCTCATTTTGGCAAGCATAACTTTACCAATCCCCTTTGAAAAGGAAACAGTTTTCTATCGGCTTTACCTCTGGTAACACACACAGCTTGAATGACAACATGTAGACTTTAGCTGCCTATTCGGCAGTACAGATTAATCACTTTAACACGATTTGCCGTTTATCTTTCTAAGCTGCCTATTCGGCAGTACAGGAGGATACTCAACATACAACCAATTTTTTAATTTTCTAAGCTGCCTATTCGGCAGTACAGTTTTGCTAATTTTGGCGGATTTTTTACAGTTTTTTCTAAGCTGCCTATTCGGCAGTACAGCCCGCGATCCTCGTACCGCTCAATGTGTTTAATTTCTAAGCTGCCTATTCGGCAGTACAGAGTGTCCGCCAATTTGTTGAAGCCCCCATTCGTTTCTAAGCTGCCTATTCGGCAGTACAGGATACAACTCAGAGCGTAAAGCCAACATTAGATTTCTAAGCTGCCTATTCGGCAGTACAGATTTACCGGAATGCGAAAACGCAAACAAAGTTTTTTCTAAGCTGCCTATTCGGCAGTACAGGATATTTTTCGACTTCTTCAGTGTCAGTCATGTTTCTAAGCTGCCTATTCGGCAGTACAGCGGTCTCTTTTTCTTTTGTAGTTCCTGTAAATTTTCTAAGCTGCCTATTCGGCAGTACAGATTCACAGATTAAGTGTATGCGTCTAGCGAACCACACCTCAAGGGTTGCTGAACGGCAGGATACTTTCCACTTCGTCAGGCATTTTGGCAAGATGGTCAAGGCATCGCATAATGTAGTCGAACGGCGATAGACCGTTGGCTTTTGCCGTTTCGACAACGCTGTAGAGGATGGCACTGGCTTTGGCGCCTTTGGCTGTGTTGGAGAACAGCCAATTCTTGCGGCCAATCACGAACGGTTTAATGGCGCGCTCAGCGCGGTTGTTGTCGATTTTTAGGCGGCCATCTTCAACATAGCGCACCAAGGTATTCCATTGGTTAAGACTATATTGGATGGCTTTACCCAGCTCCGTTTTCGGCAGCACGCTTTGTGCAGATTTTTCCAACCACGTTTTAAAT
>JBFHGJ010000093.1:0-23427 GCA_041583135.1 Alteromonadaceae bacterium | reverse complement strand
TTGTAGAAAAACTCAATCAAGTGATCCCACTCAAAGACATAAAAGCCCACCCAGAACTGAGCGATATGGTGCTGGTTAAACAAGGCAGGCTATCGGTTCAACCCGTCACCGAAGCGCAGTGGCAGATAATTAACCAAATGACACAAAAGAAATAAAATAGGAATAAATTACCCCAAAACCAATTGAGCCTTATGTACGGTGTGCTATGCGCACCTTTAAGCCGCATTAATTGTAACCCGCGCATTTATCCGCGATAACATTTGGTCGTTATGTAGGGTGTGCCATGCGCACCGCCATCATGGATGATGGAGGATCAACAAGGACGTTCGGCACCACCGACCCCATCCCCATCACAAAAGGCAATTAGTGCGGTTCAAGCGCACCGCCATCATGGATGATGGAGGATCAACATGGACGTCCAACGCCACCGAACCTTCATCGACCACCAAAAGGCAATTAATGCGGTTCAAGCGCACCGCCATCATGGATGATGGAGGATCAACATGGACGTTCGGCACCACCGAACCTACACAGGCCACCAAAAGGCAATTAATGCGGTTCACGCGCACCGCCACCATGGAGGATGGCGGATGATCAACAAGGACGTAACCGCCCCCAACCCCTTCACCACTCCATAATTACCGATAATTTTAGACTCCGACACCGTTTGGCTGTCCCAGCTCAATTTAGTTGTTCAATTGCGACAATTCGAGTGCGGCAGTAATTGCCGCCAAATTTCACAAGCCACGACCTGATTTTGCCGCCAGCGCGTTCATCTGTCCCGCCATCGATTTGAGTGTTTTGTATACATCGCAATGATATAAGCCATCTTCCTTGTCTTGGTTGCCAAAAAGGTATTTGGCATAAAGAGTGCTTTTATAGTGACAGCAATGCAGATGCGTGTAGCACACGAAAATACAAAAAAACCTGAAAAGGAATTGTACGATGATGATCAACTCAACCTCCGCCATGCAATATCAGGCGATACAGCAGCCTCAGTCGCAACAAAGACCGGTCTCGGACCACGCTCCGATGTCTTTTATCAGTCAAGCAACGTTCAGCAATCAAGCCCAGCAGCTGTATCAGCAAGAGCAAGAGATTGCCAAGCAGTATGATGTCACTCAAATGACCCGACCACAAATGCAAGACATGGCAAAACAACTTAGGTCTGCGGGATTAATCAATGATAGAGAACAAATGCTGATGACCTTTGAGCTGCCGAAGAGCCTAGACCCCTCACAAAAAGCCTCGCCCAATGAACGCCATGACTTCTTGAGTGAATTTAACGCCAGATACGAATTTGCAAAACACGACGGTAGCGACGCGCTAACCACACAAGTGCTCGGGAGAATTACTGATACATTAGCTCAGCTCGATCAGCTGAGAACGAGTTGATGTCAGTCGATTTTAGCTTGAAATACCGCCTACGAATGTTCGCGGATATTGTGCGGGTATTGTGCCGGTATAAATACCCTAACTACGACAGCCTGAAGTCGCCACGCATTTTTTGAGTACCGTATATCCCTATACATACCAAAAAATTGCTCCTGCATTTTTTGAGTACCGTATATCCCTATACATAAAGCCCTCGATCGGTGAGGGCTTTAAGATAAGCTAAGCGAATTGATTAGCGAATATAGATCGAATCACTCCAGTAACCATACGGAGAGGCAATGGAATTTGATGAGGTGTTGAAAGTGCCGCTTTGCTGTCCACTAAAGTTAAAATAGTATAACCAGCCGGTAACGGTTTCACCGACATTGCATACGTGTAGGTTTGCGGTAGAACCACACAGCTTTTCAGAGAACTCATAGGCTCGTGAGATACCGTTCATGTTGGCATTATTTGGGTTACCATAGCCATATTGAAGCACCGCGACATACAACCCTGAACCACCGTGATCTTTGTTTGTCGAGGTCTGGCTGGTACTTTGCAGGTTATCCCAACCTTGGTTAGAAGACCAAACATCCCAAATCTCAAAAAAGGTGATACCGCTGGCAGCGCCCAAAGTCTGGGTCTGATCCTGCTGACGCTTAGCCAACCTGTCGCTAATATCAATAGAGATGTCACCGATAAAAGGTGTGTCCATGCCAATCGCTTTACCAACATGGTTAGATGAGACCTGTTTAACAATACCAGCCTCAACATCTGCCGCTATGGCATTGCCGACCAATAAACCTGATAAGAGTGCTGCAATTGCAGACAATTTTGTCATTGTTTTCATGATATTCCTTTGATCTATAAATTATTTTTAAGACAAGCACCAACGCTTGCCGTAGATTTAAAAGCACACTTGTGCCGCTTTTAAAATCACGGTCAAAATATCTTCTAATGGCCCCAAAAACAATTACAACCATATACACCTAACGATTTTAGGTAATTGTCAGCAACATTGGCTAAGATGTTAACGCTTGAGCGTTTTTAGCTTTGGTGATCGTAAATTGCTCGGGAATAAGCCTTAATTGCCCTTTAAAGCGAGCGATTAACGGCAAAGAGCTTGCCGTAGCGTTAGGTACAATCTGCGATAACGCAGTTGCAAATTGCTTGCGCGCTCGGTGAACTTGAATATTGAGATGGCTCAAGTCTATCCCCAGCTCCTTGAGCAATAAGTTAATATCTACCCAGCCCTGTTGTGATGGCAAAATGCCGTTATGAATATCTTGGCTCAGATGCCTAGCAAGATTTAACGTCAGATAGTGATGTGAACGCGCTCCTAAAGACACTTTGCGCTGATGATAATAAACATCCAACCAAGTTGTTTCTTCATCTGCGCTGAGGAAAAACACCAGTTTCAAAGGCTGATACGCTGCCGCCTCAAGCTGCACGGTTGGCTGACAATCAAACTTTTTACGTAAATATTGCCAATGGCTAGACATATCATTCCGCTGCTGGCTGTCGATGGTTTCACTCAGGTTGTTGACCAACAGATCGATTGGCGGGCTGAGATCCGCCACCATAAATTGCGCGTCCTGCTGCTTGGCAAAGACAATACTATCGCCTTCGCTCAAAGCCACACGTTCAAGGGGCACCAGCCTTTGATTATTGAGCCAAGTGCCATTGCTCGACAGATCTCTTAAAACCCATTTGCCGTTGTGCCATTCAATTATCGCATGAAGCTTTGAAATAAACGGATTGTCCAAGCAAAGTTGATTACGCTGTGCAATCCGGCCAATACAATGAAACGGTGTCAATTCAAAGCGATTACAGGTACATTCATATTTTCTTTGTAGCAAGTAAGCCAATGCAAAATCCTTATGCAACAATGAATATAGCTAAATAACTTAAGCATATTAAAGGAACTAATGAGCTTAATCGCTAACCCCGCCCCAATCAAGTTATTTTATAAGGAACACAGCTAATTTAACCTGACGTGATAGCGGTCACAGGAATGTGAATTCGGCTTTGATTGAACCATTGAATTTTCAACGGTTCACCTGCGGCTGCCGCCGACTCAAAGCTGACCGGGGTGCCATTGCCCATGTTGACTTCAAACTCGCGGTTTTTATTAACGTTTAGCACTATCACTAAGCGACTGCCGGGTTTGAGCAATTTGGCGCTCATACGGCCGTTGACGATGGCGACTTTGGTGATGTCATTTGGCTTGAGTAGCTTACGTTGTGCCATATCATCGGCATAACTGGCTCGGCCAACATAGCGGTTTAAGTGGAAGTATTGACCATCGGGCTGTAGTTCATAGAAGTTAAAGCCGATATCGACGTCTTTTTTGTTTACCGCAAGCATGAACTCACCACTAATTGCCCCTGCCAGTTGATGCGGCTCGGAAAATGGCTCTGTCATCAACACTATCCCACCATCTTGAGGTAAGGCATTTTGCAAAATGTGCATCGGCTCTACGTTTCGTTCTTCGCTTCTATCGGCCATATCGACAACTTGCGATACGCTCTTGAGCTGTATCGGTTTGACGTCAGTTAACCGGTAGATCCCATTATGGTTTTGAGTGTTGAAATAATAGTCTTTGCCTTTGGCATTGAGCGCCCGGTAAGAATCAACGTGCCACCAGCTGTTATCGCCCATCAGTTGATAGTTTACTTTGCCTTTGAGCAATTCTGGCACCGGCTGGTCGAATAACAGGTGATCGAACCAATGAAAGGTCACTTCTTCGGTATCTTTCTTTAGTGCGGCTCTATCTAGGGTGTAATTGTCAATCTGAGCATCAGGCACACCGCCAGACGTTCTATGGGTATACGGGCCAATCAACAGCGTATGGTTGGCATTTGGATTGTGTTTGTAGTGCCGTGTTAAAAAATCTACCGCCGAGACCTGCGCGCCATCAAAGTAACCTGTGATGGTAAGCACCGGAATATTGATATCAGCATAGTCGTCACCATAGGGCAGCATTTTCTGATAGAAATCATCATAGCTCGGGTGCGCCAACAGCTTTTGCAGCCAAGGGTTGGGTTTGCCGTCAAAATAATCGATATCGGCAAACGGACGACCACTTTGATAAAGTTTGGCCACCACATCGCGGGTATGCTGCCAGTCAGCGTAAACCGAGTTGTCCATGGTCTTGTTGTTGGTTACATGATGAGACCACTGATAGTTACCGCTCCTAGCAATATTGTTTTCAAAAGGTAGTCCGGTGATCGGGTTGGCAGCGGTATAAGGGGCAATGGCCTTTAATGCGGGGTGCTTGTATTTGGCCGCCGCCCATTGTGTAAAGCCATTGTAGCTTGCGCCATACATCACCACCTGCCCATCACTCCAAGATTGCTTACTGGCCCAGTCGATAACACTGGTGGCATCTTGGCCTTCAAGCGCCCAAGGCACAATCGCCGACCGGCTTGAACGCTTGCCCCGCGAGTTGGCGACAATTCCGATATAGCCATGGGCAGCGGCATGTGTCGCCAACTGAATATGGCTTTTTTCATCGGCATAGATGGTAAATTGCAGCGCCACAGGGCGCTTGATAACACTGTCTCTTTTGCGCACTATAGTTGCGGCCAATTCGATGCCTTTGTCGGTGGTGATCAGCACCTCAGGCTCAATCACATAGCGCTGTTTATTTTCCGCCTGCAAGCGTTTTTGACTCACCGGTATAACCTCTGCCAACACCCGATAAAGCTCAGTATTAACAATCAGACTCATGGCGCTCGACGCCGTGAGTGTCTTCGCACCTTGCACACTGCGGTAAACATTAAGAGTATAATCCTCGGCCATTTCTAACGACCAACCAAGACCGGCGTTCATCTGATATAAACGCTCATCACTGGTGGTGGCCAAGTCGCGTTTGAGTTTGTCATCAATTATTTGTTTAAGTGAACGATTAGGCGCATTGGTTGCCTGCTCGGCCAGCGCTTGAACATATATCAGATAGTGGTGATAGTTAAGTGGGTGCTGCTGCTCGACAATCAGTTTTTGTAAAGCCGTATGTTCACCACGAATAGACATCAAAGCGGTGCGATAAAACACCGACTGCTGTGCCACTTGAGCAGGGGTGAGTTGCGCCGCCAAAGCTTTTAGCTCTGCATAAAACGCATTTGAGTGGATCAGTGCTTTGGCATCATCGCGATCTTTTAGTGGAGCCTGCTTTAAAGCCTGAGGTGTCGCAAAGGCTTGTTTCGGTAATTTTGGCAACGACTTGGCTTGTTGAGACATCAGCGTCATCAACAAGCTCAATAAAATATACAAGCCAATAGCCGCTTTGTGAGAAAAGCGTGTTTTAGTCAACATGGATCTGTTCATCGTTCATTCCTTACGTATTCAACAGTTGCAGGCAGACTAAGGCGAAGGCTGAAAAAGGTCTGGATTTTGTTGTGATTTGTTATGACTTTTACTGACCAAACCTAGCAATTGTGTTATTTTTCCAGCTCTTACGCCAATTTGGTTTGCCTTTAAATGCGCTGGAAAATAGAGCAGTTTGTTTTTTGTGATCACCATCAAAGCCTTTGCTTAGGCGAGCGTTGTCAACAGCTCGAACCGATGATGGCGCAATTGCTTAGCTTTTTCTGCCGCCATCCCGGCGAATTGCTCACCAAAGATCAACTGATAGAGCAGGTCTGGCTCGGGCGAGTAGTATCTGACAATGCCATCAGCAGAGTCATCACTAAGTTGCGTAAAGCTTTGGGTGATGACCCAAAAGTGCCACGCTATATCGCCACTCTCCCCAAAAAAGGCTATAAGTTTGTCGCTCATGTCGCCCTATTAGAAGCATTGCAACCAACGGTTGAGCAAGCCCCAGAGCAAGCAATCGCAAAGCCTGAAAAGCCAGCCTCCCAAATTGGTAGTGATTGGCAAAAGCCTTTGTGGCCGCTACTTTTTATCGCTGTTGCAGCACTGGTTGTATTTGCTTTTATCGCTAAAGAGTCCAATCCGACAATACCGACCTTTACTCAAGCCAAGGCCGTAACAGCTAGGGCCGGACGCGAGTCGCAACCTAACTTGTCACCAACAGCCCCGTACTTGCTTTACACTGAAATTGCCGAGCAGAAAATGCGACTTTGGTTAAAGTCGTTAACCACCCAGCAAGAAGTCGAAATAAACCATGGTCAAACCAAAAATGTTTGGGTTGGCCCCGCTGATTGGAGCAATGACGGCAGCCGCTTTGTGTATTTGGTGACTACCCCAACCGCTTGCCAATATTTTGTTCGCCAGTTTAACGGCCTTGAGTTGACCCCGCCTAAACACATTCTCGATTGCCCCGTCGGCAGCTATGGCAAAATCATTTATAGCCACAACGACCAACAGCTGATTTATACCAAATCAGAAGGTCCCAACAGCCCCTACTCGATTTACTCTTTTGATATCAACACCCGTCAGAGCACCCGCTTGAATCAACCAGCGCTGGTGCTTGGTGGCAATAGTCAGTTTGATCTGCACCCGTTTGACAACAAACTGCTGATCTCCTCGCCCACCAAAGAGCAATGGGAAGGTTTCTATATGCTCGATTTGGATGCGCAAACGCTCAAACTCCTGTTTAAGCAAGATGCCTATATATGTTGCGGTGTGTGGAGCCAAGACGGCCAAGGCGTGATGCTGATGGGTCCTCATCCGGCCCGGCAGATATTGCGATATCAATTGAACGGACAAAACCCGCAGGTGGTCTTTAGCAGCAACATGAACCTAGGGCCGCCCACCCGCCATAGCAATGGTCGCGATTATTTGTTTTCGGCGGGGCTAAGTAACAGCAATATCCATCAATATCGACTATCAGACAAAAGCAGTGAATTGCTGCTCGGTGGGTCTGTAGAGGAAAGACTGGCGGTCTATAACCATCAAGGCAGCCAAATCGCCTATATCGGATTCGCCTCAGGCCATGAGGAGATCTGGCTTTATCGACCACAAGCCGGTAGCACCATCAAACTCAGTCACTTTAACGATGATCGTCACTACCTTGACTTGCTTTGGTCTTATGACGACCAATTGCTATTGGCCTCAACGCTAAATGCAATTCACCTTATCGACATCAACAACGGTCAGTCAAAAGCGCTACACATACCGCAACAAGAAATGCGAGGATTATCGTTTAAAAACAATACCACCATCGCCTACAGCGCTAAAACCCCCAAGGGTTGGCGAACTTTTGAGTATGACCTGATCACCGATGTGATCACGCCGCTGACAGGGCAATGGCAATATGTGCGCTTTAGTCAGCAGCCACAAAATACTCTGTGGCTCGATGAAAACGGTAAACTTTTCTTAGGAGAAACCCCAACCCCAGTTGCGAGTCATACCGACCTAGCCAAGCAGTTGGTGCTCGGCAGACACTTCAACCTCAGCAAAACCGACCAAGGTTGGTATTGGCAGCAATATAACAAACAGCAATATACCCTGTATTACGCCGCGAATGAGAAAGCCGTGCCGCAGGCGCTGCTGGAAAACGCCAGCGCCTTTTTTGATGTGTCATCACAGGCCATTTTGTTCAGCAAAACCGAGTATCGCAATGCCGATATTTACCAAACCAACGTCGCCTCCGACAAAACCCCATAACAAAATCTACACCGCTAGGCTTTGATTTCACCCAACTACTGATCAGCGCGGGCATTTGCGGTATGATGGCGCGATTGAATTTTGAGGTTTTTAAGTTACGTATGTCTGTGCAACACATTGCCCCCGCTTCTGTCATTTCACCGTTAAGCCAAAGCGTCGATACCACGCCGATTGAAGCGCCTAAAATCGTGCTTTCAACCCTCAACGCCAAGTTTATTCACGCCAGCTTCGGGTTGCGCTATTTATACGCTAATTTAAAAGAACTCCAGCCCAACTGCGAGATCAAAGAGTTCACTATCAAAGCGCGCGCTATCGATATCGTTGAGCAGATCTTGGCAGCAAAACCCGATATTGTCGGTTTTGGTGTCTACATTTGGAATATCGTCGAAACCACCGATGTTGTCGCCCTGCTCAAAGTGATTGCGCCTGAAGTAAAGGTGGTACTTGGCGGCCCGGAGGTCAGTTATGAGGCCGAACAACAGAGCATTGTGCAAACCGCTGATTATGTGTTAACAGGCCCAGCTGATTTGAGCTTTTACAAGCTATGTAAAGACATAATCAACCGTACCGAGCCTGCGCAAAAAGTGCTGAATTCAAAGCCCTTTGCCCTTGATGAAATTGAGCTGCCTTATCAATACTATTCAGATCAAGACTTAAAACATCGTTTGTTATACGTTGAGGCCTCTCGCGGCTGTCCATTTAAGTGTGAGTTTTGTCTATCATCATTAGATACCGCCTCAAACCCGTTTGATTTAGACCTGTTCTTAGAGCAAATGGAGATTTTGTATCAGCGTGGCGCTCGCAACTTTAAGTTTATTGATAGAACCTTCAACTTAAACATAAAAACCACCATGCAGATCATGCAGTTCTTTTTAGACAGAATGAGCGATGAGCTGTTTTTACATTTTGAGGTGGTGCCGGACCATCTGCCGCGTAAACTCAAAGAGCTGCTGACCCAATTCCCTGAAGGTAGCCTGCAATTTGAAGTGGGTATTCAAACCTTTAACCCTGAAGTACAAAGCAACATCAGCCGCAAACAAAACAACCCCAAATCAAAAGAAAACCTGATATGGCTCAGAGACAACACCAAAGCTCATATTCACGCCGACCTTATCTTTGGCTTACCGGGCGAAACCTTCGACACCTTTAAGCAGAGCTTTAACGAGCTGTATCATTGCCGCCCCCATGAAATCCAAGTGGGCATTTTAAAACGCCTTAAAGGCAGCCCGATCATTCGCCATACCGAAAGTTTTGATTTGCGCTTTAGCCCGTTGCCGCCGTTTAATATACTGAGCACTGATAGAGTCGATTTTGCCACCATGCAGCGGGTAAACCGTTTTGCCCGATACTGGGATATGATAGGCAATTCCGGCCGCTTTAAGTATTCGCTGCCCCATATACTTTCAGACCAACCCTTTGACGACTTTATGGCGCTGACCGATTGGATCTTTGACAGAACCGACCAAACCCATCAAATCAACCTTAAAAAACTCTACGAGTTGGTTTCTCAAGCCATTGAAGCGTTGTTTCCAGACAGACACCCGCAAGTGGTCGAGCAGCTCAGAGCCGACTATGAAGCATCAAAACTCAAAGGTCATTTCGGCACGCTCAAGCTTTACGCGAGTGAGCAAACCAAAACCACCAGCCAAAACAAATTGGCGCAAAGGCAGCAAAGGCACCTGCAATAATTCTCAGCGAGCATAAATGCTCTGGCTGCCCCGTAGTCAGAGTATTTATACCCGCATAACCCCAAGCAGGTATAGCCATACTATGTTTTTAGCCCAAGGAGGCGATTAACTTAGTGCCAAAGAAGCTCTGTCAATTTGAAAACTCGGCAATCGCCATTTTGGCAATAGGCTAAGTTCAAAAATCAAAAAACCGATTGCCTATCGGTTTTAATTTTGTCATGATGTCGAGCATTATGTTCAAAGAGTTCTGTTATGCAGCTAGGTGAGTTAGAAAAACAGGTTCTGCAATATTTATGGAATACTCCCGAAGCGGATGCAAAGCAAGTACACGCGGTGCTTGGTCAGTTTCGTGGCAGTTCACTCAATACCATTCAAAGTACCTTGGAACGACTGTTTAAAAAAGGTTTACTGAGCCGCGCCAAACAAGGCCATGCCTACTTTTACCAAGCAAAAGTAGACCGAGAGACATTGATAGCCAAACTGATCACCAATGTTACCAGCGATTTTATCAAAGACGGCGAACACAGCCTTATCGCCGCTTTTAGCTCAACCTCAGCCAATCTCGATGACGCGCAACTCGATAAACTCGAAAAGCTGATTGAAGCCCAGCGTAAGCTGCGTCAAGGAAAGTAACTAAGATGTTCGTAGGTACCGTGGCAGTCACACTGAATCTCATGAGCGTTGCCGTATTGGCATTTGTGATCAGTGTTGTCTTTTTAAGCCTTGCCTCACGACTTACCCTATCGCGGCTTGCCCATTTCACTTTTGGCATTCGCAAGGCCATTTTATGGTCCTTAGTCAGCGCGCCATGGTGGATAGCGGCAAGCTGTGTCGCCCTGTTTTGGCCAAGGCAGCAAGATATTTTCCCAACCGCTTGGTTAAATGAGCTGGCCCACTGGCATCACGTCGATGTTTTTAGCTATACCAGTTGGCATGGCGTTACATTACTTTGTGCCTCGGTATATTTGCTGTGGTCTATTGCGTGCACAGTCAATCATCGCATGAAACAGTATTCGACGATGACCAACCTAATTGCCCTATCGGCAGTTGAGTCGCAACAAAGCTTAGGGCGGCAACGCTACTTTTCACTGCCGCTGGACATTCCCGCCGCTTTTACCACAGGCTTGTTATCGCCCAAAATCTACTTAACCACGGCATTGCAAGCGCAAGTCAGCGCACAGGAGCTGGACATAATTGTCCGTCATGAAGTGGCTCATGTCGCGGCGCGCGATCCACTGTTCAAGGTGATCTTTGCTACGTTTGCCGGCTTTTTTCCCGCAGTTGTCTCTAATGAACTGATCAAGCACTTCACCTTGCTGACCGAACAAATGGCTGACAGCGCCGTCACTGGCGAATATGACAATCTTGATGTTGCGCAAACGCTGATAAATGTCGCCCGCATCCAATGCAGTGTTCCCCTCGGTTGTGACGGCTTACAATCCAGTTATTTCGGCAATGACCAAACCAGTATGCGGGTACAGTATCTCATCAGCCCAGTTTCGGCCTCATCTCGGCTCGCATTGGGATTGGCGCTCATTTTGTTCGCCTCTGCACCACTGTTGACGGCTTCAGTCGTTGACGGTCTCCATCATTTAATCGAAACCTTTTTCACCCATTAAATAAGGACTGGGCATGAAAGATATGCTGTGTAAACGCAACCCCAAAAAACCGATTGGCTATCGGTTTTATACCTTACTAGTGACCATAGCAGCGCTCGTGCCACTATCGGCGCTAGCGGCATCAAGCGCGAAATCCATCAGTTTATCCGATGCGGTAACCATGACCTTGGCCCATCACCCAGATTTACGGGCGTTAGTTGCGAAAAAGCGGGTTTGGCAAGGACAAATGACTCAGGCGGGTATCGCACAACGGCCACAAGTCGGCTTGATGGTAGAAGATGCGATGGGCACAGGTGAGCACAGCGCGCTTAAAAGTATGCAGACCACATTGACCTTTTCATGGCTGATACAACAACAACTTATCGACGGCAGAGTCAAGGCAGTAAAAACCCAAGCATCTGAGCTTGAACGACAACAGCAAATTAAGGCGCTAGATCTGTCGGCTTTGGTGGCCAAGCGCTTTGTCGATATTTTGGTGAAGCAAGAGCGCATGAAGCTCAATCAAATGGCCGCCCTTGAGGCTCAGCGGCTGGTTGCGGCAATGACCAAACGCGTGCAAGCCGGTAAAAGTTCCAGCGTTGAACTACACCTAGCCAAAGCAGAGCTGATACGCCGCCAGTTGGCCGTAGAAGATGTCGAACATGAACTCAGCGCCAGCCAATATCAACTTGCCTCTTTGTGGGGCAAGCCCACTGAACGCTATCATCTCAATGGCGATTTACTCAGTCTTCCTGCAATACCCGACGTTGCAAGTCAACTGGCCAAACTAAAACGCAACCCAAGTGTGCAACAATTTGCCACAGCCCAGCGTATCGCCCAATCAAAAATAGAGTTGGCACGTATTGAAGCCAAGCCGCAATGGCAGCTCACCACCGGGTTACGCCGCTATGAAAGTAGCGATGACTTTGGCTTGATGGTCGGGGTTTCTATTCCTTGGGGTGACAACAGCAGCAAAGATGGCACGATAGCCGCGCTGCAAGCACAACAAGAGGTATTGGCAAGCGAACAGGACGCCTTAGTCCAATCCATGAGCGCGCAAATTTACGTGCTGTTACAGGAAATGGCTCATTCGCGGCATGTGATTGAAACCGTGCAAACCGCTATCACACCAACCTTAGAACAAGCCATGTCCGAGGCCAACAACGCCTTTGACCAAGGCCAGCTAAGCTACACCCAATACAGTGACGTGCGACGTGAATTACTCAGCGTTCAAGCCCAGTTGCTTGAAGCATATGAGAGCCTGCACTTGCAGCACATTGAAATTCAGCGCCTGACTGGCACCACCCTTACTCAGTGAGATATATTATGAAAAACAGCAACGCCCTTTCGTCATTGAGTTTGGCGATATTCCTTAGTATCAGCTGTAGCTTAATCAGCTTGCTTTCGGTTTCGGCAATGGCTTCATCTGCACCAGCTGCCGCACAACAAGAACCGGAAAAAGGCCCTCACCGGGGTCGCATGTTACGTGATGGCAAGTTTGCTTTAGAGCTTGCGATTTTTGAAACCGGAGTACCGCCAGAGTTTCGTGTGTGGGTAACAGAAGACGGCAAACCGGTTTCCAATAAAGCGGTAGACTTAACAGTCAAATTGACACGATTGGGGAATGTTGTAGACGACATCCACTTTAATCCCCAAGCCGACTTTCTGCGCGGCGATATGGTGGTCTACGAGCCCCACTCTTTTGTGGTTAGCGTTAATGCCAAGTATCAGGGGAAATCCTATCAGTGGCAATATGATAACTTCGAAGGCCGCACAACCATCGAACAAGCAGTCGCCGAGGCAATGAATATTCAAACCGATATTGCCGGTCCGGCCACACTACATCAAACCATCCCAGCTTATGGCGCACTATCACTACCGCAAGGGGCACAAACAAATATCTCGGCTCGTTTTGATGGTGAAATCACTCAGTTGCACGTCAGTCTTGGCGACCGAGTAAGCGCGGGTCAAACGCTGCTTAGCGTCGAAAGTAACGAAAGCTTGAAGCCCTACCAAATTAAAGCCCCGAGCGATGGCGTTATCACTGAGCAACTGGCCAACCAAGGCGAACAAACCGCTGGACGAACATTACTGACGATCACTGATTTCAGCCAATATATCGCTAAGCTGGCGGTCTATCCCAGCGATTACGCAAAAGTCCACATCGGCTCTTTGGTCACACTCGCAGTCGAAGGTTCGCAACAACCCCATCAAGGTAGCATTTCATTTATCGAGCCTCAGGTTCGCGATGACCAAGCCCGTATCGTGTGGGTAAAACTCGCTAACGACAAACGCCAGTTCAGTAACGGCAGTTTTGTTCAAGGCCAAATAGAGGTTGCCAGCTTTGAGGTGCCTTTGGCGGTGAAACGCGTTGGCTTGCAGAGCTTTCGCGACTTTACCGTGGTGTATGTCAAAGTCGCTGAGCAATATGAAGTGCGCATGTTGGAACTCGGTCGCGAAGACGGTGAGTGGGTTGAAGTGCTCGGCGGCCTGAAACCGGGCAGCCAATATGTCACCAACAACAGCTACATTTTGAAAGCCGACATTGAAAAGTCTGGCGCTTCGCACGACCACTAGGGGCCAAAGTTATGTTGGAATCGATTATACGCTTTTCAATCAAGCGCAAACTCCTTGTTTTGGTAATGGTGTTGGCAGTCGCCGGGCTGGGCATATGGAATTTCACCAAGCTGCCTATTGATGCGGTGCCGGATATCACCAATGTGCAAGTGATGATAAATACCGAAGCGCCGGGATATACGCCTCTTGAGATAGAGCAAAGGGTGACCTTTCCCTTAGAGACCGCCCTTGCCGGGCTACCGGGATTAACCTATACCCGTTCGGTGTCGCGCTACGGTTTATCTCAGGTGGTTGCCATATTCAATGACCAAACCGATGTCTATTTTGCCCGTCAGCTGGTCAATGAGCGACTAAGCGCTGCCCGTGCCGAACTGCCAATGGGGCTTGAGCCGCAGCTAGGCCCCATCGCTACCGGACTAGGCGAAATTTTTATGTTTACCGTTGATGCCAAGCCCGGTGCCACTCATCCTGACGGCTCAGCCATTACCCCTATGGACTTGCGCACAGTTCATGATTGGACCATCAGACCACAGTTGATGCGGGTGCCCGGTGTGGTTGAGGTCAACCCAATTGGCGGCTTTGAGCGTGAGATATTGGTGGCCTTCAAACCCGAAAAGCTGCTGGCTTTTGGTTTAACACAAGCCGATGTCGTTACCGCCATTGCCAACAACAACCAAAATCAAGGCGCCGGATTCATTGAGCAAAACGGCGCGCAATGGCTATTGCGGATCCCCGGTCAAGCGGCCGATCTAGATGCGGTTGCCCACATCCCGCTGAAATCGACGAAAGGTGCGACACTGTATATCAAAGATGTCGCTGATGTTCAAAACGGTCAAGGACTGCGTACCGGAGCGGCCACCCAAAACGGCCGCGAAGTTGTCATGAGTACCGTGTTCATGCTGATCGGCGAAAACAGCCGAACCGTTGCTCACGCGGTAGGTGAAAAGCTCAAAGAGATCAATACGACCTTGCCTGAAGGTATTGTCGCCACTGCGGTCTATGATCGCACCAAGTTGGTGGATAAAACCTTACAAACAGTGCAAACCAACCTGCTTGAAGGCGCGGCGCTGGTGATCTTGGTGCTGTTTGTTCTGCTCGGCAATTTTCGCGCAGCATTCCTAACCGCTTTGGTGATCCCCTTTGCCATGTTGATGACAGTGACCGGCATGGTTCAAACCCGCGTCAGCGCCAACTTGATGAGCTTAGGCGCACTGGATTTCGGCTTGCTGGTCGATGGCGCCATTATCATCGTCGAAAACTGCTTACGCCGACTGAGCCAAGCCGGAGAGACGCCGCTGCCGCTCAAAGAGCGCTTAGAACTGGTTTTTGAAGCAACCAGTGAGGTCATTCGTCCGGCACTGTTTGGCGTATTTATAATCACCGCCGTCTATTTGCCGATTTTTGCCCTTGAAGGCGTAGAAGGTAAGATGTTCCACCCGATGGCCATTACCGTGGTTATTGCCCTGTTAAGTGCGATGTTGCTGTCTGTCACTTTTGTGCCAGCCACCATTGCCTTGCTGTTTAGAAAACCGGTGAAAGAAAAACACAGCCCATTGATCCGTGGCGCTGCGGCCCTTTATCGACCGGCGCTAGGCTGGGTGTTAAAAGGGCGTTGGGTTGTGGTACTGGCGGCGACAGCGTTAGTTGTACTATTTGGTTATCAAGCCACTAAGTTGGGCAGCGAGTTTGCTCCAAACCTCGATGAGGGCGATATCGCCATGCACGCTTTACGCATCCCTGGCACCTCACTGAGCCAGGCCATTGCACTACAGGAAACACTAGAGGACAAAATCAAGCAAATGCCGGAGGTTGAACGGGTCTTTGCTAAAATTGGGACGGCCGATGTGGCCACCGATGCCGTACCACCGAGCGTTGCGGATAACTTTATAATCTTAAAACCTCGTGAACAATGGCCAAACCCCAACAAACCCAAAGCGCAAATCGTCGAGGAGCTTGCCGAGCTGGTGAAGCCAATTCCGGGAAATCGCTATGAGTTTTTACAGCCAATACAAATGCGCTTTAACGAGCTGCTCGCTGGTGTGCGCTCAGAGCTTGCCATTAAGGTTTTTGGTGACGACTTTGACACACTGACGGCCCTTGGCGGGGAAATTGAATCTGCCATTGCTCAAGTGGAAGGCATCGCCGATATTCAGGTCGAACAAACCACAGGTTTGCCGATGCTAAACATCATTCCAAACCACACCAAGCTCATGCAACACGGCATTAGCATAGCGCAGCTGCAATCGCAGGTCGCCACGGCGATGGGCGGCACCGTAGCAAGTAAGTTTTATCAAGGTGACAGGCGCTCAGATATCGTGGTACGTCTTGGTGAATCTCGTAGACAAGATCTCCGCGCGCTGAATTACCTGCCGATCCAGCTACCTGATGGTCACAATATCCCGCTAAAGGAGCTGGCATCATTAGAGTTGGTCTCAGGTGCCAATCAAATCAACCGCGAAAATGGCAAGCGCCGAGTTGTGGTGACAGCCAATGTGCGAGGGCGTGATTTGGGCAGTTTTGTGGCTGACATTCAACATGCCATTTCCGACAAAGTGGCGTTGCCGGCTGGCTACTGGCTGGAATATGGCGGCACTTACCAAAAACTACAATCGGCATCAAAACGCCTTAGCATTGTGGTACCTATCACCTTGCTGATGATCATCGGATTGCTGGTTTTGGCACTCAACGCCTTTAAAGACGCTTTGATCATCTTTACCGGCGTACCGTTGGCACTGACCGGCGGCGTCGCAGCCCTGCTATTGCGCGATATTCCATTTTCCATTTCAGCAGCCGTGGGCTTTATCGCCTTATCTGGTATTGCAATTTTAAACGGTTTGGTGATGGTGTCGTTTATCCGCGAATTACGCAGAGAAGGGTTAAGTTTGCGTAACGCCATTTTTGACGGAGCGCTGACCCGATTGCGTCCAGTATTGACAACCGCATTGGTCGCATCATTGGGTTTTATTCCAATGGCTTTAAACACAGGTATTGGTTCCGAAGTTCAGCGCCCTTTGGCCACTGTGGTAATTGGCGGGATCATTTCCTCAACCCTATTGACCTTGTTTGTTATACCGGCGCTTTACCGCATTTTGCATAAGGACAAAACGTCCCATGACTGAGGGGTTTGGTATCTAAATATTGTTTAAGGTTATCTCTACAATTGAAGCGCAGAAGCTCATCATTATTAAGTTTACAAAATACAGCATGGCCTATTTTTAAGCATGTTTTGCTTTCATTTAGACTAGCTATGGTTGCGAAGCCTGTCAGATTCAGCAAGCAATTGCCGGAATCTAGCCCTCAAGATTCGATACCATTAAAGTCTGCCTAAATTTTGTGACTCATTGTTGAACCAGATTTTGTTGGGATTCTTGACTACGGGAGGTTGATGATAACCCCCCTTTCCAGCCGGTAATATAGGGTATTTATATCTGCACAACACCAGCACAACATAAATGTTCTGGCTGACAGACATTCGGTTAAGAGTGGAGAGAACAATCATTCGGTCTTGATACAAAATCATTGAAGGGAGATTTGAGCTGGCCTATAAGCCGCCATTCGGTTAAGCGTGGAGAGAACAATCATTCGTTTACTTGGAGAGGAGTTTGAGCTGGCCTTTAAGCCGCCATTCGGTTAAGAGTGGAGAGAACAATCATTCGTTTACTTGGAGAGGAGTTTGAGCTGGCTTATAAGCCGCCACTCTGTCAAAAGCAAAGAGAACAATCATTCGGTTGTGACTATTATGATTATGGAAGAAATTTGAGCTGGCCTGTAAGCCGCTATTCTCTTAATAATGGAAAGATTTGAGCTGGCCTGTAAGCCGGGTTCTGTCGAGAACAATCATTCGTCTAGGCCTGCAATCGCTCACAGGCTCAAGCAACCTACCCGGTTCCAACGCGGGTCACGCCATAAGGAACCCTATTTGGTCTTGCTCCAGGTGGAGTTTACCTTGCGACCAACTGTTACCAGTGGCCCGGTGCGCTCTTACCGCACCCTTTCACCCTTACCTCACCGAAATGAGGCGGTCTTCTCTCTGCTGCACTTGTCGTCGGCTTGCGCCGCCCAGGCGTTACCTGGCACCCTACCCTTTGGAGCCCGGACTTTCCTCCCCCTGTAAAATACAGGCGGCGATTGTTCGGCCAGCTCAGCGGTGCATTGTACGTTGAATTCACGAAACCGTCCAGTACAACCGACGTCCCCATTATTTTAGTGTCAGACACCATAAGATAAGAATGTTCCTATTATTTTAGTGTCTGACACCATTAAACGAGGAAGTACCTATTATTTTAGTGTCTGACACCATGGGCTAGAGGGTTAGGCCAAGTTTGTAGAGGTCGTTTTTCTTCAACTCGTAATGGCTGGCCACAACGGCTGCGGCCTTTTTCAGTGGTAGCTGGTCTTTGAGCAATTTGAGCAGTTCAATGGCCTGTGGCGGTATCTCTGAGGTGTTCTTAGCCACCGGAGCTACCATCAACACCATCTCTCCTTTTTGGTGCACCTCATCCGCTTGCAACCATTCACTCAGCTCACGAGCGCTGCCAGCGAAAAAGGTTTCAAAGGTTTTGGTGAGTTCTTTAGCCAATACGACCTGATGTTCAGCGCCTAGCACTTCTATCAGGCTGGTCACACTGTCTAAAATGCGTCGCGGGCTTTCATAACAGATGGCAGTTCCACTTAAATTTTTGATTTTGTTTAAAAAGTCTTCTTTGGCTTTTTGCTTGGCGGGAATAAACCCCATAAAGGTAAAATTATCTGTCGGCAAACCAGAGCAACTCACTGCCGCTATCGCCGCACAAGCACCGGGGATCGTCGTCACTCGAATACCCTGTTCACGACATTGATTGACAATGGCGTAGCCCGGGTCTGAGATCAATGGTGTTCCGGCATCGGAGATCAGCGCAATATCTTTCCCCTGTTGCAACCAGCCAATCAGCAAGGCCGCTTTGTCTTTTTCATTGTGGTCATGAAAGGCAGTCGTCTTTGTGGCAATTCCCCAATGAGACAACAACACCCCACTGTGACGAGTATCTTCTGCGGCAATCACATCAACTGCTTTTAGCACTTCAACTGCACGATAGGTAATATCGTTTAAGTTACCAATTGGGGTGGCAACGATAAATAATTGGCCGGGATGGTTCATTTTGTCAGATCTTCGATTGAGGTTGGTCTTTAGCCCAAGTAAGATAACAACTTATTGAGGATTATTCTATTGAAAATCATCGTGACCAAATTTGCGCCAATTACCATTGCTCGTCTAACCATTGCTGCGACATTTATGATGTGGCTATCAGGTTGTGGTACGACAGAAAAACCCGTCAAACAGTCCGTGCAAACCAATACCAAGCCGGTTATCGAGCAGGTGGTGTACACCAGCGAAGATTACTTGGCCATGGCCAAGCAAAACAACGACTCACCAACCTATCTATTAAAGGCGGCACAAAGCGCTGAGGCCGAGCAAAACTTTGCCAAGGCGTTGATCATCATTAAGTCGCAAGACAACGCTTCTTTACCTATAGAAATCAAACAGCAGTTTTTGCTGATAGAAGCCCGCTCGTTGTTGGCCAAAGGCGATTTGATTGCCGCAGAAATCGCGCTAAACGGTGAAATCAACCGTCACAGCGCGCTCAAAAACGACGTTTATTATTTGAAAGCACAACTTTACTCTCAACAAAAACGTTTTGTAGAGGCATTACGATATTGGTTTGAAGTAGAAAAAGCGGCCGAAAACGGTGAAATGGCGTTGAATCGCAACGATATAGCCAAAGTGATTTGGTATCAGCTCAATCAATTGCCCAACCTCACTTTAGACGCTTTTGCCTACAACAGCTATACCAATGCCAAGTCTTGGTTACAGTTGGTTCAAATCACCCGGCTTTATACTGGCGAGCCCAGTGTATTGCAGCGCCAGCTAAAGCAGTGGTATGAACTCCACCCTTATCATGCCGCAATGAATGTACTGCCCGAGAGTTTTCAGCGTTCGTTATCGGTCGTGCCATTTAAACCCAGTAAAGTTGCCGTGGTTTTGCCCTTTAGCGGCAAGCTGAGAAAGCAAGCTCAGGCGATTCGCAACGGGCTGCTGGTGGCCGCCAAAAAGCATCCTGATGTTGAGCTGATGTTTATCGACTCAGAACTGCCTCTGACCACCGTCGAACAAAAACTGATGGCGCAACAGGCGGAGTTTATCATCGGCCCACTACATAAAGACAAGGTAGAACAGTTTGCAGCTTCTCAAGTCATCGCCAATATTCCAAGCCTGTTTTTAAATCGTATTAACCTCAACGACAACCCCAATCCCGCTCATTTTTTCTTTGGCCTGACGCCGGAAGATGAAGCCGAGCAAGCCGCAAAAGCGCTTTTTGAAAAAGGCTATAAAAAACCATCGATTATCGCGCCAGACAACAGTCTAGGTAAACGCTTAAGCGAGCAATTTGTCAAAGCCTGGATGAGCCAGCGCTCAGCAACGCCGCTTTTAACGCCGGAAGTGAGCTACTACAGCAATCAGGCACAGATGCAAATGGCGGTAAAAGGCTTGATGGATGTAGACCTCAGCCGACAGCGGATCCGCCGCATCTCAAGCATCGCCAATTTACACCTCGGCAACAAGCAGCTATATACCGAAACCCGCAATCGCAAAGACTTAGACGTGATTTATGTCATAGGTAATGCGGTGCAAACCCGCCTGCTTAAGCCTTTTATCGACGTCAATACCAGCCCGTTTACCACACCGATACCGGTATATGCCACTTCTCGCTCTCATGACCTACGTAAAAAAGACTCGGATAAGCGCGATCTGCGTTCTTTAACTTTTACCGAGATCCCTTGGATGCTCGAAGATGACATTCGCTATAAAAAGCAAAGAGCGCTATTTGATAAGCTCTGGCCAACCGTTGCCGCGCCGCTGCGCCGACTCTTTGCCATGGGCTTTGATGCGATGAATCTGGTAGAGCGCATTGCCCAACTGAGGGTGCTCAACGGTTTAACCGAGCACAGTATGAGTGGCCTGATCTCTGTCGATGAAAACGGATTCATCAACCGTCAGCATTTGTGGGCCAAATATAACGACCAAGGTAATGTTGAACAAATTAGCATCGATTAAGCGTTGGCTCAGTCGCGATATTGGCCAATATTATGAGGAAGTTGCAGTTAAGTATCTCAAAAATCAGGGATTAGAACGCATTGAAGCAAATTTTAATTGTCGCTACGGTGAGCTAGACATTATAATGGCCGATGCTGACGTTGTGGTTTTCGTCGAGGTCAAATATCGCCGCAGCAAGGGCTTTGGCGGCGCAATTGCCGCAGTCTCTCGCGCTAAGCAGCGCAAACTCGTCAAAACTGCGCAGTATTATATGCAATGTCATCAATTAAGTAACAAACCAGCGAGATTCGATGTTATTGCCATCAACGGTGATGGTGATGACAACATCCAATGGATAAAAAATGCCTTTTACGCGGGATGAGTGATGCTTGAGAAAATAAAATCCATTTACACCGAGAGCATTCAGACATTTATTTCATCTGGAGAGGTCTTACCCGAGCAGTTGCAGCTGGCCGCCAATATGATGGTTCAGTGCCTGCTCAACGGCAATAAAGTGTTAACCTGTGGTATCGGCGGCGGAACTTTGCTGGCCGATCATTTGGCCGATATGTTGGTCAATCACTATGAAATCGAACGCCCCTGCTTACCTGCTATCAGCCTAAATACGCGTGTATCGGGCAGTATCGACTACTATGGCAGACAGATCAGGGCCTTGGGTAACCCCACCGATATTTTATTGTGTGTATCGCCTTTGGGCCATGATGAAGTGATCATCAACGCCGTCGAAGCAGCACTGACCAAAGATATGGTTGTAATTGCGCTCACCGGTGGCGATGGCGGTGAGCTATCGGGCTTACTCAGTGATAATGATGTCGAGATCCGCATTCCTTCGGTGCGGCCATCACGCATTTTGGAAACGCATTTTTTTAATATTCATTGTCTGTGCGATCTTATCGACAGTATTTTATTTTCCCATGTAGACGGTGAACAGTAGTATGAAATTATCTTCTTTAGCGGCGCTGATGCTGGCGCTAATGTTTTTACAAGGTTGCGCAGCTGTCGTGGTAGCAGGCGCTGGAACAGCAGCGGTCACCAGTGCAAACGACAGACGCACCATCGGCAGTCAAATCGACGACAACGCCATTGAATTTAAAGCCAGCAGCGCGATTGGCAATGTTGCAGCGCTAAGAAACATCACTCGGCTGGTGGTTAAAAGCGTTAATGGCAACCTTTTGGTCGTCGGCCAAGTCCCCAACGAATCTTTGCGTGATATGGCGGCTAAAGCATTGTCGAATATCGAAGGGGTAAAACGGGTCTACAACCAGATCCGCATTGGCAATATCACCAGCATGTCTACCCAAACCGTAGATACCTGGATCACCACCAAAGTCAAACTCAAACTGCTGACAGAAAAGCAGCTCAATAGTAACAATATCTCTGTGATCACTGAAAACGCCGAAGTGTACCTGATGGGCCTAGTGACTAAAGAAGAAGCCGATAAAGCGGTTGAAGTGGCCCGCAATATTTCAGGCGTCGCCAAAGTCATTAAGGTATTTGAGATCCTGTAGTGCGTAAATTTATTTGCGCACCGCCAAGGACGGCGGAGGATCTACAGGGACGTCCCCCCACCAAGCCCCTGATAAAAGCGCTTATTCTTTGCCTGATTGCAGTGCTTGTAAAATCGCAGTCAGTAATTTATTGATATAATCCAAAACCAGCATAACGGCCACAAAGATACTCATAAAAATCGCCGCAAAGGTAAAGGAAAGCTCCCCGCCTCTATCAAATAAATACGCCAACACAACGCCCCATACGAGCAGCATCAATATGATGCGGTTCTTTAGCTTTTTGCTAAGGGTTTTGAATTCATCAATCGTCATCATATATACTGTTTCCCATTCTTAAACATTTGTGCCTAACTCATTTCTAATTGGTATTTTTTACAATGCAGACCAAAGTCTTTATGTGTGTGCTCAAAAACAAAGAACGTAGTCATTCTAACAGGCTGCTTGTCTTTATTGAGGTCAGTTGGCTGCCATTGCCAATATTTAAGCGCCTCTATTACTGACTGTTCATATTTAGCCTGTGGATATGCGTAAGTCACAACAATATCTTCGACCTTGCCCTGTTGATTAACTGTAAAATCGGCCTCTACACAGCCATAATCATTTTTATCAGTACTTGGATGTCTAGGACCGCGTGATTTTTTCAATTGCCAATAGCTAAAACCTTCAAACATGTTGTCTACACCAGTCAGTGTCAACAGCTTGGTTGTAGATGTTTCGTCAGCCTCATTTCCTTTTATTGCATGTTTGGACGTTTCAGCAGCACTTTGATGTTGTTCTTGATGACTTGTGCTGCTGCACGCTGTAAGCATCATTATGACAACCATGAGCAGAAATATTTTCATTGTATAGTCAACCATTGTTATTCTTTCAGCTACTCTTTAGTCTCAGCCATTGCGGCAATAATCAATTTTTCTACAAAGTATGATGCACACCATAATGTGAATATGCAGGCAAAGAAAATAAGTACAAGAGTATCATCACTTTTATCTCTTACTTGCAGAATCAATTCAAAACCA
>JBFHGJ010000092.1:0-23578 GCA_041583135.1 Alteromonadaceae bacterium | reverse complement strand
CCAATACAAAACGACCCAAATATCTTGCCAAGCAGGTCATCTGAGGTAAATTCGCCGGTGATCTCGTTAAGTGACTGCTGGGCTTGGCGCAGGTCTTCGGCTAAAAGCTCTCCTGCGGCGTGTAGCGCTAATTGCTCTTGTCCTGTGACGAGAGAATCCATTGCTTGGATTAACGCGTTGATATGGCGTCTACGGGCCATAAAGCCGCCTTCTGTGGTGCCTTTGTAGCCCATGGCTTGTTTGAGGTGGGCTTTGAGCAGGTCAACCCCCTCGCCGCTTTTGGCGGTGAGTGAAATGACTGGGTGGTGATGTTGCTCATATTGGCCAATGGTGTCACCAGAGAGGTCGGCTTTATTGCGAATGACGGTCAGGTTGACATTTTCTGGCAGCTTATCGACAAACTCAGGCCAAATCTTCTCTGGTGCTGTCTCTTTGGTGGTGGTGGCATCGACCATAAACAGGATGATGTCGGCCTGTTCTATCTCTTGCCAAGCCCTTTGAATGCCGATTTGCTCTACCACATCGGCATTATCTCTAAGCCCTGCGGTATCGATGATATGCAGCGGCATCCCATCAATGTGAATGTGCTCTCGCAATACATCGCGAGTGGTGCCGGCGATATCGGTGACAATGGCGCTTTCTTTACCCGCTAAGGCATTGAGTAGGCTTGATTTTCCGGCATTTGGCCGACCGGCGATAACCACTTTCATACCTTCGCGGATAATCGCACCTTGGTTGGCCTGCTCTAAAACCGTACTTAATTGGTCGATGATGGCCTGTAAATCGGCTGCCACCTTGCCGTCGGACAGAAAGTCGATTTCTTCTTCAGGAAAGTCGATGGCCGCTTCGACATACATGCGCAGATGAATAACCAACTCTACCAAATCATTGACTTTATTAGAAAACTCACCTTGTAGTGATTGCATCGCCGAGCGCGCGGCTTGCTCTGAGGTGCTATCGATCAAATCGGCAATGGCTTCGGCTTGGGTTAGGTCTATTTTGTCATTTAGGAACGCTCGTTCGCTAAACTCACCGGGGTTGGCCACACGAATGCCGGGAATGCTCAAGATCTCGCTTAACAGCATATCGAGTATGACTGGGCCGCCGTGGCCTTGCAGCTCTAATACATCTTCACCGGTAAAGGAGTTGGGGCCTTTAAAATAAAGGGCAATACCTTGGTCGATGGTTTGTCCTTGGGCATTTTTGAATGGGCAATATTCGGCCATTCGAGGGGCAGGGAGCTTGCCTAGCAGTTTGTCGGCGACACTGCCTGCAAGTTTGCCTGAAACTCGGATAATACCGACACCGCCCCTACCTGGGGCGGTGGCTTGTGCGACGATGGTGTCGTTATTCACGGCTTATTTAGCCGCCTTGGCCGCTGGCTCGGCGAGTCCTTTTTTATCTATTTGGCGATAGATATAGAGGGTTTGCCCGATTGAGATCAGGTTGTTCACCAACCAGTAAAGTACCAAACCAGATGGGAAGATCACGAACAACAATGAGAAGACAACCGGCATCCAAGTCATCATTTTTTGTTGCATTGGGTCGGTTACTGGTGTTGGGGTGATCTTCTGCATCAAGAACATGCTGGCGCCATACAATGCCGGTAATACAAAGTAGGGGTCTTTGGTTGAAAGGTCGGTGATCCAGAAAATAAAGCTAGAATGACGCAATTCAACGCTTTCCATCAACATCCAGTATAGCGCTAAGAAGATAGGCATTTGCAGCAATAACGGCAAACAGCCACCCATAGGGTTAACTTTTTCTTTGCGGTAAAGCTCCATCATGGCAGGTCCCATCTTTTGACGGTCGTCGCCGAACTTCTCTTTCAATGCCTGCAACTTAGGCTGTAAGTTACGCATTTTCGCCATTGAAATGGTTTGTTTCTTGGTTAAAGGATAAAGTGCAAACTTAACAATGACGGTGATTAAAATGATGGCAACACCCCAGTTGGTGACCAAGCCTTGCAGTTTTATCAACAACCAGAACAAGAACTGGCTGATAAACCATAACGGGCCGTAATCGACCGTCAAGCGCAAGGTGTCAGACAACTCTTCCAGTTTGCCTTGTACTTTTGGACCTGCGTATAGTGTTGCATTAAAGGTTTGGCTCTGACCGGGTTCGACGTTAAGTACCGGACCTCTAAAGCCAATCACGGCACTGCTATCGGCGGCAACTCGTGAGTAAATTTTGTTGAGCTGGTCGGCCTGTGGGACCCAAGCGGCAACGAAGTAATGCTGCTGCATCGCTACCCAGCCACCAGGGGTGCTTCTGAGCAGGTCTTTATCGAGCATATCGTCAAAATCGTATTTTTCGTAGCGCTCATCTGAGGTGGAGTAGGTGGCGGCGTTATACGCGGTCATCATCATTGAGCTTTCAGGGGCTTTAATCAGCTTCTTAAGTTCACCAAACTGCTGTACCGGCTGAGTCGAACTACTACCGTTGGTTACTGTGTATTGAACGGTGATATCGTATTCGCTTGCTTTGAGGACAAAGGTTTTGGTGACGCTGATACCTTGTGCATTTTGCCAAGTCAGCGGTACTTCAAGGGTGTCGGCGCCTTGTGGCAAGAGGTATTCATTTTGACTGGCAACGTATTGGAACGTACTGATGCGTTTACCGTTATCGTCAGTTAAGCCCAGCAGACCACTATTGGCGGTATGTGCTTGCGACAACAGGTGAACCGGCTCCGGCTGATGCTGCTCAATTGGGAATTGCAACAGGTCGCCTTTGACAACAACACCACCTTTGGTATCAATGACTAGGTCGAGCACATCGGTTTTTACCGTAACATAGCGCAAGGCTTGGTCGGCCTCGGTTGCTTGTGCTTGCGACTGGCCGACTTCGGGAATATCCGATGCCGGGCCTGTGGCTGGCGTTGTGCTGTTAAGGTCCTGAGTTTGTTGCGTCGGAGCAACAGGCTCTGGGCCATAATCTTTTTGCCACTGGCTATAGAGCAAGTAACTGACAAATATAAGTGCGATCAATACAAACGAACGTTGCGATTCCATAACAGGTTAATTCTCGTTACTGGTTTTTGGAGGCACAGGGTCATAACCCCCTGCACAAAATGGGTGACATTTTAATAGACGTTTGGCCGTTAACCAACTCCCTTTTAGCGATCCGTGGCATTTTATTGCTTCTACAGCGTAATTTGAGCAAGTCGGATGGAATCGACAGCGCGGTGGTATCAATGAGCTGATGGCAACTTGGTAAAATTTAACCAGTGCGATTAGCGCGCGTTGCAGCGTTGATTGATCTTGCGCCATAGCTTTTCCAAATGTTTAAACAACTCTGTGTTGTCGAGCTTATCGGCGCCGCTTTTTGCCATCACGACCATATCCACATGGGGCAATTGATGCTGTTGGTGGCGAAAGCTTTCACGAATAATGCGCTTTAAACGATTACGTTGATTGGCTTTTTTGACTCGCTTTTTGGCAATCGTTAATCCCAACCGTGGAGTATCCAAAGTCGTGGGTTTGGCCAAAATAGTAAAAGCAGGGGAGGTTGCTACTACAGGATTATTAAATACGGGGGTAAATTCTGAAGGAGTTAACAGACGTAACTCCCTCGGAAAGTTGAATTCAGACACTGAACAAATAGTCGTGAATGAATTACGCGCTCAAACGTGCACGACCTTTAGCACGACGACGTGCCAAGACTTTGCGACCGTTCGCGGTAGCCATGCGAGCACGGAAGCCGTGAACGCGCTTACGTTTGAGGTTGCTAGGTTGAAAAGTTCTTTTCATGACAATCCCATCATATTGCTGGCGATTCCGGCTTGTAACTGGAACCTAGGTTTAAAAAGAGGCGGAATTTTATTCATATTCACCTCCCTTGTCAATGGCAATATAGAGAATAAATTTAACCTTTTGTTTAATAAAGATCCTATTGATCGTTTTGCACGTTAATGTCGGCGGATCCGAGTTGATCTAAATTGATCTCTAAAAAGATCAATTCATGCTAAGGGTAGGGCGATCGATTGGATCTTCGGCGCATTTATTATTGAGATCATTGTGGAGATTCGCCTGCAAAAGATAAAAATCACAATGAATACAGCGCGCTAGCCGGGATTTGGCGAAGGGGAGAAAATAATATCGTTGGAAAGTGAAATTTAAGTGGGTCTACATCGCTATCTGTAGTAAAATTTCCGGTCTTGAACTTTATTCATCATAATCCCAATTTTTGGGGATTCTTAGTCTGCCGGAGAGTTACCAGGTGTATCAGGGTGTTTGGAATAGTTGTCTTCAATTGTTGAAGGACGAACTGCCATCTCAGCAATTCAGTATGTGGATTCGACCACTGCAAATCGATTGCACTGACGACACATTAACCTTGTTTGCCCCCAATCGTTTTGTATTGGACTGGGTACGCGAGAAGTATATTCATAAGATCAACGAGATCTTAAACCGTTTATGTGGCGAAGATGCCCCTAAGCTGCGTTTTGATGTGGGTAATCGCCCTAGTGTGAGTGGGACCAGCAAAAAAGTGAACGGCAGCAGCGAAACCGTTGCCGAACCGGCGCAAGAAAGAGTCTCCAATACAGAAAAGCCAAACGGCGCAGCGTTACCGACCCATAAATCCAATCTTCGTACCAACTATACTTTTGCCAATTTTGTTAAGGGTAATTCCAATCAGTTGGCAGCGGCGGCGGCAAGTCAGGTTGGTGACAATCCAGGTGGTGCTTATAATCCCCTCTTTATATATGGGGGCACAGGCCTTGGTAAAACTCACTTATTGCACGCCGTCGGCAACGGGATCTTAAGTAAGAACCCTGAAGCTAAAGTCATTTATATGCACTCTGAACGTTTTGTGCAAGATATGGTTAAGGCGCTGCAAAACAACAAAATCGACCAATTTAAACAGTTCTATCGCTCGGTTGATGCGCTACTTATCGATGACATTCAATTTTTTGCCAAAAAAGAACGGTCGCAAGAAGAATTTTTTCATACCTTTAACGCACTGCTTGAAGGTAACCGTCAGGTTATTTTAACCTCGGACAGATACCCGAAAGAAATCGATGGGGTTGAAGACCGCCTCAAAAGTCGTTTCGGTTGGGGTTTGACCATTACCATCGAGCCACCAGAGCTTGAAACTCGTGTTGCGATTTTGATGCAAAAGGCGCAAGAGAGCAAAGTGAAGATGCCCGAAGAAGTGGCGTTTTTCATTGCCAAGCGTTTGCGTTCAAATGTGCGTGAGTTGGAAGGGGCGCTTAACCGAGTCATTGCCAATGCCAATTTTACCGGTCGGCCTATCACCATCGATTTTGTTAAAGAGGCGCTGCGCGATTTGTTGGCGCTGCACGATAAGTTAGTTACCGTAGAAAATATTCAAAAAACGGTCGCCGAGTATTACAAAATTAAGGTATCGGATATTCTTTCTAAACGCCGTAGTCGCTCGGTCGCCAGACCAAGACAAATGGCCATGGCCTTGGCGAAGGAACTGACCAATCATTCCCTGCCTGAAATCGGTAATGCCTTTGGTGGTAAAGACCATACGACGGTATTGCACGCGTGCAGAAAAATCCAAGCGCTCAAAGAAGAATCTCACGACATAAAAGAAGATTATCAAAATTTAATCAGGACCTTGTCTTCTTAGTCCAAATCCAAGAAAATAAGGGGTTAAGAGTATATTTGGTCGGGATTGCCGAGAATATGGCCGTCGCGTTACCACTTCTTTTATAAAACAACAAACGATAGCACAGGCTAAGCAATGAAATTTTCCATCAATAGAGATGACCTGCTCAAACCTTTGGTACTGGTATCCGGCGCCATCGAACGCAAGCATACCTTGCCAATTCTCTCTAATGTTTTAATTGTAGCCCAACAAGGGGTGTTATCGTTGACCGGTACCGACTTGGAAGTCGAACTGGTTTCAACCGTGCCGTTGGCCGACGGTAATTTGAATTTCAGTACCACAGTGCCGGCAAAAAAGTTGCTCGACATTTGTAAGAGCTTGCCAGATGGCGTACAACTGAATATCTCCTTGGAAGGGGATACCTTGATCATCAAAGCCGGTAAAAGCCGTTTTAGCCTATCGACCCTGAGCGCTGAGGATTATCCTAATTTGGATAGTTGGGAAAGTGACATCACCTTCGAATTGACCAAAAGTCAGTTTAGAGGGCTGATTGAAAACACCCATTTTGCCATGGCCAACCAAGATGTACGCTATTACTTGAACGGTATGTCGCTTGAGGTTGAAAACAATATCGTTCGCACTGTATCTACCGATGGCCACCGCTTGGCGCTGAGTTCATTGAATATCGATTTTTCTCCAGCCGAGCACGTCAACATCATTATTCCACGCAAAGGTATCATGGAGATACTGCGTTTGCTCAGTGATGGCGATGAACTGTTGTCGGTCAGTATCGGTGCCAATCATATCCGTATTTGTGATAACGACTTTAACTTTACCAGTAAGTTGGTTGATGGTCGTTTTCCTGATTATCGCCGGGTTATGCCGCGTAATGGTGATAAAATTGTGGTTGCTCGTCGCGATGTGTTGAAAGATGCGTTTGTTAGGGTGTCGATTTTATCTAACGAGCGCTTCCGTGGTGTGCGCTTAAAGCTTTCAGTAGACGAGATGCATATTTCTGCCAACAATCCCGAACAAGAGCAGGCTGAGGAAGAAGTCGCCGTTCAATACCAAGGGGATGAGTTGGAGCTCGGTTTTAATGTCAGTTACATCTTAGATGTGTTGAACAACTTGAAGTGCGAAGAAGTTCAATTTACCTTTATTGATTCCACCAGTAGCGCGTTGATCGAAGCGGTGGGCCGTACCGACCTGACCTATGTGGTCATGCCGATGCGACTTTAATCGGTAATTTATGTCTCTGACGGCACTGCGGATCATCGACTTTCGGATATTTCAACAACAGCAATTGACCTTTGAACAGCCCGTCAATTTCATTGTGGGTGATAATGGTAGTGGTAAGACCAGCTTGCTGGAGGCGATTTATTATCTCAGTCATGGCCGTTCGTTTAATACCTCTAATCACAACAAAGTGATTAGATTTGACCAAGACCATTTTGTGCTTGGTGGCGATGTTGTGGTAGACGATGACGAAGTAAAGGTCGGTTTAAGACGCTTTAGAAACAACGATGTTCAGATCAAGATCGCCGGACAGGTAGAGAAAAGGGTGTCGCAGTTGGCAAAGGTATTGCCGGTGCAGCTGATCACGCCAGAGAGCTTTAAGTTGTTTTTTGGGGGGCCAAAGGAGCGTCGTCAATTTTATGACTTTGGACTGTTTCACGTGAAACAATCCTTCCATGGAGACTGGCTGCGTTTCAGCAAGATCCATCGTCATCGCAATGCGTTATTGAAGAAACGTCCCAATCGCTATAACGAGGAATTTGAGTATTGGGATGGTGAGTTCTGCCGAATGGCAGAAATAATCAGTCAAGCGAGGGCTGAATATTTAGCTTTGTTTAACTCAAAATTTGAGGAAATAAACCTAAGTATTGAGAGCTACTTAACTCAGGCAAATGTGTCTTTTGAGTTGGCCGCTGGATACAATCAAGAAATTGACCTAGCCCAGCAGCTAAGAAATACCTTCGATAAAGATGTCAAATTTGGTTATACCTCGGTAGGACCGCATAAGTCAGATGTCAAAATCAAGACCGGTTCACGGCTCATCGAAGATGTATTTTCTCGTGGTCAGCTCAAAATGCTGCTGTATGTGGTCAAGCTATTGCAGAGTGACATCATCAGTGAACATAAGGCAAGACCAATAATGCTCATTGATGACATTGGCTCTGAAGTAGACGATGCCAATTTAAGAAAGATATTTGAATTCTTAATGTCTGCTAAAGATACACAATTTTTTATCTCTAGCTTGAATAGAGATATAGCTGATTTTATGGCGCCAACGATAAAACAACACCATATGTTTCACGTGAAACATGGTGAGATAACTCAAAGTAATTGAACAAGGTGAAAGCCGAATCAATTAACTCGGCGCGATATATGCGTTAACTATTATAGTGATTGGAACTTAATATGAGTGAAGAACAAAACTACGATTCTTCCAGTATCAAAGTCTTAAAAGGGCTTGATGCGGTAAGAAAACGTCCGGGGATGTATATCGGTGATACCGACGATGGCACTGGTTTGCACCACATGGTATTCGAGGTGGTTGATAATTCTATCGACGAAGCGTTGGCCGGACACTGTAGTGAAATCAATATCGTTATTCATACCGATGGTTCTGTTTCGGTTCGTGATGATGGTAGGGGTATCCCAACAGAAACCCACGAAGAAGGAACCTCGGCCGCTGAAGTTATCATGACGGTACTTCACGCCGGCGGTAAATTTGACGATAACTCTTACAAGATTTCCGGTGGTTTGCACGGGGTAGGTGTTTCAGTTGTAAATGCCTTATCTGAAAAATTGCAGCTAACTATCCGTCGTGGTGGTCAAGTTCACAGTCAAACCTATCATCTAGGTGTGCCAGAAAAACCACTGAGCGTGATTGGCGAAACCACTGAAACGGGCACCGAGATCCGTTTCTGGCCAAGTGATGAGATCTTCAGCGACACCAAATTCCACTACGATATTTTATTAAAACGCCTGCGTGAATTGTCATTCTTGAACTCTGGTATCAAGATCATTTTGACTGATGAGCGTGATGCAAAAACCGAAACCTTCAAATATGACGGTGGTATTCGCTCATTTGTTGAATACCTCAATCGCAATAAAACCTCGATTCACTCTAAGCCATTTGACTTTACCTCAGAGCGTGAAGACGGTATTGGCGTTGAAGTCTCTATGCAGTGGAATGATGGTTACCAAGAAAACATCTATTGCTATACCAACAATATTCCACAACGTGACGGTGGGACGCATTTAGCCGGTTTCCGTTCGGCTTTGACCCGTACACTCAACACCTATATGGACAAAGAAGGCTATTCGAAAAAAGCCAAAACCAGTGCCTCGGGTGATGATGCCCGTGAAGGTTTGGTCGCGGTTATTTCGGTTAAAGTGCCTGATCCTAAGTTCTCGTCTCAGACCAAAGATAAGCTGGTTTCATCAGAGGTTAAGTCTGCGGTTGAAAGCGCTATGACAGAAAAGCTCAATGAGTTCTTGTTGGAAAATCCAGGTGATGCCAAAGCAGTTGTGAACAAGATCATCGAAGCGGCAAAGGCGAGGGAAGCGGCCCGTAAAGCGCGTGATATGACTCGTAGAAAAGGCGCTTTAGACCTTGCTGGCTTGCCGGGTAAATTGGCCGACTGTCAGGAAAAAGATCCGGCACTTTCTGAACTGTACATCGTGGAGGGTGACTCTGCCGGTGGTTCAGCTAAGCAGGGTCGTAACCGTAAAAACCAAGCTATCTTGCCACTCAAGGGTAAGATCCTTAACGTTGAAAAAGCACGCTTTGATAAAATGCTGGCCTCTGCCGAGGTGGCAACCTTGATTAAAGCCTTGGGTTGCGGCATTGGCCGTGACGAATATAACCCGGATAAATTGCGTTATCATCAAATCATCATCATGACCGATGCCGACGTTGACGGTTCACACATTCGTACTTTGTTGTTGACTTTCTTCTACCGTCAAATGCCAGAGATTGTTGAACGCGGTCATATCTATATTGCTCAGCCACCATTGTATAAAGTGAAAAAAGGCAAGCAAGAAAGATACATCAAAGACGATCCGGCCATGACTGAATACCTGACAAACTTGGCATTAGAAAATGCCGAGTTGCACGTCAACGAAACGGCGCCGGCATTATCTGGTCTCGGCCTTGAGAAATTGGTCAATCAATACTACGAAGTAAACGAATTGATTGATCATCTTTCAAGAAAAATCCCTAAAGGATTGCTCAAAGAAATGGTGCACCAAGGGGCATTAACCGAAGAAAATACCAAAGACAAAGCGTTCGTTGAACAGTGGGTAAAAAGCTATGTCGATAGCTTAATTGCGAAAGAAGTCGATGGCGTCCTGTACACCAGCGCCGTAGTTGAAGATCAAGAGCGTAACATGTTCTTGCCGAAAGTCACCATGCGTCAACATGGTATCGACAACGATTACCTCATCAATCATGACTTCATTACATCAACCGACTACGAGAAAATCGTTAAGCTTGGCGCGGCGATAGGTGAGTTGATTGAAGACGGTGCCTACATCAAACGTGGTGAGAAGGTGCAGCCGGTGAAGACTTTTGTTGAAGCGGTCAACTGGCTGCTGTCTGAGTCTAAGAAGGGGTTGTACATTCAACGCTATAAAGGTCTTGGTGAGATGAACCCTGATCAGCTATGGGAAACCACCATGGATCCTGAAACCCGTCGTATGTTGCAGGTTACCATCGAAGATGCCATTGGCGCCGATCAGCTGTTCAATTGCTTGATGGGCGACCATGTTGAACCGCGTCGTGAATTCATTGAAACCAACGCGCTGAATGTGGCAAACCTTGACGTATAATCTCAGTTAACCATTGAGACAATAAAACCCGGGCCATGGCCCGGGTTTTGCGCTAAAGACAGTGCAAAAATTTAAACGATTAAACTTAGAAGAACATTACTATCATGGCTAATTATGACGTAAAGACTTTTCAAGGTCTGATACTGGCTCTACAAGACTATTGGGCACGTCAAGGTTGTATCATTGTACAACCGCTCGATCTGGAAGTAGGGGCCGGCACATTTCACCCACAAACCTTTCTGAAATCAATCGGTCCAGAGCCGATGAGCAGCGCCTACGTTCAACCTTGTCGTCGTCCAACCGATGGCCGCTATGGTGAGAACCCCAACCGTCTGCAACACTACTATCAGTTCCAGGTCGTCTTGAAGCCTTCGCCAGACAACATTCAAGAATTGTATCTCGGCTCGCTGCAAGAGTTGGGTATCGATACTTTGGTTCACGATATTCGCTTCGTTGAAGACAACTGGGAGTCACCAACCTTGGGTGCTTGGGGTCTTGGTTGGGAAGTGTGGCTCAACGGTATGGAGGTCACTCAGTTTACTTACTTCCAACAGGTTGGTGGATTGAATTGCTTCCCAGTCACCGGTGAGATCACCTACGGTCTTGAGCGTTTGGCCATGTACATTCAAGAAGTCGATAGTATTTACGACTTGGTTTGGACTGATGGCCCAATGGGTAAAGTGACCTATGGCGATGTTTTCCATCAAAACGAAGTCGAACAATCTACCTTCAACTTCGAACATGCCGATGTCGATGCGTTGTTTGTGCTGTTTGACCAATGTGAAAAAGAAAGCCATTACCTGATTGAGCAGGGCTTACCATTGCCAGCCTATGAAAAGGCGATGAAAGCTTCTCATGCATTCAACATGCTTGATGCCCGTCATGCCATTTCGGTTACCGAAAGACAAAGGTATATATTAAGGGTACGAACGCTGTCTAAGGCGTGTGCTCAAGCATACTATGATTCACGCGAAGCTTTGGGCTTCCCACTATGTAAAAACGGTGTGCAGGGTGACGCAGCCGATAACAACGGCCAGGCATAAGGGAGAATAAAGCAAAATGAAAACTGAAAATTTATTGGTTGAAATTGGTACGGAAGAATTACCACCAAAAGCTTTGCGTAAGCTGGCACAGGCGTTTGCCGACAACGCTCGGGATGAATTAGAAAAACTCGAATTGGCATTTAGCGAAGTGAGCTGGATGGCTGCGCCCCGTCGCTTGGCTATTAAGGTTCATCAACTGGCTGAAGCCCAGCAAGACAAAACCGTTGAAAAACGTGGCCCGGCCATTGCCAGTGCTTTCGATGCCGATGGCAATCCAACCAAAGCTGCGTTAGGTTGGGCAAGAGGTAATGGTATCAACGTAGAGGACGCTGAGCGCCTTGAGACCGACAAAGGTGCTTGGTTGCTGCATCGCGCTATGGTCAAGGGTAAGAACGCCGCAGAACTTATTGAGGGCGTTATTCAACGTGCCTTGGCAAAGCTACCCATTCCAAAACCAATGACATGGGGTGCCCATAAAACCGAATTTATTCGTCCTGTGCATACCGTCACCATGAAATATGGCGCTCAGACGCTCTGTGGCGAGGTATTAGGCATTAAGGCTAGCGATGAGTTGCGTGGCCATCGGTTTCATCATCAGGGGCTGGTCAAGCTCGCTCATGCCGACGACTATGAAAAAGCGTTAAACGATGCCTATGTTGCCGTTGATTATGAAAAGCGTAAAGCCACCATCAAAGCTCAGGTCGAAAAAGCCGCTGCCGATTTAGGTGGGGTCGCTGAGATTGATGAAGACTTGCTTGAAGAAGTGAACTCTTTGGTCGAATGGCCGGTCACCTTGGTTGGTAGCTTTGAAGAGAAGTTTCTCAACGTGCCGTCTGAGGCGTTGATTTACACCATGAAAGACAACCAAAAGTATTTCCCGGTGCTGGACAACGACGGCAAGCTGATGAATAAGTTCATCTTTGTGTCGAACATTGAAAGTAAAGATCCAAGTCAGGTTATTCACGGCAATGAAAAAGTCGTACGTCCACGTTTAGCCGATGCTGAATTCTTCTATAACACTGACCGTAAAGTCACATTGGAAAGTCGCCTGCAAAGCTTAGAGACAGTATTGTTCCAGCAACAACTCGGGACGCTTAAAGACAAATCTGTGCGCATTGCCGAGCTGGCGGGTTATATCGCCGCTAAAATCGATGCCGACGTCAATTTGGCCACTCGAGCGGGCTTGCTGTGCAAAACTGATCTGATGACCGATATGGTTGGTGAGTTTCCAGACGTACAGGGCGTTATGGGCATGTATTACGCCCGTCACGACGGCGAGCATGAGTTGGTGGCGTTAGCACAGAACGAGCAGTATCAACCGCGATTTGCCGGGGATGTGTTGCCTTCGTCCAACATCAGTTGTGCTGTTGCCATTGCCGACAAAGTCGATACTTTGGTGGGCATCTTCGGTATCGGTCAACAGCCTAAAGCCGATAAAGACCCGTTTGCCTTACGCCGCGCTGCCATTGGTGCGCTACGTATCATCGTTGAGAAAGATTTGCCGCTGGATTTAGAAGACATTATTGCCAAAGGCATAGAGTTGTACGGCGATAAGCTAAGCGCTGAGAACGTTTGCCAAGATGTTGTTGATTTCATGCTAGGCCGTTTCCGCGCTTGGTATCAGGAGCAAAGCATTCGCGTTGATGTTATTTTGGCGGTACTGGCTTTACGTCCAACCAAACCGGCTGACTTCGACAAGCGGGTTAGGGCAGTTAACCATTTCTTGACCTTAGACGGTGCTGAGCTGCTCAGTGGCGCCAACAAGCGTGTCGGTAACATCCTAGCGAAGTTTGATGGAGAACTACCGGCCATCAACAGTGACTTGTTTGAAGCTGAGCAAGAAAAAGCGCTGGCACAATTGGTGGCGGCTAAAACCAGCGAGCTTGAAAGTGTCTTCGCCAAGGGCGATTACGAAACTGCGCTGAGTAGTCTGGCGGAGCTTAAAACCGCTGTCGATGCCTTCTTTACCGATGTAATGGTAATGGCAGATGACGAAGCGGTTAAACTTAACCGTTTGGCACTGCTGAAATCTTTGCGTGAACTGTTCTTGTTTACTGCGGATATTTCGTTGCTTCAGTCTTAAACTGCACCATTAAAGCGCGCCTTATTTACCGGCGCGCTTTGTCTTATCATTTATTTTCAGCTCAAAACCTTATCAATCGCATTATTCAATGCAACTGCTACTTGTGCATTCATTTCGCTGCGTTCGCGTTCTGTCAAATAAAACGCCATATCGACACTGTGGTGGGTGTATCTCGAGGGGAGGGAGTTCATCGCCAAACAAGCGATGTCATTTAACTGATCTTCATCGTCGGGCAATTCACCGTTATTGACCAAAGCCGTCATTTCTTCAATCAGTAAATGTTCGTAATAATTGGCGATCTCGATATTCATTTATCTTATCCGTTGCAAGGTTACTGATTTTAAAGATAAACCAAGATAGAAAAAACAACCACAAAAACGCCGTCGATTTTGATGACCGGGAAGAAAATAATGTTGGGCCGCGCCAAAAAAGGGCGGCCAAATCGGGATTAAACCGACTGCTTGGCGCCGGTTGACGATGACTGACTGTCAGCCTCTAAACGGGTATTGTTAAGGTGTGGGCGACGTCGTTTCTCATGCACGTAGCTTTGCAAAAACTCATGAATGGCTTTGGGGTTTTCACCGTTGATGATTCGGGCGAATCCATCTCTAACTATCGATTGCTGTAGCGTGATCTCAGCGCTACGCTCCGACAGTTTGCGCGCCAACGGGCCGGTAATACCAAATGCCAATAAAGCGCCGTAAAGTGTGGTCAACAGCGCCACTGACATGCTTTTACCAATGGTCTTTGGGTCGTCCATATTCAGCAGCATGGCCACTAAGCCAATCAAGGTGCCGACCATGCCCATAGAAGGCGCGGTTTCAGTAAAAGAATTCAACACTTTCACCGATGAATCGTTGCGCTGTTTGGTCAACATGATGTCTTTACGCAGCGCGATGTCTATGGTGTCGGCATCATGTCCGTCGATCAGCAGGTTACGGGCTTTCATGATAAATGGGTCGTCCACTTCGACTGACTCTAGCGCCAAAAAACCGCCTTTACGTGAAACATCGGCCATATCGACCACAATTTCAATGGTATTGAGCGGGTCTGTCGGTGGACCTTTGAATGCCTTACTGATGTTGAACAGTGCCTCAAAAAACACATGCAGGCGGTAAGCTATCATTACCGCCCCAAAAGTGCCGACGACGACAATAAATATCGATGGCATATTGATGTAACTGATCAATGGTGCGTTACTCGACAATATACCGCCGGTAATGGCGACTATCAGCAACATCAACCCAATTGCACTGCCTTTATCCATAAGTTACTCGCTCTGTCTAATAAGATTCTAATAAATTCAACGTATCGGCCTCTTTGGCGCTACCTTGGACCACCACTATTTCGACCCTGCGGTTGGCCTGACGCGCGCTAGCACTGTTGCCGGGCATTAAAGGCTTATTGGCACCATGTCCAGTGACTGTCATTCGTGCAGTATCAAAATCTGCAATGCGCATCATCTGTGAGGCAACGGCAACCGCGCGCTTGGCGGACAGGTCCCAATTGTTCTCAAACATATCCTTAACCACTGGTTGATTATCCGTATGTCCGGTAACCAATACTTGTCCGGGTATCTCATTGATTAATTTGGTTATTTTTAAAATTATGGGTTTAAATCTCGGTTGCAGAAATGCCGAAGCCGAACCAAAAGAGCCTTTTTCTTTAATTCGAAAGATGATTTGCTGGCCCTGATTGTCCAGCTCCAGCACCCCTTGTCCAAGCTCTGGTTCGAGTGATTTACGCAGCCTTGCCATCAAGCGCACCATTTCTTCTTGCTTGGCTTGGGCGGCTTGCTCAGCCTCTTTGGCCAAACGCTCTTGCTCTAAGCGCAGTAAGTCCTGCTGTGAGGAGTCAACGGTTGCTTGCTCTATTTGCTTGATCGGGGTCGGTTCTGGCTTGCCGGGCGAAAAGTCCTGCAATACCGCGCTAGTACCTTTGGGCGGGTCTTCAATGCTGATCTCATTCTGAACACCAAAAGCCTGCTTCATTGCACCGGCGATGCGCTTAAACTTTTGAGCGTCCATTTCAGAAAAGGCGAGTAACAACACAAAAAAGCACATCAACAGTGCCATCATATCGGCGAAGGTTGCCATCCAGCCGGGTAAACCCTTGGGGCCTTCTTCTTGTTCGTGTTCAAACTCGTCTATCATAAAGGGCGAAATGCTATGTTACAGCCTACTAAAATTACACGAATTAGCCGATAACGCAAACTTCCGTCTTGACTGAGTTGGCAATAAAGCATTGCTCATGGGCAAGATAATGGATCTGCTGGATCTGCTCGCTGGTGGGTTGTCTATCGCCGCTAAAGCTTACTTGAGGCGCCAAAGTCACCTTGGTCATGGCCATTTTGCCTTGCTCGTTCTTAGCCATAATGCCTGTCGCATCATCGATATAGCTATCGACAACAAAGCGCTTTTTGGCGGCAATGGCAAGAAAAAACAGCATATGACAGCTCGACAACGATGCCACAAACGCTTCTTCAGGGTCAACATTGGCCTCAACCGAGTATGGCAAAGGAACCACATGGGGAGACGATGAGGCAGGAACTTCCACACCACCGTCAAAGCGCCAAACATGTCCTCGGCTATATTGATTGTCTGTAAAGGGTTGTTGTTCTCTTTGCCAAACGACTTGCGCGCTATAACTGGACATAAATGCAGACAGCCTTCTATTGATGGTTGAAAATAAAATAGCCGATAAAGCCAAGCCAACTGGCCGCCAACAAAACCCAAGGCAATAGTGGCTTTGACGAGGCGCTTTGTTCAGTCGCCGGCTCGTTGTTTGCTACCAGTTCCGGCGCGCTGTGCTGACGAACCTTTTTGAGTTTTTTATCCAACTCACGCGCTTTGACCTTTTGGCGCTTCTTGTATTCCTCGATGCCTTTTTGAATACCTTGTGCGATAAGCTTGGTTTGCTCTTTGCTTTGCCCGGGTCGCTGGGTCGCTTTAGCCACCGCTTCGGCTTCAAGCTTCACCTCTTGTGATACACCTTGCTGTTTTGCATATTTTGCCAACATCTACTCCTTACTAGGCCGGTTCCAACTGCGTGCTAAATATCTGCAATTGCTTTGATATCAACTGGCTGAACATCAGCGAGGTCAGGGCAAGCCCAGCGCCGATATAAAACACCAATGAAGGGTTAACCACCCATACCAAACCAAGCGCCGCAGGAAGCACCACAGCGGCGATATGATTGATGCTAAAACTTACTCCGGCGCTGCTGGCGATATCCCTTGGGTCGGCAATTTTCTGAAAGAAGGTTTTAATGGCTATCGCCATGGCGAAAAACAAGTGGTCTATCAAATACAATCCGGCAGCGACGGTGGGGTGCTCTACCACTGCATAGCCAATAAACACCACAATCAACCCGCTATATTCGATGGTTAATGCCCGGCGCTCACCGATGCGGCCGATAAACCGGCCAATCTTAGGTCCGGCGTAGAGATTGAGTACGTGATTGGCGATATACAACAAAGCGATGTCGGAGACATCATAGCCAAACTTTTCTACCATCATGAAGCCGGCAAAGACCATAAAGATCTGCCTACGGGCGCCGCTCAAAAAGGTCAGCATATAAAACAGCCAGTATTTCTTTCTCAACACCAGATGTTTATGTTGTGGCGTATCGGTTTTAAATTGCTCGAAAAATGCCATCATCACCAAAACCAACACCAAGGCGAGGCCGCCAAACACCACATAGGAGAGCTGATAGTCTAATCCCAATAGGTCGAACATCAACCACACTAAGCCATAGGCGGCCAACGAAGCGGCGCTTTTCACCGAGATCAGCTGTCCCATCACCGATGGCGCTTCTTCTTTGGTCAAATATTGCAGCTGTAGTGACTGATTGATCGCTTCAAAGTAGTGAAATCCGATGGACATCAATACCGTCGTGGCATAAAGGCCATATTCGAACGGGAAAAAACCAGTGAGGGTGACGCCGATGGTGAGCAGCGCCAAAGACAAAGTAGCCAGTCGTTGTTCGGTGATGGCCAGTAGTAAGAACACCGCTGTAAAGGCCAAAAAGCCCGGTATCTCACGCAAACTTTGCAAGTATCCGATTTCAACGCCGCTGAAATTGGCCTTTTCGATGGCAAAATTATTCAGTAAGGACATCCAACCGGCAAATGAAAAAGACATCACAATGGCGCTAAGCGCCAAAAAGGCTTTCTTCGAGCGCCAAATCTCACTGTGCATGATTAGCCCTTGTATTTAAACACCAAAAATTGGTTGTTGGCCGGCATTGGCTGGTCTTTGACAAATTCAAAGCCGTTGTTTTGGGCCAGCTCGCAAACCCATTCAAAGTCGCGGATACCACTTAACGGATCGTTGTCTTTCAGCCACTGGTCAAAATCGCCGTTACTGGCGCTGGTGAATTCCCCTTGGTATCTAAACGGACCATATAGGCACATGATGCCGCCTTTTTTCAGCTGTTTTGCCGCTTTTTCAAAAAACAGCACGACATCATCGGCGGACATGATATGTAAGGTATTGGCGCTGAATAGACCGTCGTAAAGTGTGTCCTGTACCCACGGCATCAGCTCGTGTTCGAGTTCAATTGCAGGCAGCACATTGTCTGGGCAGCCTTGAAGATTATGCTTAAGGGCTTGAAAATACTCGCCGAAATCCATTGGTTGCCAGTTGATCTGCGGAAACAAGCGACAAAAGTGCAAGATATGTTGCCCAGAGCCACTACCAACTTCCAAAACCGAATGTACATCTGCAAACGCTTGTCGCAGTTGCAGCGCTATCACTCCTTTGTTGCGTTCGCACGCCGGTGAGTTTAATAAGATCACGATTCCTCCGATGATTTTAAGCGGATACCGGTCGGCTCAATCTCAATCAAACCTTGCTTGAACAGGCCGCCGATGGTCTGTTTATAAATGCGTTTGGATACTTTGAACTTCTTGTAAATCACCTCAGGTGGACTTTTATCGCCGATGGCGATAAAGCCGTCACGCTTTCTTAGCTCATTGAGAATTTTATCTGACAACTCATCGCGTTGTTCCGGGGCGGGAGGCGATAACGTCAAATCGATTTTACCGTCTTCGCGAACCTGCTTGATATAACCGGTATGATGACTGCCTACCGAGAGGTATTCAAACACCTCGTCTTTGTACAGCACACCCCAGTGGGTGTTGTTGACGATGGCTTTAAAACCCAAATCGGTGATACCGCCGATAATCAAGTTCACCTGTTGCCCGACTTTGTAACGAGGTTCAACTTGGTCGAGGAATTTATCGACCTTGGCTGAGGCGACGATGCGTTTATCGACCCTATCGATGTAAACGAATACTAAAACACGTTGGCCGACTTCTGGTCTACGGCGCTGCTCAGAGTAGGGCAGCAGCAGGTCTTTGTCCAAGCCCCAGTCTAAAAATACGCCAGTCTTGTTGACCGCGATCACCTGTAGATTGGCAAACTGTCCGACTTTGGCCAAAGGCTTTTGAGTGGTTGCGATAACTCGGTCTTCTGAGTCAAAGTAAAGAAATACTTGAAGTGCATCGCCGATTTGGCAATTTGCAGGAGCCTGTTTTTTTGGTAACAGTATCTCCCCTAAGTGGCCCCCATCGAGATATACCCCGAAATCCACAATTTTCACTACATTCAGGGTATTGACGCCACCAATTTTGGCCATGTTTCACTCCAGTTGCGAACCTATTGTGCTTAAGTGTAATCGATCAGGCCGGTGAGTTTGAGACTTTTTTGATAAATCTCAGAATATTATTGCATATCGACTGTTCGCAATTTATTACATCCGCGATGATTGAAAGTGTCATAAATTTACAGCTACAATCAGGCCATATTCCCGGCTTTATCCCAAGGAGCTGACTTGATGCAAGTGTTGGCCATAGGTTATGTCTGGCCTGAGCCCAATTCGTCGGCTGCCGGCACCTATATGATGTCTTTTCTCAAGGCTTTTTTAAGTCGAGGCTGGCAAGTCACTTTTGCCTCGGCTGCCGCTCGCACCGAGCATATGATTGATTTGGCAGAACTGGGCATAGACAGTGCCGACATCAAGCTCAATTGCTCCAGCTTTGATGACTTTGTTGCTGAACTCAATCCCGATATCGTGCTGTTTGACCGCTTTATGATTGAAGAGCAGTTTGGCTGGCGGGTAGAGCAAAACTGTCCCAATGCGCTGCGACTGCTCGATACCGAAGATTTGCATTTTTTACGTAATGCTCGTCATACCGCATACAAAGAACAGCGCGAGCTAAGCACCGCAGATCTGCAAAGCGACATGGCCAAACGTGAAATTTCCGCAATTTTACGCAGTGATATGTCGTTTATTATCTCCGAGGTCGAGTGCGAACTGCTCAAAACTCAATATCAAGTTGCCGAGCAGCTGCTCTACCACCTACCGTTTATGTTGGAATTACCTAAAGCGCCACTACCGGATTTTACCGAGCGTGAGCACTTTGTCTCAATCGGCAATTTCCGTCATGCCCCCAACTGGGATTCGGTTTTGTGGCTTAAACAACAGATTTGGCCGAAAATTCGTGCTCAACTGCCTAATGCGCAATTGATGATTTACGGCGCCTATCCACCGCCTAAAGCCACGCAGCTGCACGCCCCTAAAGAAGGCTTTAATGTTTTGGGCTGGGTGAAAGATGCCAATCTGGCGATGCGCAGCGCGCGAGTTTGCTTGGCACCACTACGCTTCGGTGCGGGCATTAAAGGTAAGTTGGCCGAGGCGATGCTCAACGGCACGCCGAATGTGACAACGCCTATCGGTGCCGAAGCCATGGCCGGTGGTTTGGCTTGGTCGGGTTTTGTTGGTCAACAGCCGCAGGAGATCGCCGATTATGCAGTTAAATTGTATCAAGATCAGAACCTATGGCTACAATGTCGCGAAAATGGCTTTGCCATTGTCGAGCGTAACTTCAACAAAGCACTGTTACAGCAAAAGCTGCTCGATGCCATCGAGTGGCAGCGGCAAAATCTACAGGCCGTGCGGCAAAATAACTTTACAGGCGCGATATTGCGCCATCATATGCATAAAAGCACCCAGTACATGTCGCAATGGATAGAGGCGAAAAATCGCCATAATACGCCCGGTTGAGAGGCAGCTTAAGCTGTAGATAATCTGTGCCAGCAGCCACTGAGGTAAACTTTACAGTGTACCTTCTCCCTCAAGACTAAGCCGTGTAGACTCCAAGGTTACTGTTACTTTTTTGTACAGGCCGATGGTCAGGCCGGGGCCGAACAGTGGATGGTTCATTGGGGGGGAAATGTTTGCTATCGATTCGATTCGCAAAAAGATTTTATACTGTATTTCTGGCGTCGCGATTGTCGCTATTATCATCCGCACATTCATCTTTTCTTTTACCAACTATGATCAGGTTCGCAGCGACGTTCAAGCGCAAATGCAAACGCAAATTGAACGTGACGCCATCGAGATCGTCGGCTTTTTCACTCAGTATGCCAGAGTGTCTGAAACCTTTATCAACTCTCCAGCGGTGATTGATTGGCTACGCAATCATACTGAGCGTGGGGTGATGACCGGTAGTGATGAGTCCTATCAACCCCTCAACCGTATGCTTCACGCCGTATCCGACAGAGATGAAAACGTGCTCTCGGCATTTATCGGCTCTGAGTTGACGCAAGAATATATGGCTGAAGATCGGCTGACCGGCGTGCCGGAAGACGGCTCAGACGATAAGCAAAACGGCTATTTCCTCGGCATAAGACCTTGGTATCAACATGCCGTTGACTACAAAGAAATGCTGACGACATCACCGGATGTCGATATCATTACCGGTGGCATTTCAGTGTCTATTGAGCAAGTGATTTATCATCAAAATCAGCTGCTTGGCGCCGGTGGTATCGATATCTCCATTAATAATATCGCCGAGCTTTCTCGCAGCATTCATTTTAAAGGCAAAGGTTTTGCTGTGCTGTTTGACGACAAATGGCAAAACGTCACCTTTCCTGATCACATTGCCAAGCTCAAAATCAAGACCCCGATGACAGCCATCGACTCGCTCGAAGGTTTTGATGGATTTGCCGAATTGCCAACGGCGCCAGCCGAAGCCCTAACGCCAGTTCAGGTCCAAGGGCAGCCTTATTACGCCTTGTCGATACCAGTCAGCGCCCAAATGCCGAAAATGACTTGGTATTTGGTGCTGTTTGTGCCGACACAAGTGATTGATGACCCGGCATCGGCGGCGGTAACGGCGCAAATTATAACCAGTGTGCTCACTCTGCTGGGGATTTTGCTGGTGCTTTATATCATCACTACTGTGATCAGTAAGCCCCTTAGCAAGCTCACCAGCGCTTTTGAGGGGGTCGCTAGCGGCGACAGCGACCTGACCCGAACCATTGAAGTCGAAGCCAATGATGAAACGGGCAGGTTGGCGGGCTACTTCAACGAGTTTCTCAATAAGTTGCGTGGTGTCGTCAGCCGCGTTGATGAAGGCAAAAATCAGGTGCAGCGCAGCTCACAGCAGATTGAAAGTATTACCACCAGACTGATAGCTCAAACCGAGCAAGACAAGGCCCAATTAAGCTCTGTCAGTGTTGCTGCCACCGAACTGGCTGCCAGTGCCAACGAGATAGAAAACAACGCGACAAAAACCTCTGAGGCGGCCAATGAAATGCGGCTTAAAACCGACTCGGCCAATACCATCGCCAGAACGGCGACCGATACCATGGCGACACTTGGCAGGCAAATGACCTCGGTCGATGCCATTATCAAGGAACTTGAGATCTCATCGAGCAATATCGGTCAGGTTATCGAGGTGATCAATACCATCGCCAGTCAAACCAACTTGCTGGCGCTAAATGCCGCTATCGAGGCCGCTAGAGCCGGAGAGCAGGGCAGAGGCTTTGCCGTTGTTGCCGATGAAGTACGTGGCCTTGCCAGCCGTACTCAGGAGTCTACCGAGGAGATCTCTGCGGTGATTGTCGATTTGCAAAATAAAATCAAACAAGCCAATGAGCAGGTGGCCAAAGGCATGGAACATACCGAGCAGGTCAATCATGATATTGCGCAGTCAGGTCAGTCGATGCAGGAGATTGGTGTACTGCTGGACGACATTCAAGATGACATGGCCCATGTTGCAGGCGCTTGTGTCGAACAAACCAAAGCGATTCAAGAGATCAGTGAAACGATGAATGGGGTGGCACTCTCGGCCGATGAAAATGCCTTGATGATGACCAAGCTTGGCGACAATGCCTCAGAGCTGCATCACGCCGTCGATGGCCTAGACAGTCAGTTAAAACAGTTTACTTATTAAGGTGTTACATAGGTTGGTTGTTGCTGAGCGACGCCCTACATTGGCTAACTTGAATAAGGCACTACGGATGAGGCAGATATATAAAAAGGGCAAATGATACATCTGCCCTTTTTACACAGGTTGGCTGTTGTCTGTACCGGCATTTCCATAGGCGACGGTATAGTTGTTATCCAATACCAAATCGGCCTTCTCAATACCATTGCCTTGAGCATTAGCGGCCCACAATTGAGTGGTCCAGCTGCCGTCATCAGAGGCTATGTTAAACTGCAAATCACCTCAAAAATGATCCAGCCAAAGCACTTGCTTACAGCCTAAGTTTTCTTGATTTAACAACTAAAGATACCGCTTACGAATTCCAACGAGATAAAGCCAAAAGGCAAGGGGGTGTTGAGATTTTAAACGATACCGATAATAATACGACCGCAATCTGAATTGGGTGTATATTTAAGTAACAAGCTCGAATAATAAAAAGAGACTATATGACAACAAAAACCAAAATCCTACTGTTGGCAAGCATCACTTTAGCCCTTGTCGCTTATTTTTTTGTTGCTAAAAATTCAGCTCAACACCAACAAACTAACAATCTTCCCCCTACACCTAAGCAGACAGCCCCTGTATCGGCCTCGAATGTGACAGATAAAGCGCCAAAACCACTTAATAACACTCATACTGATACAACCAATCAACCTCTAAAAGAGCTGTATTTCCCAGAGGTTGAACTACATGGCGGCCTTGCCAAGCATATTGATGAACTTAGAGAAAAATACAATCAAGGGGATTTAGAGGCTGGAT
>JBFHGJ010000091.1:0-23595 GCA_041583135.1 Alteromonadaceae bacterium | reverse complement strand
TGATATTTGCCTGCTTTGACCAAATGCAGTCTTATTTTGAGCTTAGCAAGGTATTGATGAAAGCCGCATGGCAGAAGAAAATCGTCATTTATGCCAGCTTTGCACTGGCTGATTTAGCGGCCGCAGCCCTTAGTGGTTTTGCTCGCGCTGCTATGGTTGAGAACCCCAATCACAGCTGGCATCTGGTTGGCATCGACAACCACAGCGAACAGCCGCAAAAGCTGTGTGTTGTGTGGTTGAGTGACGCACAATCTCACCACTTTACTCAGCAGTATTTCAAACAGGGTGAACGCTATCAAACCCAACTTAGAGCGCTAGAACTTAGCCAAAGCTCAGAGCAGCTATTTAAGCCCAAAGGCAGCTATGTGCTGGCTGGCGGTTTTGGCCCCTTGGGTAAAAGCCTTTGCCGCAAACTTGCTGTGCAAACTCAAGCCACTTTAGTGGTGCTTGGCCGCAGCGCGCCAGATTTAGCGCTGATTGATGAGTTAAACCGCCTTGGCAGCAAGGTGCATTATTATCAGGTCGATATTGCCGACAAGGCTGCGTTAAATACCGCACTGGCTCAAGCCAAAGCAGTCGTGGGCCACTTCGATGGGGTGGTGCACTTGGCGCGCCTAGTTGAAGATGGCCTGATAGCCGATAAGTCGTGGCAGAGCTTTGAGCGGGTATGCGCGGCCAAAGTCAGTGGCAGCAGAAACTTAGATGAGCTGACCAAAGATGAACCTTTAACGTTTTTTATGCTGTTTAGCTCAATGGCTGCCTATCGCATTGCCGGTAGCGCCGACTATGGCTATAGCTGCGCCTATCAAAATGTTTACGCCGAGTATCGCGCAGCTCTGGTAAAAAGTGGCGAGCGCAGCGGCAAAAGCTTGAGTTTGTGCTTTGGCCCTTGGACAGAGGATAAATACCAGCCCAGTGGCCGTGAGCAAAACCTAAGCGCTCAAGGTTTTGATTTTATTGATATCGATAGTCTTTGGCCAAAATTGCAAAGCCTGAGCGCTGTAGAGCAGTCGGTGATTGGCATGATGGCCGTTGTTGGTGGCGATAAGGTGAGGGCGCAGTTAGGTCTGGCCAAGCAAACGCAGCATCAAGCAGCGCAAGAGACCTTAGATGATGGCTTAAAAGCGCAAGTTAAAACAGCCCTTGAACGGTGGGAAGTCAGAGCCAATAGCGGCGAAAATATCAGCGTTGAAGAGGTCACCAAACTGGTGAGCTTTGCCCAAATACAGCTGCTTGATGACCGCTCGATTCAGCGGCTTTATGGTTTGATGTTTCCCGCTGATAGTGATGTCGATGAAGTTGAAAATGGCACTGTTGATAACGATGCAGGTCCTTATCTCAATCAAACCGTTGCCGAGGCATTTTGCGCCGTTTTGAAGCTCGATGAGATTGACCATCAGCGCACCTTTCAAGACTACGGTTTAGATTCGATTGCGGCAATGCAGGTCTCCTTAAAGCTTGAAAAATCGCTTGGCTGTAACATCAACCCGGCAGATCTGATGGAATACACCTGCGTTAATAGCCTAAGCGAACACCTAAGGCAGTTTACTGCGCAATAGCAAAAGAAAAGCGAAAAATTAAAAATAAGTGACAACACAGAAGTGGCAAATGAATAAGCAACAACAACTCGCACGGATAGAAGCGGCAATGAAACAGGCCGCAGCAAAGCAGGCTGTAACCAAACCGCTTGAGTCTCAAGATGCGCCGGTACGACAGCGTCCCTCGCAGCAAATGAGTACGCCACAGCCAACGGGCAAAATGCCCATTGCCATCATTGGCTTATCTGGTTATTTGCCCAAAGCAAACGACGTTGCCACTTTTTGGCAGGCGCTAGAGCGCGGCCAATCGCTGATCGATACCATTCCTGAATCGCGCTTTGACTGGCGCGACTACTTCGACCCAACCGCCAGCCTAAAACACAAAAGCCACACCAAATGGGGCGGTTTTATTGACGATATCGCCACGTTTGATGCTAAGTTTTTCAATATCTTGCCGACACAAGCCGAGCTGATGGACCCGCGTCAACGGCTGCTGTTGATGAGTGTCTATCACACCATAGAAGATGCCGGCATAGTGCCTGCCAGCCTAAAAGGCTCCAACACCGGCATTTTTATTGGCGCCGAGGGTAACGAATATCAGCAAAACCTCTTAGATGCCGGGGTAAAAGGCGCTCTTGGTATCGACCAAGCGCCCAGCATGATAGCCAACCGCTTGTCATATTATTTTGATTTTCGCGGTGCTAGTGAGTTTGTCGATACCATGTGCTCAGGTGCTGCGGTAGCAATACATCGCGCCGTTGGTGCGATGCGCTCAGGTGAGATTGACCAAGCCATTGTCGGCGCGGCGAGTTTGTTGTTAAGACCTGAGCTATTTGTCGAGCTGTCTAATAGCAAACAGATGAACCCAAGCCCCGTGGTGCATTCGTTCTCCAGCAATGGGGCTGGCTATTTGCGGGCAGAGGCTGTTGCCAGCGTGATGTTAAAGCCGCTGGATAAAGCACGCGAAGGTGGCGACCCGATATATGCGCTGATTGAGCATAGCGCGGTAAATTACAATGGCCAAGGAGGCTATTCTATTGCATCGCCCAACGTGCAGGCCCATGCCGAGCTGATTGAGCGCTGCTACCGCGAAACGGGTATCGATATCAATGACTTAACCTATATCGAAGCCCAAGGTATGGGTAACCCAGTTGCCGATATGGCCGAGTGGAGTGCCTGTAGCAAAGCGCTAAAACAGCTGGCGCAACAGCAAAATTGCAAACTTAGCTCAGGTCACTGCGCCATCAGCACCCTAAAACCCATGACAGGGCATATGCACAGCGCCTCTGCTTTAGGCGCGCTGTTTAAAGTGATCCACAGCTTGCAAAGCCAAACGTTGTATCCGATTTTGCATTTTGATGCACTGCATCCTGAATTGCAGGATGACTCAGGCCCACTAAGACCGCAAACCCAAACTCAGCACTGGCCTGCAACAGGCAAAGCTCGGCTTGCAGGCATTCATTCTTATGGCTCAGGGGGCAACAATGCCCATATTTTGCTAAGTGAATACACAGGTCCCAAGGGCTTTAAAAAACGCCTCGAACCGACCCAATTTGAGTTAAAACCTTATTGGATAAATACCAAGCGCAGCGCTTGGATAAACGCCATTACAACCCAGCAAGAGGGGGCTATGGCGAATCTACAGCTTAGCGGCAATGAGTTTTTCCTCACCGACCATGGGGTAAACGGTGAGTCTATCTTTCCGGGGATGGGCTATATCGAGCTGGCACGACAAGGGGCGCAAAAGTACAAGGCTAAGGTGGTGACGCAAATTCGCCAAGCCACCTTTAAAGCGCCGCTGTTTGTTAAAGCGCCAACCGAGGTGACACTTAACTTGAGCGAACTCGGTGAAAAGCTGCGCTTTAGCGTTGCCACAGCGCTTGGTGAGCACGCCCAAGGGTATGTTCATTTTGACCCAGTTGAGCAGCCAAAGGCGATTGATTTAAATGGGTTACTATCTCGCCTTTGCGAGCAATCCTTTGAGCAACAAAGCTTTTATCAGCGCTTTGACCGCATTGGCCTTAACTATGGCAAGACCTTTCGCAACCTTAAAAAGGTCTATACCAGTCAAACCGAAGTGCTGTGCGAAATAGCACTGGATGAGAGCATCTTAGCGACGCTCAAAGATTTTACTTTGCACCCGGCGCTTTTGGATAACAGCTTACATGGCACCAATTTTTTACTGAGCGATGGCGATATTATCCCGCGTATTCCGTTTTATTTAGAAGCCATCGATATTTTTGCTGCCATCCCGGCCCACTGTTATGCCTATATTCGCTTAAGTGACGGTAGTTGCGAGTCAGACAGCGTGGTGCGTTTTGATATCGACATTATCGACTCTCAAGGTGAGGTAAAGGCGCGACTAAAACAATTTAGCTCAAGAGCCATTGCAGCAGAAGCTAAAGCGAGTGCGCCGCTAAAAACGGCTACTGCACAAGGGGATGAACTGGTACTGGCTGAGCAAGTCGTGCGCAAATGCATGGCGCATTTTTGCCGTATTGACGAGGCAGAGGTTAAGCTCGATGAGTCCTTTTTTGAGCTGGGTTTTGACTCGATTGTGGTGGCCGACCTTGCCAATATGCTCCATGACGACTTTGGCCTTGAAGTGCCGCCGGTGGTATTTTTTGAATACACTAGCGCTGGGGCGTTGATGGCGTATTTGGCCGAACACTTTGCCACTGAATTAAAAGCGAATGGTGCTTCAACTATTACTCAAGTTGTTGAAAAAACATCAAACTTGCCAGATTTACAGCAAACTCAGCCTGAGCTTGTATTGCAGCCCTATTGGCGTGAGCAGGCCATTGACAGTGGTCAAAATGACATGCCGCCATCAGTGCTGATAGTTGTCCATCAACACCAAACTGATTTAGCCAATGCGTTGAGTGAAGCGCTACCACAAGCGCAAATTGAACGTTTTGGCGATAACGTGGCGCAAAGCGTGACCGAGCTTACAGAGCAATTTAAATCCTTAATGCTCAAGCGACAAAAGATGTCGGTTTTGGCGGTTTTAACCTCTGACAGCACTGACTATATCAGCGGCTTTTTACGCTCAGTGAGTTTAGATAGCAAGGATATTGAATGTAAAACCATTACAGGCCCGCAATATAACGCGCAAGCAAAAAAACAGTGGCAACAGCTGGTTGCGGCTGAATGCCTGCAAAATGGCTTTGACAGCGCCGTTTATTACGACAAGGACTTTATCCGCCATGTGCAAGGCTTTAAAAGGCTTGAGGTCAGTGCCAACAAAGCCGCAATCAAACCGGGCGGTGTGTACTGGCTGATTGGCGGTATGGGCGCTATTGGTCAAACTTTGGCACAAAGTATCATCGCTAAAGGCGGGCTGTGCGTTTTGTCTTCTCGCCATATTGGCAATGAGAATAGCCAGTCGCAACTTGCACGTGCTCGCTATATTTCGGTCGATGTTTGTGATGAGGCGAGCGTTAATGCGGCGCTTGGCCAAATTATCAAAGAGCACGGCAAAATAGATGGCATTATTCATTTGGCCGGGGTGTTTAAATCCGGCAGTATTTTGCAAAAGACGCCACAAGAGATTGCCAATACCCTCGCGGCTAAAGTCATCGGCAGCGAAGTGCTCGATAGCTGTACAAAAGACGTAGATCTCGACTTTATGCTGTATTGCTCGTCGCAGGCGAGCTTTGGCTTAAACCAGCATTGGGACTATGGGGCAGCCAACAGTTATATCGATAGTTTTGCCAATAAGCGCCAAGCATTGGTGGCACAAGGTAAACGCAAAGGCCAGAGCATTGTTATCAACTGGCCGAACTGGCTTGATGGCGGTATGCATATGGATGAGGCGACAAGGGCGATGATTTACCGCCAGAGCGGGCTTTTGTCACTTAACTCAAACCAAGGTGCGCGGGCATTTGAACAGATAGTGGGGTTTGCGTTAAGTGCCGAGCAAGGCGTGCAGTTCTCTTATCTGGTGGGAGAGCAGTCTGCCCTTGATGCGATGGGCGATACTATCGCTGAGCAGCATCACGACGTAAAAATCCGCAACACTGTGACTAGGGCTAATTGTGGCAGCGAGCGCTTTATGCAGCGCTTTGGCTTAGCTCATCCCTATATGACTGGCGGCATGGGCCATTACTTAGTCAGTGACGAGTTTGTTACCCGCTTATGTAATAGCGGTTTTATGGCGGCCCTTGGCACCGGCGGCGTTGAGATTGACGACATTGAACGCTCGATATTGGCGGTTAAAGCCAAAGTCGGCGACAAAAGCTTTGCTTTGAACCTGCTTAACCGCGCCGAGTCTCAAGATAAAATCGATGCGGTGGTTGAGCTTGCACTGAGCCATCAGGTGAGCTGCTTGGAACTGTCGGGCTTTATCGACGCCGACCCCAAGGTGTGCCTATACCGAATCAAAGGCTTGCATCGCTTAGAGAGCGGGCAGATTGCCAGTCGTCATAATGTGCTGGTTAAGCTGACAAGGGCCGAGCTTGCCAAGCGATTTATGGCGCCGATCCCCGCCAAGGTGCTAGATAAACTCGAAGGGCAGGGGCTGATCAGTCAAGATGAGCGGCTGATGGCGAGTGAAGTCAGTTTTGCCAATGTGATCGTGTTTGAAGGGGATTCGGCGGGCTTTACCGACAGCCAAAGCGCCCATGTGAGCTTGCCCGAACTGATTAAAGCCAAAGATGAGCAAAGCGCCACGTTGCCTTTGCAGCATTTGGGCATTCACCTTGGTGTGGCGGGGGGCATTTCAACGCCACAAAGTATTGCTGGCGCGATGTTCTTAGGTGCCGATTTTGTGCTTACAGGCTCCATCAACCAATGTACGGTTGAATGCAACCAAAGCGACAAAGGCAAAGACCTGTTAGCCCAGTTAAGATGTGTCGATACCACCTATATCACCAATGTGGTGATGGATATGGCGGCCAAGGTGCAAATTGCAAACAGAGGCACCAAGGTGGCTTATCGCCTCCAAGCGCTTGAAAAACTGTGCTTTAGTATCAAGGCAATATCTGAGCTTGGCGAAAAAGACATCCAGCTGATTGAGGCTTGTTTTGATGGCCAGCCGCTTGCACAGATAAGCACTGATGCCCAAGGTTATATCGGGCAAAAAGGCGCGCTTGCCAACGACAAACAGACCCTTAAAAACAGTGCGCTGTTCAGTATCTATGCCTACTACCTGCACTATAGTTTTCAATCGGCCAAACTTGGCCGTGACGGCGTTGATAATTATCAGATTTATTGCTCAAAAGGCATGGGGGCATTTAACGATTGGGCAAAAGGCGGGCGCTTTGAAAATTGGCGCAATCGTCATGTTGAGCAGATAGCCGCTGCGCTGATGCAAGAAGCTTACGGGCTTTTAGATAGTGCGCCTAAGGCAAAAGACAATACGCAAGATATCGCCGTTATCGGCATGGCCGGGCGCTATCCTAAGGCCAATGATTTAAGCGCTTTTTGGCAGAACTTAACAGACGGTGTTGATTGTATTACCGAGGTGCCAGCTGAGCGCTGGTCGTTACAACAGCACTTTGAACCGGACCCGAGCAAAGCGATAAGCCTTGAACGTTCTTATGGCAAATGGGGCGGTTTTATTGATGATTTATACGGCTTTGATCCGGCGTTTTTCAAACTCTCACCGCGCGAAGCGCTGAGAATGCACCCCAAAGAGCGATTATTCCTACAAACGGCGTGGCACGCGCTAGAAGATGCTGGATATACACCAAAAGCGCTCAAAGAATTCTGTGTTGGGGTGTTTGTTGGGGTGTCTAAATTTGGCGTAGAGCATTACCCGGATTCATTTGCCGCCGTTGCCAACCGGGTGTCTTACCTGTTTGATTTTAACGGCCCAAGCCTTGCGCTCGATACCATGTGTTCATCGTCATTGGTGGCGCTGCATGAAGCTTGTCGTCATATTCACGATGGTGAGTGTGAGCTGGCCATGGTTGGTGGAGTAAATGCTTACACCAACCCTTCGACTTTTGCCGAGTTTAGTAAAGGCAAAATGCTCTCGGCCAGCGGCAAAACCAAAGCCTTTGGCCTTGGCGCCGATGGTATGGTGCCGGGAGAGGGCATAGGCGCGATAGTCCTTCGGCCGCTGGCATTGGCGATACAAAACCGTGATAACATTCACGGGGTTATCAAAGGCTCGGCCACCAATCATGGCGGCAAAACCGCAGGCTACAGCGTGCCAAGCCCAAGCGCTCAGCGCGAAGTGGTGGTAAAGGCGCTCAGTAATGCTCAAGTGAATGCCGCTGATATCAGCTACATTGAAGCCCATGGCACCGGCACCGCATTAGGCGACCCGATAGAAATTCGCGGTTTAAACGGCGCTTTGGCTCAGGGTGAAAATCGCTGCGCTATCGGCTCTGTTAAAACCAATATCGGCCATTTGGAAGCGGCTGCGGGCATTGCTGGGGTTACTAAGGTGCTTTTGCAAATGCGCCATCGTCAGTTGGTGCCTTCGCTCAATGCTCAAACCCCCAATAGCCAAATCGACTTTGCGCAAACCCGCTTTAAACTGCAACAAAGCCTTGAGTCATGGCATAGCGACAACAAGCGCCTTGCTTGCGTGTCTTCATTTGGCGCAGGCGGCAGCAATGCCCATGTAGTGTTGCAAGATTTCATCAATGACGAACAAGTTACAGAATTGACACAACCTGTGATAGTGGTGCTAAGTGCTCATAGCAAAGCTCAGCTACGCACGCTTGTGGTTAATTTACTCAGCATCCTCAATAACCTGTCAAAGCAAAACCTGCCAAAACCAAACCTGCTTGATATCGCCTTTACGCTAGCTGTGGGCCGTGAAGCGTTTGCCGAGCGAGTCGGCTTTGAAGTGAGCGAAATAGAAGCGCTTAAACAAGCGCTGAGACATTACCTTGATGGTAAGCGCTTTGAGCCGTCTAATTCGGCGCTGCTTACAGACTGGTTGGTGGGCAATGACGTTGATTGGCAAGCGGTTTTTGCAAACAAACAAGCAAAGCGCATCTCACTACCGCTTTATCCGTTTGCTACTGAGCACTATAGAAAGCCAGATGCTGAAACAAGTGAACGCCCTGACGCTCACAATAGCCATCAGTGGGAGCTGGCCTGTTATCAAAATGTATGGGTAGCCGATGAGACCGTATACACAGCGCAAAGTGACATTAAAACCTTGTTGTGTTTTGGTCATGACCAGGCCATTGAAGCGGCAATAACAGCACACTTTGGCCAAGTGGAAGTGGTGAGCTTTGTCAGCAGCATTGAGCAACTCAGCGCAGCGCTAGACAAACAAAAGGCCATTGATGCCGTATTGTACATAGCACCTGTGGTAAGTGAGGATGCAAGATATGACCTTATCACCCCGGCAAAACTGTTAAAAGCCATCGCCGCAAGCGCTTGTGAAGCCCCATCAATTATACTTGCCGGACAATTTAACAACCCACTTGAGCACAGTTATTTAGATGCCATGGCAGGTTTTGGCATCTCCCTTAACAGCAGCTCGGCCAAATGCCGAATCAAAACCCTAGGCTTTGATGCACACCACAATCACCAGCAAATCATCGCCGCCATAAACAAAGCACTCTCTACCAGCGCCAACTACGCCAAATACTTCTCAGGCAAACGCCACACCACCAACCTGACCCCATTTTCTCGGTGTCAGACACCAAAAATAAAGGAACAAGCGGGTTTTTGGTGTCAGACACCAAAATTAGCGGGACAGGGGGCGGTGTTGATCACTGGTGGCTGTGGGGCGCTGGGATTTGGTTTGGCGAAGTGGCTGGCAAGCGCTTATCAGGCCAAGTTGGTGCTCAGTGGTCGCAGTGCGCTAAATGGCGATATTGAGCGTAAGTTAGGTGATATCAAAGCGTTGGGTGGTGATGCGGTTTATGTTCAGGCCGACGCTGCCGATGTTGCGCAAATGAACGCAGCGTTTGAGTTGGCCAAAGAGCGTTTTGGCGTGCTTGACGGCGTACTGCACTTAGCCGGTGTTTTAGACAAAACGACGTTATTTGATAAGAGCGCCGAGCAATTTGCACAAAACCTTAAAGCCAAAATAGGTGCTGCCAATGTTATCGAGCAGGTTATTGCCGATGCTGATGCAAAACCCAGTTATATCGTTTATTTTTCTTCTATTGCAGCAACGCTTGGCGATAGCGGTATTGCCGATTACACCATTGCCAATCGCTTTATCTCAAGTTTTGCCGAGCATCATCAAGGGCAGGACAAGATCAAGCGCATTGCCATCGAATGGCCTATGTTTGCCACAGGCGCGATGGATTTAGGCGCGCAAACCGAACAATATCTTGCCACTACCGGGCAAGCCAAACTGCCCCTTGATATGGCCTGTTCTCAACTGGAAAGTTTGCTCTCTCAACAGGTGCCACCGCTGGTCGTCACTTATGGCGAGCAAGATAAAATTACCCGCTGGCTAGGTATAAGCGAACAAGCGGCCGTTGTAACGCCAGAACTCAGTGCTGATCTCAATCTTATCGAGGTACTCAAAGCGCAAGCGGGCAAGGTGCTCATGGCAGAGCCTGCGAGCTTTAGCGATGAGGCCAACTTTGAAGATTTCGGTTTTGATTCAGTCACGCTTGCCGAATTTGCCCAAGCGCTAACTGAACGCTTAGGTATTGACGTGTCTCCTGCCATCTTCTTTGGTAATAGCACCTTTGCCGATTTACAGCGCTACTTGATGGATAAACATCGAAGCCATTTCGCTGCCATCCAATCAAAACAACAGGCGGCTCAAAATGAGTCAGACTCTGCCAAAGCGCAAGGCGACGCCATTGCCATTGTTGGTATGAGCGGTCTATTTGGCAAAGCGCAAAGCTGTGATGATTTCTGGCAGGCATTAGACAGTGGTAGGTGCCTGGTCGATGAAATCGACAATTCACGCTTTGACTGGCGAGAGTATTACCGCGAGGAAAAACAAGCAGGCAAAACCATCAGCAAATGGTGCGCGGCTATCGGCAATGCCGACGTGTTCGACGCCACGTTCTTTGAAATATCTGGTGTTGAAGCCACCGCAATGGACCCGCGTCAGCGTTTACTGTTGCAAGAGTCATGGCGAGCGCTAGAAGATGCGGGCATTGCCAAAGCTCAACTAGATAACAGCGTGGTTGGTACTTTTGTCGGCGTAGAAGAGGGCGACTACCCGAAAGACAAAAACGATGAGCGCCGCCTAAGCGCCAACAACAGTGCGGTGTTGGCCTCACGCTTGAGCTACTTTTTAAACCTCGACGGCCCAACCCTCGCCATCAATACCGCCTGCTCCTCGTCAGTGGTTGCCGCTCATCAAGCCTGTATCAGCCTAAAAGCTGGTGAGTGCGATAGCGCCATTGTCGCTGGCGTTAATCTGTTGTTCACCCCTGAGCCATACATTGCCATGACTCAAGCGGGCATGTTATCAGCGACCGGCAAATGCTACACCTTTGACAACCGCGCTGATGGCTTGGTACCCGGTGAAGCGGTCGTTGCCCTAGTTTTGCAAACGCTCAGTTTTGCCAAAGCCCGAGGCGCAAGCATTTATGGCCTAATTAAAGCCAGTGGCATTAACTACGACGGCAAAACCAATGGCATTACCGCCCCGAGTATGACCGCGCAAACCAAGCTGCTTAACAGCGTCTATCGCAAAGCCAACATTGAGCCGAGCGACATTCAATATATCGTCGCCCATGGCACCGGTACGCACTTAGGTGACCCGGTTGAAGTCACCGCGCTTAACGAGGTGTTTGATAGCGTTTCGCCAAGTAGCTGCGCATTAAGTTCAAACAAAACCAATATCGGCCATACCTTTGCCGCCTCTGGCCTGGTGTCTTTGGTCAATCTGGTTAAAGCCCTAGAGCACAAACGTATTCCAGCGAGCCTTAACTTTTCTGCGCCAAATCAGCATATTGCCTGGCAAGAAAGCCCGTTTTACGTCAATAACCAAAGCCAGCCTTGGCAAAGTGAGGCTGGCAAGCCAAGACGTGGCGCGCTAAGCTCCTTTGGTGTTAGCGGCAGCAACGCCCATATGGTCATTGAAGAATACATCGACAACACGACAGGCCCCAGCCAGCAATTGAATTTGCTGCTGCTCAGTGCCAAAACGAACGACGCTTTGGTCACTCAGGCCAACAACCTAAAACGCTATTTGGCCGAGCATCAACCTGACAGCCAGCAGCTCACCAATATTGCTTACACCCTTTGCACCGGTAGACATCATTTTGGTTATCGCGTCGCCATCGTGGTTGATGATTACCAGCAGGCAATTGATAAACTCTCTCACGTTACTGAAGGGCAAAAAGTTGAGCGCACATTTAAACCACAAACCCAAGAGCTTGAGCGTATTCATACCCTGTTGTCATCAACCCCAAGTCACGAGGTTTTAACTGAACTGGCGCAGCTGTATTGCCAAGGATATGGCTTTGAGCTGTTTTCACTCAATCAACAACAGCCTAAGTTATGCCATTTGCCAACCTATCCATTTGCTGGTCAAAGGTATTGGATTGGCGAGCTGCCTGCACCTGAAGCCAGCGTTACCGAAGCCTGCGAAAAACCTGCCATGCAAGTGCTGATCAGGCCCAAATGGCTGCCTGTTTTGGACGTAGATTTTGCACTGAGCCAGCATAGGCAACAGCTTATCATTAGCCAATCCAATGAGGATAAACAGGCGCTGTGGCAGCTCAATCCAAAGGCGCAAGCACTGAGCTTAACCGTTAAAGACAGCGTAGCTGATATTCAGGCGCTATTAAGTCAAATTGCGGACCTTGAAGAGATAGTATTTATCGCGCAAGAATCAATGCAAACTGACGTTATTGCGGCGCAACAACAGGGCGTATTGATGCTGTTTAAACTGGTCAAAGCGCTGCTGGCACTGAATTCTCAAGCCAAAGCGCTGAGTTTGACCGTAGTGACCAAAAACGCCCTATCAGCGCAGCACGGCAACCCTGCCCACAGCAGCATTCATGGCTTTACGCCTGTGCTGGCAAAAGAGTATCCAAACTGGCAAGTACGCTGTGTTGATGTAGATACTTCGGCGCAAACCCCATGGCAACAAGTGCTTGGCATAAACGTATTTGGCGAGAGTCTGCGTTACAGCCAAGGCGAATGGTATCGCCAGCAGTTGCTCCCCCAGCTTAGCCAGCCACAAGTGCCCTATTTGCCGTTTAGGCAGGGGGGCGTTTATGTGCTGATCGGCGGCGCCGGTGGTATCGGTCAGGTAATGAGTGGCTATTTGATTGCACAATATCGCGCCCAAGTGATCTGGCTTGGCCGCAGCCCAATGAGCGCTGCAATCGAGCAAAAGCAAAACGCCTGTAGCAGTGGCGGTATTAAACCCATTTATATACAGGCCGATAGCCGCGATATAACAGCGCTTAGCGCAGCAAAAGCACAAATTGAACAGCGCTTCGGTCAAGTGCATGGACTGGTGCACAGCGCTGTGGCCGAATTCGACCGCGCCATTGATGGTATGAGCGAAGCCCACTTTGCCAATGTGCTGTCGGTTAAAGTGGATATTTGCGCCAATATGGCACAAGTGTTTGATTTAAAAACGTTAGATTTTGCTCTGTTGTTCTCATCAATGATGGCCTTTGAAAAAGCCAAAGGGGTCAGCGGTTACAGCGCAGGCTGCGTATTCAAAGACCAATTTGCCAAAGTCCATGGGCTTAAAGTTGTCAACTGGGGTTATTGGCCGGTGGGCGCAGGCGCCAAAGTCGATGACGACTTTAAACAAAAGGTTGCCCAAAGTGACCTTGAGCCGATAACGGATGAGCAGGGCATGAAGGCCCTTGAAATTCTCTTAAGCGGCAATGACAACCAGCTTGGCCTTGTCTCTAGCAAATCTTTAACTGCCATCAATGGGCTATTGCCGGGTAAAGTGTTAGAGCAAAACCCAAATACGCAGAGCATTGATTATCAAGCGTTAGTGGCAAATGTATTGGCCTTGCCAACGCAGAGTGTTGCAGGGCTAAATGAACCAACAATGCAGTGTTTGATGCATCAGCTGTTACACGCTGAGTTACTAGAGCTTGGCGCTTATCAGGGTCAGTTGCCACTGCCTTCGCTCTATCAAACCTGGCTTGAACATACTAAGCCTCTGTTGGAGCAGAGCGGCTTTATTGGTGCAGTGCTTCCATCAAAAGCCGAGCTTTGGCAACAGTGGCAAAACGCCAAGGCCACCTGGCAACAAGATGAGAGCCTAATGCCCCATGTTGAGCTAGCCGAAGTGTGCCTCAAAGGCTTGGCCGATGTGCTAAAAGGCAAGGTGCAAGCGCCTAATTTAATCTTCCCTGAGGGCGGTTTGTCGTTGGTTGAGGGGATTTACAGCGGCAATCGCGTTGCCCAGCACTTTAACCATGTGCTTGCCAAGGCGCTCAAGACGTATATCAATCAACGTTTGAGTCAAAACCCGCAAGCCAAAATTCGCATTTTAGAAGTGGGCGCAGGCACTGGCGGCACCGCCAAAGTGGTGTTGGCTGAGCTTAATGCGGTTGCCGAGCATATAAGCGAATATCGTTATACCGATTTATCGCCAACCTTGGTGCGTGAAGCTAACCAGCGCTTTGCTGGCAAATATCCATTTGTTAACTGCCAAGTATTTGATATTGAGAAAAGTGATACCCTTGGTGAACACTTTGACGTGGTGATCGCCGCCAATGTTTTACACGCCACTAAGAACATCAGAAACACCTTAAACCATGTTAAGGCCCAGCTTAAAGCGGGCGGCTTGTTGCTGATAAACGAGATCACCGTGCGCTCCATTTTCGCCCATATCACCTTTGGTTTATTAGAAGGCTGGTGGCTGACTGAAGATAGCGGCTTACGCCTTGAAGGCTCGCCGGGGCTGTCTGTAGCAGGCTGGCAAAAGGCGCTTAGAGAAGTCGGGTTTGAACACTGTTTTTGCGCCACCGAGCAAGATCAACACTTGGGGCAGCAGGTGATGCTGGCAGTGAGTGATGGGCAGGTCATACGCCCGTTAGAACAACCTAAAACCTGCAAAAATATCGAGCAAAAACAGCCGCTTGCGCTGACTAATCAGCCCATTGCTAACTTCGACAGCCTAAGTCGTGACTACTTTAAAGGCTTTATCGCCAATGCCTTAGGGCTTGATAGCGACAGTATTGATATTTTTGAACCGATGAGCAGCTTTGGTATCGACTCTATTGTGATTGGCCGCTTAACTGCCGAGTTAAGAGCGCAGTTTGACGATGTGCCGAGCACCTTGTTTTACCAAGTGCAAACGGTTGCCGAGCTGAGTGATTATTTTAGCAATGGCCAAAAAGCGCAGTTAGCTCAGGTGCTTGGCGCTGAGGCTTTGCCTACAAGCTCAGCGGTTACCACCGCTTCGGTAAAAACTGACAACCAAGCTAACAATGAAGCCATTGCCATTATTGGCGTGAGTGGCCGTTTTCCGATGGCAGGCAATGTGAGCGAGTTTTGGCACAACCTTGAGGCAGGTAAAAACTGCATCAGTGATGAGCAAAATCGCTGGGATTGGAATGAGGTGTGTCACCTTGGCGGCGATAAGGCGCAAGCCTGTGCCAAGCGTAAAAGCTATAGTCGCTGGGGCGGGTTTATTACCGGGATTGACCAGTTTGATCCTGAATTTTTTGCCATAACGCCAATGGAGGCGCAAAACACCGATCCGCAGGAGCGATTGTTCTTAATCGAAGCCTGTAACGCCATGGAAGATGCCGGTTATGGCGGTGAGCTAAGTGATGAGCTTAAACAGCACTTTGGTGTGTTTGCCGGTATCACTAAGCTTGGCTATCAGTTAACGGCGCAGGCGGGCAGTCGCAATGTGCCGACCACTTCGTTTGCCGCTTTGGTCAATCGGGTGTCGTATCACTTTGATCTGCACGGCCCGAGTGTGGCGGTCGATACCATGTGTTCGTCATCACTGGTAGCCCTTGACCAAGCGGTAAATTATATCCGCTCAGGTATTGGCCAAATGGCCATTGCTGGTGGGGTGAACCTATATTCGCATTTTTCTACCTATGTCAATTTATGTCTCGGGCAAATGGTCAGTTCGAGTGAAACCTGCGGCGCATTTAGCGCAGGTTGTGATGGCTTTGTGCCGGGAGAGGCTGTCGCCGCAGTGGTGTTAAAACCGCTTAGCCTTGCGATAGCAGATGGTGATGATATATACGCCAGCATATTGGCGACAGCGGTTAACCATGATGGTAAAACCAATGGTTACACGGTGCCATGCCCCCATCAACAGGCCAAGGTGATTGAGCAAGCCATTGCTCAGGCTGGCATTGATAAAAACACCATCAGCTACATTGAATCGGCAGCCAATGGCTCGGCCATGGGCGATGCCATTGAAATGACGGCGCTCAGCAATGTGTTTGGCTCAAGTGAAAAACTTGGGGCCATTGGTAGTGTTAAACCCAATATTGGCCACGCCGAGAGTGGTTCAGGCATGGCGCAGCTGCTTAAAGTAGTGTATTCGCTAAAACAGCAAAAACTGTTACCAAGCTTGGTATCGGGCGAACTTAACCCTGAAATTGATTTTGCCCGCTTGCCATTTACGCTCCAGAAAAACTTAAGCCCTTGGGTTGCCCCTGTGATAGATGGTAAACCTGTACCGCGCAGAGCTGGGATCACCTCAGTAGGGGCAGGTGGGGTGAATGCTCACGTGTTAGTTGAAGAATATTGCCAGCCACAACAATCAGCGATTGTTGCGCCATCATTGGTGGTATTAAGCGCCAAAGACGACGCCGCCCTTAAGCGTTACGCCCAAAGCTTTGTCGCATTTTTTGAACGCAATAACATCAGTGATAGTGAACTCGGTGCCATTGCCCATACCATGCAGGTTGGTCGTAAAGCCCACAAGCATCGTTTGGCCATTGTTTGCGATAGCATTTTTGCGCTCAAAACGGCGCTTATGGATTTTGTTAACGGCATTGAAAGCGGCAGTTATATCAGCGCCGTGGTCACTCAAAGGCCACAAAATAGTCTTGAAGATCAGCAAATTGGCGAGGATTTACCCAAACTCGCACAAATCTACTGTCAAGGGTACGAAATTGATTGGCAAAGCCTGCTTGGTGGGCGCAAAATAGGACGCCGGGCAGGATTGCCATGTTACCCCTATGAGCTACAAAGCTATTGGGCCTGTGAGCTAGTGGCTCAACCTGCGGCGACAAACAACAATAATGACCGGGAAACGTCAATGCACAACACCTCATTAGAAAACAAGGCAACGGAGTTTTACACCTTTTGCAGCGAAAGCGGCGCTGAAGGTTTTGCCGAAGAATATCTCACTTTTTGCCCCTTTGCCGAGCGCGTTGACGGCTTTTCGATGACGGCGGTGTATTTAGACCCTAAAGGCTTGCAACATCATTGGGATCTGATGGTGCAAAAGCAGATAGAGCTAAGACAGGTGCTGTTTTACGGTCAAGATTTTAGCCAAACCCGGAGCATGCTCGATTTTGGTTGCGGGCATGGCACCGATGTTATTCAAATTGCTAACTTATTTGAGCATATCAGCACTGCCGGTTTAACCATTACCAAGGCGCAGGCTGAACTTGGCAGCGAGCGCATTCGGCAGCTGGGCCTTGAAGGCCGTGCACAGATTTTTCATGGCGACAGCTCAAAAGGGCGTTTTCCCGGTCACTATGATCTGATCATCGGCATTGAGGTCAGTTTTCACATTCGCGATAAGGCGGGGCTGTTTTCCAACGTTGAGCAGGCGCTCAATAGTGACGGCACTGTGCTGCTGATGGACTATATTGCCAATTTGCACGGGCCGATTGTCGATAGCAATGTTGAAATTACCATTCCAACCAAAGCGCAGTGGGTTGACCTGTTAAGCGAGCATCATCTGCAAATTGAGCAAATGATTGATGTTTCTCCGCAAATTGCCAACTTTTTGTATGATCCGCAATTTGCGCAAAACATCGGCAAGCTACCTAAGGTGGTACAAGATACCCTAAGTAATTATGCCAACCAGTCGATTGCCCTTGATAAAGGCTGGATAAGCTATAGCCTGTTTAGAATTAAAAAAGCCGCGAATATCGGCGTTGATGACCTAAAGACTCATAACTTAAACAAGCTGAATAACCAAATCCCTTATCCGCAAGCGTTGGCGCAGATGATACAAGGTGGCGGCAGCAGTTATCCGCCAAGTCACTCAGCTGAACAAGGCGTTAAAGTTAGCACCAGCGGGACAACCGATCTATCTGCAATCAAAGATGTGTTGGTTGACGTGTTTGGCGAAATTTTAGGCTATAGCGAAAGTAAAGTGCGCTCGGTTGCTACGCTGGCGCAGCTCAATATCACCTCAATCAACTCTGTGGAGCTGCTTGAGGCGGTTAATAGCCGCTATGGGCTGCGTTTGCCTACCAGTGTGGTGTTTGAATGTGGCACCTTGGATGCATTTGCCGCCATTGTGAGTGAGCAGCTGTCGGCGAATACAGAGAAAAAAGTAACATTGCCTCAGGCGCCAGTGAAAGCCGCCGCTTCTAGGCTCGAACAGGCGGTAACGACGCAAGCCTTGAGCGAGTCGCCACAAGTTAAGCCGAGTGGGCAGAACAGCGGCATTGCGGTGGTGGGGCTGGCTTGTCGCTGCGCCTATGGCAATGGGCCAGATGAGTTTTGGCAGCTGATAGCCGAGGGTAAAGACTGTATTGACGATATTACCGACGCAGGCTGGCTTGCGTATTTTGACAAGCACAATGACAAGCCCTTTACCCCAAGATATGGGGTGATGAGCGAGGTGGAGTATTTCGACCCGCTGTTTTTTAATATCTCGCCCAAAGAAGCGAGGGTAATGGACGCCGCCCAAAGGGTGTTACTTGAGGAGACCTATCACGCATTAGAGGATGCCGGTTACACCCCAAGCTGGCTTAAAGGCAAAGCGGTTGGCACCTACATAGGCACTATGACCAGCTCTGCTGGGGTAGACCATCAAACCAGTATGTTCTCGGCGCTAGGCTCAGAGAGCAGTATTTTGGCCTCGCGCATTGCCTACTTTTTGGATTTGAAAGGCCCGGCAATTGCGGTTAACACTGCCTGTTCATCATCCTTAGTGGCGATGGACTTGGCCTGTCAGGCCCTTGAGCTTGGCGATATTGATATGGCCATTGCCGGTGGCGTGTCGGTGTATAGTCATCCGGGCGCCTTTATTGCCATGAACAATGCTGGCATGTTATCGCCAACTGGTGAGTGTAAACCGTTTGACGACAGCGCCAACGGTATTGTAGTGGGCGATGGCGTCGGTATTACCGTGCTCAAACGCTTAGCCGATGCCAAGCAGAGCGGCGATAGAATTTATGGCGTTATTCGCGCCCATGGTATCAATCAAGACGGCCAAACCTCAGGCATTACGGTGCCGAGCTTTATGTCGCAAAGTGAATTGCAAACTAAGGTATATCAAAAGGCCAAAATCGATGTCAGTGAGTTGCAATATATTGAAGCGCATGGCACGGCGACCAAACTTGGCGACCCGGTTGAACTCCATGCGCTCTCGCGCAGTTTAACTCAGGGCAATAAACAGGGCGCCCAGCCGTTTTGTGCCATCGGTTCGTTAAAAGCCAATATCGGTCATACCACTGCTGCCGCAGGCGTGTTGAGCACCATCAAGATATTGCTGGCAATGAACGCGCAAAAGCTGCCGCCATCGATTCACTTTAGCAGCCACAATCATCATGTTGATTTTGCCAACAGCCCGGTTTACGTCAACACCGAGCTAAAACATTGGCCGCTCAACCACCAAGGCACAAGGCTGGCAGCTGTCAGCTCTTTCGGCTTTAGCGGCACCAATGCCCATATGTTGATTGAGCAATATCAAGACGCCAACTCAACTGCTCAATATCACACGGATATATCAACCACAGGCCAACAGGCGGTAGTGGTGCTCTCAGCCAAAAATCAAGACAGACTGAAAGCCCAGTGCCAAAACCTCGTCAACTTCATCGCCCAAAACCCACGGGTAAGGCTGATTGACATCGCCTACACCCTGCAAACGGCCCGCGAAGCCATGGACGAACGCTTAAGCCTAGTGGTCTCCAGCCTCCACCAGCTCAGCGAAAAACTCACCGCCTACCTCTCAGCTTCATCCCCCCAGGTGTCAGACACCAAAAAAATAGGAACGGCGCGATTTGAAGTGTCAGACACCAAAAATATGGGGACGGAGCTTTGTGGTGGCGTTGCCAGCCCTGAGCAAATTGCCCAGCGCTGGTGTGAAGGCGAGGTTGTTGATTGGCATGACTGGTATCAGAGCCAGCCTAGCTTGCTTGCTCTTAAACCCCGTAAAATTAAGCTACCGACTTATGCGTTCGCCCGTCAGCGTTTTGCCACCTATGCGATGCGTGATGAAGTGAAAGAAAGCTCTGACGGCTTGCGAAGCTCTACACAGCCAGTACAGATTGATGGCTCAGGTAGTCAAAGCGCGGTCATTGTCGGTGTTGAAGCGGTCATCGCCTCTTATGTGCAAGACATGCTAGAGCTTAGCGCGCAAGATTTACCTACTGGCAAAGCGCTCAACCAAGTGGGCTTTGATTCCGTGAATATGATTGGGCTTAAGACGGCACTTGAGAAGCATTTTAACGCAGAGATCTCGCTTGAGAGTTTGCATTCAGAGCAAAGTGTTACAGAGATCGCTCAAACCCTAGTTGCCCAAGGGCTTGGTCAGAAAAGTGATGTTCCTAATTTTTTGGTGTCTGACACCATTGGTGCGGTAGGAGTACCCAATAAATTAGTGTCTGACACCGTTGGTGTTGGGGTGGAAGTACCTAAAAATTTGGTGTCTGACACCTTGGTGTTGGAGATTGTTGAGCGGCCGGATGAGCGGTTGGCGCCTTTTGCTATGACGGATGTACAGCAGTCGTTTTATGTCGGTAGAAAGCTGGCGTTATCTGGCGATGCGGTGGGCTGTCATGTGTATTTGGAGTTAGGCTTTGAGGGGCTTGATGTTTATCGCCTAAATAGTGCGTGGCAACGGCTTATTCATCATCATGATATGCTGCGCTGCGTGATGTTGGACGACACCACACAGCAGATCTTAGCGGCGCCAAAACATTACGCTATCGCAGTCAATGATTTGCGTCGTAAATCGTCAGCACAGGTCAAAGCAGAGCTGGCTGCAACTAGGGATAAGCTCTCTCATAAAGTGTACGAGCCAACCACTTGGCCGCTGTTTGATGTGCAGGTCAGCCTTTGCCCTGACAACAAAGCACTGGTGCATTTAAGCCTTGATGAGCTGTTGTTAGATGCCTCAGGCATTGGGCTATTAATGCGCCAGTGGGCCGAGCTTTATCATCAACCTCAAGCGCAGCTACCTGCGCTAAGCCTTAGCTTTAGAGATTATGTGTTGGCGCAAAAGCGTTTTGAAAACTCAACTCGCTATGGCAATGATTTAGCCTATTGGCAACAGGCCCTTGTTGATATTCCAACCGGCCCTGAGCTTGCTAAAAACCCGGTTAAATCTGGCAAAACCTTGCGCCGCGAGCGCATCAAAGCCGAGCTTGCGCCAGATGTGTGGAACAAGCTTAAAGCCCGAGCCAAAGCGAACAATGTGTCTAATACCATCATGCTGTTGGGTATTTTTGCCAAAGTGCTGGCAAAACATAGCCAAAACCCGCGATTTTCGCTGATCTCCACTTATTTCAATCGCCCGCCGGTACACCCGCAAATCGCCGATGTACTTGGGCCATTTGTTTCAACCAATGTGGTGGTGATTGAGCCATCAAATGTGGATTTTGCCACTGAGCTTAAACAGCTGCAAAGCCGTTTTTGGCAAGATCTCGACCATGCTGGCGTCAGTGGTGTCAGCGCCCTAAGAGCGCTGAAAAACTCAGGTAAATTGCCGGGCAATTTTGCGTTGCCAGTGGTCTTTACCTCGTTGCTTAATCACGATTTGACCAAAGATTTGGCCAGCGCTCAGAGCTTTTTTAATCACATTGAATTTGGCGTATCGCAAACCCCGCAGGTATATCTTGATCATCATGTCGGCGAGAAAGACGGCGCGCTGCTGTTCAATTGGGACGTTGCCAAAGATTACTTTGCACCGGGCCTTATCGACCAGCTATTTAATGATTATTGTACACTGCTGCATCAGTTGGCCGAACAAACCGGCCCTTGGCAGCTTGACTTGGTCGCGCAAACACCAACTTGCGCCGTCAAACTGGTCACAAACCCAGATCCCAATGGGCCGTTTAAGTTAAACGACCAGCAGCAAGCCTACGCTTTTGGCAGAAGCGCCCATGCCGGTGGACAAAACGATTGCCGGGTCTATCAAGAGGTTGATTGCCCGCACATTGATGTCACGCGGCTTGAGCAGGTTTGGCGCCAACTAGTCGCGGCAAACCCAATGCTGCGCACCCGCATCGGCAGCGATGGTTTTGCGCATGGGGCCGAAGTTGAGCCATATGCCATCAAGGTCAATGATTTGACTTATCTCAGCGATGAGCAAAAGCAAAAACAACTGGCCGACAAAGCCAAATCTATGACTGAGCTGGTATCCAGCCTGGATGCGCTGCCGTATTACGCATTAGAAGTCAGCCATCTTTCGCCAACGCAAAGTCGTATTCACTTTAGCGTGGATATGATCATTCTCGATGCCACCAGCTTAAAATGGTTGCTTGAACAGCTGCTGCACCATTATGCCAATCACAGCGCGCCGAGTGTGCCAGCGTTAAATTTTGGCGACTATATGCACAGCCTTGGCGAGTTTGAACAAACCCCGGCCTTTAAGGCGGATTTAGCCTATTGGCAGAATAAACTCGGCGCACTTGCCAAAGCCCCTGAGCTGCCTAGCGCTTTAGTGGATCAAAACCACAGCGCCAAAACCTTGCGTTTAAGCGCAAACCTGAGCAATTGGCCCAACCTCAAACAGGCGGCCAAGGCTTTAGGGGTAAGCCCCGCAATGATCTGCCTTGGTGCCTACAACCGGGTGATAGCGGCCAATGCCCAAAGTGAAGCCTTTGCCTTAGTGGTGCCGTGCTGGGAGCGGCTAAACATTCACCCGGATATCTATCAGGTGATAGGGGATTTTACCGCCCTTAGTTGGGTCAATAACCCGGTTGATGCCGAGAGCTTCGCCGAGCAGGTCAAAGCCTGCCATGCTCAAGTTCAAGAGGACTTAAACCATCGCGCCGTCAGTGGCTTAAGAGCCATGCGCAAATTGCGCGGGCAAGGCCATTATGGTGTGGTCTTTACCAATATGCTCAGCGAAGATGGCCCAAGCCTGCCGCTGCCAGAAGGCTTTAGCGTCGGCAAAGCGCTCAGTAAAACCCCGCAGGTTAGCCTTGATTGCACCTGTTTAGATATGGGCGATACCTTGGCGCTACATTGGGATGTGGCCCAAGGCAGCTTTGCAGCCGGGCTTATAGAACTGATGTTTGAAGATTTTGTCGCGCTACTGGCCAATTTAACGCCAGATCCTGAGCGCTGGTATTTGCCCAAGCTCAGCAAAGGGCAAAACAGCAATGAAGCTCAAGCCGTTGATATCAATCAAACCGATGTCGATTACGACCTAAGCCTGTGCCTGCATCAACTGATTGAACGCCAAGTCAGCGACTCTCCACAGCAAACAGCCGTTATGTTTGAGGGTCAACAACTGAGCTATAACCTGCTAAACAGCCAAGCCAATCAACTTGCCCGTTATCTGACAGAGCTTGGCATAGGCCCTGATAGCATTGTCGCCGTGGCTATGGAGCGCTCGGTTGAAATGGTAGTGGCGTTACTTGCGGTGCTAAAAGCAGGCGGCGCCTATTTGCCCCTTGACCCGGCAACGCCCAAAGAGCGCCTTAGCTTTATCGTCAATGATGCTCAGGCCAAAGTGCTGCTTACCCAACAACATTTTGCCCTCAGTTTTGAGCAACAGGGGCTGAGTGTATTGGCCCTTGATGGCAATGACTGCCCATGGCAGCAATACCCAACTAAAAATCTCACAACAGCAGTAACGCCGCACAACCTTGCTTATGTGATTTACACCTCCGGCTCTACCGGCCAACCAAAAGGCTGCCTGATTGAGCATAAGGCCATTTGCAATCGCTTAATGTGGATGCAGCAAAGCTATGGGTTAACGGCGCAAGATAAGGTGCTGCAAAAAACGCCGTTTACCTTTGATGTGTCGGTGTGGGAGTTTTTCTGGCCGTTAATCAGTGGCGCAACCTTGGTT
>JBFHGJ010000090.1:0-23647 GCA_041583135.1 Alteromonadaceae bacterium | reverse complement strand
CTACCATTTGCTCGTGAAAATGCCACTAGGGTGAACCAGCAGGCACAACAAAATCATACTGATAACCCATCTACCCATGTGCATGAGCTGGTTGATTATCTCATAAACATCAAAAACAACTAATCGTAATCCTTGGTTCATATAAACAAAAGGCGCCGGTGAGAGCGCCTTTAATGTCTTTAAAATTAATCAAACCATTTTGCCGGTGGCGTTCTTAAATAACGCTCTTGAAACAGCTCATCTTCCAATCCGATATTGTATTTCACCTCTGAGAACGTCACTGTGGTGGTGCTGCCAGTGTTTAGGTCTTGTACCACAGAGCTGGTGATGGTTGGAATATCGTCGATGGTGCCGACCTTTTGGGCTTTCATCTGACGGTATTTATTGTCGTTGCCATCGTAGTATTCACGCTTAAGGGCAAGAAACGTCTGTTTGTGCACCCAAGTCTTGTAGTATTTGAATTCAACGTTGGCGGCATCTTTTGGCGTGCTCTTAAGCACGTAATAGCTGTTGGATTGTGACTCGATGGTGTGGTCGTCTTCGGTTAAGTGACGGCCGGAAATGTCTTCATACATGACATCTGAGCCGACAAAGCTGGTGCGCTTGTCACCTGCGGCAATACGTCTAACCAAATCGAGCTTGGGTAGATACAACCAGCGGTCGTCATTGCTGCCGACATGTTTTTTCACCATAAAGACGACACCATCTAGGTCGCTTGGCTCTGAGAACTTAACGAAGTAGTTTTGGTCCGATTCGCTCTGGGCTTTATCGTCAGTGTCCATACGCAACATTTTGAACTCACGAATGCGCACGCTACCACTTTTGTCGGTGATGGTCATTTTACCGACGGCAACGTTGTCTTGGCCGCCATAGTAGTTGGCTGCAAGAGACTTGGCCATTACGGCGTTGCCATCCATTTGTGCCTGTTCAGCCAAGACTTGAGTGCTTAGGCTGCTTAGCAGCATCAACGCTGCGACTTTCAATTGAGAGAATTTCATCATCAATCTCCTATGATTTTTTGGCAGCGGTTGTCGCTTTACCAAAGAGTAAAGATTCAAGTAATTTGAAAATAGCGGGCAGAATAAGCAAGGTTGCAAACCCTGACACCAACATAATCGAAGCCATCAACATGCCCACGGTTTGATAAGGCACAAGGGCGGCAAGTAATAATGGCGTAAAGCCGATGGCAATAATAATGATGTTGCGGAAAATCGCTCTGGCCGGTTCTTGGAACAGTTTCTCCATGGCGATTTTCCAACAGCCGTGTTGTTTGACCAAGCCTTGGCCATGGCTGATAAAGTGGATGGCAAAGTCCACCGAAAGCCCCAGCGCCAATGCAGATAGCACGGCAACCGGCATATCGTAGTCTTTGCCCATCAAACCAATCACGCCGTAAATCATGGCTATGGTGACCGACAGTGGGATCATGGAAATAAGACCCCAGACGATTGAGCGGAACAGCATTATCATCATCAACAGAACGACGACCATTGAGCCTAGTAGGGCATCTGTCATACCAGCGACCATTTTTGACTGCCAAATGGTATTGATGTAGCTCTTGCCGAAAAAGGCTTGGTCGAGCGGTTGTGGCGGTGGATTGTCTTGCAAATACTGCTCAATGGCCGCAACGACGGTGTTGATATCTTGGTTGTCACCGCTTTTTACTTGGAACCAAAGGTTGGTCAAGGTGTAATCCTGAGTCACCGAATGCCATAAACGAAATGGCTCGTGGGAGTTTTCAAAGGCAATCAACGCCTCAGATACGCCCGCTGCGGTGTCGGGGATGGTATAGTAGTCCGGGTTGGCGTCATGCAGTTCTTGGTTGAGCTTTTTCACCAAATCCGGCAGCGCATTGGATTTACCGACCAAGGCCATTTTGCCCATATGCTGCTGGAGTTTTTCAACATAGTGCAACATTTGCGGATCTTTAAACAACTCCTGTTTTGAACGCAGTTCACTTAAGCTTTGCTGCAATGCAGGCCATGGCTCTGATTGTGTTGCGGCGCTGTCGTCGGCAAAGATATCCGCCAGTTCATCTTCCATATTGCTACCGCTATCAACCGGCGCAGCGGCAATCTTACCGTTGACAAACTGCCACAAGGTTGCAAGATACTCACCGGCACTTTTACTGTCGGCTTTAGCCTGTTGCATCAAGGCTTTGAACTCGGTTACACCCGGGCTGCTTTCAAGGCCCGCCAACTGCTGATTTAAGGCAGTGTTGATGTGCTCGATATCGCCACTTTGGTGCTGTTTTGATAGCGCCAGATAAATCACGTAGTTACCGCCAAAGTTGTCATTGATAAACTCATCGGCAACACGAATAGGGTGTTCTGGGTGAAGCCATTTCATCGGGTTGTCGTTGACTTCAATCGACTTGATGCCGTAGTAAGAGCCGATAAGTATGACCACAATGAGTAAGACCAATGATTTGGCCCAATTGTATGAGGTATGGGCAATGCCCTTGAGTAGGCGCGATAAAAAGTCTTCGTTGACTTCATGATGGGCGGTGCCGAAGTTTTCCAAACGCGCAGGGTTGAGCAACATGATATAGGCAGGAATTAGGGTGATGCTTAAGAACCAAGCCAACAAAATACCGAAGCCGACAAAAAGGCCAAACACTTGGATCGGTGGAATAGGTGCCAAGTACAGTGAAAAGAAACCCGCTGCCGAGGTTAAAGATGTGTTGAGCATTGGCACGAACAGTGAACCCATGACTTCTTTTAACGTCGCTACGCGGTCTTTGCTTTGCTGATATTTGTCGAAGAACATCGACAGAATATGGATGGCATCAAGCACTGCTATTGGCATCAGGAAGATGGCAATCATCGAACTCATAATGTGAATGGTGTTGCCGCTGGCGACAAATGCGCCCATGGTGACCAATACCGACACCATCGCAACGACCAAAGCACTGGCACCGACTAAAGCATTACGGAAGAAGTACATGATCAAGGCAAAGATAAACAGCATGGCCAGCGGCGCTGAGATCGCCATTTGAATAAACATGTCGATACCGAACACGTCTTCGGCTAGCGGTAAGCCGGTGATATGAAAGACTTCACCGCCGGGGTTTTCACTTTGCATTTGCGCAATTTTGTCGTTGAGCAGGTCATAAAGTTGGGCCGAAACCGATTTTGACGTGATCGGCAAATACAGTGTCAGCGACTTCTTATCGTTGGAGATCATGGTGCCGGCCAAAAACGGATTGCTGGCGGCTTTATCGCGAATGGCATCGGCTTGAGTTTGACTGTCGATAGGGGCCGACATCAAGCGTTCAAAGCGGATCACGCCCGGCTCTTGGGCGTCGATGGCATCGACCTTGTTGGGCGTTAAGATGTTGTAGGTGACAACCCCGGCTTTTTGCCCCGGGTTTTCTTCATCATCCCAACTGAGGGTTTGGATATACTCAGAGAGCGTTAAAATGCGGTTGAGCGACTCCGGCTGAAAAACGCCATGGGGATTGTTGGGGTTGGTTACGCCAATGACTATCATGTCATTGATATTCATCTTGGCTTTGAGTTCATTGTGAAATACCCTCGCCGGCTCATCGGCGGAGAGCATGTTCTCCGGATCGACGTCGATTTTGGCAAAGGGCAAGAAGCCGCACATCAACAAAGTGATGATCAGGGTAATACGGGCAACCGTTTTGGCGTTGTCAATTGACCAAGTGACCAAGTGAAACAGCCCGCCCGGGTGAGAATGAGTATCGGTTGTCATGTGTGTTCCCAGTCTAAGTTAAAATTAAAAGCTATAGCGTATGGCTGCAAAATAATTGGAATTACCCTGCAATTGACCAAACCGGTCGTTAACGCCGCCGTTAAAGTGATTGGTGCCGATGTTGACCATCCAATGATCGTCAAATTTGTGAAACAGGTTCAGTCTGACATAGCCGTCGTTATCGGTCGGCGAATAAAACCAAAACAGCGATAAGGTCATCTTTTGGCTGAGCAACATCTGTCTAAGCCTCAAGGTCAGGAGATCATAATGTTGCGGCTGCGTCATCGCGCCTTGTGGTAGCGTGTCTACATAGCGGCTATGGTCACGCTGTTGCTCGCGATACCACTGAACACTGGCGCTTAGCTCTTGAGCCAACTCCATGCTGTAGCCCAAAATAAAGCGGGTTTCGCTGTTGCGCACCCAATATTTGTCGCCGTCAGGGTCTTCAACAGAATCATAATAGGCGGTTTCGAACGACAAGATCCCAGGACCTGCCTCACCTCGCAGACTAAAGCCGTAGGTGTTGAGGCGCGGATAATACAGGGTGCCGGTTTGTGGCGAAAACCCCTCAGGGCTTTGCCAGCGACTGCGGTTGGCGTAAAACGCAAACTCTTGACCGAATAACTCACGGCTGTAGCGCACCATCAAAACGCCATCATTGTCTTCATCGATATTCAGGATGTTATCTTCGCCAACTGTTGCCTGCATAAATGGATTGTAGTAGCTAAAGCGCTCGCCTTTTGGCGTATTCCAAGGAGAAAATCGGGTGTAGGCGAAGTCTAACGTTGCGTTGTCTAAGAATATGCTGGCTCTTAAGCCGTCTGATGGCGCCACCATATATTCGGCTTCTGCGTCCATCCCACGGTAAAGCGCCATAAAGTCTTTGGGAAAGACGTCGTTGGCCACGACCATATCCCCTAAGCCCCAAACTATGTTCTGGCGACCAATGCGGATATTGGCGTATTCATTTGACGGCAGCTCGATATAGGCTTCACGAAGGTCGATATCACTGCCTTGGAGAATGTCGTCGTACAACAAGTCGGCTTTGATATTGACCTTAAACTCAGAGACATTGAACTTTGTCGCGCCTTGTAAGCGTGCTTCAAATAGTGTGTCTTGATTGTCAAAATGCGAGTCGGTCAAAAAACGAGTGCCCCAACGGGCGTCAAAGAACCCGCGAAATTGCCAGTTGTCGTCTTTTGGCTTATCTTGCTCTTGCACGACTAAAGGCTCCTCACTAAAGACGATGCCTAATTCGTCTTCTTCACTGGATTGTGCAAGAGAAAGCCCGGGTAAACTCAACAGTAAAGTGAAAAACGCGGTATGTGACCAAGTTGGCAATTGCATTGTTAACACCCTAATCTAGTTGCTTGAGTCCTAAATATAGTCGAAACCAAGAAGATGTCTGTAATTTGGTATATTAGAACTTTGTAATATATGTTTGGAATTTTAGCATCTTCTAATGTAGAATCAACTAATATTTTTAAATACCGCATCACGCCGCAATAAAGAGGGTGGGGCCATGAGTGATTTTTTAAAAGAAATAGCCCAAATGAAGGGCAGTGCCAGCAAGGCGGCTGAACTGTTAAAGGCGATGAGCAATGAGCATCGGCTATTGATCTTGTGTCATCTTGGTGGCGGGGAAATGTCGGTTGGTGAGCTAAATCAGCAAATCGACTTGAGCCAATCGAGTCTTTCGCAACATTTGGCACGCTTGCGTAAAGATGGCTTAGTGGAAACTAGGCGCGAATCGCAAACCATTTATTATCGTATTGCCGATAAGGTCGCAGTGAAGATCATTGCACTATTGCACGGCGAGTTCTGTAATTCCAACAACTAAGCGCGGGTCGCTTATAAGGCATAATAATGAAAAAATATCTACAAATGGCGGCTCTAGGATTGACCTTGGCTATTGCGGGGTGTCAGGCGACGGCCGTTGACAGTCAAACCTTAACACAACTAGAGCTAAAGAATCCGAAGCAGGCGATTGCGGGGATCGTCAGTGGTGGTCAGCCCACCAAGGCCGATCTCAATACTTTGGCACAAAAAGGCGTTAAAACGGTGATCAATCTAAGAACTGCCGGTGAATTTGACGACTATGACGAAGCCAAAGCGGCAACAGACCTGGGGATGAGTTACAGCCAACTGGAGATCTCCGGCAAAAGCGGTTTGACCAAAGAAAATGCGCAAAAGCTCGATCAACTGCTCAAAAACAGTGAAGGCCCTGTATTGTTGCATTGTGGCAGCGGCAACCGTGTCGGCGCTTTGCTGGCTTTAAGGGCCTTTTATTTTGAGGGCAAATCTGCCGATGAAGCCATTGAACTTGGTAAGGCTGCGGGCATGACGAGGCTAACAACCAAGGTTGAAGGCTTGATCAAATAAGCACTAATGACTTAGGGCGATGACTCGCCCTAAGGCGCACTAAGCCCAGCGCCAAAAGCACACTTATCCAACCAAAGCTGCCACCACCACTACTACTGTTTGTACTTGGGCCATCAGGCTCTGTCGGCGTTGGGTTGCCGCCCGCGGTTTCGAACAGATCCGAACCATCGTCTATCAACCTAAAGCTACGGTCTATACCGCCACTATCAAGTTGTTGACCTGAGCTGTTTTCATAGCCTTGCCAAGTGCCGTTTTGCCAATCGGCCGAAGTTGCCGGGTTGGCATCAAGTCGTTGATTGACCATATCGGTAGTATCGACACTTAGGGCTAGCCGGCCAAGACTTTGCCAGTCAAAACTGCTGCCGAAATTGGTGTTGAAACTAAAACTGTCGGTTTTGTAATGCCTAAAGCCACTTTCTACGCCATTGGCTTGAGTGGTTTGCCAACTGCCGTTGTCGGTGTCGATGTCAATGCTGAGGATAGTGCCGCCAGTGGTTTTTCCATACCATTGGACTTTGGGGTTGAGGGTGGTGATGGTCGAAGGAAAATGACTCACTTGACCACTATCGCCAAGCCAGCGCATCGGCTTGTTGAACACCAAGGTCACTTCATAGTTGGTGTTTTGCACCAGTGCCTGCTGTTTGGTAAACACCAAGCTTTTGTTTGGCCCGTCACTTTGCCACTGTCCTTGAATTACGGTTTCGCCGCTTTGCAGGTCTTTAATCAATACCGCACTTAATGCTGGCTTTTGTGCCACGGTGTAAAACCCGGCCAAAGTCGCGTGACTGGTTTCTTTGACCATGCGCCTGACTTCGCTGTTGGGTAAGATAAATCCGTCGTGAGAGATGCCGTTGCCGCCGTAATCTGCGGCGCCGTTGGGGCTTGGCTCTGTTTCTAAGGTTGCCGTTGGGATCTCAAGGGTATGGGCAAAGTGATCGGCGACGGTGCCGATACCTTGGCCCGGCGTGCTCGGGCTATAACTGTATTTCATGTTGTTGGCAGCGCGCATGGTGGTCATGAGCTGCTCGGTAAATTGGTCGCGTCTGGTGTGGCCGGTCAATGGCGTAAAGTACACCTGAGAGAATGAATGCACATCTAAGAACAATCTCAACCTGTCGGTCTTTGCCACTTGCGCGGCTTGCTGTAAGGCAAGAATTTCAGGCTCAGATGCGGCGCTTGAGCCATGATAAACCAATGAAGTCGGGTCTGATGAGCTGGACGTCGTCATGGCCCAAAATGGATTGTTGTTGCGGTTTAAATCGACACCATTGAGGTTGTCATCGCTGGTGTTGATATCGCCGTCGGTATCTAGCCGGTTTTTGCGCCGCATACGGCCTTCTCTTGGCGCTTCGGCCGACTGAGTGACTTTGCTCGCGTAATGTTGGGTTTGCTTAAATCCGTCGATGTTGAGCACAGGCACAAAATGCATGTTGAGATTTTCAATCAAATACTGTTCGAGATATTGATTGTCTTGGCGTTCATACAGCTGTTCGATTAAGCCGGTGACCGCCTCGGGGGTTTGCCATTCTCTGGCATGTATCCCTGCGTTTATCAACACCGCGCCTTTTTCATCACCCCAAAGCGTTCTATCGCTCCCACCTGTCACGGAGTAAAGCCAAATGTCTTCTCCTTTGACTGTGTTGCCGACCACTTGAGCATCGATAAAGCTTGCCTGCGCTGCCAATTGCTGGTGGCGTGCCTTTAAGGCCGCATAAGTGCGAAAGCCATCGACCGGTGTGAGCGAATCTACCGGCATCGGCACCGGGTAGCCAAGGGCTATATCGTTCGTTCCTTGTTGCGATTCGGTATAGTTGAAAATGGTGGCGCCATTGGCTGTCAGCGGTAACCACAGAGCGGCGAACAGTGTGATGTTTTTCATTGATCCGACTCCTTAAGTGCGCCGATTGTGACTGCCAGCCGACAGGCTTGGCTAAACGTTTTGTCAGGGGAGTAGCGCCCTTGCAGCAATTGCTGCTTTACTGTGTCGTCGTCGATGCGGGCAAGCGCGGCGGCGGCAAACGGGCTTTGACCGACGTCGCTGAGTTTGCTAAACAGCCATTGCTGAATCTGACGTTCGTCACCAAAGTGTTTGGCCAAGAGGTTAAAGGCAAGGCTGGTCAGTGCCGGGTTTTGCGAGGCGGCCTTAAATTGAGCGGTGGGGTCGGTCAAAGCATCGTCGGCCATCAGCCGGTTGAGTCCGTCAATGCTGTTTTCATCACTGGGTTTTGTCCACAAAAGCTGATAAAACGCGACCTTTTGTTGATTGTCTTTACTGCGCCTTGCCATCATCAGCAGCAATCGGTTTGGGATGTCATGGTGAGCCTTGGCCCGTTGCAGTAGCTCATCGCTCAATGGGTCAAATGTGCTAGGGTCGAGTTCGTGTAAAAAAAGCCGCCATGCCGTATTGTGGCGTCTTAATGTCACCGACTGCTCAAGCAGCGTTTGCCAGTTGAAGGTTCCCAAGCGTACTTGGCTGAGCCAGTGTTGCGCCGTTTCAATGGCTCTAAAGTGGGCAAGTTGAGCTTTTGCCTTCGCCGCAATATTGGCTATCACTATGGGCTTGGCGTGTCCTGATTCGGGCATGGTCATCAGCATTTTTTGTTCGTTGTCCACTTGACTGAGTAACCAGTTCAATTGTGGCTGTGTTGCCGTCGATTGTTTGGCGATGGCTTCAATCAGTGACTTTCTCAACCACAATTGCTGAGGGCGGTTGAAGCGTTTGAGTTCATGCTCAATGGCGGCCATATCGAGCGTCAACAGTGAGGCAATCAGAGGTTTTGCTTGGGCTTCGAGTTGGCGTATCTGTTGCTGTCCTACGACCATTGTTGTCGCGTTGGCGGCGACCCCTGTGGATAAGGTGGCTACAACAAGCCAGAGTAAAGGAGCGGTCTTTTTCATGACAGAGCTTTGAGCGTCAAGATTATATGAGATAGACCTTAACAAATAACACTCGGGGACAAAATGCGCAACTTGTATTGAAATGTTGCAGTGCCGGTCAAGCCTGCCGGTCGTTAAACGCCATGGCATTTCCTATTTCCCTCCTCTATACTGCAATACACACCTTGCCTGTGGGAGGGGCTTGGTCAGTTCTCACGATAAAAACAAATATCTCTTCGAATTAGATTTAAGGAAAATCTTTATGTTCAAGCAGTTATGGTTCTCTGGCGCACTGTTGTTGTGTGCCCCTACAGCAATGGCCGAGCAAAGCAACTGGTATTTGGGTATGCAAATGGGGTTTGCTCAAACCGATGTCAGTGCCAATGATTTTAACGCGGCGATTAGTGATGTCGGTATCAATGTGGCAACTACCGATGTGGACAAAGAAGATGTCGCAGCAGAAATTTTTGGCGGCTATCGCTTTAATCCATACGTTGCCTTGGAGCTTGGTTATATCGACTTAGGCGATCGCAGTGTCAGCTTGGAAGGGGAAGTGGGGGTCAATCAACTCAATGATTTTCTTTCATCGGTTGCGACCATTTATCCGGTCTCTGGTGACGGCATTACGGCGTCGGTCAATTTCAGCTGGCCGATTAATGACCAGTTTAGCTTAGATGCCAGGATTGGCATGATCGACTGGTCAGGTAAGTTTTCCAGTTATAACGGCCAAGCGCTAAGCGGCAGCGCAGAGTCTGATGGCTCAGATCCTTGGTATGGGCTTCGCGCCAACTACCACTTCGACAAACACTGGCGCTTTTTTGCCGCTTACAGCGAATATCAACTGGCTGAGCAGGACAACACCATGTGGTCTGCTGGTGCCAGTTATGGCTTTTAGTGCAGCAAATGTTACTACAACCTGCTTGGCGCTCTAACGATTGTTGACCAATTGACTCAACGGCGCGGGGCGATGAATGCTATATCCTTGGGCATAATCGACCCCGATGGCTTTGAGCTCATTAAAAATCGCATCGGATTCGACAAACTCGGCAACGGTTTGCATGCCGATGGCTTTGGCCACTTCGTTGATTGAGTTGACCATGGCACGGTCAATCGGATCGACCTTTAAGTCTTTGACGAAATTGCCGTCAATTTTAATTTGGTTGACCGCGAGATTTTTCAAATAGCCGTAGGAAGAAAAGCCGGTGCCAAAATCATCCAATGAGAACTGACAGCCCAAATGGTTGAACTGTTCGATAAAGTCACTGGTGGCATTTAAGTTGATGATGGCAATGCTTTCGGTGATCTCAAAACAGATCTTATGATGCGGGATCATAAACTCGACAAACAACGCCTGTACCACCTCTTTAAAATTGGGGTCGGCAATGGAGGTGCCCGAGAGGTTGATGGCGCACATATCCAAGGTTTTCATGTGCTCGCGATTTTGCGACAACCAGCGGAAATAAGAGCGCAACACCCAGCTGTCGATGGCGGTCATCAAATTATAACGCTCGGCTGCCGGAATAAAGGTATCCGGTGGGATAATATTGTTTTCGTCGTCACGCATGCGCAGCAGCAATTCATAGTGTAACCCTTTTGGCTCGGCACACACCGGCACTATCAATTGATAGTACAAGATGAATTTGTCGGCATCTAAAGCGCTGTTGAGCACATTCATCCATTGCATTTGCGACTGGTGATGTTTGGTATCGACGTCTTCTTCGCAATAAATATGAATGCGGTTACGGCCTTTTTCTTTGGCGATGTAACACGCAGCATCTGCACAGGTAAAGATCTGGGTCAAACTGCCGTCTTCGACCGATAGCTCCTTCATACCGATACTGACGCCGATGGTGTAGAGCTGTTCTTCCCACATAAAACGGAATTCTTTGACCGTTTCGATGATGCGATAGGCAATGACAAATGCTTCGTTGCCGTTGATGCCTTTGAGTAAGATGGCAAACTCATCGCCGCCAAGGCGCGCCAGTACACCTTGATCTTTCAATACCGATTTGAGTTGATCACTGAGTTGTCTGAGCAGCGAGTCTCCAGCCATATGACCACTGGAGTCGTTGATCAGCTTGAAACGCTCAAGGTCAAGATAGAGCATGGTCGAAGGCAAATTCTCCTGTTTTAGCTCGGTGAGGGCGTTGTAGAGCTTTTTCTCAAACTCGGTGCGGTTTAGCACCCCGGTTAGGGAGTCATGGGTGGCCATATAGGCGAGCTTTTGATACGCCTGATGCTGCTCGGTAATATCGACTACCGCTCCTTGAATATACTCTTGTTCACCTTCACCAAGCGCGTTGGATAGACGCATTGAGGTTAAGCCCCACAGATGATTGCCGTCTTTTTTCAGCCCTTGTACTTCGCGGCTGGTAATACTACCGGTTTTGAGCACTTCTTCGAGTAGTTGTTTGGCAATATCGATATCACCGATAATTTTGCCGGGTCCTTCGCTGTCGATGGCTTTGCGCAGCTGATTGAGGTTTTGATAGCCCAGCATATTGAGCAGTTGTGGATTGGCCGAAACCAAATGACCGGTTTTGGTGATGGTAAATAGCCCTTCGACGGCATTTTGGTAAATATCGAAATACTGCTGCAAGGTGTCGGCGGCTCTTGATTGCGCTTGTTCTTTTTCGCTTTTTTCCAGCCGAATACGCCTGATCAAATTGAAGGTCAAAATGGCGCAGGAGACGACCGCAGCCAAAGATGCGTGCTTTTCGGTAAAATCGATGGCGGTAAAAATGTCGTAACGATTGAGGGTGAGCAGTATGCCACCGACTAAGAATATGGTCCAAACCGTGGCCAAGGCGCCTGATTGATAACCTTTTTTGTATAGTTGCCAGTAGGCGCTGCCGGCACCTATCAGCAAAATCAACATTGTGGCGCTGACCAAAACCAGCAAATGGATGGCGATAGGGGCGTACAATGGTAAAAAGAACACCGCGATAGACAGCAAAATGCTGACCAGCTGTAAGCCGTCGATGACTTTATTGTTGTCTTCTTTGTGGGTTTGACGAGAAAACAGGCTGACAAACAGCAGTACCAGTCCGGCGCAGACATAGACCGACGATTGGTTTACCTCAGGAGAAGTGGGCCATAAAAACTTGTAGGCGGCGCCGTTGAGAATTGCCATCAGTAAGGTGAAAGTGCCGACAAAAGCGCCAAAAAACAGATATTGTTTTTCTCTAAGCCCCAAGTAGCTGAAAAAGTTCAGCAACATAAATACCAACAGCATACCCAACAGTAGCCCTTCGGTTACCGCACTGGTGAGCTTTTCGCCGACAAAGGCGTCTTTGTTCCAGAGGTTCCAAGTGGCAAAAACGTTGGCGCTATCGACCACTCTGAGATACAGGATCACTTCTTGGTCGCTTTGTAAGGTCAGTTCAAAGGCAAAGCTACGGTAGGGGAGGTCGCGACGGGAATAATCATAGTCGGTGCCGGTTTCTACTTGTTTAATCAAGCGGCTGTTGCTGTTGTCGATAGCGAAAAAGTCCACCTCATCGGCTAGAGGGTAGGCAAAGTCGATGATCACGGTCATCGGGTCGGCTGTGGCATTTTTAATAGCCGAGGTAAGCCATAGCGCTTGTTCACCGATATTAAATGAAGGATTGGTTCTAGCCGTTGAGATCCAGCTGTGGTGCAGCTCAGGATCGGCATCGATTTCATGTAGCGTAACGCTACGAGGCGTCAATTGATAACGCAGCGGCTGGTTGAATGAGATCTTTTCAAAACGATTGTCGAGTTTTTGCGCGGGAATGTGAAACGCTTTACTCGGGAGAGCGAGCAACAACATCAGCGCAAACAGAAAAGCGCTGCCACAAAGGGTCTTGAGATTGAATGATTGATAAGACAACAAACTGTATTTTTCCGCTAATTGTTATAGTAATGCTTCAGAGCGCATGGTGGACCGGTTTAGCCGCTGGGGGTTTGCAGAGTGAGCTGAAGCTGCTCAAGTAAGTCATCTGCTGCCGATTCCTCGGGGGTTATCCATATGCTTTGCGTATAGTTTTCATAGTTAAGGCTAAACCGTGCCCGATTAAATGTAAAGACAACCATATGGCGGTCGGCGCCTTCACTGATATCCCAAGGCGGCTCGATAGGACTGTCCGTTAGCCAAGCAGTGCCCCAATCGATAAATTGCTCCCACTCAGGAAAAGGTTCGATGGTGAGCAGCAAGTGAGAGCCTTGATTTGTGATCTGCATCATATTCATGAAAAGTTACCGCTGTTGGTCAGTCAAATGTGCGATGAAATAAATTACGCAAAACTGTTAAGTTTGTTAAACTTAAGCCAATTAAACCATTGTTAGCCATCTTACCTTAAGGAACTCTAATGAACAAAAAATTAGTTGCCAGTATTATGTTAAGTGTTGCTGCTTTCTCTACTCAAGCAGCCGACGTTGCAGCGGGTAAAGCCAAATCGGCAATGTGTGCGGCTTGTCACGGTGCCAACGGTATCAGCCAGATCCCAATGTATCCTAACCTTGCTGGTCAAAAATCCCAGTATCTTGTTAAACAGCTAAAAGCATTTAAAGACGGTACCCGTAAAGATCCGGTTATGTCGCCTATGGCTGCGCCATTGTCTGATGCCGATATTGTAAACTTGTCTGCCTACTACGAAAGCTTGAAGTAGTGAGTGCGCTGCTCAGTTAATGAGTCAGCAATAGTTGCGGATCGCTGCGGCAAACTGTCTGCCGTAGCGCTCTAATTTGGTTCTTCCTACCCCATTGATCGCCAACATCTGCTCATCGTCTGTGGGCATCAAAGCCGCCATTTCCGTTAACGTCGCGTCGCTAAAGACAATATAGGGCGGTAACTCTGCTTCATCGGCAATTTGTTTACGTAGGTTACGTAAAATCGCAAACAACTTCTTATCGTAATTGGTAATGCGGGTGACTTTTCTGCTGGCTCTTGCGGTTGCAGCACTTTGTCTGATCCGCGGTACCGCTAAGGACAAGGTTTGCTCTGAACGCAATACCGGTCGTGCGGCTTCTGTCAGCTTAAGTACCGAGCTTTGAGTGATGTCTTGTAGCAGGTATCCGTGGTGAATAAGCTGGCGAATAATACTGAGCCAATATTCATGGGATTGCTCTTTACCTATGCCATAGGTTGAAAGCTTATCGTGGCCTTGGTCTTTGATGCGCTGGGTTTGTGCTCCTCTGAGCACCTCTACGGTATAGCCGATACCAAATCGCTGGTTGAGGCGATAGACGCAAGAGAGGGCTTTTTGTGCATCCACAGTACCGTCAAACTGCTTAGGCGGGTCGAGGCAAATATCACAGTTGTTGCATTGGGTCTGGCTTTTTTCACCGAAGTAATTGAGCAGCACCTGGCGGCGACAGGTTTGCGCTTCGGCAAAAGCCGCCATGGCGGAAAAACGATGTTCTTCTACCCGACGACGGTGTTCGTCTTCTATATTCTCAAAAAAGCGCTTTACTCTGGGGATATCGGCCGGGTCGAACAACAACACCGCTTCTGCGGGTAGGCCGTCGCGGCCAGCGCGACCGGTTTCTTGGTAGTATGACTCGATGTTTTTGGGGATATCGTAGTGGATAATAAAGCGCACGTTAGGCTTGTTGATGCCCATGCCAAAAGCGACGGTGGCGACGATGATTTGAATGTCGTCACGAATAAAGCCTTCTTGTGCCTGTTGGCGTTCTTGCTGTTCAAGCCCGGCATGATAAGCCTCGGCGTTGAAACCGTGACTTTTCAACTGCGCAGTTAATTCATCGACGCGGCGGCGACTGGTACAGTAAATAATGCCGCTGGCATTATCTTGCTCTTTGAGATAGTTAAGCACCTGCTGTAGCGGGTGAAACTTTTCTTCTAGGGTATAGCGAATGTTGGGTCTATCAAAGCTGCTGATCTGGACCAGTGGCTGATGAAGTTGCAGCTGTTGCCAAATGTCTTGGCGGGTGGCGGTATCGGCCGTCGCCGTCAGTGCCATGACTGGTGTGTTTGGAAAATACTGTTTTAACACGCCAAGTTGAGCGTATTCTGGTCTAAAATCATGGCCCCAGTTCGACACACAGTGGGCTTCATCGACGGCGATAAGCGACAGCGGAAGTTGGTGCAGACGCTCGATAAATTCAGGTCTTAAAATACGCTCCGGGGCGACATAAATGATCTTGATCTCGCCGAACTGAATACGGTTGAAAATATTGATCATCTCTGCCCGTGGCAGGGTTGAGTTGATATAGGCGGCGCTGATGCCGTTGGCGTTGAGGCTGTCTACTTGGTCTTTCATCAGTGAGATCAAAGGCGAGATCACCACACTAAGGCCATCAAACATGACCGCTGGCACCTGATAGCACAAAGATTTTCCACCGCCGGTGGGCATCAAGATCAGTGAATCGTTGCCTTTGAGCGCGTTATTGATGACCTCAAGCTGGCCCTGGCGAAACTCGCTATAGCCAAACACCTGTTCTAGGGCTTGTTGAGCACTGTGAAAAGTCATCTTAAATAAAACACATGTCTATATCGGTGGAAAAACCGCGGTATTTTATATAAAGCGCGGCGGTTTGTCTTTGATTGATTTGTCTTATTGGCGAGAAAGAGACTATAGTGGCCTCATTAGGTCTTTAGTTAGTACCCGTCCGGAAATTGGTGTTGTCGGGCACTAGCTGTGCGGTAAATGGATTTACCGCCATTCCAACTTGGTGACAGAAATATTGTTCCTGCAATTTCTGCATTTACCACATGTGGGCCAAATGTAAGCGAAAGTCGAACTTGCTTACACGTAGTGTCTTCCCGAAAAACTGGGATATTGTTTTTCGGATGAAAATCAGCTAAATGAGAGCGCCTTAATGAATCAAGCTCAGATCTTAAGTTATGTCACTGATCTTTTTACACAAAAAATGCCCTTTAACAAAATGCTCGGGCTACAAATTGCCAACTACACTACCGAGAGCGTAGAAGTGCATTTTGATTGGCAAGATGAGTTGGTAGGCAACCCGATGCAAAAAATTCTACATGGTGGGGTGATATCAACCGTGCTGGATGTGGTTGGGGGGTTGATGGCCATTGCCGGGTTGCTGGCTAAAGCGCAAGGTCAGAGTGAACAGGCGTTTTTGCGCAACTTAGGCACGTTGGGGACCATTGACTTACGCACCGACTTTTTACGGCCGGGACGGGGAGAACATTTTGTCGCGACGGCACGACTTATTCGCTCTGGCAACAAGGTTTGCGTTTGCCGAATGGAGTTACATAACGAACAAAATGTGCATATTGCCTGTGGTACCGGCACTTATCTGGCCGAACACAAAGGATAACAAAACCAGTAAATTGTGTACGATGATTGTATTTGCCTCTAAACAGGTTAGAATGCCCGCCTGATGTGATTTCGACCTTTTGGAGGTGGGCTGTGCAGCACAACAATGAGCAAAAAAATGGCGTGATCTTAGGGGTTTTGGCCTACTTTATGTGGGGCGTTGCGCCGGTATATTTCAAGCTCATCAATCAGGTACCCGCCGCTGAGATATTGGTGCATCGCGTGGTGTGGTCATTCTTGCTGCTGGTCGGAATTGTTTTTGTGATTAAAAAAGTCGATGCCCTCAAAGCCATATTGAGCAGCAAACGTACGATGTTGATCTTGCTCGGCTCTGCGACCTTGTTGTCGTTCAACTGGGGGATGTTCATTTGGGCGGTCAACTCCAACCATATTCTTGACGCCAGTCTTGGCTATTATATCAATCCGCTGTTGAATATTTTGCTGGGCATGGTGTTTTTGGGCGAGCGCTTGAGGCGCCTGCAACTGCTTGCAGTACTCCTTGCCTTTAGTGGCGTGGTGATCCAAGTGGTATCTTTTGGCTCATTTCCTATCATTTCTTTTAGTTTGGCAATGTCATTTGCCTTTTACGGTCTCATTCGAAAAAAAGTGGCGGTAGATTCGATCACCGGACTGTTATTTGAGTCAGCTGTGATGATGCCCTTTGTTTTGGTCTACTGGGCGCTTTATGCCAGCAGTCCCGAGTCGAACATGTTGAACAACGATTGGGTCGTCAATAGCCTGTTTATTGGCACTGCCCTAGTGACTACTTTGCCGCTGCTGTGTTTTGTTGGTGCAGCCAGGCGCATCCAATACTCCACTTTGGGTTTTTTGCAGTACATCGGTCCGAGCATCATGTTCGTGCTGGCTTTATTGGTCTACAACGAAAAGGTCGGCATGGATCGCTGGGTTACCTTTGGCTTTATTTGGACTGCCCTTGCGCTTTACTCATGGGACTCATTAAGAACCTACCGCAAAAGCAAAAGCGCAACCCTTGCTGGCCTGGCAAAGTAAAAATAAACACGTTCCTATAATTTTAGTGTCAGACACCAAAAAGTTGCCGTTCCCAATTTTTTGGTGTCTGACACCGTGAATTATCAAAGCGACAACGGGTTCGTTAAGAACCTGTTGCAAAAGCAAAAGAGCAGCCCTTGCTGGGCTAGCAACGTAACAACAAAGCTTTGTTCCCATAATTTTAGTGTCTGACACCATGGATTATAACAATAAAACTTTGTTCCCATAATTTTAGTGTCTGACACCATGGATTAGGCGTGGGAGTATATTTCTTTGTCGCCGACCCAGCGGTCGATGATTTGCTGGCTTAACTTGGGGTGGTTTTGCCACATGTGGTGGGCGATATTTTGAATTTGTGGTATCAGCTGGGCATCTCTGACCAAATCGGCGATTTTTAAATCGGCAAGGCCGGTCTGTTTGGTGCCGAGCACTTCGCCGGGGCCTCTTATTTCTAAGTCTCTTTGGGCAATGATAAAGCCGTCATTCGATTCGCGTAGCACTGCAAGGCGCTTTTTGCCGGTTTTAGACAGTGGGGCGTGATAGAGTAATACGCAATGAGAGGCGACCGAGCCACGACCGACCCGGCCACGGAGCTGATGCAGCTGCGCCAGTCCTAAACGCTCGGGGTTTTCAATGATCATTAAGCTGGCGTTGGGCACATCTACTCCTACTTCTATAACGGTGGTCGCCACCAGTAGGTGCAGTTCTCCGGCTTTAAATGCGGCCATGACTTCTTGTTTTTCCGCCGCTTTCATGCGGCCATGCACCAAGCCAATGTTCAAGTCTGGTAGCTGAGCGCGCAATTCTTCGGCGGTATCTTGTGCCGCTTGGCATTGCAACACTTCGGATTCTTCAATCAAAGTACATACCCAATAGGCTTGGCGACCATCATCAAGGCAGCTTTCGCGCACCCGGGCGATGATTTGCGCACGGCGGGTATCGGGCATCGCAACGGTTTGTATCGGTGTACGACCCGGTGGCAGCTCATCAATGATTGATACATCGAGGTCGGCGTAGGCGGTCATTGCCAAGGTGCGAGGAATTGGCGTTGCCGTCATCACCAGTTGATGGGGATGGTTATCGTCAAACACGCCTTTTTCTCTCAGTTCTAGACGTTGGTGCACACCAAAGCGATGCTGTTCATCGATGATAATTAATGCCATGCGGTTAAAGGTGACGGCTTCTTGGAAGATGGCATGGGTGCCAACAACCATTCTAGCCTCGCCAGAGGCGATGGCTTCTAAGGCTGCGGCTCGGGCTTTGCCTTTGGTTTTTCCGGCAAGCCACGCCACTTCGATACCAAGTGGCTCATACCACTGTTTAAAGCTGTTGGCATGTTGCTCTGCCAGCAGTTCGGTAGGCGCCATCAGGGCCACCTGATAACCGTCTGATAACGCGGTCAGAGCGGCCAAAGCGGCGACTAGGGTTTTCCCCGAACCGACATCCCCTTGCACTAGACGCATCATCGGCACAGGCCGAGTCATGTCTAAGCGGATCTCCTCAAGCACTCGGCTTTGCGCTCCGGTTGGCTTAAACGGAAGGTTGGCCAAAAACTTGTTTTCAAGGGCTGAGTTTAAATGAATGCTCACCGCTTGATGTTGATTGGCGCTTTGTCTGAGCTTCAGTAGGCTGAGATTATGGGCTAGGAGTTCTTCAATAATCAGCCGCTGCTGAGCGGGGTGCTTACCCTGTTCAAGCAATTCGGTTTGGGTGTCTGGTGGCGGCCTGTGGACAAAGCGAATGGCATCTTTAAGGCTGATTTGATGAGGATAAAGTCCACCGGGCAACAGTTCGGTCAACATCCCCTTATCAAGATAGCCAAGGGCCTGCTCTGTTAACGTTCTAAAGGATAATTGCTTGAGCCCATCGGTGGTTGGATACACGGGGGTGAGGGTTTCTGCCACTTCGGTAAGTTCACCTTCATCAACAAATTTGTATTCCGGGTGAACTATCTCAAAGCCTGTGGGACCACGGCGGATTTCGCCGAAACATTTGATCAAACGACCTTGGGTCAGGGCATTTTTTTGTGCCGCCGCAAAGGTAAAAAACCTGAGGTTGACCTTGCCTGAGCCATCGGAAATGGTGCAAACCATCATGCGTTTGCGACCAAAAACGATGTTGGTGTGTTCAACATGACCTTGCACCGAGACATGTAATCCGGGCAGTAGGTCGCACATCGGATAAATGCGTGTTCTATCTTCATACCTAGCAGGTAGATGAAACAGCATGTCCTGTATCGTGCGAATACCGAGCTTCTCCAACCGTTCTATCTGCTTTGGCCCTACGCCTTTGAGCACTGAGGTTGGAATGCTGTTTAATGAGGTCGAATGCTGCACTGAATTAGTCGTCCAAATGTTCCCAAGCGTCTTGAGTCATTTGTACTTTTTGCCACCAGCTGTCAGAGGCCACAATTTGGCCCGCCTCATCTATCTGTGGGTAAGGTAAACCCTTTTGCTGACAAACTTTGGCGAAGATCGGATGGCCGCGTTCAAAGTAAATTCGAGTTTGTTCTTCGTGGCTCAGCTGACAGGTTTGCTCATACATACCCGCCGCTTCTCGCTGACGCATCGCTTCATAGAGCAACAATGAATTGGCGACAGAAACGTTTAATGACTGCACCATGCCTACCATTGGGATCAGAATATCCTGATCTGCCATAGCCAGCGCTTGCTCGCTAATGCCGGTTTTTTCCTGACCGAGTAAAAACGCGGTCGGCTTGGTATAGTCAGGCTCGCGATAATCCATTGCCGTCGCAGAGAGGTTGGTTGCAAAGATCTGCATCCCTTTGGCACGCATCGCAGCAATGGCTTGTTCAATATTTTCGTGACGATTGACATCGACCCAGCTATTGGAGCCCGCCGAAGTGCCTTTGCCTACACGGGAAAATTGATTGGGCCACACGGCATGTACTTGATGAATACCTACGGCATCGGCGGTGCGAACAATGGCGGCGAGATTATGGGGTTTGTGCACCATTTCAAGGCAAACGGTCAAGTCGAGCTGACGGCGTTTGAGCATTTCGGTAATGCGGGAAAAACGTTCTGGACTCATGATGTTGAGAGTTTCATATTAAGCTGTAGGTCATTCATAGCGCTAGCTTAATGGCGTTATTGGCAATTGTAAAATAAAAACCCCGCACAACTGACGTTTTGCGGGGTTACTATTCCTTCTTGACGATATTCCTAATGTGTCCCTTATCCGTTGGGCACGTGCTCCTTGGTGACGACTTCCGATGTTGCTCGCTCATCCTTGCAAGCTACTTGCAGCTATCAGTCCTCGTCGTGGTGATAGGCATGTCTGTTGCGGTCAACTTCAAGTAAGTCGAATTTGGCAAACTCAGGCACTTGAGATTGTAATTTGGTTTCCAGCTCATCGACTTCTTTCAATTGCTGGCACAATGCCTCGGCCTTTTCTTCAATATCATCGGCCTGGGCTTCTAAAGAGGCTTCAAGTTCTTCGCCCCATTTTTCCATTTTCTCTCCGAATGCTTCCATACGCTGCTCGAAGTCGCCATCGCCTTCGCTCATGGCTTGGCCAATTAAGCTGAAGATTGAACCCATTGAACTCATGACGACTTTTTCAATCTCTTGCTCAAGTTCTTCGTCGATAATATTGTCCATGTCGTCAAAGCCATCAGGAGAGATGGTAAACTCATCGCCGCTGCGGCTTAAGCTTTCGTTCACTTTTTCTTTGGCTTTGGCCATCACATCTTCGATGCGGATTTGAATATCGGAGTTTTCACCGAACAAGGTGCCCATGGCTTCGCCGACACCTTTGCTGGCAAGTTCAATGGCATCGGTCGCGATAGCAACCGCTTTTGGCACTGAGCTACGAATACCTTCGGCGTATTGTGCTGCGGTTTGTTGCTGCGTTGAGTCTAGCGACACGGTTTTGCCATCTATGGTCATTTCGCCGTTTTTGCTGATCTGGTAAAGGGTGTGGTGCTTGTCAAAAACTTTGACGTAGCTTGGCGTGACGGTGACGCCTTGATGTAAGTTGATATTGCAATCACCGACGAAGTTGTTGTCGGCGTGGAAGTTGGATTTGCCCTCATGGGCCATGGCATTGCCAGTTAAGGCTACAGTGCTCATTAAGATGGCGGCTGGGATCATTTTCATTTTATTCATGTGCAATTCCAATGGTTATCATCGACTTGGTTGTGTTGGTTAGAGCAATGAACGAACCAACTTTTCATTTTCTATATTTTTCAAATAGATAGCTTTTCTCAACAGACATATTGGCATCGCCTGAAATGTCATCATAATGTCAATGACGCCAATATTTAGTGATATTGACCATTGCCGACATCGTCTCGGCTGTTTCTTTTTTGGTTGTCGGTTTTTAATCTTGTCCCTTGTTATTCCAAAAGTCCGACGGTACAATCCGCGCCGACTTATAGTCAGGAAATTGTCGTGTCTTAATTGCCTTCTCAATGTCGGCAACTTTAAAGGAAATTGTGTACTATGAAATACTTATCTAGCATTGCAGCTGTCGTTGCATTGTCCTTTGCCCCACAAGCTTTTGCCCAAGACCAGCAAGTTGATGACGCCGGTTTTTCAATTGCCGTTGAAGCCGGTATCGGTAACCAGCAAGTTGATGTCTCCGGCGGTTATGAAAAAGAGTCTGGGTCAAGTTTTTCTCCTAGCCTTGCGCTGGCCTATAACTTCAATCAAAACGTTGCTATCGTCGCGCAGTATACCGACTATGGTGCAGCTGAGTTGTTTGACGAAAGTTACTCTGGCGTCAATGTAAAAGCGTCTACCGATATGTCAGGTGTCAGCTTGGTGGCTCGTTATTTGTCTACTCCGAATATGAGCGGCTGGTCTTTCGGCGGCAAGTTGGGTTTGATGTCTTGGAGCAGCGATTTATATGCCGATTTGTCAGCTCAAGGCGAATCGTTGCGTTTGGAATATGGTGAAGATGATGATGTTGCCATCTACGGTGGCCTAATGGCGGCCTATGAGATCAATGAAAACGTTAGTTTGTTGCTCAACACCGACTTCTTCTTAGCCGAGCCTGATAGCACGCTTATCGCCGGCGAGAAAACTGAGATTTTGGCAGCCCATTACTCACTGGGTATTGAATACCGCTTCTAATCTGTCTCGATGCCAAGATTTGCCGGTATGAATACTGGCAAATCTTACTATTACCTCTTGGTGCCTACGAGCACCAGTATTCTACCCCTTGGGCCTGCAAAAACGCTTCGGCGTCCTCGCCGTGTAACATTGCCATGGTCGAGAGCATACCGGCCATCAGACACGTCGGGGCTGCGACGGTCACAGTGCTTGGGCCGCCAAGGGCTGGCCAACCGGTTTTGGGGTTGAGAATATGACCGTAGCGCACACCATTGCGCTCAATAAATCGTTGGGTATCACCACTGGTGGCGAGTGCGCCTTTTAGCAGTTGGAGCGGTTTATGGTCGTTATCATTGATACCGACAGTCCATGCACGGTTATCGCTTTTAGCGGCACTCACAGCCAGATCACCGCCAAAGTTAACTAAAACAGCCAATCCCGGAGCGTTGTGGCGCAACAGCTCAATGGCTTTATCGACGGCATATTCTTTGACAATACCGCCAAAATCCAATGCCATGCCCTGCGGCAAGATAATGCTGTGCTGAGTAAATTGTACTTTTTGCCAACCGACATATTGCAGCAATGATTCAATGGTTCGTGGTGTTGGGAGTTCGTCGCTGTCGAAGTGCCACGCACGGTTCAATACGCCGCCGGTAATATCAAACAGCCCGTCGCTGAGCTGGTAGCATTGCTCGGCGAAATTTAAAAGTTCAAAGGTTTGCTGGTCAATGGCGATGGGCCGACCTTGGCTTTGATTGATGCGACTACATAAGCTAACGGGCTTAAAGCGGCTGTATTTGCACTCAAGCTGCCACGCCAATTGGGCAATTTGTTCGGCCAACAGCGCCATTGAGGCGTGTTCGTCACTGTCGAAAATCAATTCACAAGGATTGTTCATGGCGCTGAAATAAGCATAAAGACAACCGTTTTGTCGCTTGAGTGTAATGCCGTTCAAAAGCGATATCCAAGTTGTAAGATCACGGCTTTGAGTTTGGGATAAATCTGATATCCATTCAATTGGCCGGGTAGGGCAAACTGGTCTGTTTCTGGCGCTTGGCGATAATATTCAAGTCGCACGCTAATATGTTCGTCCTCACCACTTAAGGGCAAGCCAATTTTGATACCAAAAGTATAGGCATTAAATGCGCCTAAGCGATGGTCTGCACTGGCATAGTGTGGTAGTGGAGCGTCAATGGCCAAAAACGGCCGGTAAAAATAGGCCGCCTGCTGATGATAGACCCTAACATGAGGCTCGATAAACCAATCTGAAGCTAGCTCGAACCTGAGTTTGGTGTCTAAAGTATGGGAGTTGATTTG
>JBFHGJ010000089.1:0-23895 GCA_041583135.1 Alteromonadaceae bacterium | reverse complement strand
TTATTTGAACCGCCCTGAGTTAAGCGCTGAGCGCTTTGTTGAGCAGACCATCTTCGGTGAGCCACAGCGGCTATATAAAACTGGCGACCTTGCCCGATGGGGCAATGATGGTCTTGAGTTTTTGGGTCGCATCGACAATCAAGTCAAACTCCGGGGCTTTAGAATAGAGCTTGGCGAGATTGAGGCTAAGCTTGCGGCGCAGCCAATGGTCGCAGAGGCGGCGGTGAAGATTGTCGATGAACCGGTGCAATCGCTGTTGGGTTATGTCACGTTGGCAGACAAGGGCGATGAGCAAACGCAGTTAGATGCCATCACGGCACAATTGCGTGAACAGTTGCCCGATTATATGGTGCCTAAGGTGTTGACCGCGCTCGATGTTTTTCCGGTGACCAGCAACGGCAAAATCGACTATCGGGCATTGCCAATTCCGCAACTGACGCAAACCGAAGATATCTGCCTACCAGTCAATGAGACTGAGTTGCGGCTACTTAAGTTGTGGCAACAGGTGCTGGGGATCGACAGCGTCGGCACCAATGACAGTTTTTTTGCCTTAGGTGGCGATTCGATTTTACTTATTCGTTTGGTGGCACTGGCTAAAAATATCGGCCTTGTCATTAGCCCTAATGATGTTTATCGCCAGCAAACCATTAAGGGGTTGGCGCAGGTAGTCAAAAGCGTCAGCGTGATTGAGGCCGATCAGGGCTTAGTCACCGGTGAGGTGCCGCTTAGCTCGATTCAGCGAGCCTTTTTCGCCAACTGTGGCGAAACGCCATGGCACTTTAATCAGTCGGCGTTGTTTGAGTTGCCGCAAGGTATGGATAGCAACGCGCTAAAACAGGCCCTTGAATGCATTATTGAACATCATGATATGCTCAGGGCGCGTTTTGAGTTAGATGATGGCGTTTGGCGGCAGTGGATAGACGCTGAGCTCCCCTTACCTTGGCAAGCGGTGAGTGTGGACAATGATGAGGCACGTTTGACGCTACTGAACGATATTCAGCGAAGCCTCAATCTGAGCGAAGGACCTTTACTGCGCTTTGTCCATATCACCCAAGCGGCGCAATCCTTACTGTTTTGCTGCGTGCACCATTTACTGATAGATGGGGTGTCATGGCGGATCGTAGTAGAAGATTTAGACACCGCCTATCATCAAGTTTTAGCTGGCATGGCGGTGAAGTTACCAGCTAAAACGTCCTCTTTTAAAGCATGGGCGAAGAAGCTGACGAAAGATTATCATCACGCGACCGAGCATTGGCAATCGTTGATCGCAACCCAGGTGCCGCCGCTTGAGTTAGATAATCCCCAAGCGCCGAACCGCTTTGAAGATCTGGCGCATTGTCAATTGAGCTTGAGCGAAGCGCAAACCAAAGCGCTGCTGTACGGCTTAAATAGCCGTTTTAATGTGTCGCTGATGACTGCGCTGATGTATGCCCTTGTCGTGAGTTTGAGCCGTTTGCAGCGCTCAGAGCAGCTGCTTATTGGTTTGGAAAGTCATGGCCGCGCCGATCTGTTTGATGGATTAGATGTCTCTCGCACGGTAGGCTGGTTTACTTCGAGCTACAGTGCGCTGTTTTCAAAGGTAGATAACCTTAGCCTTGAACAGGGGCTTAAAACGGTTGGCCAAGACTTGGCAAAAGTGCCTGATCTGGGTGTCGGCTTTGGTGTTGGGCGTTATTGCCATGATATGGCATTGCCCGAAGCGCAGGTGTTGTTCAATTATCTAGGCCAGTTCGACCAAGCGTTAAATGACAGTATGTTGCAATTGAGCGATAAACCGCAAGGTGATAACTTGAATCCATCCGGGCCAAGGTCCTATGCGCTTGAGTTTAATGCTCAGGTGGTGCATCAGCGCTTGAGTATGACCATCAGCTATAGTGCCAAGCAGTTTAATATCGCTACGATTGCTGCACTTGAGCGTCGATTTGTTGAAGCTCTTGAGCAGATCGCGACCGCGTGCGAGGTGTCTGTCGATACCACTAGCGCCATTGCGCTAAATCAAACCCAAGCCGATAAGCCCTTGCTGTTTGTCTTTCCCGGCTCCGGTAGTATCGCCGGATATTTTAGAGGGTTGGCGGCGCAATTGGCACCGCACTACCGAGTATATGGGATGCAGTCGCCCGGTCTTGACGGCGTACAAACGCCGCCGCAAAGTGTTGCTGCATTGGCAGCGCACCATGTTGAGGTGATAAAAGCCCTAGCGCCGAACCGTTCGGTTTGCTTACTCGGTCATTCATTTGGTACCGCTGTAGCATTTGAAGTGGCTCGAGGGCTGCAAAAGTCGGGCATTGAGGTTACTCAACTGATCATGCTTGACCAACCGGCCATAAAATATACCCGCTTAGGCGATAAAGCAAAAGTGTGCTCGCGCAATGAAGCCCACTGGTTATGTGACGTTGCCTATGTGCTGCAAAGTGTTGCTGGCACGGCTTTGCCGCCGCTGATAACGGCGCATCCTCAAGCCCATAGCCTTCACCATTTATACATGAGTCTGGTTCATTGGCTAAGACAAACCGGTGTCGATAAGCTGATGTTTGAGCGGGACAATTTACTTGGACAGGTCAAAGCGTTGGTGGCGGTGTATCGGGCCAATGCGCTGGCGTATTTGGACTATCAAGATGAGGGGAGCGTACTTGATTGTCCGATTACGCTGATCAGCGCCAGCGAAACCGTTAAGGAAATCGCCGATGTCGTGCCATCTTGTTGGGGCTGGTCGGCACATACCAGTGCCGAAGTGAAGACCGCTGATGTCAGCGGCAGTCATATTGGTATTTTGGCAGAGAGCGCGGTCAAACAGCTGGCGGCGCACATCGTGTCATTGGCGCAAGGTTAGTATTGCCATTCGAGGGCAAATGACCACTGAAGCCCTCTGTTTGGCACACCGTTATAGATGGTTTCGGCCGATGAGAAGGTGTGGTAATAATCCTGGTCGAATAAGTTGGTGAGTTTAAACTTACCGACAAAGTTTTCTTGGAATTTATAGCGGGTATTTAGGTTAACCAGCCAGTAGTCGTCTAAAAAGACCCGCTCTAGGCCGCCTGCCAAGCTGTTGCGGCGATGTTCAACTTTGCCTTTGTAGATGACACTGAGGTTATTCTCCCAGCGTTTGTAGCTATAGTTCAATGCCAATGAGCCAGAATTTTTTGCCATGGCTTGCGGGTCTTGTTTGATCTTAATCGAATAGGCGTAGTTGATATCTAGGCTTAAGCGTTCACTGAGCTGGTGTCTGGTTTCTATCTCAAGGCCACTGACTTCCAACACGCCACGATTGATAGGAATGGTCAACGGGGGATTTTGCTCAGAGAGGGTATGCTCTATCACGTTGTCAAAGCGATTGTAGTAGAGGGTATTGATGATACGGAAATTGTCGGTGCGATAGATCCAAGCAAACTCGGTGGTCGCGACCTCATCTGGTTTAAGATCAGGGTTTTGCACCGAGACCGGGTTGTTGCGCAGGCTTATTTCGCTGAGCGATGGCGCCCTAAAGGCTTCACCATAAATTAGTTTGAAGGTGTTGTGGGGATCATAGCTATAAACCAAGGCGCCCCTTGGGTTGGTGGTACTGCCAAAGTCGTTGTAGTGGTCATAACGCAAACCCAACGTTGCCTGCAGTTTATCGCTGAGCTGCGCTTGGTCTTGGATGTATAAGCCGGTATTGGTGCGAATTTCTTCATCGCCAAACTCGGTAGTAACCTTATCATAGCCGTAGTAGCGAATTTGACCGGGCTGACCTAACACCAACACCGAAGTGACATCGGCCAATTCATGGGTGCCGTGCACCCTTACCATACGGGTTTCAGGACGACGATGGCTAATACCAAAGGTAAGGCTATTGTGCTCGCTGAATCGATACTGGCCATCTAAATTGAGTCCACTTTCCGAGAGCTTATATAAGGGGCCTGCATCGACCGGGCTTGGGTCTTGGGCGATGCCGAGATCATACAAAGCACTCATTGTGGCACTGTCTAAAGGCTGAAAAAATGACTTCTGATAACGGTCGGAGTAGTAGCCAAATAGACTCAAGGTCAAATCTTGCGATTGATAGGCCTGATAGTTGAGCGACACTGACTTGTTTTTGGTGGTGCTTTGGTTGACGTCATTGGCCAGTCCGCCAAATTCGTAGAAATTCTCACCTTTGCGATAAACGTAGCGTGCTCTTAGTTGCAACTTTTGCGTACCGGCGTAGGCCGATAGCTCATAGCCTTTTTGTGGATCGTCCGTATCGCCTTCAAAGGTGTGATAATCATCGCCGCTATCTGAAAAATAGTGAACGAAAAAAGACGTATCGACATCGCCGTATTTTTTTGCCACCGCAGCGTGGGCCATTCGGTGGTTAAAGCCACCAATCTCAACACTGGCTTCGTTTAGGCTGGTATCGGTGATGATGTTGATCACCGCCGCAAAGGCGTTAGAGCCGTATAGGGCTGAGCCGGGTCCACGTATGACTTCGACTTGTTTGATATTCAGCGTAGAAAGCAGCTGATTGGTCCAATTGGCGCCGCCACTCCAGTCGTCATTTTGTCTTTGGTTGTCAATAAGCAGTAATACAGAGCGCCCGGTAAAGGTGGCACGTCCTCTGGCTTGAAAATTGTGGCCGATGTTATTGCTGTCGTTGCGGGTGACTTGCATGCCCGGCACAAAGGCAAGTAACTCAGATATGGTGGAGACACCGAGTCTTTTGATGTCTTGACGGGTAAATAGGGTGACGGTCGAGGGGGCTTTTTCAATGGTTTGCTCGGTTTTTGAAGCGACAGATACTTTGATTTTCATCAACTCTGTCAGCGGAATACGGTAAAAGGTCTGATCGTCTTGTCCATAACAGGAAAAGCACAGCAGGGCGGTAGTTGCAAAAACCAGCGTTTGTCTCATCAGTTTTTATATATCTAGCAGTCAGTTAGCACTTTATTCATTCTAGCTGAAAAAAGGCTGGATTGGGAAATTTATCGCGATTGTATCAAACTACTGAGACAGCTTGTCCAAAACCTGTTCAGTGACTTTGACCGCTGCTTCATATTCGATGTCGTCGATATAGCTGACTATCTGCTCAACCTCTTTGGCGTAGGGGCTATCTTGGCCGAGCTTTTGTAGCATTGACATTGAGTCCTCGACCTCAATGTTGGAGCTTTTGAGCAGCCCTAAGATCTCATCTAACAGCTGCTCAAGATTTTGCTCGCCATTGCGCTGCACTCTTAAGATATCGTCGGCATCGGCAAGTAGCGGCGTCAATTGCGAGAGTAACTGCTCGATGCTTGAGCAGACTTTATAAAATAATGGTTCGGTGGGCTGCTCATTGAGGATCGCCTGTTCAAGTTCGGCCGCCATTGCGCTTAAGGCTTCAGCACCGATATAGGCGGCATTGGATTTTAGTGAATGCACGGTGCGGTGCAGAGTGTGCCACTGCTGCTCATCAAATAGTTTTTTCAGCCCAAGACACAGGGCCTGATTGTCTCTGGTGAAATCTCTCACCAAATTGAGGTAGAGTAGGTGCTTGCCCGACATTGCCCGTAGCGCTTTGTCGGTATTGAGTGAATCAATTTGATGGAGCTGCGTGAGCAGTTGATGCTGAGGCTCAGTCAAATTGACGTTTTTACTGATCTCGCTGCTTTCGCCAGCTGGCTCTTGGTCAACTCTTGTCGTAATGGCGTTGTTGTCACTGAGGTAATTGAGCATCACCCGGTAGAGTAAGTAAGGCTCAATTGGTTTGGTTAAATGCTCATTCATGCCAGCGGCTTTACTTTTACGAACATCAGATTCCATTGCATGGGCGGTCATGGCAATTATGGGCAGTTCAGATTGTGCCAAGCTGTTGCGGATCTCTCGGGTTGCGCTCAGGCCGTCCATCTCTGGCATTTGTACGTCCATCAACACCAAGTCGTATTGATGTTTGGCCACCATATCACAGGCTTCAAGGCCATCTTTGGCAATATCGACTGTTACTTTGGTGTCGGCCAAAAAGCCCAGTGCCACCTGACGGTTTACCGCATTGTCTTCAACCAGCAAAATATGACTGGTCGAAAAGTCCGGCACGTAAATATCGTCGCCGGTTTGTTGATGAATGAGAGTGCCGGACATCATATTGGTCAGGGCATCGACCAAGGTCGATTGGCTGACCGGCTTTTCTAAATATTGATTGATCAAACCATCGGCAATTTGCGCTTTGGCATCGTCTTTGTCGAAGGCGGTAACCATTAGAATATATGGGGTTTCATCACGGTATTGCTGGTGTAGTCTGCGCGAGGTTTCAATGCCGTCAAGATCAGGCATACGCCAGTCCATTAGGATAAAGTCGAACGGTTTTTTCGCCTGCTGGGCTGCGTTTATCATGTCGATGGCTTCACGACCGCCGGCGGCCTGTTCGCCTTTGATGCCGATGTGCTTGAGATAATCGAGCAGTATCGAGCGGGTCAGTTCGACATCATCGACGACCAATGCTTTGAGTTGTCCAGCTTTGGATAAATCCAGTGCCATGGCGGTGGCATCTTTGTTTGACGGTTCTAGGCGCACGGTAAAGTGGAAGGTGGTGCCGACACCCGGCTTACTGGTTAGCCATATGCGCCCGCCCATCAGCTCGCACAGCTGTTTGGAGATAGCAAGACCCAAGCCGGTGCCGCCATATTTGCGGGTAACCGATTCATCTGCCTGTGAGAAGGACTTAAACAGCTTGGTTTGTTGATCTTTGTTCATACCGATACCGGTATCTATCACCGAAAAGTGCAATGTGTAGCCTTGCTCGGAGGTTTGCTGCGGCGCGACTTTGATACAAACAGAGCCTTTATGGGTAAACTTGACGGCGTTGTTGACGAGATTGACAATGATCTGTTGTAACCTTAATGGGTCGCCGACAAAGGTTTGCGGAAGCTTAGGATCGCTATCGACAATCAACTCAAGCCCTTTGGCGTGGGCACTGAGGGAACACAAACTGACGGATTTTCTCAGCAGTCTTTCGAGCACAAAGTCGGTTTTCTCCAAGCTGAGTTTGCCGGCTTCGATTTTTGAAAAATCGAGGATGTCGTTGATTAGCCCCAACAGCGCCTCACCGGCATCGAGCACTTTTTCGGTGTAATCTTTTTGCTGTTTGTTGAGCGCTGTTCTTAAGGTGAGCTTACTGAGGCCAATGATGGCGTTTAGTGGCGTGCGTATTTCATGGCTCATATTGGCCAAAAAGCGCGATTTGGCATTGGTGGCTTCTTCGGCTTTGACCATGGCTTTTTTGCGTAGGGTGTTGATGCGCAGCGTGATCATCATCAGTACCGCGAATATTAGCAAGCCGGTAATGGTCAGCCATAAAAACTTTTGTTGCGAGCCGATGGTGCCGCGCTGCTGATAGATTTTTTCGCTTTGGTTTTCAATTTGCTTTTGCTGCTCCAATAAGAAGTCTTGCTTTTGTGCCACCTGATTGTTGAGTTCCAATAGCAAGGTGCGCTGCTCTTTGTCTTGTTTGGCCCTTTGTGCCAGTTGCTGATCTTTGGCTTTCAACGCTTGGTCTTTACTGTCGAGTTCGGCTTTTTTGGCACTTAGGCGTTCGGCAACCTGCCTGACTTCCGCATCCATCTTGCTCAGTTGCTCGGTTCGTTGATTGAGCAGGGTTTCTTTGTGGGCTATCTCTGCCAACAGGGTTTCGATTTGCGCCTTTTGTGTGCCGATGCGCAGCTGCTCTTGGGCTAGGGTCTTGTTGGTTTGGGCCAACTGCGCTTCTTTTTTATAAAGGTTGGATTTTATTTGTTGCAAAGCATATTCAGATTCACGAAACAGCTCGGCGACATCGACCTCGGTGCCGCCGATCAGCAGTAGGTCACGGTTGATTTGCAGTTTTTCAAAGATGATATTCGAACGGTTGACTTCAAAGGTTAGGGTGCCGTCGTCTTTGTAGTCAAAATCTATCATCAAATCGCGCATATTGTCCGCTTGGTTGGAGATCAGCAGGGTATTGGTACGACGAATGTTGTTGGCAAGGTCGTTCAGTTCGCTTTTGTGATTGGCACCGATGTAAAACACCTGAAACTGATTGGGATCGGCTTGGTCGAGAGTGGTTTTAACGACCGACAATTGGCGACCTTTGACTTTGACCGATTTTGCCGCTTTGACCATTTCATCAAAAAGCGCTGTTTCGTCGGATATAAAGGCGAGGTTGATGTTGCTGAGCTGGGTTTCATTGGGCCATGTGGTGTATTCCATCATATGAAAAATGATCGGCGATTTAATACGGTATTCCGGCACTTCTTGGGCGCTGATATTGTGGCTAAAGATAACCAGCAATAACACAATCAATCTGACAGGCCGCGTCAATATGGTCGCGATATAAGAACGTAAACGCAGTGCAACTGAGTACATATGAAGATAACTTTCCCTTTAAATTAAGCACCGATCAAAAACCCGATTTAGGTCAATTAATATGACCAATTAGCTGTAGTATATATCAGCTGTCCCAAATGTTCAGCGTGCCCGTTGATAATTCTCCGTTGAAGTGGGTAAATTCAAGCAAATGAACGATGATAAATTGCCAATAATCCGGGCTGTTACTACGCTATAGTCTAATGAATACTCGAATCGAATGGTCAATGAAGTCATTAAGTTTTTGGGGGACATTTGTCCTTTGCTTATTGCTGTTGCCTTTTAAAGCTGACAGTGGGCAGCAGACCACCCAAATTTTATTGATCAACTCGCTTAATCAGGATATGCCGTGGCAGTTGAGTGTCGAAAGAGGGCTGAGACAGCAACTGCTACGCCATGAGGTGGCGTTTGATTTTTACGTTGAGAACATCGATGCCGGACGTTTTAATGAAACCCAGCAAAAAGCGGCGATGAAGGCGCTACTTAAAAGCAAATACGGCAATAAAACCATCGATATCGTGATCACCCAAGATGTTACTGCCGCCAACTTACTCAACGAAATGGACGAGCTGTTTCATCAGGTGCCGCGAATTTATTTGGAACCTGGGGCCGATATTCGTTTAGGGGCAGAGCAAAAAGGGGTGATCATTGAAGCGCCGCTAGATTTCAACCAAGCGACCTATGATGCGGTTTCTCTGATCAGGCCGAACAAAATAGTCACTATTGTCGATACCCACAGTGGTATCGGCCACGATATGTATCAGCGTTTGATGCCGTTGTTGACACAGAGCTTTCCTGATATCAAGGTAGAGCCTTGGCTTAATGTTCCGATAGAATCGATGTTACAGCGCATTGCGACGACCAACCGCGATACTCTAATATTTTACACCCCAATATTTCGCCGCTACAAAGGCGCACCACTGACGCCTTATCAACTGGCTGAGCTGCTCAGTGCCAAGTCCAACGCACCGATTTTTACCTACTGGCATTCGCTGCTTGGCTCTGGCGTGGTCGGTGGTTATTTGCTGTCCGGTGAGCGTTTGGGCGAACAAACGGCAATGAGTATTATTGGCTTTATTCAAAACCATACACTGAAAAAAGCGGATCCGCGTCAGATGAGCGCTCATTTTTATGATTGGCGCCAGCTGCAAAAATTTGATATCGATAAACAAAGCCTGCCGCCGGGGGCGAAAATTGAATACTACCAGCCCAGCTATCTTGAAACGCATGGTGTGGTTATTCTTACGGCGCTGATGATCATCAGCGTAATGGGCTGTTTCTTATTGTTTGTTGTGGTCTTGAACAAAAAGCGGCTGATGTTGCTCAAAGAGTTGGATATCGAGCGTTCGTCGTTAGAAAGGCGCGTGGCTGTGCGCACCAAAGAGCTGAAAGTGGCCAAAGAGCAGGCCGAGCGATTGGCTAAGGCCAAATCGGAGTTTTTGGCCAATATGAGCCATGAGATCAGAACGCCGATGAATGGCGTGCTCGGGCTGACTAAGATGCTCGGGGAAACCCATCTTAATGCCACCCAGCGTGATTATGTCGAGAAGATTAATTATTCCTCTGAGCAGTTGCTGGTGGTGATCAACGATATTTTGGATTTCTCGAAGATTGAATCGGGCAACATTGTGCTTGAGATGCGACCGTTTTCTATCAATACGGTTGTAGACTATATCAACAGCACTTTTAGTATACAGGCCAAAGAAAAAGGCATTGATTTTGACGTGGAGGTGACGTCAAAAGTACATCCTGATCTGATGGGGGATATTGTGCGGATTAATCAGGTTTTGATAAACCTATGCTCCAATGCGATTAAATTTACCGCCAAAGGTCGGGTGAAAGTGACCATAGATGCGAAGCTCGACAACGATTCTCGTAATTTTCAAACCTTGGTATTTGTCGTTGAGGACACGGGTATCGGTATCAATGGTGAGCAGTTTCAGCATTTGTTTGATGCCTTTACTCAAGAGGACAGTTCTACCACCAGAAAATTTGGCGGTACCGGTCTTGGCTTGACCATATCCAAAAGGCTATGTCAGCTGATGCATGGAGATATCGGTGTCGAAAGTCAGCTAAAGGTCGGCAGTAAGTTCACCGCTACCATAAGGGTTAAGGTTAACGATCAAGTCGTGATCCATACCAAAGAGCCAATGCGATTCGATACGCCTTTTGAGGTGTTGTTGGTCGATGACAATCAACTGGCCCTTGAAGCCTTGAGTAAAGAGCTTCAAGCGATGGGGCTGAGCTGTCATGCCTGTCGCAAGAGTAAAGTGGCGCTGTCGCTTTTGAGAAAATCGCCCGAGCGGTTTGCGGTGATCATTTCTGATTGGACCATGCCCGGTATGGGCGGAGAAATGTTGTTGGGGCAGCTAAAGGGGATTGAACCTGAAATAAAGGCGGCACGTATTGTTTTGAGCGCCTACAACACCGATGTGATCGCCAGACAAAAGGGCAGGTTGAACATTCATGCGGTGCTACAAAAACCAGTGCTTTCATCGCTGTTGTTCAACACCATTTATCTCGCTCTTAATGAGCCGCCGCCAAAAGAGGATAAATCTTGGTGTGAGAACACCATTTTTGAAGGCTTGAACATTTTGGTGGCAGAAGACAATGTGATCAATCAACTGGTGATTGTCAACATGTTGGAAAAAGAAGGCGCACAGGTGCAGTTGGCTGAAAATGGAGAGATCTGTTTAGAGAAGTTACAGGATAACCCGGTTGACTTGATCCTCATGGATATTCACATGCCGCAAATGGATGGTATCGAGGCGACCAAAGCGATTAGACAGTTGCCAGATGGCGAGAAAAGTGCGGTGCCGATCATTGCCTTGACCGCCAATGTGATGGCAGAAGATATCAAGCAATATTTGTCGATTGGCATGGATGCACATGTTGCCAAGCCGACCAAAATCGAAGTACTCAAACAGACCGTTTTGGCGCTGTTAAACCCGGTCAGTCATGACTGAACAGCCATCAGAACTGATATTCGATGGAAGCGCCGTATTTGCGTCCCGGTGCATAATAGGCAGTGGCGCCAAGCATACCGAGATCTAAGCTGTATTGCTTGTAGGTTTTATCAAACAGATTCTTTGCCCATAGACTTAGCTGCCAAGGGCTATTTCGACCTTGATAGAATAACCTTAAGTTGCTGATGCCATAGGCTTTTTGATAGGAGCCGCCACCGTTGGTGACCTCTAAATATTGTTCGTCGTAGTAGACCCCATCGAATTGAATGCTTAGGGCATTATCAAACGGTGCTAAGAAATATTGTAACTGGTAGTTGAACGACCACTTAGGGGCGTTGGGCAGTTCGCGGTCGTATAAGACATCGACGGGAAAATCAATAACCGTGCCACCGACAGGGGAACTCCAACGTTCTACCGTTTTAACCTCATCGACATTTGAGCTTAAATAGCCTGCGCCAAAGGTGACATCGAAACTGTCGGTCGCTTGCCAAAACAGCTCAACCTCACCGCCATACACTTGGGCGTCGGTATTGCGTATTTGTGGTGCCAGTCCAAGCATGGAAAACGCCTGATAGTCTTGATAGTCGTAATAAAATCCAGTGGCGTTAAGACGCATACGGCGTTGTGGCCAACTGGATTTTAGCCCCAGCTCAAAGGCATAGATAGTTTCAGGTAGGTGTTCTAAGTCTTGCGCGTCAAGACCTGCCGAGAAGGCCCAGTTGCCCACTTTGATGCCTTTGTTGATGGAGGCAAACCACATTTGCTGTTCATTTGGTTGCCAATTTAACTGAAGCCGAAAGGCGGTATCGTCATATTCGATGTTGCCGAAACTGTCTGCCGGGGTAATGTGGGTTTGCGAGATAAAAGCGATATCGGCGGGCTGATCGGCAAAGCCACGGGCGTAGTAGAGGCTTTTATCGTCTTTTGACCAGCGTGCGCCGGCTATCCCCCAAAGCGCGTCGCCCAATTGCCATTCGCCTTGGGCAAATAGCGCGATGTTTTCGGCGTCGATTAGATAGTCTTGTATTGCTTGTGGCGAACCGCTGGCGGGGTCGTAGTCAGCGTCGAGTAAGCCGTCGGCCTTAAGGGTGTTGGCCAAGCGGATCACCGGGCTGCCGATGGTCGCGGCAAGTCCGTCGTGCTCCATCACTAAGTAGTAGCTGCCCAATTGCCAGTTAAACCGGTCATTTTGACGCGATACTCTAAATTCTTGTGACAATTGCCGGTAATCCATCTCGGTAGCAAAAGCGATGATCGGGGCGGCAATCCCATCACCGTCTTCAAGATAGTCTTTTTTAAGCCGGTTGACGTTGGTGATTGATTCAAAGATGGTTTGACTGTTTGGCTGCCAGCTTAGCTTGGCGGTGAGGTTGTGGGTCTGTCGGTTTAAATGGCCGTCAATATTGGAGTAATGGGTATAAGGGTTTGGATGATCGCCGCGATAAATGGTCAGGCCCGCGTCATCGACTGGGGTAAAGCCGTCATCCGGGTTAAAAAACACCTGCTGTGTAAAGGCAAGTAACGACATGCCGCCCGGTGGCGCTGCGCCATCCAAGATAACGTTGGCGGTAAAATCCATTAATTCAGGTGGAATATAGGCTTGGTCAATTTCGTTTTGTGTCCAAGGTAAAAAGGTATAACCGCCGGTCGGCACATCGGTGTCTTTACTATAGCGATACCAAACATCTAGCTGGGTACTGTCATTGACGTCCCATTGTAGTGCCAGTTTGGCCGCAAGGTTGTCCTCGCCACCAACGGCACGAAGTGCCGGGTCGGCAGCTTTTATATAGCCATCGGCTTTGCTCTTTTTTAACGCGGCCCGAGCGCGCAGACCATGGGTTAATTCATTGCCATAGGCAAGTTCCAACGAATGGGCATTGTCGCTGCCCCCAACTAGGCGCATGTATCCGTTGGCATTATCTTCATCGGCCAAATGGGAAATATAATGGATAAGTCCGCCGGTGGCATTGCGACCAAACAAGGTGCCCTGTGGACCGCGCAACACCTCTACGCGCCGAACATCAAATAGTGCTGTAGATACGCCATTGAGACTGCCGAGATAGGCATCGTCCATATAGACGGCAATGGGGCCTTCGAGATTGTCGGTAAAACTGTTTTGCGACACGCCGCGCAAGTTAAAAATGGTGAGGTTGGGAGACCAAGCATTGAGCTGTAGGTTGGGGACTTGTTCGGTGATATCTACGGTATCGTCAACCGCCAACTGCTTGAGGGTCATCTCGTCGATTGCGGTCACAGAGATCCCGACCTTCTGAATATTCTGCCGGCGCTTTTGCGCAACCACTTCAATGATTTCGGTTTTTTTTGCGTCCGACGATGGTTTTGCCGGTTGGGCCTGTGGGCAGGTGGATAGAACAATGGTAAGACAACCTGTGACAACGCCAGTGGTTTTGCTCATTTTCAACATCCGCTTTATTGATTTTATACTGTCCATATAAACTTATAGACCTTACAGTGTGTTTTAACCAATAAAACAACTATTTAAACCTCCAATTTTGGCTCGAGTATGTTAATGTGAAACGCAAAGAAAAACCCGATATTCAAATCTAAAAGCCAAGTCCATGGATTTCAAACACAAGATCAATACTCAACGTCAGTTTTATCCGTCGAAAACCATTCAATCATCGGTCGAAAGCGACCGTGGACGCATTATTAATAGTGCCGCCATCAGAAGGTTGCAGCAAAAGACCCAAGTTTTTCCGTTAGAGCGCAATGCGGCGGTGCGAAGCCGTTTGACCCACTCATTGGAAGTTCAGCAAGTCGGTCGTTTTATCGTGCAGCAAATTGTACAAACCATGAGAAAACTCAAACAGGGCAATCAAGGGTTTGACGATTATGGCTTTTGCGCGCTTGAGCGCTCAGCCGAATCTTTGGTGGAAATGGCCTGCCTGATGCACGATATCGGCAATCCGCCTTTTGGTCACTTTGGCGAGCGGGCGATTAGCGATTGGTTTGGCAAGGCCGTGCAGGCAAATAGCAATAATAAGCTCGATGCCCTTGTCGCAATGCCTAAACAGATGCAAAACGACTTGTTGTGCTTCGAGGGCAATGCTCAGGCCATTCGGCTTTTGTGTTCGTTACTTAAACTGAACTTATCTTACAGCCAAATCGCGGCGGTATTTAAATACACAAGACCGGGAGAGATGACGGCGACAGATATCCCAAAAGAGATGTCTTATTTGATGAAAAAGCCGGGGTATTATCTTTCAGAGCAGGGAATAGTCGAACAAATGCAACAGGCGCTGGAGATGAAGCCCGGTTGTAGGCATCCGCTCACTTATATTATGGAAGCGGCAGATGATATCTCCTATTGCATTGCCGATATTGAAGATGCCGTAGAGAAGGGGCTGTTAACCGTTGAATTGCTCATTACCAAGCTCAGTGACTGCTATATTGCTCTAGGCGGAGATATGAATGCGCCGGTCGATGACTATGGTAACGCTTTTGCCCAGCTTTTAAACAAAGCCAAAGAGCGTTATGACAAAGAAAGCATTGACCAAATCAATCAATTTTTTGTCAATTTAAGGGTGAGCATCAATCATGTGCTGGTAAAGCACGCGGTCAAACGCTTTGTCGATAACCTTGAGGCGATTTATCACGGCCGGTTTAACGGTGCTTTGCTGGAAGACGGATCTGCTGCCCATCAGTTGGCTGAGAGTTTAAAGACGGTTGCGACCAAATATGTGTTCAGCAATAAAGAGGTGCAACAAAAGGAGTTGCGTGGCTATCGTACCATTCAGGGCCTGTTGGATTACTACCAGCCGTTGTTACAACTGAGCAGCGATGAATTCAGAGCCTTAATGGCGGGTGACCGGCAAACCGTGAAACTCAGATTGATAGAAAGTCGTTTGGTCGGCAAATTACCAGGTAAGCACAAAAGAGCCTATCAAGAGGCGCTGGCGCGTTTGGATGACAGTAGGTCTGAGTTTGTCCATTGGGAGTTCTATTACCGTTGCCGCTTGATGCAGGATTTTGTTTCCGGGATGACCGACCAATATGCCCATGATGAATATCGTAGCTTGATGGTATTTGATTAGCCGCACGGCTATGGCACACAAAAGTCAAAAGATTCTTGTTATTGCAGAGAAAAAGCGTATAATACGCGAGCTTTTTTGACCCTTGTGAATGCCTGTGGTCAGGGAAGTTTGGAATACATCTTTACACTAACTTAAAATTGAGGACGATATGGTAACTATTCGTTTACAACGTGGCGGAGCTAAAAAGCGCCCGTTTTACCAAGTCGTGGTTGCAGACAGCCGTTGTGCTCGTGATAAGCGTTTCATCGAGAACTTGGGCTTTTTCAACCCACTAGCAAAAGGCCAAGAAGAGACTTTGCGTCTTGATCTTGAGCGCGTTGATCACTGGTTGGGCGAAGGCGCAAACATGTCTGATCGCGTAGCCAGCCTAGTTAAAGAAAAGCGCAAAGCCGCTTAATCTTTAATTGGATTTGGTCATAAATTTAAGTTATCAAAGGTAAGGTATATGTCAGTGTCGCAAAAAGTCGTTCTTGGTAAAGTGGGTGCACCCTACGGCATCAAAGGCTGGCTGAAATTGACTCCCTATACCGATAACCCGGAAGGGATCTTTGATTACGAGACATTGTTGATTCAAATGAATGGACAATGGCAAGAACAAAAAGTTGCCCAGTGGCGACGACACAACAACGGTCTGGTGTTCAAGTTAGATAACGTGGACGACCGCGACCAAGCGCAAGTTTACACCAACGCAGAAATTGCGATTGCTGAAGACGACTTGCCGGAACTCGACGAAGGTGAGTTCTATTGGCGCGATTTAATCGGCCTTGAGGTACACAGCGAAAGCGGTTACCACATGGGGCAGGTGACAGATTTGTTGGAAACCGGTTCGAATGACGTACTGGTGGTTAGAGCTAAGCCTAACGATGCTTTTGGCAAGACCGAGCGTTTGATCCCTTTTTTAGCCGATCAGGTGATTAAAGAGGTCAACCAATCAACCAAGACCATTGTGGTCGATTGGGATCCGGGATTCTAAAGCAGGTGACATCAAGCAAATTATGGGTCGGGGCAGTTACCCTGTTTCCAGAAATGTTTAGTGTGTTTACCGAGCAAGGAGTCTTTGGACGGGCGGTAAAAAATGGCATTATCGATTTCAATTGCTACAATCCGCGGGACTTTGCTTTTGATAAGCATCGTACTGTAGATGACCGGCCTTACGGTGGTGGTCCCGGCATGTTGATGATGGTGCAACCGCTCAAAGACGCAATCCAGGCGGCGCGAGCCGATGGAGGTCCAAGCGCAAAGGTGATTTATCTTTCGCCTCAGGGCAGAAAGTTAGATCAACAAGGGGTGAAGCAACTCGCCGCAAACGAGCGTTTGATTCTGGTGTGTGGTCGTTATGAAGGAATTGATGAGCGCGTAATAGAATCGGAGATTGACGAAGAATGGTCAATCGGAGATTACGTGCTAAGTGGTGGAGAACTACCGGCACTAACCTTGATAGATGCTGTATCAAGAGTGATACCGGGGGTTTTGGGGCATAAGCTCTCAGCAGAGCAAGATTCTTTCTCTGATGGATTGCTTGATTGTCCACACTACACAAGACCCGAGATACTGGACGACAAAAAAGTGCCCGAGGTGCTGCTTAGCGGTAACCATAAGGCCATCGAAAAGTGGCGTTTAACCGAGTCCTTAAGACGGACTTGGCTTAGAAGGCCAGAACTATTTAACCATCTAGCTCTGACTGAGGAGCAGGCGACATTGCTGGCCAAAATCAAAGCCGGCGACATATGAAGCCTAAACCCATGACAGTTTACCTAGGTAAGAGAGATTAAAATGAGCAAAGTTAGTCAAAACATCATTGCCGCGCTTGAAGCAGAGCAAATGAAAAACGACCTGCCGAAATTCGGACCAGGTGACACCGTAGTGGTGAAAGTACGTGTACGTGAAGGTGACAAATCTCGTTTGCAGGCTTATGAAGGCGTTGTTATCGCCAAGCGCAACCGTGGTTTACACTCTGCATTCACTGTACGTAAGATCTCAAGCGGTGTTGGTGTAGAGCGTGTATTCCAAACCCACAGTCCTACTGTAGAGAGCATCGAAGTGAAACGCCGCGGTGACGTTCGTCGCGCCAAGTTGTACTACTTGCGTGACCGTTCTGGTCGTAGCGCGCGTATCAAAGAGAAAGTTAGCCGATAAGCTAATTGCTCTTAAACGCAATAGCGTGACAAAGCCCAGCATTTGCTGGGCTTTGTTGTTTTTGAATAATGATGAACTAACGGTATTTTTTCGTATTTTTATTGAAGGAAAGTAATATGCAACATGGATCATTACCTCAGGGGATGACCACAGGTTTATCTCTATTGACCATCTGTAAGCTATTTGAACGGTTAGGATACTACGGCTTAAGAGCCATTTTTGTGTTGTATCTCGTCGACCAAAATAGCGGTTTGGCGAAAACCCAAGAAGAAGCCATTATGTTGTATGGTGTATTCACTTTTGGGATTGTCGCAATGCAGTTTATTGGGGCTTGTCTTGCCGACTTTTTATTTGGCACTTATCGAACGCTTATACTCGGCTGTATCCTGACATCGATTGGCTATCTTTCTATTGCAGTAGGCCTGAACTTTTATTTTTCGCTGCTGCTGATATGTATAGGTAACGGCTGCTTTATTCCGAGTCATTGGGGCGCATTGGGCCAGCTGTTCAATCACCATAAATCGCGCCTAGATGGTGCTGTTAGCTTTGTGTTTATAGCTGGGTATCTCGGTGGATTTTTCGGGGTGATGGCCGTCTATAACGTGACATCACAATTTAGCTGGGCAACAGGGTTTGCCTTGGCCGCAGGATTTCAGCTTATCAGCATGATATTTATGATCTTGGCCAACAAACACCTGCCACAAGCATCTCGACACAAGAGCCAGGCTCAAAGCGAACAACAAGGTAGCAATCACATAGGATTATTGATTTTGCTGGGGCTTTTAGGGTTTGTGTTTACTGTCGTTGGTGATCCTGGCTTTGATAGTGGGGCGCAAAATCAACTTGTTGTCGGTATGCCTCTATTGCAGCCAGTGGTCGCATTACTTTGCTTGATTGTGTTTGCTCTTTTATGGTGGTTTAAAGCCGTAGCTTCATTGCCTAAATTAATTGTGGCTGTCATTTTGTACGGCTGTGCTTTTGCCATCACCGGCTTTATCACAGAGCCCGCTATGAGCTTAGCGATCGGCTTTTTCATTATTCTTGGTGTATTTGAGGCGTTATCGGTGCCAATCATGATTTCGGTGGTGTTGCAAAACGCTAATCAAAGGTATATCTCAATTAACGTCTTTTTGTTTACGTTATTACCGCCTGTTCTCGCCACGGCAGTAGTGAAGTTGTTTTAGCTGTCAGTTTAGAGCCTGTGGGTTCACAGGCTTTGTTAAGACTTATAAGGGCTCGATTGAAGTGGTATAGCGTCAATCGAGCTAGATCATCAGATACAACTGGCCGACACCGGCCAACATGCCGAGAATTGAGCCTACCACAATCAGTTTCCACTCATCGGCTTGGTAGGCAGGGCGCAATACCCCTTCAAATTCGGCAGGGCTTAGGGCCTGCATCTTCTCGCGTAAATCGGTTTCAATGCTAAGGGCTTCGTTGGCATAGGCTTGCGCGTATTGTAGATATTTCTCAGAGTCTTCAAAAATGCGCTGAGCCGCCAAGTGCTTCATCTTGTAATAGTTCTCAGAGCCGACTCCTAAGGTGAAGTAGGGCAATGCCACATTGATATAACGGTCTATGGCGTCGTTGACATGCAGCTCAATCAGCTCCAACAGTTGCTCAGAACCTGAACCGCGGACAATGGCTCTGGTGATCACCTCAGCATTGAACAACTTCGCCTGAATGAGTTCGGCATAGACTTGAGAGACTTCCTGCTGACGTTTTAAGAACATGCCTTGAATGGTTACAGGACCCAGTTTTACCGGGTTTTTCGGCTCGAAGATAATCGCTAGTGCTATCCAGTTGGTGGCGTAGCCGACAATGAGGCCACCTAAGGGCAATATCCACCACATTGGGAAGAAATACCATACCGCCATGGTGATCAGGCCAAACAAAAAGCCGAAATACCAGCCGGAATTGATAATAAAAGGAAATTCTTTGGCGCCGGCTTTTAAAAAGATCTCGTTGATCAGCTCAGGGTCGTTGGTGAGTTCTTCAACCACAATCTTTTTAATATCGAGAATTTCTTCGACGTTTTCCTGAAAGTCGGTGACCATTTTATTGACGACACCGGGAATGTCGTACTCTATGCGCATATATAGGGCGTTTTTAGCCTGTACGGGTAACATCGCCCACAGTTTAGGGGCCGATTCTTCCATCACTTCGTTGACAATGCGCTTTAACACTTGGTTGAGTCTGCGCTCAATCAGCTCATACATCTTAGGCGGCTCTAATCGAGCGGCTATCTCTTTGACGCTAAGCAATTTACCCAGTACCAGATCGACCTCAATTTCCGCCATTTCACGGGCTTTAGAAGGAATAATACCTTGCCAGCCTAATATCGGTTTAAGCCCGACGAACTTGATCGGGTAGAACATCATCTTCACCGCCAAAAAGTTGGTTGCCCAACCGACAAAAGCGCTGATCAGCGGAATAGAAAGTAGTGCGATGTTATCAAGAATAAATTGCATGTAAGCTTATTGGAATATTTATAAAACAATCGTTTAAAAGGCAATTTGTTCACTTTACCGAGCTGGCTAGAATCGTCAACCTAAATTTAGCGTTTTGCCAAATTGGCTACCTGTTCTTCGGTGAGTTGCAACTCTGCGGCAAGTCGCTTCAATTCCATTTTTCTAAGGGCCTTTTCCGTATCTGTCTTTGCCGGCGTTAAAAACTTATCAAAGTCAGCCAGACAAATGCAGGTAATTTTGGCAGGTTCGCTGTCGCGTAGCTTCATCATGCGATAAATCTGATGCGGGCATGGTTCACTGCGCCTTGGGTTTTGTATACAGGCATCGATAGCGCTCGCGCCAAAACTGATCAGCACAATCGCGCTTAGCACTAACTTGGTGGCGTGGCGTTTTCCTTTCGAACCACCGCTAGTTGGTTTTGCATCCATAGTAAACATTAAACCTCTTGTTGGCTGAAACAATGTCAAAGTGGCCGAACTGCTGTTGTAATAATGGTTGATATTTCAAAAAACTGTTAGCCACAAGCCACAGCTCGCCTGACTTTTGTAAATATTGGCCGATATCAGCAACAAATTGCTCGGTGATGGCATAGTTGGTTTTTACCCCGGTGTGAAAGGGGGGATTGGTATAAACCTGTTGGAACCTACCGTTAAGCTGTGACAATCCATCTGATAACACGGCGTGACCTTTGATACCATTTTCGCGATAGGTGGTTAGCGTTGATTCAACCGCCAAGGCACTGACATCAAGACCCGTGACTGCAACCTCGGGGTTTTGCTTGGCCAAAAACGCGCCGATAAGCCCAGCGCCGCAACCAAAGTCCAGCACCTGGCCTTTAGCTGGCCTTTTGAGGCTCTCAAGCAATAACTTGGTTCCATCGTCCAAACTGCCGTGGCTAAATACGCCGGGCAGGGTGTAAACGCTTAATGTGACATCTTTTATGGTTAAAGGATAGCTTTTATACCAGTTTTGTGGCTCAAATGGCTCAGATGCTTGATTTAACAAGGCTAAATACAGCGCACAATGCTTGGCGGCATCAATTTTTTGCGCCTTGGTACAAAACTTAGCCATGAGTTTATCACTACTTTTAACGCCCCCTTTGTTGTCGCCGACAACATAGATGGGACTGTCTAAACTTACGTGATTAAACAAGTTGTTAATTAAATACTCAAACTCAGGTTTTGACTTGGGAAAGTAGATGACAACACAGTCGAACGGCTGCTCAAACTCAAATTGATGACTACAAAATGCAGCTAAATTGGGCTGTTTGTTCAAAATGCTGTGATAGTCGGCAAAATTATAAGTTAAGCCGCTAAAGCGTTTATCAGGAAATTGCTGTGCCAGATAGTTGGCATAGCCATCATCTTTAAAGTTGACCAGCGCAATGTTGTCAAAGGCGGCGAGTGCGTCACCTTTGGCAAAGCTGCGCTCTAGCAGCAAACTGGCGTTATCAAAAGCCGCCATTATTTCACTCGCTTGAACATTAAATCCCAAACGCCGTGGCCAAGACGGTGACCACGTTGTTCAAATTTCGTCAGCGGGCGACTATCGGGTCTTTCAACATAGTCGGCGGTTGGTGATAGGTTTTCAAAACCTTCTGCCGCGTTCATCACCTCTAACATATGCTCGGCGTAGTTCTCCCAGTCGGTAGCCATGTGAAAGACGCCACCGATCTTAAGGTTACGTCTGACCGACTGCACAAATTCAGGCTGTACAATACGGCGTTTGTGATGACGCTTTTTGTGCCAAGGATCAGGGAAAAACAGCTGAATGCAATCAAGACTTTGCTCGGCGATGCTATCGCGCATTACCTCAACACCATCGTGTTGGTACACTCTGAGGTTAGTCAGCTCAGCTTCACCGGCATCCATCAAACAGGCGCCGACACCTGGGCCGTGAACTTCAATGCCGATAAAATTGCGCTCTGGCAGGTTAGCTGCCATTTCAACCAAAGACTTACCCATGCCAAAACCAATCTCTAAGGTAGTGGGCGCGTCGCGGCCAAACACTTCGGTTAAGTCGATGGCTTCTTTGGTGTAGTTTAAACCCATGGTCGGCCAATATTTCTCGTGAGCGGTAGCTTGACCTTTGGTCATACGGCCTTCACGTAAAACATAACTCTTAATCGTACGGATGTGTTTGCCCTCAGCTTGGGCCTGCTCGATGGTTTTGTGTTGCTTGTCAGTCATTTTGCTCTTTATCGGTTGCAAAAGTCGGCATTATCGGCGATTTGGCGTTACCTTTCCAGCTTTAGCGGTTGCTATTTTTAGCCTTGAGATTAGACTGTGAGCCAAATTGCAGCCAAGCCGGCGCCATCGCGCATATTTAACACAATAGATGACAACTCAATACCCAATCGCTAAAGACACAAAAAGCCAGTTTTCCGTCAACATTATCGACTGGTATGAAAAATACGGTCGCAAACACCTACCGTGGCAACATAATCGCACCCCTTATCGTGTTTGGGTGTCGGAGATCATGTTGCAGCAAACCCAAGTCACCACAGTAATTGATTATTACCACAGGTTTATGGATAAGTTTCCTACGGTAAACGAATTGGCCAATGCCGACATCGACGAGGTGTTGCATTTATGGACAGGACTGGGTTATTACGCCAGAGCGCGTAATTTGCATAAAGCCGCAAAGGTTGTGGTTGAACAATATGATGGCGAGTTTCCAACCACGTTAACGGAAATGGAATCGTTACCTGGGATAGGCCGGTCAACCGCCGGAGCCATACTCTCGTTGGCGCTTGATTTGCCGCTGCCAATATTAGATGGCAACGTAAAGCGTGTCATGGCCAGAGTATTTGAAGTTGAAGGCTGGTATGGACAGGCGAAAGTGATGGAGCAACTGTGGCAAATAGTTGAGCAGCTGACGCCAAAAGACAATATTCAGCCATACAACCAAGCGATGATGGATATTGGCGCAACGATTTGCACCCGCAGCAACCCCGATTGCGATATTTGTCCGGTTGCCGAGTTTTGCCAAGCGCGGAGCAACAACACCACGGCAGAATATCCCCACAAAAAACCGAAAAAGGCCAAACCGGTGAAATCGGAAATATGGCCGATTGTAATTTACCAAGGGCAGGTGATGCTTAATCAGCGTCCGACAACCGGCATTTGGGGTGGATTATATAGCTTCAATGCAATGGATGACGAACAGGCCCTTGAAAACTATCTTGCAACCAAGAGCTGGGTACTAGAGCAAAAAATTGAGCTAGATGAAATGAAGCATATTTTTACTCATTTTCAGCTCAACATAACCCCTGTGATTTTAAAGATTGCCGACCATCAATATTTCAGCTCTATTGCCGATTCAGATAAATCGGTATGGTATCGACTAGACACAGAGTTGAGTTTTGGCGTGCCCACGCCGGTGGTAAAGCTACTGAAACAAATTAAACGATTGAAATTGCCCAACTGAGCCGTATTATAGTGGCAACTGATAAAGACTTAAGGTAAACGACATGGCGCGAATGGTAAATTGCGAGTATTTGAACAAAGAAGCAGAAGGCTTGGATTTTCAGCTGTATCCCGGCGAGATTGGCGAGCGCATCTTTAACGGTATTTCAAAAGAAGCGTGGGGTTTGTGGCAGAAAAAGCAAACCATGCTGATCAACGAGCACAAGCTCAACATGATGAATGCAGAGCATCGCGAGCGCTTGGAAAAAGACATGATTGCCTTTTTGTTTGAAGGCAAAGACATTGAAATTGAAGGCTACAAGCCACCGAGCGAGTCGTAAAATAACCGATTTGCCCATTTACGCCGCAGCTTGCGGCTAATTTCATCAAACAGTCATAATTTTTAAAAATAGTCGTTGACTTGAGCGTCAAGAAAACGTTTAATAGCGACCACTTGCCCAGATAGCTCAGTCGGTAGAGCAGGGGATTGAAAATCCCCGTGTCGGTGGTTCGATTCCGCCTCTGGGCACCA
>JBFHGJ010000088.1:0-24142 GCA_041583135.1 Alteromonadaceae bacterium | reverse complement strand
GCGTCAAGCCCAGCGCTGTGGCCAAAATAATGAATTTGTTCATGTAATTATCCGAGATACTAAAGGTCTAATCCGTTAGTTGAAAATAAGTGGCAATCTATGCGCACAAAATGAAATGACGCTGTTAACGGATGTTAACAGCAGGGAAACATTTAACTACAAAATGGTACTAAGTTCAACAAACAATGACAGCCATTTTATGTTTGCAACAGGGTTTAAAGTAACCCTTGTTGCTCTAATGACGCTCTAAGCACCTGTTCATCGAAGCCATGAACAATAAGATGGCCTATAACAATTTGAGGTACTCCTTTTTGCTCTATCGAAGAATAAAGCCGATTGATAAGCACATCGTCCTGTTCAATGTCTCGCTCAAGAACCTCAATATTTTGCTCTGCGAAAAAGCGCCTTGCCTGCTGACAATATGGACACCATTGTGTTGAGTACATTACAACTTTTTGTTGCACACCTTCATAATGCGCCGACGTATCTGTCACTGTTTTTGTTGGCCCTTTATTAAGCTGCTGCCATCCTTCATACATCAACATACCAAGACCAAAGCACAAAACCGCTACCGCTAGGTTCTGTGCAATTAACTTATGGGCTGCTTTCATTAGAGGGTTAGCTCGGCTGTTTTAATGAAAATGAAACAGATGAGTTTTCTTGGCTATAAACAGCTCTAAGTGCCTTAACACCATACTCATCAGTATGAACTCGATATAAAGCGCCGCCTAAAACGACGGTCTTATTTAACAAATCCATCATGGCTTCAGTGTCCTCTACGTCTTCAACCAGTAAAGCACATATTCTCTGACCACAGCTATGAACAATTCGATGCGCCTGTAACCCTTCAACAGCAGCAAGCCTCTGTGTTAGATACTGCTGCTTCAAAATTGACGCCTCATCAGCAGGATCGTAAAGTGCATTGATATAACCTTCAAAGTCCTCCATTCTGACTTTCTCAGTTGCCAAGTCCATATCTAATGAGCCTGATTCATCAACTAGCGAAAATGACGTTTGCTCATCTGTTGGCTTGGCCTTAGTCAATGCCATTTTTTCTGATGGCATCGGTTCTTTACTTTCTACTCTTTGAACGCTGGGGGATTGAACAGATTGGCTATCTACTGGTTTTTCAAAAGCGGAAAGTTGAGCGACATTTTGTTCTTGCTCATCGACGTCATTAGCTCTTGGTGCTTTCACTGTAATATCAGAAGGCGTCAACTTAGAAGACTCCCAGATCTTCATCACAGCAACCGTAAACACTACAGAAACAAGAACAAGTAAAATGTTATTTCGAGTCATACATATATCCCAATTTTATTGGACAGACACAAAGCTACAGATCAACACATTTAGGTTGACCGCCATCAGTGCACTGCAACTTACATTTAGTAGAGCCTGCTGAACAAACAAATTCCATTTGCCCATCAGGACAAGTGCATGACTTCATTGCGTAAGCGGTCCCAATACCGCTAGAAATGGCAATAATTGCGGTCAAAAGTGTGATTTTTAAATTCATTGTTAAACCTTTTTTACTGTTTGTTAGAATATGTTTTTAGTCAACTGTGGTACAAGATACTTGACCGCCATTAGTACAGGTTGTTGTTGCAGTGCCAGTATTTATGTCTATCGAAACCTCCATTTCACCAGAAGTACAACGACACTTTGACATCGCATGAGCGCTACCAATACCAAGGGTGAGTGATACCACTGCAATGATTGTTTTTATTTTGTGATTCATCATTCGATCCGCCTAAAATTAAAAAGCTATAGCCACGCTACTCTTTACCGATGCAAGTTACTGTACCACCGTCAGAGCAACTCATCTTAAGCACCCCATTGGTATAAACAGTTTCCATCGAGCCTGTCGAGCAAGTGCATTTGTACATGGCGTGGGCGGTACCAATACCCGCGAGCATAAATGCCAATGCCAAGGCTGGTCTTAATAATATTTTTTTCATATAAACGCCTTACCTAAAATCAGATTGAATTCCACCCGAAAGCGGAGTTTTTTACCATATCGTGTTTTAAATTAGCCACTCAAAAGCCTCAAGATTAAGCCCGCCGAGCGCTTCACCTGCTTTTATTGGGCCTGAAAAAGCACACGGCAGCGTCAAGCCCAGCGCTGTGGCCGAAATAGTGAATTTGCTAATGTAATTATCCGAGATACTAAAGATCTAATCCGTTAGTTGAAAATAAGTGGCAATCTATGCACACAAAATGACATGACGCTGTTAACGAGCGTTAACAACAGGGAAACATTAAACAACAAAATGGTACACAATGCAAGCCGATATTCAGTACAATTAAACCGGTCACAGTTTCATATTGAATTTAAAAATCATACGAAGAAAAATTATCATTGCCTGGTTGAATGCTGAACAGATGTCATTATAATGCACACAGAAAAATAATGACCGTTTTTAAGGTCAAATGCCAACAATCATCAAAAACAACCATTAGGTATAATAACAACAATGAAATTGGGACCTATCACCAAGGTCGCTCTCGCTGGCGGCTTACTACTGGGCCAAACCCAACCAACCGATAAATTCTATGAAGATGATGAAGACTTTAACCTCACAAGCGCTGTACTATCACAGGGTTGGAACTGGAGCATAAACCAGGCTCAAGCGGCTGATGAATGTACAAATAATGAGAGTACATCTGCTGAGCAATGCATTGAGCATATTGAGGTTGAAGGGGAGTATGATCCTTCTGGTGATCTTTCTTTGTATGACCATATAGAAAGCGGTCAATATGACAATATTGAAACACAGACATCTAGTGGTGGTGTTGGAGGCTATGAGCCGCAAGAGTATGTAGAAGTTACTGATTGTGAAAGCCAAGCTCAACAAGACTATCAAGAATGTATAAGTGATGCTCGGGATATAGCGAGAATGAGTGAATACTGGTGTTATAAGGGAGAGGGAGCTGATTCAACAGATTATCAGAATTGTCTGCTTAGGGTTGATCAAATATTAAATATAGATTCCCAGCAATGCGAAGATATAAAACAAGATGATTTACAGAAATGTCCCTAGAAAAAGGTTTCTTAATGAAAAATAAAAGCTACATTTTGGTCGTAATGATATTCATCGCTTCAAGTATCTACTTTTTTGGCAATGAAGATAGTTCTCGTGAAAAGACTATAGAAAAGCAGCCAATAAATAAATCTTTATTAAAAATAAAATCAGCTACGCAGATTGAATCAAATAACATTGAATTGGTTGATTCATCAGATAGCACTAAAGCCCAAGATGAAAAGCAAATTGTAGGGAATATTGCAGACAAAGAAAGCCAAAAAAATGAATCTGATGCGAAAGAATCTGTGAATAAGCCCCGCTATAATGCCAGAACAGACCCAAGTTTAGATCATGATTTCATTAAACGTATTGACGCTGAGCTCAAGAAAAATGCTAAGGAAGGTAATTGGACTACATTTGAGTTTTTAGCCGATGAACTTGAACTTAAACTCCCAAAACAAGACTATAGTTTCGCGCTAGATTTAGCTATACGGTTTAACGCACCTATACATGTAATTGAAGGAATGTTAGCTAAGGGTGGTCGGTTTAATTATCGTCACATTTTTTCAGTGGCAAAGTTTAACCGCCATGAACTTTATACTCAATTACAAGCTTTGGGACTCAATGTGCATGTTACCGCCCCTGATGGGAAAAACGCGCTATTTCCAGCTATGGCGAACTTTAAAGATAATTTTGTGTTTTTGTTGCTCATCTTAGATGGTGTTAATCCTAACATTGAAGTTAAAGGTCAAAGGTTGGTTGATAAGTGTTTGGCGTTAATTGTCAAAACCCAAGTTGAAAACGAAACGGATTTCAAAAATGAACGCTATTGGACGGCTGCTGGGCATTTCTATCGTTTAATACGCTATGGTAATGCTGAGCTATTACCTCGTCATTTTAAACTATTAAAACAAATTAGAGTCTCTAAGCCGCTCGCTTTTGACTTAATGACCAAAGAACTCCCGAATAAGGCAGAGCTATTAAATCGACTTGATGAACATCAGTATGTTGATCAGGAGTCATGAATAACAGCTAAGAAGTAAGAAGCATTTATTTCACTACCGAAACATAACCCGAGCCTGAGCTGTTCATCAGCCGGTTAAAGGTTTCAAGTCCTAGCGAATACAGCGCCTTTTGCGATTGTACATCGAGCGGGTTGTTTGCTCTTGGTTGATAGACAAATTGCACACTGCCCTGCCCTTGGGCGCAACGGCTGTTGCTTAACTTACCATACATCACGCCAATGCCTTGTAACGTAACAAACTTGCCTTGTAGCGGTGCCATTAGCTTGGAATATAGATTGGCCCCCACCGCCCTTGCCTTATCAGCAGTGTCAAAGCAGTATTCGGTGTTGTCTAACGCTTGTGGCGTATTGGCGCAGCCACTTAGGGCCAGCAAGACCCCGACTAGCAAACAGTGCAAATATTTCATAATAACGAAGGCTCCTCTAACGGGGTTCTATGGGTGGCTTTGGCAAGTAAGGCTATCAATAGGACAATTAAAGCAGCAACGACAAGCCACGCTGGCCAATGAGCAAGCAAATCTATCTGCGTCGTACTATCAAGCGCCAAAACAACCTGCTCTTTAACATGCTCTAAAATGACATAGGCAATCAGACCAGCGATAGATAACGGCAAAAACATCTGCCTAAGCATGTTGTAAAACAGGTCACGAGCGCCAGCGCCATGAACACGCAGAATAAAGATCTCATTGGCTGTCAATTCAACACTGTCTTTTAAGAAGAAATAGAAAATAATGCCACCAGCAAGTAGCGACATGGCACAGAACAAGGTCATTGCCCAAACAATGTTGTTCAGGGTTTTGGTCTGTTCGTCAAAAGCGCCCTCGAGGGTTTGCAACTGTACTTGAGCAAAAGGGTAGATGTCTTTGACCTGTTGGCGCAGCTCGGTCAGATCCGGCGATGTCATTTTGGCGTACAGCACAAAGCTGGCTTGGTTAAGCAGGCTTTGACGATGGTAAATATACACTGTTGGCACATGAGGGCTTAAAAAGTGCTCGTAGGCCAAATCCGTGACATGACCAACGACGCTGACTTGGTTATCACCAACAGCAATACTTTGCCCGATAAGCGCTTCACAACTGACATTCATTACCTGACAAAAGGTCTCACTGACAACGGCCTGTGCACTTTGCAACTCGGTGGGCGGTGGCGTTAAACCAAATACCCGAAAAAACCCTTGATTGACCTCATTAACAACCACATTAGACAAGGCTCGGTGAGCGACGCTCACCGTAGCTTTATTCCATGCAGGTTCGCCAATGGCCAGTCGTGACATGCCAACCTCACCACCATCGCTCAACTGAGCAATGGCATCGATGCCATGGCGTTCATAATTGGCCTGAGATTGCATGTCTTTACTTGGCTTAACCTTAATCGCCACCAAAGCGCTTTGCTCATAGCGCAGCCTATCTTTAAGCAGTTGATTGCCAATACCAAAAACGTAACTGGCCAAAAACGCGCTGATCAACAACAAGCTACACACCCCACAAATCGTGACGTTGACAAAGCCAAGATTGCGCTGCTCCAACGCCAAATCGCCATTGGCAAAAAGCAAATAGCGAATGCCTGCGCTCAATGTCACCATCAACACAAAATGCGCCAAAAACGATATCGCCAAAAACAGTAAAAAACCAAGCAGCGAGCCATCAACCAATAAGGTATCAAATGGCGAGAGCTGCTGTACCCAACCAAATAGAGGAATACTGACAAGCAGTGCAATGACGGCGGGTATTAGCAGTTTACGCCCACCATCGCTAGCGTCTTCAAGCGTTAAGTCGATAAACCCTGCGCCATACACGGTTTTGATATATATCTCACTGCGCATCAAGACTTGGCGATTAACCTCCCAAAAGATAAAGGCAATAAGCGACAGCAGCAAAAAACAACCGCCGATAAACAAGGTGTAGCTAATCGCTTGCTGTTGTTTGGTATAGCCGACCGGATTGAGCACTATGCCGTCAAAAACCTGAGAATTGAAATTATCGATACCAAAGTCGAGTCTGATGCGGCTTTCGCCAATCTCATAAATACCGCTTGAACTTGGTACCTGATTGAGCATGGCCACCAGTGCTTCTTTATCCTGGCCCGAGAGTTTATTGGCACTGAGCAATACCGCTTTACGATTGGGCACGGCATAGCTAAAGGTACTACGAATATGCTCTGGTTTATTGCTGTTAAATAGAATATCTCTGGCTTGCTCGGCAAGTAACAAATCGACCTGACCCAGCACTGTCGGGGTCTTAACAATCCCACCGACGACAAAATCGCGTCCTAAAAAGGACAAGGTGGGCAATTGAGCCAAGGGTTTGCCCTGCATCATGCTTTGCCAAAATGCCTCAGAGATGAAAATGCGCTCAATGCCGCCAAGTTCAAAGGCTTGGTCCGACTCGTCACGCCGCGAGATATACTTGGCCCCGCTGGCAAGTAACAACTGACTAGGTACGATGGCAGCATTGGCCTTCACCTGATACCAATTGTCCAAACTAACGGTGTTCTGCGAAAAATCCACCAGCTTGAAGTCATTGACAAAATCGGCCGAAGCAAGGCGCTGCTCTATCTGCTCAAGGGCTTTAGCGGAATATCCGTGAAAAATACCGTTGCTTTGCCGCGTTAAGGTATAGCCATAGCCTTGTTTAAGCTGGTACTGGGTATTGATTTGAACCGCGCAATAAAAGGCAAAGGCGGCACACAGCAATGACAATGAAAAAATGACCCACTGCGCAAGATTATACTGTTGTCTCATATTATTATTGTGCCGCTAAATCCCTAATTGGCGTGTCGTTAACTTGCGCCGTGCGCTCAGTTACCTCGGTCAGATGACCGTCACGCATTTCGTAATGACTGCTGGCATAACTGGTCAATCTGAGATCATGAGTCACCATGATCACCGTCGTCCCTTGTTTAGTTAGGTTTTGCAGCAATGCGCAAATTTCATTGGTATTTTTATCATCGAGCTTGCCGGTTGGTTCATCGGCCAATAGAATTTTTGGCGAGTAGGCAACGGCGCGAGCAATGGCGACACGCTGCTTTTGGCCCCCAGAAAGCTCTTGTATTTGATGTTGTTTACGCTTACTCAAACCAACACTCAAAATTGCCGATTCAACCCGCTGCTTGGCATCTTTGAGTTTACGATAACGAAACGGCATCATGACATTGTCAAACACATTCCAACGCTCTATCAAATGCTCCGATTGAAAAACGTAACCAAACATTCTCTTTCGCATACTGTCCATCTTCGCACTACTACCAAAGGGCACAGCTTCGCCATCAATTTCCACCGAGCCCTCGATATTCTGGTCGAGTAATCCAATACACTTAAGCAAGCTCGACTTGCCGCTACCCGAGGCGCCGGTGATCACCACAAACTCACCTTGGCCGATGGACAGGTTCACCCCGTTAACCGCTTTGGTTTCCATTTTGCTGTTACGATAGCTCTTGCTTAAAGACTTAATTTGGATCAGGCTCATATCGATACTCGCTTATTATTGTTTATTCACTGACAGCAGCGGTCATGATGGTTTGCGGGCGTTTAGAGTTCTCACTGCCACCCGCAGCGACAAGGGTTTGCGGCCAGTCTTTCACCAACACCCTGTCGGCATTTTGTGACACCGCATAAGCCAACTCTTCAGACTCACCGACATTACGCAATATCAAGTCATCGCCGTTTTTGCGATAGGGCAATTTAGAGCGCTGCAACCACACCGCTTCAGGCTTTTTATCAACGCGATACAACTCGGCAAAACCATTGACCTTTTTAATCAAATGAGAATCGGCGATCACCGTTTCTTTAACAGCCTTGGCTGCAATCACATCAACATTCAAATTTTCACCGGCAACTAGGTCAGTATTGTCAATATCGGCATAAGCATGAAAAAAGCCGTCCTTTACCCCTTTAGAAATATGACTGATATTGGTGGTAAAACGCTGGCCGTTGTGATTGAACGCCACTTGGTCGTATAAGGCAACACGACCGGCTTTTGAGGCCGGAATATGTACTTCAAGTTTAAATTTATCGTTACGTTTCACCGCGCCCAAACGCATCCCCTCAGACACAAATGCACCAGATTTGACCCCATCTTCCAATGTCACCACACCGTCAAATGGTGCGGTAATTGTTAACTTAGCAATGCGCTGACGGTAGTAATCATGTTGGCTGGCCAAAAACACTACATTCTCGGCTTTGCTGGCCAGCAAACTCTCATAAAGTTCCGTGATGGTTCTCAATTTATCTTGTGCGATCTGAATTTTTTGTTTGAGTAAGCTTTGTTCGGCCAAAGATTTTTGCAATTCGATATCTGAGATAATGCCTTGTTTTTTCAGTTTCTGCTGCGAATCGATGATCTTATCCAAGATGCCCACTTTGGCCATATGCTCGGCCAGCGATTCTTTCACCGTCGAGATCTTCATATGCTGCTCAAAGCGTGATTGTTGTAGATCAAGCTTGGCTTTTTGCCACTCGTTGGCACTGTTCATCGCCTGCTGATTCAGTTCTTCGTTCTCCAGTGTCAACACCACTTTGTTGGCACGCATTTCTTCACCGGGCAACACATTTACCGCAGCCACCATCCCCTTGATACTCGACGTCAACACTTGCTCGGCCCCGGCAACCACGACCGCAGGAGAGCGAATGCTTTCATGTATCGGCTTTTTCTGCACCTGAAGTACCGTGATCTCATCAAAATTCACGCTATTTTGGTCGTTCAATTTCATCGTTGCAGAGATCACCGCCAGCAGCAGCAAAATTGCCCCGGCGATATGTGCTTTGTAGTGACCGAGGTAAAACATCAGTTGCTCACGATTTGACAATTCGCTATCCATTTTTTCTTGACCTATCTGTGTTAAATTCGACATTGTTGCACCAACTCCCAATACCTTCCTCCAGCATCAAACAACTGCTCATGAGACCCTTGTTCAACGACTGAGCCTTTATCTAATACAATGATTTTGTCGCAGTTTTTGATGGTTTGAAGACGGTGGGCAATGCTGATGGCGGTTTTGTTGCGTAATCTGGTTTGTAGCACGTTGTTGACAATGGATTCGGTTTTAAAATCCAGTGCCGAAGTCGGTTCGTCAAAGACATAGACATCGGCCTTTTTCAGCAACGTTCTGGCGATATTAAGCCGTTGTAATTCGCCTTTGGAAAAATCGCTCTCACTAAAATGGCTATCAAGCATTTGGGCAATATCGGCAAAGCGCTCTTTTAATCCTAAAGAGGCCAACAGAGCAATGATTTCACTATCATCGACCGCATCGCAATTACCCAGCAAAAGGTTTTCTCTGACACTAAGCGGTAACCAAGTCTGACTTTGTGGTAAGACCGAGATACGCGATAAAAAGTCTTTATTGGCAGTCGTGCATTGATGCACAAAAACATCGCCGGCTTGTGGTTTATTCAAACCACAAATAAGCGCCAGTAGCGTCGATTTGCCGCTGCCGGAAGGTCCTACAATGGCAATGTGTTCACCGGCATTGATCGTTAAATTCAAATTGTCGAACAGCGGCTTTTGTGGCACATAACTAAAACACATATGCCTTATATACACCGCAGACTCAGGACAAGGGGCAGCTGTGCCATCACGCTTAACGTCCATGGCAGCCGTATCCGTCATCAATAGCTGTTGTTTGCGCTCAAGGGCGACACTATTTTGCTTAACCCGATTGATACAGCGGTAAATGTTTTGCCATGGTGCAAACAGCAAGTTGACGAAAAACAGCTGCGCTAAAGTCTCGCCGATTGCCAGCTGACCGAGCGCAAAAGCAAACAGCAAACTGGCAAATATGGCCACTTTAAGCACCATCACCAACACATCGCCCACTACGCCTTGATAAAAAGCCAACCGCACTTTGCGCTGTTCGAGCAAGGTGAGCCTATCGATATTCTGCGCCGCCCGGCCTGCATGAAATTCAGTGGCATTGAGCAGCTTTAACGTGGCAATTTTATTGACCCCTTCAAACAGCAAATGATTGACCATGCCCGAGGCTTGCAACTGCTGCTGACAAATGGCGCGATATTGCACCGTGACCTTTTGATTGACCCAAACCAGCAGCGCAAAACCGGCTAAGATCAAAGGCAAAAGCCACACATTCAAAGTAGCCAACACCACCAGATAAAAGACAAAACCGGCAACCGATTGGATCAGAAAAAAGGTGTTTTGATTGATTTGGCTCGACAACGATAGCTGCTCGACAATGCGTTGATAGATCTGTTGGTCGGATTTTTCTTTGCAAATCACTTGGTAGGGTAATTGTAATAGGGCGTGATAGAAGGATTTTAGTGCTGAAAAGTTTATCTCTAAATCGTATCGGTCGCGAAAGCGATTGACGAATGTCATCGAACAGGACACCCCAAGCTGTATCAGCAAAACCGCAATGGCGCTTTGAATAAAGCGGTTGGTTTGCCCGGAAGAAAGCTCGCTCAGCCCTTGTTCAATTAAGCCCGGCACCAACAAGGTGGTGATCATAACCAGTACATGCAGCGCGATCGCCCAGCCGATATTGACCCGGTGACCATAGGCAGCTTTGGCAACCAACATCAATTCACGCATAACCCTGCCTCTGGCGCCACGCTTGTTGATACTGGGCTAAAGTCAGCGCGAAACACGGTTCAAAATCATCGGCCGGTTCGCTGCTATCTAACCAGCGATTAAATGCCTGATGACCGAATTGAGTAATGAGATCACAAACAACAGACGCACCGACACTCCAGCCCCTTTCAGACAGGTTAAAGTCTTGTGGTAACGACAGCATCAGCGACATATTCAAATAAACTTCTGGCAGAGGGTCGTCTAAGCAGCAGGCGGCCATGTGTTGTTGTTTTAAATTATAGCGGTACATCGTACCACTTTCATTTAATTTGTCTATATTCCCACAACACAATTTAGTATGTTTTTTACACAATTCAATGTCGATATCGAATACTCTCGCCGCCGAACGCAACACAAAGCCATTGGCCTTAGGTTTATTCAATGCCAATAAATAAACGCCAATGCTTTGAAAAATATCACAATATCGGGTCTTAATTTGGTTGCAATCCGGTCCGATAAAATGATTATGATGCTGGCCTTTAAATGCGTCATGCAAATAAAAATTTATTTTCTTACTTGGCAGCGGCAACTGATAAAGATCACAAAAACCGACCACGACCGCATCAAGCAAAGCAGTCATTTCAGGTTCGAGCTGCCCGTCACTGTCATACAGGATAAAATACTGGCTTTGAAGGCGGTGCTTTGCACTAAATCTCTGCCGACCAAAGGCCACTTGCTCAAGGCAATACAATGGTCTTGAACTCGGGTTGTTGTCATCACAGCGAATACCATGGTCGGCACTACAACAGTTGCGATAGCCACAGTCTCGGCATTGTTCGACATTGGCCCGGGTCAACCCCATTAGCGGATGCTGCGCAAGCCCATCAAAGGCCCTAAACAAAGACCTTAACTCACGATAGCAACCAATCATGGCCCCCGGCGTGGCTTCGCCGGCAAACAGTTGGCCTTGGCTATTAAGTGTTAACCTGCCGCGAAAGACGTTGCCCCAACCATAACGTCTAAATTGATAGTGATTGACCACAGGCACCGGCGATTTGGCCGCTTGTTCTGGGCTGCGGCAAGTATAGGCACAGCCTACGCGCTGAGCCGTTTGAAACAATGACAATATCTGTATTTCATCCGCTATTTCATGTTCTGACGATTGCCGTGTAGGGTTAACCACTAGACGTTCAAGCAATGCACGCTCACGCCACTTATCCAGCAACCTCTGCAACTGCAAGGCAGGTCCACGCAGTTCCACAACACCGATCAGATTTTGCCTAAACAACCCGACCAGCAATTGCTCTAGCGACTCGGTCAAAACGGCAAAAGACACGCTCAATAGTTTTAATCGTTGATATCGTCTTAAATAGCCGACAATGGCCAACCACTGCGCTGGCGTAAAGTTAGGTTGAGCCTGCTCAGCAAAACCTTCTTGATCTTCAAACACTAAGGTCAGCTGATTGACCCCTTCAAAAGTCTCCACGCTGTGCGCCGTTTTGAGCGTAAAAGAAGCAAGGCTCTGCTTTAGCCAACCCCGTCGTTTAAGCTCGGCTAAATTGTGGAGCAGGCTCTGTCGAGACTGCTCCGGCAGAGCTTGGCAACTTTGGCTGTCAAAGCCGTTTTCGGACAGCAGAGCTATCACCTCGTGCATGCCTTGGGGCACTTGGAGTAAGCGACCTTGATGGAGGTCATAAAGCATCCCTGAGTCTTTGGCATCGGTATAGGCGACATTGGGGCTTAATTGCCAGTGCGAAAAGGCTGCCGAGTCAGTCATAACAAGGTTACTCCGGTGACAACCAGTTCAGACTCCAAACGACGCCATCCTTTGACCATGGGGCAATAGTAATAGCGATGTTTAGGGCGGCCGTAAGGCAACTGCTCAAAACGTTGAATAAAGGCTTTTTTCGCCTTGGGTTTAGTGTGCGTTGTCATTATTTTGCAACCATTGAGCGATGGCTTGGTAAATGCCAAGCCCACTGTAATATTCCAGCCAACCCCACTGCCCTTCGGGGTTCACTTCAATAAAATAGAACTCACCGTCTTGACCTAAGATCATATCGATCGCACCAAACACCAGCCCTAAGTCACTCATCAATTGCAGCAGCTTGTGCTCAACCTCTGAAGGCAAGGTTAAACAATAGTGCGATACGGTATCCGGGTTGGCTTTGCGCCAATCGACCTGCTCACCTGCGCTGCTTTGCGAATCGATGGCAGCGGCAAACACCTTGTCACCGACAATGGTGATCCTCAGCTCGACCTCTTTATCGATATACTGTTGCAGCAACGTCGGGCAATGGCGCAGATCGTCAGCCTGCGCAAACATCTGAGCGTCAACCAGCGAAGTGAATATCATCTTAGCCCCACCTTGTTTGACCCCGCCTTGACTGATGTGTTTGGTAATAGCCCTACCGCCGTTTGCTGTCACAAAGCGGCTTGCCTGTTCGGGGCATTGAGTCACAATAAAGGCCGGAACTTTAAGCCCTGCCGCAGCGGCGTGCTTTGCTTGGATCAAACGATTGGCAACATAGTCTCGATTAAACGGCGGGTTCATCCAACGCTTGTCGGCAAGCAAAGAAAAGGCGAAACGGTAGCTATATTGGGCTTCATGTTTGATTAAATTGCGGGTGTGTTCGTCGGTCGGATCTTCAGGGGTAAAAAACGCCCCCCATTTACGTAACCAAATCGCACCGATATCTTTCGCGTCAACGCGCTGCTCGCCAACACACAGGCCAAACTCGCCGTCGGAATAACGGCAAAACACTTGGTCGCGTTCGGTCACTTCTTCACTGTTGATACGTACAAAAGGCACGCGAGAGGCATTGAGCCTATCGGCCACTTCATTGACGTTCGGTTCGTCGATTGAGGTAAATATGGCGATCATGATGACTTAAGCCCCTCACGAATACGTGCTGTGAGGGGTTCTAACTCAGTAATAAGACGCAAACGACTTATTCGTCGTCTTTAGTGCCGTCGTCTGATGTCCCACCTGAGCCGTTGCTGGTATAGACATAGGTCGTAACCGGCTTCATTTCGAGCGTATTTCTAATGACTTGCTCTTGTTCAAAGTCCATCTCAAAAATTGTCTTTTTTGTCATCTTGCTAACCTTTAATCATGTGGTTTGTTGTTTTTTCAATCTACCTAGAGCACACAAGGCGCTTGAGTAGAAGGCATGTTATCAGGTACCTGAAAGCAGAATATAGGACAGGGAATAGGTATTGGCAAACAAAAATACCGATTATTTTTCAACTTTTCGACAACAGACACATTCCTAAAAACAACACTTGATAAAAATCAAAAGCTTACCTCATTAGGGGATCATTAATTTCTTTTTCGCCAGCGCACACAATTGAGACATTCATTGCATGATCATTCAGTTTCGATTCAGCCCCTGCCGGTAACAATGGCGCCATATGGATTTCAAGAGGGCAATCCCATGCAGATAAAACAAGCAACGCAACAAAAACTAATGACTTCCCTTTTATGCACAGTGCTTAGCTGTAGCGCTGCATCCGCCGTCGCGGCGCAAAAGCCACAGGCCGATACCGCAGACAGAAAAGCCAAAACGGTGGCGAGCCAAACCAAACAAGACAGCAAGCAGCAGGCCGTAAAGGGACTGAGCCACCAAGGCAACAACAAACAAAGCAAAAAATCCGCTGACGGCCAGTCAGCCGTCGCCACCTCCGCGCGCAACAGCCTTGATCATATCTGGATCTATTCCGTCGATATCACCATGGAAGAAGATCCTAATCACAATGGCTTCTATAACCGCGTGATAGTCGATTTCGATGTCGATACCATTTATGACCATGAAAAGCTCTACGCGGTATTGAGTCTGACCGACCCCGATGGTCAAAGCTTTGATTACTTTGTTACCGACGACTTTAATATCTATGGTGAATCAGAAGATGACAGCTATCAGGTCGATACTTTGCTCACCAACAATTGGCCAGCCGACTACTATGACTTGAGCATTCATATCTATGACGCCTACAGTCATGACGAAGTTGCCTATGTCGATAAATACGACGCCGAACAAATGGCCAATCTGACCTTGGAAAGCCTTGATTATGAGTATGCCAACCCACAGTATCTTTCGGTATTCAAGACCGAGCTGTTGTTACTGCGCGACCTAGACGGCGATGGCTTCTATCGAGACTTCAATTTAGAGCTGGATGTCGATGTCAATTTTGGTCAGCGCGATGTCTACGCCGAGATATACAGCAGCGACGATGACTACCACTGGCAGCACCTTTACACCAGTGACGTCTTTCGCCTCGATGGCAGCAGTATTTTAGATGCCCAGCAGTGGCACATCGAATTGCTCTCAGGTTATGGCCGCGACTACTATGATCTCAAAATCAAAATCGTCGATGCCGATGAGCACAAAACCTTGCTCAATATTCTACCCGAGTACCAATCGGCGCTTTATCAGGTGCCCTTGGAAGATACCGGCGCGGATGGATATTCAGCTGGCGGCAGCGTGCCACCTTCGGATGACAGCATCCGCACCTCGGTATCCAGTGAGAGTGGCGGTAGTTTTGGTGGATTGTTCACCCTACTGTTGCTAACAGCCGGCATTTTACGTCGCAAAGCCTAACTGCGCTCCCGCCGTTAACGAGTACCACACGACGAGTCCAAGGATGGACCGACTTTTACTTTTGCGCCTGAATTTTTGTGTTAAGCTTAACTAACCTAAGTCACAGCCTAAGCTCTACCATTGAAGTCATTAATCACCATATTTTTGTGTTTGAGCGCCTGCCTAAGTGCCCATGCCGAGCAGCTCCACTTCAAAAAACAACGCCATGGCGATGAAACCGAGTTTCACTATCGCTGGCGCGACGGACAAAAACTCACCCACGAGCTGTCCTTTAGCTACAACAACAAAACCCTCTACGGCCATTTTCGTAACTTCACCGGTTTCCAACCGCAAAAGGCCAAGTATTACATTCTCACCGCCCTGAAAAAAACCGCCGCAAAAGTCGATAGAAGCAAAGCCCAAATCGAATTTATCGAACACAAAGACTCGGTAAGCTATCAGATCACTAGTCAAAATGCCGAATTGTCTCAAGAGATAGCCAGCGTATTGGAAGAACAGTATCAGCAAGCCAACACCGAGTTTTTACATAAGCACTTTTACAACACCCTAACGGATAAATTCGGCCGCAGTGGTGTCAAGCCAGACCATGTACGTATCGCCAATGACAGCCTGCCGGAAATGACCACCATCGCCAGCGCGCTGTTAACGGCCAATGCCAATCTCAGCAATCGTGAAATGGCCATTTTGGTGTTGAGCTTTGTCCAGAGCATTCCCTATTCCACCTTAGAAAATCGCCGACAATCGAGTGGTGCGGGATTTAACCCACCACTAAAACTGCTTTACAACAACCAGGGCGATTGCGACAGCAAAGTCACCTTTATGGCCAGCCTGATGTCGGCCATTTATCCCAACTTGAAAATGGCGATCATCTACCTGCCTGAGCATGCATTGCTTGGCTTGCAATTATCAAAACGCAATGATGAAAAGACCGCCAAAGTCGAAGGACGCACACTCCTGTTGGCCGACCCGGCAGGGCCTGCGATGTTCAAGCTTGGTGAGATAAGTAGCGACAGTGAGTTTTTTATCAACGGCAAGCAGTTTGCCTATGAGTTTTTCTAAGAATAAGAAATTGGCGTTTGGCAGAAGTAAATTAAAGGTGGGCGAGATACCCACCTTTACTGTAAACGGCAAAAGCGTTTAGAGATTTTCTTCGGCAAATGAGGCTAAGCGCGAACGCACCACGCCAATCAAGTTGACCGTAGCACTGCCAGGGAAATCTTTAAAGCGTTCAACAATATAGGTCAAACCAGAAGTGACCGGTGTGAGGTAGTTACTGTCGATTTGCGCAAGGTTGCCCGAACAGATGATCTTAGTTCCCTCACCACAGCGGGTAATAATGGTCTTAAGCTGAGAAGCGGTAAGGTTTTGACTTTCATCCAACAGCACAATGGCATTTTGAATACTGCGACCACGCATAAAGTTAACCGACTTGAACTGAATATTGGCCTTTTCCATAATGTAGTTAAGGCTTGAATGGGGGTTCTCATCGTTTTTATGCAGCACTTCTAAAGTATCGGTCACCGCAGCCAGCCACGGCGCCATCTTCTCTTCTTCGGTGCCGGGTAAAAAGCCGATTGACTCAGCGATTTCCGGGGTATTTCGCGTCACTAGGACCTTATCGTAAATGCCCTTTTCAATCACCAGTTCGAGTGCCGCCGCCAACGCCAACAAAGTTTTACCACAACCGGCCGGGCCGGTCAGGATAACCAAATCCAGCTCAGGGTCGAGCAAGGCGTTAAGCGCCATCGCCTGATAGATATTCTTAGGGGATACGCCCCAAGCGGTGCGGTGCATTAATCTTTCGCGGCCTAAGTCAAGCAGCTTGATTTTGCTCGGGCCAATCTCAACAACACGGGCGGCAAAGGCTTTGGTTGTATCCAGCAGGTACTCGTTAAGAAACGCCTGCGGCAAAACGCTGCGATCGACATAATGATAGGTATCGCGACCAACGGTTTCACTCTTGCAATCTTTGACCATGGTCCAAAAGTCGCCGTCGATTTCACAATAGCCCTTATATAAGAACTGAACATCGTCAATCAGCTGGTCGGTGCGATAATCTTCAACATGACCGAGTCCGGCACCTTTGGCTTTGATCCGCATATTGATGTCTTTGGTCACCAAAGTGACCTTACGCGTCGCAAATTGCTTTTGCAGCTCTAAGGCACAATTGATAATGCGGTTGTCATTGGCGCCGCCCGGTAAACCGGAGATCTCAGTGCCGATCTGAAAATCATTCATGATGATCAAATGGCCAGTCGGTTTTTCGCCATCCGGCGAACCGGGTAAGGCAACGCCTTTTTGCATTTGTTCAGGTGTCGCATATCGTAGAATATCTTCCAATGCACGAATGGCGATACGCGCATCGCGGCTGACATCTTTGTTGCGGTCTTTGATGTCGTCCAATTCTTCAAGCACCGTCATCGGAATGACGACTTCATGCTCTTGGAAAGATAAAAAAGCGAAAGGTTCGTGCAATAAAATGTTGGTATCGAGTACGTAGATTTTATTTGATTCTTGTTCGTTAGTTTTGCCCATAAGCAGCCCTGGCAGTAAAAGCGTTTTCACTGAAAATAACTGCGCCTATGCATATCATTTGCTAAAAAAATTAAGATATCCAAACAGTTATCTATAAAAGGTGACCTTAGCTAAGTGCTCCTACCGACACAGGTGTTGTAGGACAGTCACAGTTTAAGTGTAACCCATCTACCCGCACTGCATATAGATTTCCGTGTTAATTTGTCGCAAAGCCGTTTAACCGCTCAGTAATTAGCCGTATTGGCAGTAAAATGGCGCCACAATAAAACCGCTTTGGTCACACCGCCATGCCAGCGGCAAAAACTTGGTGGGCTGCTTGAATAAACAGGTGAAACCAACTAAGTTTCCAAGTACCATAGCGCCCCCGAGAAAACAGGAGTAAAAGTTAAATGTTATTTGCGTTGGGTCAACGTTGGGTTAGCGACACCGAGTCGGATTTAGGTTTAGGCACTGTGGTCGGCATCGACGGCCGAATGATCACCATTTTATTTCCCGCCAGTGGTGAAACCCGTTTATATGCCAATACCGGCGCCCCAATAACCCGTGTGATTTTTAACGTTGGCGACACCATCAAATGCGCAGATGACTGGAAAATGCAGGTCACCGAAGTGGTCGATAACGATGGCCTGATCAGCTATCAAGGGGTTCGTATCGACTCCAAAGAAACCGTCACCCTGATGGAATCGAAGCTGGACCACTTTATTACTTTCAACAATCCACAAGACAGACTGTTTGCCGGGCAAATCGACCGATTTGAGCGCTTTAACCTACGCTATCAATGTTGGAAACATATCAATCACCAGCAAAAATCTCCTATTTTAGGCTTATCAGGTGTGCGCGCCGCGCTTATTCCACACCAGTTGTACATCGCCGAAGAAGTCGGTAAGCGTCATGCCCCTCGCGTGTTACTGGCCGATGAAGTCGGTTTGGGTAAAACCATTGAAGCCGGTTTTATCATCCATCGCCAAGTGATCACCGGACGTGCCAAGCGCGTGTTGATTGTGGTACCTGAGTCATTGCAACACCAATGGCTGGTAGAAATGCTCAGACGATTCAATTTGCATTTCTCTATTTTTGATTTGGAACGCTGCAACGAAACTGTCCACGAAGCTAGCAACCCGTTTGAAACCGAACAACTGGTACTCACCAGCCTTGAGTTTTTCACCCAAAAACAACAGTGGTTTGAACAAGCCAGCCAAGCACACTGGGACCTGTTGATTGTCGATGAAGCCCATCACTTGGTGTGGGAGCAAGACAACCCTTCGGTTGAATATCAGCGAATTGAGGCCCTATCGCAAAAAATCAAAGGCCTGATCCTGCTGACCGCAACACCAGACCAATTGGGTCACCAGAGTCACTTTGCCCGTCTGCGCCTACTCGATAGCGACCGCTTTTACGACTACGAAAAATTTGTCGAAGAAGAAAGCCACTACAAAGAGGTGGCCGACTGCGCCAACGAATTATTGTCACAAGAAAAGCCCTCGGCACAAACCGTTAGCACCCTTAAGGCAATTCTCAGCCAGAGCGATATTGACGAACCACTTGAGCGCATTGGCTCCGATGCGCCGGAATATGAACGTATCGCCGCAAAAAATCAGTTGATCCAGCAGTTGCTCGACCGCCATGGTACCGGCCGTATTCTGTTTAGAAATACCCGCCACTCCATTAGCGGTTTTCCACAGCGCCAACTGCTTGCTCACCCGATGGAGATGCCCGAGCAGTATAAAAAGGCGATCAACATTGCCACTAAATTTGCCGGTAAGCTCAGCGACGAAGAAAAATCGCGCAAGTTTATGTTCCCTGAGGAAGTCTTCAGCGACTTTGAAGGCAAAGATGCCACTTGGGCCGGATTTGATCCGCGGGTTGCCTGGTTGATTGAATTGCTCAAGTCGTTAAAGCATGAGAAAGTCATTCTGATCTGTGCCCATGCTCAAACCGCAATGCACTTGGAAAAAGCCCTTTTCGATAAAGAAGCCATCCGCAGCGCCGTGTTCCACGAAGGTTTAACCGTCTTTGAACGCGACAAAGCCGCCGCCTACTTCGCCTCTGAAGATGACAGCGCTCAAGTGCTATTATGCTCAGAAATTGGCTCCGAAGGCCGTAACTTCCAGTTCGCCCATCATTTGGTGCTGTTTGATCTGCCGCTCAACCCAGACTTACTTGAGCAGCGTATCGGTAGGCTAGACCGCATCGGCCAAACCGAAACCATTAAAATTCACGTACCGTATTTTACCGATACCGCACAATCGGTCTTGTTCGACTGGTATCACCAAGGGTTGGATGCCTTTAATCAAACCTGTTCAACAGGCCGCCCTTTATACGAACAATATCAGCAAACACTTTTTGCCTTGATGAGCGCAGATACGCCTGACATTGCGCAAGTGAACAACCTGATAGAGCAAACCCATAGCGACAACCTAGCGCTCAAAGCCCAGTTGGAACAAGGACGCGATAAGCTGCTGGAGATCAATTCCAGCGGCGCACATGTCGAGCATACGGTGGTTGAAGACATTGAACGTCAAGAGCGTTCAACCGAACTGCCGATTTTCATGATCAAGATCTTCGACACCTTTGGTATCGACCAAGAAGACAAGGGCGACCAGTCAATTATTTTGCGTCCATCTGGCCACATGCTTTCGCCAACTTTCCCTTACTTGGGCGACGAAGGCTGCACCGTCACCTTTGACCGCGAAACCGCTTTGTCGCACGAGCATGTTCACTTTATCAGCTGGGAGCACCCCATGGTGCAAGGTGCTATGGATATGGTCACCACAGATGATATCGGTAACACCTCGGTGGCCGTATTTAAAAACAAAGCATTGCCTGCGGGCACCCACTTTGTCGAGTATATTTTTGTCACCGAGTCGATTGCACCGGCACACCTACAGATTGGCCAATATCTGCCGACAACACCGCTACGCATTCTATTAGACAAAGGCAACAACAACTTAGGCGACAAAATCAGCTACGAGCAATTTCATAACCAGCTCTCGCCTGTGGGTAAAAAAATCGGCTCCCAGCTGACCGCTGCGCTACAAAGCCAAATTGCCGCTCAAGTACCATTGGCACATCAGTTGGCCGATGACCAATTGGCCGAATTGCGCCAGCAGGCATTAACACAAATGAACACCGCACTGAACGAGCAGCTGGAGCGACTCAGCGCGCTTAAACGGGTCAACCCCAACATCAGACAAGAAGAACTCGACTTTATTTCAGCCCAGCAACAAAGCCTTAGCGACTACATCGCCAAAGCGGAAGTGAAACTCGATGCTATTCGTCTGATCGTTGTCAGCCACAGTTAAGCTCAGAGTTATGGCTATAGAGCACTATTTTCCCAGCAAAAACCCTTATCTTGTCATCGTCTACCAAGACGATGACCTGATAGTGCTCAACAAACCCAGCGGGCTATTAAGCGTGCCGGGCAAAGACCCGAAACATGCCGACTGTCTGCAATCTAGAGTGCAGCTGGTGTTTCCAACCGCCACAGTGGTACATCGCCTTGATATGGCCACCTCTGGGCTAATGGTTATGGCGCTTAACAAAGCCTGTCACCGGGAGTTGAGCAGGCAATTTCAAGAGCGCCTCACCGAAAAGCAATATATTGCTAGAGTGTATGGTCATATGGCCCAGCCCGAAGGTTCCGTTGATTTGCCGCTGATCTGCGATTGGCCAAACCGCCCTAAGCAAAAGGTCGATTTCGACAACGGTAAGCCCGCACTCACCCATTACCAAGTGCTGGCGCAAGAACCAGAAGCCACTCGGGTGCTGTTAAAGCCCGTTACCGGCCGCTCTCATCAACTGAGGGTTCACATGCTCAGTTTGCAACATCCGATTTTAGGCGATCGATTATACGCCCATCCCAAAGCTCTGGCGGCAGCTGAGAGACTACAACTGCATGCTCAGTGGCTTAAGTTCACTCACCCCACAACCCAACAAGCAATTGAATTTAAAGCAGATTGTCCATTTTAGCTTGAACTTTACAGGGTCAATTTCCGCAGCTTCAACCAGGCTTAAATTTTCCCGAACTCACCCCAATAATCGCTTGCATTTCGTACCAAAATAGCGTTTAATGCCGTCGAATTGTTAACAACTGTCGATTTTTGCGACAATTGTATTAACTTTTTGATAGCAACCGTCGGTTCGCAATGAGTGCATTAATTAGTTTTCAATGGAATGTTAACAAATTTCAGGAACCAAGAATGAGTAAGATCGCCAACAGGCTGATGATGATGCTTGTCGTATTGGCCAGTGTTGTTGCCCTAACAACCTATGCCCAAAGCCATTTGACCGCCTTACAACATCCAAAGCTCCCTTCGATAGATGCAGAGGATGATTTCACTCAATCAGTTGCCCCTGCTGTCACCCTCATTAAAAAGAGCACAACGACAGAGCATCATGCTTTTACAGGTAACGAAAGCAACGGATACATGGAAAAAAAAGCGGTAGTGATCAACAGCTACCAACTGCAAGATCCCCGTGAACATGCAAGCCAAATGAGTTTTTACTAAAGGATCTGGCAAAAAGCGCGATAACCATAGCAAACCAATCTCTAAAATGTTGCTATGTCAAAGTCGCTGATCATTCTCACCGCTCTATTACTTTGCTTATCTACTACAGCCATCGCTGCCAGTGATGAGCAAAGTGATGCCCAAAATGACATGGCAATAGAGGACATGAACGCTCAGCCTCCGGCCAAAACCAAGCCCGCAAAGCCCATCGAACTTAAGCCGCCAAAGCCCCACGAATACTATTATAACGCCGATATCGACCACTACTTTAACCCTGACAAGCTCAAGCCCCTGCTCGCTGGCGATACCGAATTTTACGCTTTGATGCAAGAAGACATGACCGGGCGCCCAAAGGGCGTGGCATTGTTGCTGCCAGACTGGTCGCAAAGCGCCACCGCTGCGCAGGGCTTGGCGTTTTTGCGCACTAAACTGCCCGAATATGGTTGGGTTACCCTCGCAATGAACGTACCTCAGAGCCAGCAGCCGGTGTTTAATACCGGCCCGGCCCAAAGCTTGTCAAACCCAGAACCGGTGCCAGCTGACGCAGAGTTTCCCGAAGTGGTAGCCGCGAAACCCGATCCGGCAAGAATGCTCGATGAGGCCTATATGCAGCAGTATGAATTGATGTTGAAAATGCGAATGCAGGCACTAATAGATGAAGCACAAAACTACCCCGGCTACTTTATTGTCATCGCGCAAGGCTCCAGTGCCGCCGTATTGGCCAGTCTATATGCCCGGGCGGAACTCCCCGAACCGCAAGCGATGATCCTGCTCAGTGCCATGATGCCCGACTACAAACTCACTCAAAAAATGAATCTCGACATTGCACAAAACCCCATTCCCACCTTGGATATCTATCAAAGTCGCGGCTTTCGCTGGGCCAAAGAAAATGCGATGAAACGCAAGCAGCTAGCGAAAAAATACTTCAAACCCATCTATCGCAACAAAGAACTCTACGGCGATATCAGCTATCACAACCAAAATCATCGCCTGCTACGCACCATACACAACTGGTTGGGTAAATTGGGGCTGTAGCCTCACGCTACAACCCAACACCAAACCCAAACCCAAACAAACCACCATCAACCCCGAACAAGCCATATCTCCAACCCAACACCAAACTCAAACAAGCCACCTCTACAACCCGACACCAAACCCGAATAAACCATATCTCCGGCCGATAGCGGTGCACACTTGCAGGCTTATCATGTTGGTTCTCCGTAGCTGGGGTTGCGCAAATGGATTTGCATATCCTTGATGGGCAGGGAAAGCCCATTGAGAGGGCAGCCCCTCTCCTTGAAAGGTCAAGTGCATTAACCAAACCCTTAGGACTGTTGTTCAGCTGACTAGCATTAGCTTGGCTTAGAGAAGTCAAGAAGATGGTCCGACCCCACGTGTCTCCGGGTTCTAGAGGCGATTTGAATAGGCCACCTCTATAACCCAACACCACTCCCGAACAAACCACCTCTCCAACCCAACACCAAACTCAAACAAGCCTCCTCTACAACCCAACACCGCACGGGGTCGGAGTCTTTGATATTGGCGAACGCTCGCGTTCCCGTTATCAAAGACTCTGACCCCACCTACGAAGAGCCTCAACGCCGAGCTTGAAAAAGGCTCCACTTCAACCCAACACCAAACCCAAACAAACCACCTCTACGACCCAACACCAACCCCGAACAAACCATATCTCCAACCCAACACCAAACCCAAACAAACCACCTCTACAACCCAACACCAAACTCAAACAAGCCATATCTCCAACCGATAGTGGTGCACGTTTGCAGGCTTATCATGTTGGTTCTCCGTAGATGGGGTCAGACCCTCTCCTTGTAAGGTCAAGTGCGTTAACCAGACCCTTAGGACTGTTGTCACGGCAAGATCATTATAAATTGAACTTTCTACTTCCGTAGCGATCAGATCACCATAT
>JBFHGJ010000087.1:0-24611 GCA_041583135.1 Alteromonadaceae bacterium | reverse complement strand
TCACCGGCTTTGACTATCACATGGCAGTTGGTGCCGCCATCGGCAAAACAGTTCATTGCCGCGTAGCTCAGCTCAGCCTTTTGCGCTTTACGCGCTAAAGCGAATCCTGCTTTGTGCATATCGAAATGCGCCAGCGGCTCATCGCCTGATAAAAACGGCACCTGCTCTTGTTGGTGCAGCATCAACACCACTTTAATAAAGCTGGCGATGCCCTCGGCACACAACGGATGGCCAATGTTAGGCTTCATTGACCCAAGGTAAACAGGCTCGCGAATGTCGCGCTCGCCATAGGCTTTGCTGATGGCTTTAAGCTCTAACAAGTCGGTGACCTCTGAGCCTGAGCCGTTCACCTCTAAATAGGCTATCTGCTCAGGACCGACGCCACTTGATTGCAACGCTTTTTGTATAACCGCTTGCTGGGCCTGCATATTGGGTGTTGCCGGGCCTGCGGTGCGGCCGTCGTTGTTGATCTCGATGGCGGCTATCTCGGCGTAGATGGTATCGCCGTCTTTAATCGCTTGTGACATCGGTTTTAAGTAAACCATGCCGCAGCCTTCGCCAATAACCACACCACTGGCGCGCCTATCGAGAATATGGAACTGACCTTTATCGGCGTGTAAGTCCCGCGAGGCAAAAACCTCATGGGCCAATGGACTGGTTTGCAAGCTAACGCCGCCAACCAGCGCCCCTTCGATGATGCCAGAACGCATCGCATCGATGGCCATGCGCATCCCGACCATGGCCGATGAACAGGCGGTATCGACCACCATAGAGGCGCCGCCAAAATTGAAGAATTGCGAGATATTGGCGGCGAGGTAGTTCTGACCGACCGCCAAAATCGGATTACGGGCCGCTTCAAGTTGCGTCATACCGGCGCGACTTTGGCTACGCGCGCCGACGTACACCCCAATGTTACTGCCTGAGAGCGCTTTGTGCTCATAACCGGCGTGATAGAAGGTTTTTAAACTTTCTTCGAGTAAAACCAACGCCTGTGGATCCATCACTTTGGCATCTTGTGGCGCGATGTGGAAAAACTCAGGATCAAAGCCGTAGATCTCATCGAGCAGTGCACCAAAGTAATCGTTTTGCATACCCCAAGTGTCAAACGGCACCGGCGCGATGGCACTGCGGCCTTCAAGCAGCATTGACCAGTATTGGCTTAAGTCTTCACTACCGGCAAAGCGGCAGGACATACCCACCACGGCAAAGCTGTCATTGCTTTGGCTGATGCGGCCAGCAGTTCTTTGTTTACGCTTAAACCTTTGGGTGTCAATAGACCAAGTGGCCTGCGGCTCATCGCTTTGTGCCTCGTCAGCAACCTCTTGTTCATGATGTTGCTCGGCATCATCAGAGGCAATATCAGCGGCGAAAAACGCCTTAGCCAGTGGCGTCTGATACTCTTTGAGTAAATAGTCAGCCAATTCGGCGACCGTCGGGTATTCCAGTACCACCGAAGGGTCAATCTCACTGCCAACCACTTGATTGATGGCCCGCAGCACCTGCACCATCAAAATCGAGTCAATACCATAGTCGGCCAGATCGACGCTAATATCCAGCTCGCCCGAGTCCATACGCAGCTCTTGTTCGAGAATATCGGCAAGCCAGTTTTGTACGTTGCTGCGCCCTTGTTTACTGACGTTGAGCTGTACACTTTTAACGGCTTTTTTGGCCACCGGTTTGACTGCCGGGGTAGCCACTTGCGGCCCATCAATTTTGCTTTTGAGCAGGCTCTCTAAACTAAAGCGCTGACTGTTGACCACCACAGGCATAACGCTGGCGATGTCGTTTGTACTCGCCAAAATGCTATCGAGCGCCGCCAACCCTTCTTGATTGGTCATCGATAACAAACCGGTATTGAGATAGGCTTGGTTGGTGACCTCGCCCATGCCGGTTTCTTTCCAGCTCGGCCACTGCACCGAGACAATCGGCATATCGAGATGATGGGCCTCGGCGTAACGGTCCATATAGCAGTTGGCCATCACATAATCGCTCTGACCCGCCCCTAAACTTGGCAATACAGCAGAGACTGACGAGAACACCACCACGCGATTGAGCGCTGAGACATTGAGCACGCTGATGAGGTTATTCAGCCCTGAGACCTTTGGCGCGAGTACCTTAGCCACCCCTTTGGCATTTTTGCGTATAAAGGCGGGGTTTTCGCTATCGGTTAACCCGGCAGCGTGTAGCACCAAATTAACGTGACCAAACTGCTTGGCGATTTGCTGATATTGGCTTTGTAACGCGCTCTTATCATCGAGTGGGAAAGATAAGGTCAACACTTGCGCGCCCAGTGCCATCAAAGCTTCAATGGCACGAATTTTACTTTGAGTGGCTTTGGGCAGCTGGGCGATATCACTCCAGCTTTGCTGCGGCGGCAACACTTCACGGCCAGTTAATACCAGTTTTTTCACGCCATGGTGTCTAACCAAATGCTCAGCACAAGCCATGCCGATACCACGGGTACCGCCGGTGATCAGCACCACGGTGTCTTTATCTAGCGCGTTACTGCCTTGTAGCTCAACCACTTCAAGGGCACGAACCAAGCGCTCACCTTGGTCGTATTTGACTGCCACGGCGTCGTCGTTAATGGCAAAGGCTTGGGCTATCTCTGCGGCATCAACGCTTTGTACCGTACAGGCTTCAAGCAGCTGATACTCGGCGCTAAGCATTTGATAAAGACCGGCTTTTTGCGCGCCTGCGAGTCCTTTGTTTAGCACCAAACGTAACTTAAACGGCAAGTTGCGTCTGCTATCGACCACCGTCTGAATAAGGCTAAACCAATGATTGAAATCACTATCGCCAGATAAGTCGATAAGACCGCCGACCTGCTCTACCGCTTTGAGTAAAGCCTTGGTCTCTAACCCTTCGATGGCCAACAAGGTGCTGCCATTACAGGCTTTGCCAACCGCACTGGCCAAATCTTTGTTGTCTTTGCTATAAACAATCAGCGCTTTTGGCATCAATGCATCATTAGAGGCTTTAGCCTGCCAGGTTTGATGCAACATCAAAGCTTGTCGCGGCACATCTTGGCTGATGACTTGTGGCGCCTGACCCGGCTGCAAGCCTTCGATTTGTGCCAGCAATCTGCCGGTGTCATCACATAGGCTGATATCTAACAGCTGTCCTTTACGCTCGATCAAGGCGTAAACGTTATCGTGGGACTCACCAAGCGCCGCTAAAACTGTACATTGGCTTACTTCAAACGGCATCGCCAACGACATCGCCCACTGACTGTCGTCACTGGCAAAAACGATAGCCGCTTGCAGCGCGCCATCGATATAGCCACTTAAATCTTGATGGACACCACTGAACTTGGTCAATACCAGCTCGTCTTTATGGGCTACCTCAGCTAACGGGCTTTGGTGTAAGCGCACGCCATGCTCGGCAAACCAAGTTTGCAGCTGGCTTGGGCTGATGCGGTTATCAAGCACACTTTGGTAGTGGCTTAGGTTGATATTGCCACTGGGGGCGTCAAGCCACTGAGCCACACCTTGGGCATGAAGCACCTCATCACCTTGGCAGTCTGAATAGATGTCGAATTCAACCCCTTGGCCGGTCTCATACAAGCTGATATGGGTTTGTTCAAACTCGCCGGTCAACGCCAACGGTGAGGCAACTTGCAAGGCTGTGATAGTAAGCGCCTGTGCATGACTTTGGCCTTTGGCACTTTGTAAAATCGCGCTTTGCGCCATCGCCAAATAGCTGGCACCGGCGGCAATTTGTTTACCCTGAACATGACGGCTGCGCAGGGCTGCCCCTTGGTTGTCAAAGCGCGAGCTAAAACGCTGCTCTTTGAAGGTCGAAGTATTTTCATGTAACAAGGCACTAAGCTGGGCAGAGCTTGGTAAGACGCCTTGTACTGCCAGCGCTTGAGTGCGGTCGATATTGACATCAACCCAAAAGCGGTCTTTGGCAAAAGGATAGCCCGGTAGGCTCACCAGTCGCGGCTTGTTGTCACGATACATCGCCGCCCACTCAAGCTCGAAACCTTTAACCCACAACTCGGCCAGTTTGGCCAGCTTGGCGGAGCTGATCCACTTGTTGACCGCCTCTAAGAAATCCGAGTCGCCACCCAGTAGCGATAAGGTGTCTTCATGGGCTTTGACCTTGCCGATATAGACATCTTCAATGTCACTTTGACCATCGACAATGGCTTTGAGTTTTTCACTGAGTTCTTCAAAGCTTTTGACCACTACGGCGATCCGCTCGCCCATGGCTTCACGACCGACTTGTAAGGTATAGGCAACTCTATCGAGGGTAAACAACCATGGACGCTGTTCGATGTGCGGGGCATGAATGTTGCTTTCAATGTAATGGAGTAAATCGCTGACTTTTTGTTTTAGCTGTTTTTCGGTGCGAGCCGATATCGGCACGATCAGCGAGCCGTATTGCATCGGCACGCTTCTATCCGATTCTTTTGGGGTAAATTCTTCGACTATCAAGTGAGCGTTACTACCGCCAGCGCCAAAGGAAGATACACCAGCGATGCGCGGCATTGGTCGGCCGTCAAATTCCGGCTGCTGCCAAGGTTTAAGGCTCTGATTGACCACAAACGGGGTGTTGTCAAAGTCGATATGGGGGTTGAGTTTGCTCGAATGCAGCGACGGCGCGATTTGGCGATGATGCATTTGCAGCAAAATTTTGGTCAACCCGGCAATACCGGCAGCCGATTCGGCATGACCGATATTGGATTTGGCCGAACCGATATCGCAAAAGCCGCGCTCTTTTTGCCCGTTTACCGCCACCCCATTGCCGTAGAAAGCTTTGGTCAGGGCGGCAATTTCTATCGGGTCGCCAAGCTTGGTGCCGGTGCCGTGGGCTTCAATATAGCTGATATGCCGTGGGTCGATGTTGGCATCGAATAGCGCACGGCTGACCGCATCGGCTTGGGCTTGCGGGTTTGGTACGGTATAGCCGTTGGTTTTACCGCCATGGCTTAAGGCGGTGCCTTTGATCACCGCATAAATGTGGTTGCCATCGGCTTTGGCCTGCTCGAAGCGTTTCAGTACGACCACCCCGACACCCTCTGCCGGAATGTAGCCATCACCGCCCTCGCCAAAGCTTTGGCAGTGACCATCGCTGGAGATAAACTGCCCGGCGCTAAGCATCAGGTATTTATTGGGGTGAATGGTGATATTGACACCACCGGCAACCCCGAGGTCGGTCAGCCCCAGCTTTAAGTCCTGACAGGCCAAGTGAATGGTGGTCAGTGACGACGAACACATGGTATCGACGGTCATCGACGGCCCGTGCAGGTTGAGCACGTAAGAGACACGATTGGCGATACTGGCCGGGTTGCTGGCAAAGCCCATCGGGTTGCCACTAAGGCTGGCTTCGGCGCCTAACAGCTGATATTCGCTATACATCACCCCGGCGTATACGCCCACTTGTCCCGGCAAGCCACGGGCATTGGAGGTTTGCAAGCTGGCGCGAGTTAAACCGGCATCTTCAATGGCCGTCCAAGCGGTTTGCAAGAACAAACGCTCTTGTGGGTCCATGGTTTGGGCTTCACGGGGCGAGATATTGAAAAATCTTGGATCAAACTCGTCCACCCCTTCGATAAAGCCGCCCCACTTACTAAAATGACGGCCCGATTGATTGCGATCATCACTGAAATACTGCTGCCAGTCCCATCTGTCTTTTGGCACCTCAACTACACAGTCTTTGCCCTCTCGCAAATTCTGCCAGTAATCGATGGTGGTGCGGCCGCCGGGATAGCGACCAGCCAAACCGATGATGGCGATAGGACAATCGGCGGTGCGGGCAACCGCCGAGACCTGAGTTTGTGCTGTCGCGCGGCTGGCACCGGCTCTTGAGCGAGCAAAACGGGCTTTGCCCTGTTCATCACCGGCTTTGGCGCGAGCCACCGGTTGACTTTGGGTTTTGGCTTTTTCGGCTTGGCCTTCCTGCGCCAAAATCGATGATAGGCGAACGCCGTGATGATTGATAAAGTAATCGGTCAGCTCGTGTATGGTCTGGTATTCGAAGAACAGGGTCTTGGACAATGGACCGAAGGATTTTTCCAGCTTGTTGGTCAAATCGATGGCCAAAATCGAGTCGATGCCGTATTTTTCCATCGGCGCTTCGGGGTCGATTTTGTGGGCCGCCATTTTTAACAGTCCCGCCAGCTCACGACACAGCAACTGCTCGGTTTTTTCTACCAAGCCTTCGATGTAGTTTTGCTCCAGTGCCGTAAGACTAGCAGGCTCGGCCGGTTCAGACTCGGCGTTTTGCAAGGTGCGCTTGAGCTGTCTTAAGTCACCTTCCATCACCAATAGGATGTCGCCTTGCTCGGCAAGAGCACGGTTTAGCGCGTTCATGCCGGTTTCGGTGCGCATCGGGTAGATGCCGGTTGACTGTCTTAAGCCGTCAATGGCCGCCTTATCCAGCCCCATGCCGCCTTCGGCCCATAACGGCCAGTTGATGGCAACGGTATGACCATGGCGCTCACCCTCGCGCACTTTGCGGTTTCTCAGCTCGGCAAAGTGATCCATAAAGCCATTTGCCGCCGCGTAGTCTGCCTGACCGATATTACCGATGGCCGAGGTCACCGAGGAGAACAGCACCAAAAAGTCTAACTCAAGGGCTTCGGTGGCAGCATCAAGGTGTAAAGTACCGGCCACTTTAGGGGCTAGCACCTTGGCAAAGTCATCACTGCTTTTGTGCAAAATGAAGTTATCGGCCAGCATACCGGCGCTGTGTAAGATGCCGTTTAGACAGCCGAATTGCTCTACCACCGCATTGATGGCATTGGCGACAGACTCAGCGCTGTCTAAGTCCATTTGGCGATAGCTTAGGCGCCCTTGTTGTTGCAGGTTGTTAAACAGGCTGTATTTGTCCGCGTCAGCTTGCAATTGCTCTAAGCTGTGGCGTCCGGTCAACACTACTTTGGCGTTTTGACATAAATTGAGAATGTGACGACAGAACACGCGACCAAGGCCGCCAAGACCGCCGGTAATGAGGTAAACACCGTCTTCTTTGTAGGCGACGTTACTGGTGACACTGCTGTCGATATAACGCCAGTTTTGCACCTGACGGATACCGTTGAGATAACGAATGGTGTGCTCGTGTAAAGCACCGGCATTATCGGCCAATAATTTAAGCGCTGTGGCTTGGTCAATGTCAGGCTCGACCAGCAACAGCTGAGTGTCGATGTTGGGGTTTTCCCAAGTGACGGTTTTTAACAGCCCCGATAAGCCTTGCAGCAAGGCGTGCTCTTTGTTGACCAGCATTTGGCAAACCACTTTGCCGTTTGGTTTGCTCTCCAACAGCCGTTTGGCCAAGCCAAATGAGGTCAAGGCCATTTCTCGATAGCCTTCGACAATGCCGTTGATGTCGGGCGACTCACCGGCAGCGCAATCGTTTTTCAGCACAATGCCCGATTGCATTTGCAGCTGCACTTCTTTGGGGTCGAGATGCGGTAAATCCACCAACAACACATGGCGGGTAACGTCATTGTGTTCCGCCGATTCCGCTAGCGGCACATCTTGCCAAACAGGCTGTGCCATCAACACATCTTGACTGTCGGAGCTTTGACTGCTCTGGGCTCCGTCTTTGCCGATAAAGCGAGCGGTAAAGCCAAGCATTCTGACTCTAAGCTCACCTTTATCGTCATACATATCAAGGTCGAGTTTGATCAGCTTATCACTGTGGTCGGCACCATCGGCGTAGCGAATATGCACATACATATCGCGTTCGCACTTGCCGTAAACTTCGACCCGCCCCATGGCAAAAGGCACCAGCGGGTTTTTCGGTGGATTGTTAAGGTCTACCACCAAGGCGTTGGTGGCTTGCAGCGCGCCATCGAGCATACTGGGGTGCAACACAAAGTCAGACTCACTGGCAAGCACCGCGCCGGGCAGTTCTAAATGGGCCAATACCTGACGCTCGCCAATCCACAACCCGGCGATGGCCTGATGGGCCGGACCATAATCGAGGCCGGTCTTTTTCATCACAGGATAGATGACATCGGCCGACCAATGGCTGTGTTTGAGACTGTCTTTTAGCTCGGCCAAGTCGATGTTGCCGGGCTGTTCGATACTGTCAAAGCTGGCCATCCCTTGGCAATGAGTGACCTCTTTGTATTCGTCGTCGCTTTGCTGCTGGGAGTATACTTCGTACTCTACCTGCTCGATTTGGCCAGCGGTTTCATGGCCATACAAGGCAATCGATACCGATACCGGCTCATCAACCACAATCGGTTGCAGCCAAACCACATCATGCAATACCAAGACATTGTCGTCATCGGCGTTGGTCGCGCGGTTGACTGCCACGCGGGCAAGCTCTAAATAAGCGACACCGGGTAACACCGAACGGGCTTTTTTACCGTCGGTATTGACTCTGTGGTCGCGTAAAAAGAACTCTTCACCGCTAAAGCGACTGGTATAGCTTTGGTGGGTTAAATCCGAGGTATTGGAGTGTAGTAGCGGGTGTAGGGTTTTAGCGTCGGCAGTAATATGACCTGAGTCTATCCAGTGGCTTTCTTTGGCAAAAGGATAAGTCGGCAAGCTTATCTTACGTGGACGGCCTTCGACATAGCAATCGAGCCATGGAATGTCTTCGTTATTGACCCAGGCTTGGGCGAGTTTTCGCCAGCGCTGGTCGCGGATCCAGCTGGCAATGACCTCCTCGGCATCTTCTTCTTCGCTAAAGACGCTAAAAGACCCGCCATCGGCAGTGGGCATGGCGTCGATGACTTGCGGCTGATGGATATCGCCGCGCAAATAGGACGTCAATACCAAACGCAATTCAGCGGTTGAACGCACCACAAAGGCGACGCGGTGGTCCATATGTTGGCGACCGACCTGTAGGGTATAGGCGATGTCGGCCACTTCAATATTGAACATTGCCCAAGCTTCATCACCGACCTCAAGATCTGGCTGCTGCTCGTGGGCGGCGGTATTGTGAGAGAGAAAACTTTCGAGCTTTTCAACGTAACGATACAGTGCCGAATCGTCTTTTGCCGACAACGGCACGACTACCGCCTGATTGTCCGGCCACTCGAAACGTTCACGGGTATCTTCAAACGCTTCTAAGATCACAAAGGCATTGGTACCGCCAACCCCAAGGCTGTTGATGGCGGCGCGTCTTGGGTGACCTTTTGGCTCAGCGAACGGTTGCAGGCTGTTATTGACATAAAACGGGGTTCTATCGAACTTGATCCGCGGGTTGGCTTGATTGAAGTGCAAAGTCGGTGGAATGTAGCCGTGATGCAGCGTCAACGCCGCTTTGATAAAGCCAGTGATACCGGCCGCCGCTTCTAAGTGGCCGACATTGGTTTTCACCGCGCCGAGTACGCAATAGCCTTTTTCGCTGGTGTGCTTTTTAAAGGCATTACTCAGAGCCTTAACTTCTTCCGGATCGCCCATAAAGGTGCCGGTGCCGTGGGCTTCAACATAGCCGATGGTTTCGGCTTTGACATCGGCATTAGTGAGCGCTTGGGTAATACAATTGATTTGCCCCCTCGCACTTGAGGCGGCATAGCTCATTTTGCCCTTACCATCATTGTTGATGGCTGAGCCTTTTATGACCGCATAAATATGGTTGCGCCTTTCGACGGCCATGGCCAAAGGACGCAACAACACCAAACCGAGACCTGAGCCAAAGACTACGCCATCGGCGGTTTCATCGAAGGTTCGAACATGGCCGGTTTTAGATACGATATGGCCGCTTTTGTGAAAGTAGCCCTGAACATGCGGAACACGAATGGTGACACCACCAGCAAGGGCCATGTCACATTCTTCGTTGTGCAAGCTCATACAGGCTTGGTGCAATGCCACCAAGGAGGTTGAGCAGGCGGTTTGCACCGTCATACTCGGCCCGGTGAGATTGAGTTTGTATGAGATATAGGTGGCTAAGAAGTCTTTGTCGTTACCCAGGTGGGTCTGACCTGCGGTAATTTTCTCAAAGTTACTGTTTCTATTAACAAAATTAGAATAATAACTGGTGGTTATCCCCCCTGCCCCGGCAAACACACCAATGTTGCGCGAGGTATGGGTAGACAGACCGGCATCTTCTAAGGTTTCCCAGGCGCATTGCAGCAGCAGGCGGATCTGCGGGTCGAGCATTTGCGCTTCGACCGGCGAGATCTTAAAAAAGCCCGGGTCGAATTTGTCGATAGAATCAAGTACCGGCGAAGCTTTGACATAATCGGCATCGTTAATGTCAACTTCACTGACACCGGCGTTACGCAACTCAGTATCGGAGAAGTGATAGATACTCTCCCGACCTTCACACAGGTTTTGCCAAAACTGTGCAACACTGTTGGCACCGGGGAATTTACCCGCCATGCCGATAACTGCGATATCACCGTACTTTTTAGTCATTTTTATTATCTCTGGATCTAAATTGTTTCGTTTTTCCATGTCGGGCGAAGGCGTTGATGGCGCCCTTGCCCTATTCCTGCGAACATAAATGTTCTGACTACGGGGTTAGCCGTTGAGGCTTTGCTGGTAGACCTTAACCAAGTCATCGACAGTGACGATATCGGTGATCATCACGTCTTCATCTTCAAACGGGTCGATGTCCAGTTCTTCTTCAAGGTTGGCGATAATCGCCGCCACCATCAATGAAGTGAAACCCAAGTCATCCACCAGCTCTAGGTTACCTTTAACCGCTTTAAGCTCGATATCGTGACTTTCAGCCACTTCTTTGATGACACTTTCTATGACTGCTTTTACATTACTGCTCATACTTTTACTTTCCCAAAAAAATGAATAATTAAACTTCGCGCCTCACCGCCCTTAGGGGCGGTGGTCGCGACTGCATGGATGCAGGAGGTAGTGCGACGCTCGGAGCCAAAGCCGAGGGGCGCGGGTGGCCTTTCTTTTTTTTAACTGCAAGGTCAAATTAAACAATACAGGTTCGGTTGTTCTGGAAGAAACGTCACTTTCATGGATGAAAGTGCCGAGCTTACAAGGACGTATTCATAGCGTTTTCTGAAAGAACAACCGAACCTCTCGATTAAATTGACCGCAGCCCACCTCTCCCCCTGGGTTTTCATTGCGCCAGCAATGAAAACCCAAACTAAGCCGTGAATCCACCGTCAACGGTGATCGTCTGGCCGGTCACAAAACGCGCTTCATCAGATAGCAAGAACGCCACCACATCAGAGACATCTTTCACCGTGCCTAAACGGCCAAGGGGTGTGCGACGGGTGATGCGGGCTTTTTGTTTGTCGGTTAAGGTGGCGGTCATATCGGTTTCCATAAAACCCGGAGACACCGAATTGACACGAATGCCCATAGCGCCAAGCTCTGCCGACATTGCGCGGGTCATGCCATCTAGTGCCGCTTTGGTCGAAGCGTAGGCGCTAACACCTTTATAACCGCGATGGCCGACAATCGATGAGATATTGACGATAGCGCCGTGCTGGGCCACCATCATTTGCTTAACGCATAGCTTCGAGAGCAATAACGCCCCTTCCAAATTAACGCTGACCATGCGCGAAATGTCTGACTCTTTCATGGTGGTCAATAGCCCTTCGTTGGCCATGCCAGCGCTGTTAACCAAATAGCCGATACGACCAAAGCGACTTTTGACCTCTTTTAAGAATGCGCTTAAGCCTTTGGCGTCGGTAATATCGATGCTTTGCCAAAACAGGCTGCCGTCGTATTGATGGCTGAGCTGTTCCAGCTGCTCGGATGATTTGCGGCTAAAAGTCGCGACTTTGTAGCCTCGCTCCAGCAGCCCCTGACACAATGCCAATCCCAACCCTTTTGAACCACCGCTGACAACGGCGACTTTTTGTTGTGTATCTACCATGATGCTCTCCTTTAATTGGATTTGCGGATCTTTTTAAACCTTGAACCCACCAGCACATCGTCGCTGGCAATGGTAATAAGACCCGGAACTTTAAACGCCGGAAAATGGGCTTTACAGGCGGCAAGTACGCGCTTTTTAAAGTCCGCTTTTGGCTCTGGGGTTTTGAGCAGAAACTCTGCCCACACGGTTTGTCCAGTGACCGGGCTTTTCTTGGCCCTAACCACGGCATCTTTGACGTTCTCTAAGGTCAGCAAAAAGCTTTCGACTTCAATCGGATAGACCTTTTCACCGGCGACGTTGATGATCTCCGACTCGCGACCGAGTATTTTGAAATACTCGCCATCGACTTCGACCTTATCGCCGGTGTTGTACCAGCCATCTTCGTCAAATGGGCTTGGCGCATTGAGGTAACCGAGCATCGCGCTTTGGCTGCGGATCCACAGCACATCATCGACCACTTTAAGCTCAAAGCCCTGACCGCCGATTTTCATCCATTTCGATTCATTGCTTTTCGATTTGGTCGATAAGATGCCCAGCTCGCTCAAACCATAGGTTTGTTTGAGGTGAACCTCAGGGAACAGCTTGCTCATGCCGTTGAGCGTTGACATCGGCATCACCTCAGTACCATAGGTAATCACCTTAAGGCTTGAGAGGTCGTACTGTTCGTACATGCGAGACATCAACAGCATGGTTAAAAACGATGGTGTTGTCGGCAACAGCTCGACTTTGTGCTGCTCGATGGCGCTACAAATGTCTTTGGCCTGACGGCTTTGACAGGTGACGATAGTACCGCCGTTGTAGATCACCGAAAACAAGGTGTTGAGACCACCGATATGGTCGAGCTTTAAAAACAGTAAGGTTTTAAATGCCGGACGCACCTTGTCTTTGAACTTGGCACTCATACGCTCAAAATCAAGCAATACCGCTTTACCTTTGCCGGTACTGCCGGAGGTAAAGATGATGAAGCCCGGCTTGTGCTCGGCCACCATAGGCGCCAATAGCTCATGCAGCTGGGTTGTGCATTCAAGGCTTTGGCAGGTAACGGTTTGGGCATTGATGCTGTTGCTGTCGGTCACACTCAGCAATTTGTTGGCAAACGATTCGCTTAAGCGTTCTTCAAACATCGCTCTGTCGTCTTCTGCCAGTGGAATAACAATACAGCCTCGGTTGACCAGCGCCTGAAGCAGCGCCACCACATCAATATGATAGTCTGAAACCAAACCCACCCTATCGCCGGGCTTAATCTGCCAGTTTGCAACGGCGTCTTGCCAGTAGGCGATTTTTTCGATGAGCTGGGCATAACTCACCTCAGTGCCTTGCCCTAAGGCAACCGCTTTGTCTTTGAAAGCGCTGAGCCTTTCGTTTAACCAAGTATTCATGCCAATCTCCTTTTAGAGTTCTTCAATGAAGTCCAATTTGGCATTTTGGTATTTGGCTTTGTCGAGCATCGCCGGGTTGTCATGGGCCAGCATTTGTACCATTTGGTCAGCGCCGCCAAGGTTTAATAAGAAGTCAGGGAACATGCCGCCCATATCTAAGTCTTGTACAAACTCGACCTTGATTTTGCCATCTTCTGATGGGGTGAAAGTCCATACGTTATGTACTTGTTGTAATCTGACACAGCAGTCGTTCGGGGCGATTTTGTTCGGCACCGCGATGTTTTCAATGGTCACCACTTTGGTTTGCGCATCTTGCACGATAGAGCCTTGTAATAAGATCTCGCGAGGCAACAACGGTGGGAACAATTCGATGGTCCACAACTGGATATTGGTTTTACGCACCGGATCCCAATCTTGCAGCAATTTATAGCCTAAGCAGTTAGGCACCCACTTGGTACAGTCATCGGCAATGGCCGGGTCAACCATAGGGGCGATGATGTTGCTCATCGAGTATTTGTCATAGGTCACAACCCCTTTGAATTTATGGGTGCTTGAGCCTGCGACGTCCATTTGATAAACCTGTACACCGTCTTTTTCCAGCACCAAACGCCATTGGTTGTCACCGCCGTTGGTGGCGACATGATCCCAAATCACCATCAAGGTAATAAACACCGGTAAGATGGTTAAGAAGAAGGTTTTCAGTTTGCTTGGCTTTTTCGCCTCGCTCGTTGCCAGCACGCCGGCATCGGTTGCAGTTGTCATCAGTGTTTCTCCGTTATTTTTTTTGTCAATAATGTTATTTCGTCAGTCTCAGTTGCTGACGTAATCAATCTTGGCTTGTTGAAACTTGTCTTTGTCGAGGATCTTTTGCAGCGTTAAGAAAAACTCGTGGGTGCCAAAGGTGGCGCCGAGGTTGGCCAGCCATGAAGGCATGTTGCCGCCAGCGTCAAAATCCATGGTCAAAGATACTGCCAACTCGCCATTGCCTTGTGGCTCAATCTGCCAAGTATTTTGAATGTAAGGCACACGCATACAGCAATCATTCAGCGGCAATTTATCTGGGGTACCGGTGATTTTGGCGATGATGGCTTTGGTTTCGCGGTTTTGTCTTAAGTCTAAACGCACCACGTACTCTCGGGTTTTAAGCGGCGCTGGAAAGTCGTATTTAAAGGTGTTGTACGAGCTAAAACCGTTGTCTGTCGGTACTCGCTCAATCATTTTAGAATCGTAGCAGTCGCCTTCATCACAGCTGGCCGGGTCAACAATCAAATGAGCAATGCCGGTGAGATTAGATTTGACTTTGGTTTCAGCGCGCACTTTAATCAGTGGATTGCCCGGCTCTTTTAAGGTGTAGATTTTGACTCCGCCCTCATCGATGGCCAGCTCCCACTGTCCGCTGCCGCCTGCTTCATAGCTCAGGCTCCAGCCATAGAGCAATACGGCAATGACAGCCACGGCTATCAGCAGCTTTTTGCCCCAACCCATTTTGTTCGGTTTTATTCCATCGACAGTCGCGGTGGCTTGAGTGTTCATGTTATCTCCGATTATTCACTATTATTTGAAAGAGTTTGCTTTGGCCGACATCTTACGGCCTATAACTGGGCATTGAGTTGGCGCGACAGGTAACGTGCCAGACAGATCAGCGTCACCGTCGGCGTTACCCTGACATTCTCATCAAGCAATGAGCCGTCACACACATATAGGTTTTCTATCTGCGTTTGCAGTTTGTCGTCTACATCTTGGCCTAAGCGAACCATGCCGCCGATATGACCACCTGAGGTCACCGGCGCGGTGATGATGTGCTTGGCACCGGCCTGCTTAAGAATGTTGCTGGCAGCCTCAACACCTTTGGCCAGTTTTTGTTTGTCTTGTGTGCTGATGTCTTTATGCAGCTTGCCCTGCAGGTCCATTTCTCCGCCAAGGCCGTCTTGAACCATGACTCCAAGGCCCACGGCCTGCTCATAGTTAAACAGGTGGCGTACTTTGAAGTTCATCAGCATTAAGGCGCGATACATCATCGGGGTCATGTTGGCGTCACCGATTTTGATGTCGCCATCAAGCTTACCTTCGACGGTGCCGACATAACCCGGTCTACCTTTAAGGCTTGGCACCAAGCCAAATACCGGGATCCCCGGGTCACAGTAAAAACCGTTTTTGCCGATATCGCTCAAACCGCAGCGACGTAACATTTGCGGCGTGCTTAAGCTGCCGCTGGCAAGAACGACGACTTTAGCTTTGGCTTCAAGCTGTTGTTTTGAAAACATCCCGGATTTGACCTGATAGCGCACCCCGGTCGCTTGGTTGCTTTCAACAATGATGTCGCTCACGGTGGCCTGACACACCAGTTCGCAGCCTAGGCTTTGGGCTTGTTCAAGCCAGCCACGGGCTTTCCACTTGGCCTGATAGTTGTAGCCGTCTTGACACTGGCTTTGGTCTATCAACATGCTGTTGCGCTTAACTGAAATCCCCATTTGTTCGGCGTATTGCGCCACCAACAGGCTTTGTGGGCTCATCAAATCTTCGGCCAATGGCGCAATCGGCAGTTGCTGCCAAATGTCCTCGGCGTCAGCGGCGATATCAATGCCTTTACTGGCGAAATAATCCACCGGCGGCTTGTTGGCAATGGCGAAGTACATGCCAGTGGAACCGCCTTTGATCTCGGCTTTGGCCGCTTTGAGTTTGTCCCCGACCCTGACCTCTCTGGCCATATTGGCCAAACCGCCGAGGGTTTCAGACAGCGGTTTGTCGTTGCCCTTTTCCAGTACCAGCACTTTTTTGCCGGACTCGCACAGGGCTTTGGCTAAGGTGGCACCACAGGTGCCGGAGCCGACGATAATAACGTCATAATTAGAGGGCTTGGTCATTGCTTGATATCCCATGAATTTAGAATTGGTATTGGGCGCGAATGGCGATTTGCTTTTGATCTTTATAAGGGGTTAGGCTCGAACGATTGTCCTTGACGCTCAGCGCATGTAAATCAAGGGATAAGGTCCAGTGATCGTCCACCTTAAAATTACTGCGTATCGAATTGACCCAGCTGGCCCAAGGCTCAGCCCAAATGCTCAGCCAGTTGATCTGCAAATCATCGTTAAAATAAAAGCTGTTCCACGACAAAATCAACGACTGGCTGTTGCGTGGCGCGCTGATATTGTCGGCCGACCAATCGCGAATGTGACTGTTGACCAATTCAAAGCTCAAGGTGTCGTTGCCGGGCAACGACGTCTCAACCATGATGGCGCTGTCGATGACATCATTTTGCAACAGCTGCATTTGACTAGTGTTGAACCTAAGGTCGGTTTTATAGGCAAACTCGCCACGGAACAACAGGTCGGCGTAAACAAAGTTAAAGGCGCTGCCAAGCATGTTGTTGCGTTGTTTTAACGCGATGAACTGACCGCTTTGCTGATCGAACATGATAGATTTGTCGTTATTCAACACCGATGCCGCCATCACTTTGATTTCGCCGCGGCCAACACGGTCACGCCAGCGCACGCCGTATTCATCATCACCGCTTAGGTTATCGGCATGTACTATCGCACTGGTATCATCAGCGATAGGCAAATAATAGGCAGTACCAAACTCGGCATATTGGTTAAATTTGGGCTGTGGCACATAAAACAGGCTCCAATCCCCCACCTCACTAAAATGGTCGAGCTTGAACATGAACTGACCAATCCGCGCTTCTTCAAGCGGAATAAAAAAGATCTCGCGAAAATTGCGCGGACTGACGACATCGGTCACCGCGCCGCCGTCCGACTCGCCCCAGATCAGGTTTTGAAAGCCAAGTTGCATCGCAATGGTGTCAAAGCTCAACTGCACAAAGGCTTCACGGGTAATGTTGTCAAAGGTCAGTTCATTACCTTCACTCTGACCGATGTGATCATTGGCCCAATAGGCATTGAGTTTGGTGTCGATACGCACGAAGTAATGGTCGAACACATGTTGCGACAGCTCAAACTGGGCAGAGCTGCGATTGTTGACCAACCCCTTGGGCTTGGCGGTTTTGTATGACAGTTCGTGTTTTAAGGTGATCCTTGAATTGGCGCTAAGCTCACCGAGCAATGACGGTGAAGCTTTTGCTTGCGGCTCGTCAAAATCAAAGGTCATCTCGCCATCATCGGCAAAGATATCCTCTTGCTCGGTTTGCTCATCAGGCTCAGGCATTTGCGTGTTGCCACCGGCATGAGCGCTCAACATCATAAACACGCTAAAGCACAGCGCAGCACTTTGCGCCACTTTGCACACACGAAAACGACGATATAACGGATTAGAGTTTGGTTGTTTCGACATCACAGTGTTCAAAAGCTTATTCTTGCATGTGCTTGCGCTGCTTTTCTAAGTTGCGCTCGCGAAAGGCAAAGTCGGTCAACGCGCGCTGGGTCAGCAGCTCGTCGTCAATATCGACATTAAAGGCAATAAAGGGCTTATCCATGCGGCTCACGCGATTTTCCGTGAGGTTGTTCATGGTCACTTTTCGCGACATCCACACCCCATCGATTTTTTCAATGTCTTCTTGGGTTCGACGCTTATGCAGTTGGTTGCCGCGATAGTATTCTTCTGCCAAGGCAAAGTATTTTTCTTTGTCTATCCAGGCAACGATTTTGGTGTAGCGTGTGCGCTCGGCTTTTTCTTTGGTGGGGATCATTTCAATCACCCAAGTATCACGACCGCGCATCTTCTCATCGCCGATTAGCTTGTAGTCATACTCCCAAAAGCGTCTTGCCTCAGGGTTTTCGGTGTTCTCTACTGAAAACTCAGAGCCAAATACCGTACCGGCATCATCACCGCTGGAGATCACCCGCTTGACCTTGCCAAGGGCGGTCAGATAAAGCCAGTTGTCGTTTTCAAGGCCTCGTTTTTCATATTCGAAGGTCAACATGCTGATCCCCTTATCGGATATCGGCGCGCTCACCACGGCCAATGAACGGGCATGGGTATCTTCGAGGTTTTTAATCGCTTTGCTGTTTTCTATGATCACCACCCGAGGTCTGCTGGTGCAACGTTGTTTGCCATCGATAAGCCGATACGGGCAAGTGGTCAATTTGATTTTGGCGATTTGAGTGTCGTAGGACTTGCGGTTGACATAATCAACTTTAGTCATGATCTCTTTGGCACTTTGCGCCATAACGCCAGAGCTTAAAAAACTCAGCAATAACGCGGTGATAGTTATTCTCATGGATTACCTCAGTTAGTGTTAAGTTACTCGGCCGATGGCACGGTTTGGGCTTGGGTTTGTCTGTTGAAGTCGAGCTTAAACAGTAAGATCATGGCCGGTAAGAAAAACAGATCATTGAGCAGCCCCATAAAGATCGCAGACGCCCCTAAGATACCAACATTGGCCGTACCGGCACTGGATGAAAAGCCCAGCAGACCAAAACCGACGCCTAAGACGATAGAGGTGAACACAATCGCCTGACCGGTCTCTTTGATGGTGGTTTCCAGCGCACGACGAATGTCACCATCTTGCTGCACCTGATTTTTGTAGTGGGTGAGAAAATGCACGGTATCGTCAACGGCGATACCGATGATCACCGGCGCTATCATCATGGTATTGAAATCCAGCGGCACCCCAATCCAACCGAGAATACCAAAGGCCAAAACGGCCGGAATGATGTTGGGCAGCACAGAAATGGCACCGGCTTTTAGTGAGCCGAAGTACAATAACAACAACACGGAAACAAACACCAATGCCAGTGCAAAACTCTGTAGCTGGGCATGGGTTAAATACTCCGCCCCTTGCATCATCAGCGTCAGCATTCCGGTGATGGAGATCTGAGCGTTAGGGTATTTGGTTTTGAGTCGCGCCAGACTCTGGTTGATGTCGCCTTTCATTTGCTCAAACACTTTGACGTACTCACTTGAGCCGGCGTTTTTAAAGCGAATGGCGATGTGGGCTTTGTCGTAGTTGTCAGAGACCTGCTTAGAGCGGGTTTTACTGTCGGCATTGTTGAACAAAAATAAGGTTTGCGAGGTGGCACTTTTACTCTCTGGCAAACCGTACATTTGCTCGTTTTCACCATGCAACGTCTTATTGGCGTTTTTAACAATCTCAACAATTGAGGTGGTTCGAACGACGATGTGGCCGTATTTGCGTTTGAAAGTCTGTTGCAGCTGGTCGATTTCGTTCAGCACAAACGGGTCGTGGAACGCATCGATGGCGCCCATATCCATATACACTTCCATGCTTTGGGTGCCCATCATCTTTTCATCGACAATGCGAAAGCTCTCTCGAACTGGCGAATCAGGTGGGAACTGGCCTAGCGGGTTGGTATCGACCACGGTCTTAGTCGAACCGGCCAAACACCAGATGAACACCAGCAAAAATACCGCGATAATGGTTTTTGGCGACCGTTCAACCAAGGGTAAAACACCACCGAGCTTTTGCTGGGCAACCCGGGTGAAAAAGCCCACTTGGCCTTGGGCTTTTTGTTTGCCCTGCCATTTGGCCGGTCCCCATAAGTCAAGCATCAACGGCAACAGATAAAGGGCAAAAATAAAGGTAATACCCACCCCAAGGGCCGACATAAAGCCGAAGATCTTCACCGGCACCATGGCGGTTGTCGCCAGTGCCAACATTGCCACCATGGTAGTTACCGAGGTCAGTAAACAGGCCACGCCAGTCTTGCGGTAGGCTTTGCGTAGCGCCTGCTGATGGTTTTCGCCATGGCGGACATAGATAAGATAGCTGCTCATAATGTGAATGGCATTGGCCACACCTATGGTCAATATCAGCATAATGGTGATCATCGAAAACGAGGTCATCGCCATGCCAAGTAAGGAGATAATGCCGATGGTCCAAAACACGCTCAAGACCACAATCACAATTGACCAGACCGTAGCACTGATAGAGCGGAACAAAATCGCCAACAACAGGGCTATCAGCAACATCGCCCCAACATTAAGCGCCCCCATTTCTTTGAGCATTTCAAGGTTGTATTCCATGGTGCCGGTATTGCCGACCGGGTGATATTCGAGATGATCGCTAAATTGCGGCTGATTGATGATGGTTTTGACCTCGGCCATCAGACCTAAGTAGTCGGTGATCTCGGTGGGTTTGAAACTCGGGCGCTCAAGGTTTTCTACCAGCTCAGAATCAAAGGCCATATCAAAGGCATCGGCGGTTTCAGCGGCGACGTCAGCAGCATCACTCGAAGGTTGAGTATCCTTTGTAGTTTGGCGAATGGCGCCAAAATCGGTTTCAATCATGATACCGCCGTACTGACGGTCTTTAGAATAATAGAGCTGCGGAAACTCTTTTTGGGTTTGGGCAATGGCATAAACCCTGTCACGGGCTTCAGCACTGGTTGGAATTGGCCCTTCAACCAAGTCTGTAGAATACAGGGTATCGCCCTTTGCGGTGAGCACCGAGGCATTTTCTAAGGTGGTTATCTCAACGATGTGGGCAAGCTTTGACTCATCGTTAGGGCCTAACTCGGCAATCTTGGCCTGAAGCGTTTCGCGAATGCCTCTGACCGCCGCCAATGACTGCTCGGAGAAGACGTCGCCGTCTTTGGCTTTGTACACCAGATAAAGGTGGTCTTCACTGCCAAACTGGTCATGAAACCAATCAAATGCCACGATGGCCGGGTCGTCTTTTTCAAACCAGCCTTCAACGGTCATATCAAAAGTGGCTTTACCCATGGCGTAGAAGAAGCCAACGGTCAGGAGGATAAAGACGGCCCAAATGAGATATTTGACCTTGCGAACTTGGTCTGGCACCCGTTCAAAGTATTGCGCCAATGCGTCTAAAACTGCGTTCATTATTGTTATTTCCAAATACGTTGTGCGGTGAATTATTTTTTGCCTTTGGTGCTTTTTCTTGGCCTTGCGGGCGTTCTTTTACGATTGCCGGTTGACGCCGTAGCGGCTTTGCCTGCACTTGGCTGCTCAGCTTGTTGCAGGTGTGCATTTAGCCGTTTTGCCACATCGGCGATGGCATCGCCCTCGACTAAGGCAAAGTGGTCGCAAGGTATTTCAACCATATCGGCCTTATCGCTGAGGTAGTTTGACCATGCCTGCACACTGGCCAGCGGCAAGTGACTGTCGCGTGCTCGAACCACTAAAGTTTGCGGCCCTTTCGGCAACAGACTCAGTTCATAGCCACGACATTGCTGTTCGCTGTTGGTGGCAATGCGATAGGTGTTGTTGAATTCTTTCTCGCCAAAGGCCAGCCCCTGCTCACGTAACAGGCCATAGAGATAGGCGGGTCTGCTGGCTTCATCAAGGCGGTTAAAGTGCTCACTATCAAGGCTGATATTGCCGCCGAGCTTGTTTGCCAAATGGCTAAACAGCAACGCCATTTCTTGCTCAACCTGATAATCGCGCTCGGCAGGACACGGGGTATCTAATAGCGTTAGACTGGCCACCTTATCACCTTTATCGAGCAGCAACTTGGCAAGCGCAAAAGCGCCGACGCCACCGTTGGAATAACCAAGCAAGTGATAAGGCCCTTCGTGTTGTAACTTTTTGATGCCCTCATAGTAATACTCGGCAGTTTGCGCCATGGTCTCAAACGGCGCGCTCACCCCATCACTTGCCGGGGCTTCAAAACTGTATAAGGGTCTGTCTTTGTCAAAGTGCGACAACAACTGTCTAAAGGTTAAAACGTTGCCATCGGCGCCAGCGATAGCAAACAACGGCGCTTTATCGCCGCTTTGCTTAAGTGCTACGGTAATGTTTTTAGCTAACCTAGGCTTTGCCTCGGTCGTGGCCACCTTGCTTTGCTCCAACGGATAGTCGGTGACCACAAGCGTATTGAGCGCTTCACTGTATTGCTCACAAAGATAGCCGCTAAGCTGCGCTACACTGGGGTAGCTAAACAGGACGCTTGGCGATAAGAAACAGCCTAAAGCGTCAGCCACCTGTTCGACCACAAAGGCAATCGCCAACGAGCTTAAGCCTTGACTAATAAAGTCAGCGTTGATATCGACAGCATCAGCCACGCCATGTTCATGTCTGGCAATGGCGTGACACAATAAGGTTTGGCATTTTTGCTCTTGGCTCAATGCCAACGCATCTTGTGGCGGCTCGTCGGCGACTTGGCTAAAGTAAAATTGCGCAGGGGCAAGTGCGCTGGCGTTGTCGTCCTTTAGCTGAGTATCAGATGACTCAGGTTTTGCCTCAGGCGCAGCAACACTGCCAGCTTTTAGCTTGGCCCAGTAGGCGGTTTTGGCAAAAGGATATGACGGCAAAGACACAGGACGCGGTTGTTGCGGCCAGATAGCGCTAAAATCGACAGTCGCTCCTGAAATGAAAGTCGTTGCGATATTTGTCCAATCGCCTTGTTGGGCGACATCAAGCGTAACTTTGCTTTGAGTGCGGTTGTCAGATGCTTGACCATAGTACAAGCCTTCGGCGGCAAATGCGTCAGATTGACGATTGTCTAACCACAACTGTAATCGCTGTGATAGCTGTTCAAGGTTGTCAGCCACCAGCGCCAAACGATGTTGATACTGATTGCGCCCGGTTTGCAAAGTGAAGGCCAAATTGGCTAATGCCCCTTGATATTGACCCAAGTGCTGTTTGAGTTCGGCGGCCATCTGCTCAAGTGCCGCAGACGTTTTGGCACTTAATACAATCAATTGTGCACTTTCAGGCGTTTGGGCTTGGCTATCTTGTTGATATTCTTGCAGCACAATATGAATATTACTGCCGCTATCGGCAAACGAGTTAACCGCAGCCAACACAGGCTGCGTATTACGAATGTCGTCAAGCGCAATGGCTTTGTCGGCAAAGTAAAGTGGGTGCTGCTGGCTGTCAAAGTCAACAAACCGACTTGGGGTCTTGCGGGTAATGCTCGGTGGAATGCAGCCGTGATATAGCGACATCGCTACTTTAACCAAGGCGACTAAACCACTGGCCGGTTCGCTGTGACCGACATTACCTTTGTAGCTACCCAATGCTACCTGTTTGCCTTGCACTTCGCTAAAGGCATTTTTGATCCCTTCAAACTCAAAGGCATCGCCCCAGCGGGTGCAATAGCCATCCACTTCAATGTAGCGAATATCACTAGCGGCGATGTTGGCTTTGTTTCTGGTTTGGCGTAAGAGCTGGCTGATAGACTCATGTTTAATTTCTGAGACATTACGGGCATGACCACGGTTGTTTTGACCGCAGGCTTTGACCACAGCGTAAATTCTACTGTGATGTTGTTGCGCCAATGCCATTGGGGCCAGCAGCACAGCGACAACAGCCTCGCCACGGGTGAAGCCATCGGCATTTTCGTCAAATGCCGCGCTTTGACCGCTGGCGCTCAACAAACCATAAGTGCTGGCGGTAATATAGTCATCGGCAAACAGGTTCAAACAGACACCGGCGGCGATGGCCTGTTCGCACTCACCGCTACGTAGCGCTTGGTATGCGCGATTAAATGCCACCGCAGAAGAAGCGCAGTTGATGTTAATCGCCTCACTCGGTCCGACAAAATCAAAAGTAAAAGACAGGCGGTTAGCCAGATAGTAGCCGGTCGAAGATGAGCTTAACGCCACCTGTTGCTCAAAGCGCCCGGCGTTGTGTCTTAAATACTGCTCGTACTCGGCATATTCGTAACCGACAAAAACCCCGGTCTGGCTACCACGATATTGATCAACGGCCATACCTGCGTCGCTAAAGGCGTTGTAAACTTCTTGGTGCAGTAAACGCAGCTGTGGGTCCATCAGCTCGGCTTGGGCCTGGTCGATACCGAAAAACTCGGCATCAAAGCAATCGTGATCGCTAATAAAGGCGCCCCAACGCGATACGCTTTTGCCCGGCGTTGCATTTTCACTATAGTGTTCGTGCCAGTCCCAACGATTTGCCGGGATCTCGCTGACCGCACATTTTTGCGCCATCAGGTTTTGCCAGAACTGCTCGGCGGTATCGGCCCCCGGCAAGCGCGTGGCGACACCAATAATGGCGATATCGTCAAGAGAAACGCTTTGGCTCGGCTGCGTTTGCTCTGCCAACTGATAGTGCTCAAGCAACTGCTGATAATGGTTTTCAACCAAAGAATCGATGGCCTGATCGGCACTTTGATATGCGCTTGAAAGGGCAATGCCAAGTTGCGCTTTGGCAAAGTTCGCCACTTGCTCGGCATCGGCCTCAGCCTTAGGCGTCTGTTGCCGCTCATTCGTTTGCTCAATACCAGCAAACGACTCAGGTAGACAGGCATCCACTATCTCTGCCAGCTCTAAAATGTTGGTTGCTTCGGCAAATTGCGCCACCGACAGCTCAACATCAAAGGCTTTCGATAAGGTATTGACCAATTCAAGGGCTATGATTGAATCGATGCCTATTTCTTCGAAATCGGCGGTAATATCGATTTTACTGCTGGGAATTTGTAAGGTGGCTTCGATTTGTTTGACAATTTTCTGCGCCACTGGGTTTGAGATAGCATTATCCATCACTTGGCTGCCTCTTGATTGAATTTGACAATATCGGCTTTGATGCGCGCTTTGAGCTGGGCAACGAGCGGATCATCGACACCAGCGG
>JBFHGJ010000086.1:0-24881 GCA_041583135.1 Alteromonadaceae bacterium | reverse complement strand
TTTTTGCCTCAGCCAATTTTTCATCATAAGTTTTTCCAAACTTCATCATTCAAATTCCCGCGCTAACGTCGTCGCTCCATTTTTTCCCAAACTATCGTCATGACTTTGACCAAATTGACATTGGAGCGCTAAATTTTAATGTTGCTAATCTGTGGTTTATTTGGTTCTCTAAAATTATTCTGTGTCATTGATTTTGTCTTTATTGCTAGGTCGGATAAATGGTGAGAATGATGAAGTGTGTTCTTATACAGATCTGTTGGTATTTGAATTAAGCAGAAGGGCCATCCACATCACCCGTCAGTGCAACTGACGGTAATATGGATAGTCCTTTTACGTTAGCGTTACTGAGCGCTTACCAGCCGCAGGTTCTGCCTTGGTTTTGTTCGTCAAGCCAAGTTTTTAGCGGTGCGAAGTAATCCAAAATCGCGGTTGCGTCCATCTCTTTAGAGCCTGTCACGGCTTCCAACGCTTCTTGCCATGGACGGCTAGAACCCATTTCTAACATTTGGTTGAGTTTAGCACCGGCCTCTTTGCTGTTGTAGATTGAACAGCGATGAACTGGGCCTGTATCACCTGCAATCTTACACAGTTCTCGATGGAACTGGAATTGTAAGATATGGGCTAAGAAATAGCGGGTGTAAGGCGTGTTGGCCGGTACGTGGTATTTTGCACCCGGGTCAAAGTCGGCTTCAGAGCGAGCAACTGGGGCTTCAACACCTTGGTATTTGGTACGCAATTCCCACCATGCTTTGTTGTAATCTTGTGGTGATACTTCACCAGAGAACACTTTCCAGCGCCATTGGTCAACCAATAGGCCAAATGGAATAAAGGCAACTTTATCCAAGGCCATTTTCAGCAATAGGCCGATGTCTTTTGACTCATCCGGTACTTGGTCAAGTAAACCGATTTCTTTCAAATAACCCGGTGTAACAGATAGTGCGATGGTATCACCAATGGCTTCATGGAAACCGTCGTTGGCGCTTTCTTGATACAACAATGGCTGTTTGTTGTAGGCGCGTTGATAGAAGTTATGACCCAACTCATGGTGAATGGTTGAGAATTCTTCGCCGGTGCGCTGAATACACATCTTGATGCGCAGGTCGTCTTTGAAGTCGATGCTCCAAGCCGAGGCGTGACAAACCACGTCGCGATCTTGTGGTTTGGTGAACAAAGAGCGTTCCCAGAAGGTTTGTGGTAATGGGTCGATGCCTAAAGAAGTAAAGAACTTCTCGGCGCCTTTAACCATTTTGATCTCGTCGTAGTTGTGTTTGGCCAACAGCTCTGTTACGTCGTAACCGGGGTCAGAATCGGCAGGGCCAACGAGGTCATAGATGTTACCCCAGCTTTGCGCCCACATGTTGCCAAGTAGGTGTGCAGGAATAGGGCGGTCTTGTGGTACTTTGTCGGTGCCATATTTCTCGCCCAACTTGGCGCGAACATGACATTGTAGTGAGTCATATAAAGGCTTTACCTGACCCCAAATTCTGTCTAACTCTTTGCTGAACTCATCAGCAGGCATATCATACTTAGAGCGCCACATGGCGCCAGTATCGGCATAGCCCAATTCTTGCGCGCCTTCATTGGCCAGTTCTACTTGGCGGGCATACATAGGACGCATCGGTGGCGATACGGTGCGCCAGCCTTTCCAAATGTCTAACAATTCATCGTAATTGCGTGAGGTGGCTAAGGTTTCTGACATTTCACCCAGTGACAAACAGTCGTTTTCACTGCGGCAGTATTTGCCTTTACCGTACATGCCGCCAAGGTCGGCAACAATTTTTGCCAACTCTTTGTTTTTGGCTTCATTGTTTGGTGCCGGAACTACCATGGCAAGCTTAAGTTTTTCCAACTTGCGCTTGGTGTCGTAGTCTAAATCAAGGTGATTGAATTTGGCCGCTTCGTTGGCAAGGCGTACCGCTGCTGCGGTGCTCTTTTCGTTGATAGCTGCAGATAGGGCTGCGGTATCTTCGGTAATAAAGTTCTGGTAGACCCACTCTACCTGTGAACCTTCACTGTAAAGGTCGAACAGTTCGTCCTCTGCCTTTTTAACAAAGTCGATAGCATCTTGCTTGGTGACCGGCTTTTGCGCTTTGGCATCGGCTTTTACCGTTGTTTGTCCATCTTGTTGAGATTGGCCGCATCCGCTAAGACCAAGACAGGCACTGACCATTAAGGCCGTGGCTGAAAGTTTTAACACAGTTGATTTCATGGTGTTCCCCAGAATTTATCTGCTCGCTTGAGTGAGCTATTGCTTTAACACCCACCGAGTATACTGATTTAAAGGCAGATTTATACCATCGCATACAAAAAATTAGTGGGCCTATACGCCAAAGAGGTTCATGAATAAGACAGTACCGCAAGGGACAATAGGCGCTTTGGTTATTGGTGGAACTCATCGGATGACTTGACAAGATGCTGGATTAGTCATAAATTCAAACAACTGTTTAAAACGAGTAATTTAAACTTATGGCAAATGCGCAACCCACTAAACTCAGAATACTCGACGCGGCGGAGGAATTGTTTGCAGAGTATGGCTTTTCTGAGACATCGCTGAGGCAGATCACCAAAGATGCTGAAGTGAATTTGGCCAGTGTGAACTATCACTTTGGCTCTAAAAAAGAGCTGATCCGGGCGGTATTGGAGCGATACCTTAAGATTTTGGTGCCCGACATCGGCCAAGCGCTGCTTGAGTTGAACAGGCGCACGAGCAGTCCTACACTTGAAGAAGTATTCGGTGTATTCGTCAGGCCGATTTTGGCGCTCGATAGGCAGCGTAAAAATGGCACGCGGATTTTATTACAGCTGCTTGGTCGCGGCTACACCGATTCTCAAGGCCACTTGCGTTGGTTTTTTATCACTCACTATGGTGATGTCTTGGACACATTTATTGCGATGGTGCAAAAAGCCGCGCCACAGCTCAATAAGAGCGAGTTGTTTTGGCGTTTACACTTTAGTTTAGGCACCTTTGTTTTTGCCATGACCTCCAGCGATGCCTTAATGGACATCTCGCGGGTCGATTTTGACGAAGAAATTGCCATCGATGGCGTGATCAAACGCATTATTCCATTTATTTCCGCAGGTGTCGGCGCACCTGCCCATAACTGTTAATTAACTGAGGATTTTAAACTATGTGGCTGTTAATATTGCTGATAATTGCGCTTGCGGTGGTACTCGGGGTTGCCGATATCCGCCGCCAGTATGTCACTTCGAAGATCTTCGAGATTTTTCGCAAGTTGTTGCCGCCGATGTCTTCGACCGAACAAGAGGCAATGGAGTCCGGTGATGTGTGGTGGGATGGCGAACTGTTTCGCGGCAAGCCTGACTGGGAAGCGATGCACAACTTTCCAAAACCGCGTTTAAGCGCCGATGAGCAGGCGTTTATCGACAATGAGGTCGAGACCTTGTTGGCGATGATTGATGACCACCAGATCACCGATAAATCCCGCGACCTGCCAAAAGAGGTGTGGGACTACCTCAAAGCCAACGGCTTTTTTGCCATGATCATCCCGAAAAAATATGGTGGTCGCGAATTTTCCGCCATCGCCAATTCAACCATAGTGACCAAGGTCGCCACTCGCTCTATCAGTACCGCAGTGACCATCATGGTGCCCAACTCGTTAGGTCCAGGCGAGTTGCTGATGCACTACGGCACAGAGGCGCAAAAAGACTATTGGCTGCCACGTTTATCTGATGGTTCTGATATCCCATGTTTTGCTTTGACAGGTCCTGAGGCGGGTTCTGATGCTGGCGGCATTCCTGATAAGGGCATCGTTTGCGAGCAGGAGTTTGAAGGCAAGAAAACTCTTGGGGTCAGCCTGACTTGGAATAAGCGTTATATTACCTTGGCGCCGGTTGCCACAGTGTTAGGTCTTGCTTTTAAAATGTACGATCCCGAAGGCTTGCTGGGGGATGAGAAGGACATCGGTATTACCTGTGCACTGATCCCAACCAGTCATGAAGGCGTTGAAATAGGTGATAGACATAATCCAATGGGTATGGCGTTTATGAACGGCACTACTTATGGTGACGATGTGTTTATCCCGATGGATTGGATCATCGGTGGTCAAGCCTACGCCGGAAAAGGCTGGCGTATGTTGGTTGAATGTTTGTCGGCTGGCCGTGGTATTTCATTGCCAGCACTGAGCACCGCGTCAGGTCATATGGCCGCGCGCATGACCAGTGCCTACGCCTATGTGCGTCGTCAATTTGGTATGTCTATTGGTAAGTTTGAAGGGGTGCAAGAAGCTCTCGCACGTATCGGCGGCCATACTTATACCCTAGAAGCGATGCGCACGATGACCGCAGGCGCGGTTGACTTGAAAGTTAAACCGTCTGTGGTCACTGCCATCGCCAAATACCACATGACCGAAATGGCCCGTAAGGTGCTCAATGATTCGATGGATATTCACTCGGGTAAAGGTATTCAGTTGGGCCGTAAGAATTACTTGGCCTACGCCTATATGTCGGTGCCGATTTCAATTACCGTTGAAGGGGCGAACATTCTTACACGAAACTTGATGATTTTTGGTCAAGGGGCGACTCGCTGCCATCCTTATGTGTTGGGTGAAATGGCCGCAGCCGCTAACCCAGACAAAGCCAAAGGGCTACGTGATTTTGATGATTTGTTGGTTAAACATGTGCGTTTTGCCGTTGGTAATTCAATCGGCAGTTTGTTCCAAGGGCTGACTTTTGGTTGGTTTAACCGTTCACCTGTCAGTGGTGAGACTGCTAAGTATTACAAGGCGTTAACTCGAATGAGCCGTGGATTAGCGCTAGCGGCTGATTTCTCTATGCTGGTATTAGGTGGCGATTTAAAACGCAAAGAAATGATCTCGGCGCGCTTAGGTGATGTGCTTAGTCAGTTGTATATTGCCTCGTCGGTGTTGAAGCGTTTTGAGGATGATGGCCATCAGGTGTCAGACTTGCCATATGTACACTACAGCCTACAAAACTGTCTGTATGAGATTGGTAAAGCCTTTGACGGCTATTTCCAAAACTTCCCGAACCGTTTTGTGGCTAGGTTGCTGAAAACCTTGATCTTCCCATTTGGTATTCATTATCAATTGCCCTCAGATGAAGTTAGCATTGCTGTGTGTCAAGGCATGATGAAACCTGGGGTTATGCGCGAGCGCTTGAGCAATCTATGCTACTTAGGCAGCGCAGAAGACGACCCTACCGGTTCGATGGAAAAAGCCTACAATGCTATGGTGGCAGGGGATGTGGTATTTGCCAAAGTCATTAAGGCGCAAAAACAAGGCACTGTGGCTAGAGGGTTGTCATTGACCGAAACACTGGAGCAAGCCGTTAAGCAAAATGTGCTAAGTGAAGATGAGAAAGCGCAATTGATGGCAGCCGACGAATTAAGACTTGGCGCCATTAATGTCGATAGCTTTAAACCCGGAACACTGTAATTGAGCCTAAGCCAAGGATGGCTTTGTTTTCCTGTCCCTCCAATGCTTGCTCCCCAACCGGTTTTATTCTCATCTATCTCTCGGCTAAAGCCGAGTGCTACAACGAAATTGCTTTTTATAGCCGTTTAAAATAGGCATCGACCATTTTCATTGCGTCCTGTGGTTTTGCACCTTTGACCAAGTGTGTCTTAAGGTTAGTCTTAAATGGCTAGCAAGAGACATGAGCACTATTATTAAAGATAGTTTCATCTGTGCGGCCTTGATTTGGGAATAACCAAATAAAAAGACAAGATCAATTTAAATAAAGTATTTTGTTTACTTAAATGAAGTCGGACTTTATTATATAAAGCATTAAGTTTATATATAAGTGAGAGATCATGAGCACCACCAAAGATTATCTGGTATTTAGCTCTGTGTTGATGGTAACTGTGCTGAGCTGTGCTGGCGTTGCTTTGCCATATCCTGTGTTAGCACCGTTGTTTATGGGCGGTGAAGTCAATGGGCTAAACAGTTACCACGGGCTTTCAGCAGAGCTGCTGTTAGGTATCGCCATCGCGGTTTATCCACTTGGCGCGGTGATTGGTGGTTCTTTTATCGGCGCTTTGTCTGATGCTTATGGCCGTAAAAAGATGCTGGTGGTGACACTGTTAGGTGGAGCCGTCGGTTATGCCATTAGTGCGTGGACTGTGCTGACGGAACAATATTTGTTGTTTGTGATCTCACGTTTCTTTACCGGCCTTTGTGAAGGCAATGCTTCTATCGCCCGCGCTATTGCCCTTGATCTGGGCCGGTCTATCGATAAAACCCGCTCTATGTCATTGGTCAGCGCCGCATCATTTATCGGTTGGTTGATAGGCCCACTGACAGGTGGCTACTTAGCGGTATTTGGCAATGATGTGGTGTTTCAAGCCGGTGGTGTGGCATTGATTCTCTGTGCGCTGTTTGTTTTTTTTGTGGTGGCGGAAACTCACCAAGTTAAGACGATGGGGCCTTTTATGAACTTGCTAAAATCTCATAACTCTTTGTATTTACTTAAGTATCCTATTATTTTAAAAATCTTTATCTTCCAATTGATGTTTACCTTAGGGCTCAACGCCTTTTATGAATTTTACCCGGTTTGGTTGGTCACCGACCGCGACTTTAAACCCGATGGGATAGGTGAACTGACGGCCATTATGACCATTTGTATGACTTTAACGAGCGTTTTCTTGATGCCCCAACTCAAACGGATCTTTGGTATTAAGGCAACCATGATAGGGGGAATGGCGCTGGTGGCTTTGACGATTGCCGTTATTCCTGCCACCGACAAAGCGTTGATGGTGGTACTGTTTACTTTGTGTGGGGTCGGTATTGCTATTTATAACGGACTGTTACCGGTTTATATCTCTGATATCAATCAGCATTTGGGGCATGGGGCGCTGATGGGGTTGTTGTCGGTGACGTTTTATGTATCCAGTACCGTTATTGCTTTTTTTGGCGCATTGGTGCTGCATATCGATACCGCAGGGCCGTTGTATGTCGGTTGTGTTTTGGTGATAGTGGCCAGCCTTTTGCTGGCGCGATTTATCTACGGTCCTAGTGGCGATGGTCAGAGCGATACCTTACATGCCTCAGGGACGCGTTAAGCTCATAGCACTCAAGAAACGTCTTTTTACATCAAAATACGGTTTTAAGGTTGTCATCGGGTCTGCATCTTTGTATAAAGATGGCATTCCTTCCACATCCAGAACAAGAAGACATGTTAAAAAGAACGATCATCGCCATTTTGGTCGGCACATCGATGAGTGCGTGTGCCACAACCAACCCAGACAGTGGTTCTGGTGCCAGCGGCAACAAACCTCATTTTAGCCATATCAAAACCCTGCCTTCACCTACCGTGCATAAAGATGACGACAAAGTCATTACTCTTGAAAAGATCATGTCTGATCCTGACTGGATTGGCCAACAGCCGGAAAATGCCTATTGGAGTGCTGACTCAAAAAGCGTCTATTATCAACGTAAGCGTCCGGGTAACGAGGTACGAGACTGGTATCAACATGGTTTAACCGGCAAAGCACAAAAAGTCGCTCTTGAGCAGCAGCATGAAATCGGCAGCCGTAGCGAAGTGTTTTCTAAAGACGGCCGTTATAGTGCCTATATTTTCTCAGGCGATTTGTTTGTCAAAAACCGTAAAAACGGTGAGATCACGCAAATCACCTATACCAGCGCTAGAGAATCGTCACCTCAATTTTTGGCTGACGGTAAAGTGGCATTTAAAGTCGGTGATGACTACTTCGCTTGGGACAGTCAATCCCGTCGTGTCACACAATTGGCTGAGCTTAAGATGGCCGATACGCCAAAAGGCGTGACCGAGCCGCAAAGCTATATTGCCAAAGAACAACATAAACTGATCAAGTTTGTCGCTAAAGAGCATCGCGATGCCAAAGATGCCGAAGCGCAGAAAAATGCGTTAAAAGAGCAAAATAAACGCGTATTTGATAAGACGTTTTATCTGGGCAAAGGTAACAATGTTGTCGATTCGACGCTCTCGCCAGATGGTCGTTATTTGATTGTTGCGCTGCAAAAAGATGTCAGCTGGCGTGGCAAAGATGACATTATGCCTAATTATGTTACCGATGACGCCACTATTGAAGCTGTGCCGGTACGCCGCAGAGTGGCCGATACCAAGCCTCAAGATATGACCTTTACCCTTATCGATTTGCAAAGCCAATCGCAGCATGAATTGAGCTTCGATACCCTACCGGGTTTTGATGAAGATGTGATGGCTAAGGTGCGCGCCGAGAACTATCGCCGTGACGGTAAAACCTACGAGTCTAAGAAGGCGCCTCGTAGTTTCACGATACTCGGCTACAACGATATGAAATTCAATGACAAAGGCGACAAGCTGGCGTTGATGGTTGAAGCATGGGACAACAAAGACCGCTGGATAGCTACCGTTGACTTAGATAGCAAAGAGTTGGTTTCACGTCATCGCTATCATGACGAGGCTTGGGTTAACTATTCATACAATGATTTTGGCTGGTTGAGCAACTCTGATAGCCTGTACTATCTCTCCGAGGAATCGGGCTTTTCTCATCTGTATGTTGATGACCTTAAAGGCAATGTGCGCCAGTTGACCGCCGGTAGCTGGGAGGTGTCTGACACCACGGTCTCCAAAGATGAGCGTTTTATTTACTTCACTGCCAATAAAAACCATCCGGGTATTCATGAGACTTACCGAGTTGAAGTCGCCAGTGGAAAGCTGACCCAACTCACTGACTTAGGTGGTCGTAATGACTACAGTTTGTCTCCTGATGGGAAAAAATTGTTGCTTGTCCACTCTGAGGTCGCCATGCCGCCTGAGGTGTATGTCAAAGAGATTGGCGCCAAGGGCAAGGCGAAACGTTTGACTCATACAGTGTCTGATGAATACTTAAGCTATAACTGGAATACCCCTGCGATTGTGCCGGTGGCGTCGAGCGAGTATGTTGATCCTATCTTCACCAAGGTCTACTACCCGAAAGATGTGATGACAGGGCCCAAGCGTAAAGCGGCGATTTTTATCCATGGTGCCGGTTACACCCAAAACTCACATCTAGGCTGGGCTTATTATTTCCGCGAGTTCATGTTCCACAGCATGTTGACCCAACAGGGCTATGTGGTTATCGATATGGACTATCGCGCTTCTAAAGGCTATGGCCGTGATTGGCGTACTGAGATCTACCGTCAGATGGGTACTCCTGAGCTGCAAGACTTACTTGATGGTGTGAATTGGATGGTCGATAATGCCAACGTCGATAAAAATCGTATTGGCGTCTATGGTGGTTCATACGGCGGCTTTATGACGCTGATGGCGCTGTTTAAAGCCCCTGATGTCTTCCAAGCCGGGGCGGCATTGCGCTTGGTATCTGATTGGGCACACTATAACGATGGCTATACTTCGAACATACTCAATACCCCAGCGGACGACCCCATTGCCTACGAGCGCAGTTCACCGATTTACTTCGCCGAAGGGTTGAAAAAGCCATTGCTTATCAATGCGCCAATGGTTGATAACAACGTATTCTTCCAAGATACGGTGCGTTTGGTTCAGCGTTTGATTGAACTAGAGAAGCCTAACTTTGAAACGGCGATTTTCCCGGTTGAGCCGCATGCTTTCCGTCAGCCTAGCAGCTGGTTGGATGAATATCGTCGTATCTATCGTTTGTTTGAACAAAATCTGTAATAAGGACACGACCGAACCATGGGTCCATTGATGTTGGATCTGACTGGCACCCAGTTAGATCAGGAAGAAAAAGAACTGTTAGATCACCCTAATGTCGGCGGGGTGATCCTATTCACCCGCAACTATGAGTCGCCACAGCAGGTCAGTGAGCTGGTGCGCAGTATCCGAGAGGCTGCGCGAGATGAAGTGCTGATTGCCGTTGACCACGAAGGTGGCCGGGTTCAGCGTTTTCGTCAAGGCTTTAGTGCCATTCCCGCGATGGGGGATATCTACCCCAAAGCCGCAGGAGAGCTTACCAAAGCCTGTGACATGGCCAATCAATTGGGCTATTTGATGGCGCTCGAAGTGTTGGCAGTGGGCATTGATATTAGCTTTGCTCCGGTACTGGATATCTGGGGCGTGAGTGAAGTCATCGGTGATAGAAGTTTTCATCAGGACCCGGCGGTGATCACTGCCGTGGGCGGTAGCTTTATTGATGGCATGATGAAAGCCGGTATGCAGGCAACCGGCAAGCACTTTCCCGGTCACGGTAATGTGCTGGAAGATTCGCATATTGCCATTCCGGTCGATAGGCGTTCAGAGCAAGAGATTTTTGCACAGGACGTGCAGGTATTTGCCGAGCTTATTAAGGCTGGAAAACTGGCGGGTATGATGCCGGCCCATGTGATTTATCCGGCTATCGACAGTGACATGCCTGCGGGCTTTTCACGCAAGTGGGTCAGTGAGATCCTGCGCGGTAAACTGGGCTTTAACGGTGTTGTCTTTAGTGATGATCTCGCGATGGCCGGGGCGACTGTCATCGGTTCATTCGGCTCTCGCGCCGAACAAGCCCTTGAAGCCGGCTGTGATATGGTATTGGTGTGTAATCACAGGCAAGGTGCTATCGATGTATTGGAGGCGCTACCGCAACAAGACAACAGTGGACTGAAGACAAAGTTGATGACTTTGCGCTCACACCCGTTGGTTGCTTTTGAGCAATTGAAAAATGACGCCCAATGGCAACAAGCCCGCCAATTGACTGAGCAGTTCTAAGTGATGAAAACCGTTGTTATCGCAGCACTTTGCGCCATTGCCAGTTATTTTATTGCCAGCGGCTTTGGCGCCGAACATTTGGTGGCCATTACTTTGGCCATTACCTTATTGACCGCCATTTTGTGGATCAGCGAAGCGATCCCCATTCCGGTGGCTTCTCTTATTCCTTTTGTCGGCTTTCCACTGGCCGGCGTGCTCAGCCATAAACAGGCGGCCGCCGCACTAGGCTCTCATGTCATTGTACTGCTGATGGGGGCATTTATGCTCGCCAAAGCCATTGAACGCTCTGGCGTTCATGAACGCTTTGCCCTTGGCATGATACGATTAACCGGCGGCAGCAATGGTTTTAAGATTATTTTGGCTTTTATGATCACTGCCAGCGTGCTGTCGATGTGGATCTCAAATACCGCCACGGTACTGGCATTGTTGCCGGTTGCGATGGCTGTCGCGGCGCACTCTAGCGATGAGCGCTTTAAGTTGGTATTACTCCTTGGCTTGGCTTATGCCGCTTCTCTTGGCGGTATCGGAACCTTGATAGGCACGCCACCCAATGTGATCTTTGCCAGCGTCTATGAAGAATTTGCCAAACAGGAATATGGCTTTTTGAATTGGATGCGTGTGTCGGTGCCGATTGTTCTTATTGCTATTCCTTTGATGGCGATTTGGCTTAGCCGTGGGGTCAAACTCACCAAAGCCATAGAGTTTCCAGCTGTTGGTCAATGGCGTGCACAAGAGGTGCGGACAATCAGCGTTTTTACCTTTGTCGCCTTGTTGTGGGTGTTTCGCAAAGAGCCTTTTGGCGGCTGGTCTGGTGCCTTAGGGCTAAATCAAGTTGGTGATTCGACCATTGCGCTGTTTGGCGTGATCTTGATGTTTCTTGTGCCGACTGGTGAAAAGAACGAGCAAGGTCAAGCTAAGGGTGAAAAACTGCTGGACTGGAAAACCGCGTCGGATATTCCCTGGGGGATGTTGTTACTTTTTGCCGGTGGTATTTGTATCGCCAAAGCGTTTGTCGAAAGTGGCTTGAGCCAAGTCATCGGTGAAGCGCTCTCTGGTATTACCGCCTTACCATTGTTGCTGGTGATGTTCATCATTGCCATTAGCGTATCGTTCTTAACTGAAATCACCTCCAATACGGCAACCGCTACCTTATTGATGCCGATTTTGGCCAGCGCTGCGATGACCAATGGTATTGCCATTGAACTCATTATGATCCCTGCGGTGATCAGCTGTAGCTGTGCCTTTTGTCTACCAGTGGCAACCGCGCCCAATTCCATTATTTTTTCTTCCGGTCAGGTAACTATTAAGCAAATGGCGCGTGAAGGGATTATACTCAATATCATTGTGGCACTTGTCGTCAGCGTTGTGTGCTACTTTATCTTAGGATAACCCCGGTTCGGGGTTATCTCGGGTTGTCGTCCTGCACACTTTTGAATTTTTGCGCTGTCACTGATATTTGGTTTTGAGGAACTTTTATTGTCGTCGTTATCTCATGCACTGCTAGAAGTCACTTATAGTCTCATCCCGGTGTTCGGTCAGGATGACTTTGACGATGTGTTTGAAATGAGCGCCGGGGAGTTTACTGTTGGCGATCAGTACAAGATCCGCAACGAACTGATACGGTTATGTGAGCCTTGTGAAAAGGTGATCGATTTACGCGGTGAGGTAGACCAAAAGTGCCGTAAATTTGTCTACAAAGGTCGGGTGCATTATTTGGATGAGATTGCCAAGGAGACCTTCGAACAGGGGGTTGAACGCTTTGGCAATTACACCACCGGCGTGTGGGAGGAAGTCACCAATACCGGCAATAATTTTCGTGTCATGCAAAAAAGAGCCGAGCAAGAACGGCTCAATGCGCAAAAATATGAGCGTTTAAGAAAAGCCGAAAAACTGCAAAACATTCTCGCCACCAAACTGCATTATGATGAAGACAACTATCCAGCTCACGTCATCGGCTTTGGCGATTATTTCAATCGCGCTGAAGAGCGCATGAACTATGCGGTAGCGGCGAAATTGACCTTTGCCGATGGTCGCAGTTGTGAAGCAACTACCAAAGATCTATCGGTGACTGGCCTTTTTTTGCGTATTCCGCTGTGCGAACAGGTAGAGATGGATGAAACGGTTAAAGTCGTACTAAGCGAACAGCTGAACCGATATAAAGAAATAGCGCCCGAGGGTATCGAATACCAAATAAAACGTATTGAAGTCATAGACAAGGTAATTTGGCTCGGGCTCAATCGCACCTACAGTGAAGCCGAAGACTTGTTTAGTGATTATGCCAAAGAGCTGATCGCCAGTAACAAATTTGTCTACAAGGTCAATCTCGATAACGCCATCGATGCGGTGCTCAAGATGGGTCATGAACAGGTCTTTTTTGCCCGAGCCATGACCATGGCGCTGTTTGTGCACAATAACGGTGGTCATTTAAGCCTTAAGTATGGTTTGTGCTCAGGGCCAAACGAGGAAAACCTCAAGTATTTTGTCGATGACAGCGCTAGGCAATATCTACCGAGCCTGTTTAGCGGCAGTATCCTCAAACGCTTGTGCAGTGGTGAGCCTGAGCGATGTTTACTTTATTGCTTCACTCACAAGGTCGAAGGCAACTTGTTGTACTTTGCCGCCTTTGACTGGCAGCTGGCACAAGATGTTAAGCTGTATCGACTGTTTGTTGGGTATGGCAGTAAAAAGGACAGCTGGAAGGTATTTAGTGTTTGTTGCGTTCGCCTAGAGCAAGCAGACGCAGCCGTTACATTTAGCGTTCCGGGCAAGGTGTTGAGCGAGAATGAGACAACAATGCAAGGGCCGACTGATGGCGGCGCTATGGACGAACTTGCCAATGTTGGTCATGCGCTGCTGCTGACAGAAGTTGCCGATGAACTCAGTTGTCGCTGCTATGGCCAGTTGGGCTTTGATAGTGAGTTGATGGCTAAGATCACCCAATTTCAATTGGCACAGACTCAAGCGGATATCAGCTGGCTGAAATACGGCTTGGAAGAGCTACGCAATGAACCGCGCTTTGCCTATAAGACCAAAGTGTTTGTCGGCTTTGACAATGGCATGCGCCTTGAAGCCACATCCGTTGATTTCTCTGCCAGAGGGGTCATGGTGGCGTTGCCAAGGCCGATGGCAGCGCAAAAGCGAGACATTGTTAGGCTGTCATTTCCGTTGTTGCAGAAGATCACTCGGCAGTTGCAGCTCGACAACCTGCAGTATCGTGTCGTCGGGACAGTGAATGACCAAAAAACCTTGTACTTACAGGCCGTAGAAGTTGAAGAACAGATGCATCATGGCGTCAAGTTTTTTAAAGATTTGATCAAGCGCAATCAGCACAAGTTAACCTTGGTGAGCGAATCGACTCAGCAGATGCGCTTGACCAGAGCGCTGAAAAACCTCATTCAAAAGCGCCTCAATGCCATGGTGTTTTTTATCAATCGGGTTAATGGCCGCTTGAGGCTAACCAAATTGGTCAGTGGCGACAAGCCCCATCCACTGCTCGAAAAACTGAAGTCAGATGAATTTATGGGCAAGGTCAATATTGCCCAGCTAATGGCCAATTCGACCTTTGAGTCTTTTATTGCCAGCTTTGCCAAAGGGGTAGATGAGCCGTCGAAATATCAAACCATGCAGTTGTTTGTTGCTGTGAGTGAACAGGGGCTTGTGGTCAAGTCAAATGCTGAGCTGAATAATGAGACCTTGCAACGGGCTTTTGTTGAATCGGCCGAGAAAGACGGACAGTTTTATTGCTTTAAAGCCTTTTTATTTGGCGTTGCCAGAGTACAGCTACGTAAAATTGCCGATGAACTTGAATATATTCATCACTACGCGCAGCATAAGTCAAAATATATTGCACTGTCGCTGACTCGTATTATCAGTGTTGGCGAGCTGGTGGATGTCAGTGATTTTGTGAGGGATTATTTGCAGTTGGGGCAGGGGAAGCCTTAACTCGGCTTTGGATTGGCGCCTATAGCAGTTTGGAGTGGTTTTGACCATATATCCCTATATATCGCCTAGGAATGTTCCTGCGACAGCATGCTCCCGCCGCTGTCTACTCCCTGCATCCATGCACGGAACCTAGGCATGACTCTCATGGATGAGGGAAATACTGAAATTTGCCGGGAGCAAATTCAGTGCACCATATATCCCTATATATAAAAAGGCGGGCATAAAGCCCGCCGAAGGACACGAGTGCGTGGGTTTTAACTCATGATCATTTCGATGCCTTCGCTTGGATCGATTTCCAGCGCTTGGCAGTAGCGGACAAATTCAACCACGTCTAAGCGACGCTCTTGGTGTTCGATTTTGCCGATAAATGAATGTGGCGTGCCAATTAACTGCGCCAACGAGCGCATGGTATGGCCTTTCTCTTTACGTTTGTCTTTCAACCAGCTGGTCAATTTTACATTTTCATCTGAAGCGACTGTTTTACCCATCATAATAAGTACCTCTTAGTTAACGGTTTTTTGATGCGTGCAGTAGCGTTTGCCTTCGGTTGTTATCCTTAACCTCAGGTCCCCTTGCTTTTGCCAAGTGCATCTGTTTTTACAACGATGATTTGCCTGCAACTGAAAGTAGGTTTGAGCTAAGTTGGCATTCATGCTCGGGTACTTCCGTGAAGGCCATTTAAGTGTAAGATTTCAGGGAAAGTTTGCAATGGAAAAAGGCTTACACGGCTGGACTAAAGTCAATTTCGAGCTATATTAGACGTGAGATATCAGACATATCCCTATTGCCTAAAATCTAAGCTAAGTGTACACAAAATCAAAGAGATATGACTTAAATCAATTTTTTAACGGTGCCTAGCGTAGGTAGATTGAGAACAGAATATGAATTCACGCTTGCAGTATTTTTTTTATGAATCGATGTTTAGCCCTAGGATCAGGCAAATAAAACGCAACGATATTGAGAATAGTGTCTATGAAGAAGTTGACACTATTATTAAAGATGATGAAAAACTCAAAGAATATTTACCTGTGTGTCCCAGCACGTTATTGGAGTTGCTCAGAGTATTATCAGACCCCAGCAGTGACGTGATCCGCTTAGAAACGGTGATCAGCCGTGAACCAGTGCTGGCAGTAAAAGTGATCTCCACCGCCAATAGCCCGTTGTATCTCAAATCCAATAAAGAAGTAGACAATATTGGCGATGCCATTGAACGGGTCGGTATTGCCGGTATCAACAATATTGCCAATAGTTATCTATTGCAGGATTCATTATCGGTCAATATGGACAATTATCAAATGTTTGGCAAATCTATCTGGCAGCATTCGCTACAGGTGGCTTTTATTTGCCAAGACATGGCGGGACGCAGGGGGCTTGAAAGTCCTGAGTTGTGTTATTTAATGGGCCTGGTACACGATATTGGTAAAATTGTCATTTTCAATGTGCTGTCTAAAGTGTATAACGAACGCTCAAGAGAATACCTACCTTGTAGTCAGCGTTTTATTGAGCTGATGACCAATAAGTCTGCCGATATTACCGAACGTATCATTCAAAATTGGCATTTTCCCAAGGACATTGTTGATGCCATTAAACGGCAAAAAAATCAAAAGAAAGTGGGCATGGCGCACATCCTATACGTCGCCAACCTATTGAGTGAATCTTATATCATGATCAAAAATGGTTGTTTTGAAGGGCAAGATGGTATTGACCAGCTGATCAAACACCATGGCATGAATCGTCAATATGTCGATGAATTTTTTAATGTTGCCGATACCATTGCTGAGGCGCTCGACAGCTAGTGCCGCCGAGCAATCGCTTGGCGTCGGCTAAAGGCGTTTGAGCGTCTATGCATAACCTTATTTCAGTCGTGAATTATCTTGTCATCTTCTTAACGAAGACGACCACGAACAGCGCCAAAGTAAAACTACCGGAAAATGCTTCTAAGGCCGCGACAAAGCGCGATAATCCAACAGGGGTTATATCGCCATAACCTAAGGTGGTAAAGGTCACCACCGAGAAATACAGACAGCTGGCGAAGTTATAGAGGTTTTTGCTAAAAGAATGGGCAAAATTAAAGGCGGTAAATTCGCCGTTGGCCTGCACGCCCAATAAAAAGTAGGCCAAAGAGCAGACAAAGATGAGCGTCATCGAAAAACCAATCACATTGAGAGGTTTTTCGCCGTATCCACAAAATAAATCGACAAATTTGGAGGTGACTCGTTTGACCGAATATTTTGGTAACTGTAGTCGCCGCATGATCAGCTCTTTGTGGCTGAACTTGCCGCTCAATTCCAGCAAGCCTTGTTTTTCCGTGGCTTTACGTAAGTCGCGATAAATTTCCTCAGACTGCTCGTAATTGTCCAGCGCGACAGCCATTTTCTTCACTTTTTCCGCCTGGCGACCGGCAATCTCTTGTTGTAGCGCATCACCGACTTTAATGTTATCGAGCCGCGCGCCTTCAAGCTTAACCCCGAGTAAATTGCTGTGCTCAAAGTGACAACAATGTAAATTGGCATGTTGCAGGTCGGCTTTCATAAAAGAGCCGTTTTTCATGGTGAGGTTAAACAGATGCGCCCCGTGGAGGTTGGCACGATAGAAGTCCGAACCGGATAAATCATAACCGTCAAGGCTGCCTTTGTTGACTAGGTTTAATCCCTTTAGGTTGGCCCTTCTGAGTTTCAGGCCATAGGGGAAGCCACCGGCCTTAATGTAGTCTTCGAGTTTTTCACGCAGATCCATATCGCTTTTATCAAATTTTGGATCGTGCCAAAAGCAATAGCCTGCACCCATTTCCGTATTGGGACAGCATTTGCCATCGGGCGTTTCAAACTTGCATTGTTCCAGCTTGGTGTTTGGCATGAAGGCGTAAAAGACTCTTATTTAAGTAGGTCGTTAAGTTAATTATTAACACAATCAAATTAATTGGCAATCAAAGAACGGCACATCGGCGGCAAAGCCTGCTTGATTGGCGGCATAATAAGCTATTGTGGGAAAATGTCGCTGCTTGTTGGCGCGTTTCTAACGCGCGATTTCAACAGGCGCTATTAATATAAAGGGTTGATAGCGGAATTTAATTGAGACACGCCTAGGGGGTTTTTGTGATATATTTGAATTGAGTAGTATGTTTTTAACGTTGTTTTGATAACAACTGAGACGGTGCTAAGAAGTGGTGGAGGGGGCAGGATTTGAACCTGCGAAGGCTGAGCCGTCAGATTTACAGTCTGATCCCTTTGACCACTCGGGAACCCCTCCACATCTTAGGCTGCGCATATTATCAGAATTTTTTCCGCTGTAAAGCAAAAAAATCTAAATATTTCAGGATTTTTGCCGTTAACTGGCTTAACGGCGTTTAACTGACAGTTTTTTATGCAAAGCGAACAGATACTGGTCAACGAATTACATATAGGCGATAAGCTCGCACGCTCGGTCGCAAACAACCGTAGCGGCGACTTTGCGATGTTGTTGGCGATGATGTCGCAAAATCCGCTGGATAATGCCCAGTTTAGTTTACCGCCTGACTCGGTGGGCGCTGAAGCTATGGATGAAGACCGGCTTAGGATGTTGCTCGGCTTGATGCCGCCGACGCCATTTGACCCGGTAGAAGGCAGTGCGGAACAATCGATTATGTTGGGGATCGACCTTCACACAGAGGGGTTGGCGGAGGTGAAACTTAACGGCTATTTGCGACCTGAACCATTGGCGCTAAGTGATGACGCCAAGCATATTGATCCCGTGGTGGTTGATAACTGCGAACCTGTGGTCAGGCTGAGACTTTCAAGCGGTCAAGATTGCGTCGCGCCTAAGCTTGAACACAATCCCGCCGGTTTATATGAAGTGTTGGAGCAGCTACACCAAGCAGCCTAACTCTTTGATTTGCTGCACGATGGCATGAATACCATTGCTGCGTGAGGGGCTTAGGTGCTTAAGTAAGTCAAGCCGGGCAAAATACTGCTCTACGTCAAACTGTGCTATTTCAATGGCGCTTTTGCCGTTAAAAGCGGCGATAACGATGACCAACAAGCCCTTAACAATGCGGGCATCGGCGTCGGCGGCAAACAAATATCTGCCATCATCATCTTGTTTGTGATGCAACCACACCTGCGACTCGCAGCCTTCCACTAAGTATTGCTTATCTTTATCGGCTTCTGGCAGCGCTGGGAGCTGTTTGCCTAGCAACATAATTTGGCGGTATTTGACTTCCCATCCTTTGGCGAAGGTAAACATTTCTATCATTTTGTCGGCATCGAGCACGAACTGCTGTTGCCATTGGGTATATATATCGGTCATCACTTTAGTCCAAAATCGACAAAACTTTTTCCATAGCGCGGATAAATCCGGCGACATCTTCAGCCCTGTTGTAAATTGACAGGCTGGCTCTAACAGTGCCTTTAACACCGAGGACATTCATCAACGGCATGGTGCAATGATGTCCGGTTCTGACTGCGACGCCTTGTTGGTCAAGTAAGGTGCCAATGTCTTGGTGATGTTCACCGTTGAGCGCAAAGGACACGATACCGACATTATCTTCACGTCTGCTGAACAGGGTGATCCTCGACTCTTGCTGTAGCCAGTCGAATATCGCGTTAAACTGGGTTTTTTGGTTGAGTTCAAGGGCATTGGTATCGAGCGATTGCAGGTAGCGTACCGCTGCGGCCAAACCGATAGCACCGGCAATATTGGGCGTACCGGCTTCAAACTTAAATGGCAAGCGGTTAAAGCTGGTGCCTGCAAAGCTCACCTGAGTTATCATTTCACCGCCGCCTTGCCATGGCGGCATAGCATCTAAGAGGGCTTTTTTGCCGTACAGAACGCCAATGCCGGTTGGACCAAAAACCTTGTGTCCGGAAAAGGCGTAAAAATCACAATCGAGCTGCTGAACATCGACGCTCAGGTGACTGACAGCCTGCGCGCCATCGACCAAGGTGACAGCACCGGCCGCTTTGGCTTGTGCGACCATTTGCTTAATCGGATTGATGGTGCCGAGGGTATTGGAGACGTGGGCGAGGGCAACCAGCTTAGGCTTTTGCTCAAGCAACTGACGATAGTGTGCTTGGTCTAAGGTAAAGTCAGCGGTGAGTTTTATTGCTGCAATACGAGCGCCCGTAGCCTCTGCTACCAGTTGCCACGGTACGATATTGGCGTGATGCTCCATTTCACTCAGTACAATCAGATCTCCCGGTGCCAGTGCACATCGTCCCCAACTGTTGGCCACCAGATTGATGGCCTCAGTGGTGCCTTTGGTCCAAATGATCTCCTCGCTGGCTGCGGCGCCGAGCCATTGGGCTATGGTGTTTCTCGCCTGTTCAAAAGCCACCGTGGCCTTTTCACTTAAAAAGTGGGCACCACGATGGACATTGGCATTGTAGTGGCGGTAATAGTTGCTGATGGCATTAATGACGACAGCCGGCTTTTGCGTGGTTGCCGCATTATCGAGATAAATGAGTGGCGCCTCACTTGGCGCGAGTTGGTCAAGGATGGCAAAGTCTCTGGCGATCCGTTCGATTTGTTGCTCATTTATCATGATAAAGCTTTGGTGATCCGGTTAAAAATCCACTGTTGCGGCGGATTATAGCGTAAATCAGTTTACAAATAATCTGCTTGGGCTATGTTTATCGCCATAATATCCAAAATGCCAAGAAATCAAGATGAATTACAACCGTATAATTGCTGTGACTTTGTTCTGCTTTGCCACTCACACAGCCGCCGACGGCGTTTTTTTGCAAGATGTTGAAATGCCGCCAGAAACCGACAATGTTTATGTTCACAAGCTGGGCGATAGCAAACAGGCCAGTGACTTTATCGTGTTTATCAAAAAAGGTGTTCCGCCGCACAAACACCTTAAACACACAGAAACCGTCTATGTATTGGAAGGTGAGGGGGTTTTTACCCTAGAGGGTGTTACGACCAAAATTGCCCCCGGGCACTATGTCAAAATCCCGCAAGGGGCAGTGCATTCAGTTGAGGTTACCTCAAGCAATCCGCTCAAAGTGCTGTCGATTCAAGCGCCACAGTTTTTCGGCAAAGATAGGGTTTGGGTCAAAACAGCACAAAAGCAGCAAGACGAGTGAGTTTTTCATCATTTTAGCCTGGTGGTGGGTTAATTATACTTTTGCCTGCTCGGTGCTATACTGAGCTAATGCGGTCTAAAAAACGTAGGGGCAAGTGTTGTTGAGCGCATTGTGGCTTGCCTGGGAAACAAAAAGTACAGGGTAGTTTCGGGAGTGTTCGCAAAATACATGCTAAGCAGAGATCTGAACTGGATTATGGCGATTGTCGTGTCGTTTACCCTAACTGGGGTGTTAAGCGCCGCTAGCGCTGTGGCCAAACCTGCTCAGGTGCTCAGCGAAAATGATCCGTCAATCAAAGACGATACGACTTTAGATAAGAAACACCCCAACTACATCCGCGCCGTGCTCTTGAGCAAGATCACCGCCTACGTCTACTGGCAGGCCAGTGCCTTTGAAACCACCAAAGCCCCTTACAATCTTTGCGTTTTGGCAAGCAACCTTGAAGAATTGAACCAGCTAAGGCCCTATTTGAATCTACTCAGTGGGCGTGAAGCTGGTGGCAGAACCTTTACCTTAAGAGAATATGCCATCAACAATCTTGATGTGGCGCCATTACCAAAAGGTTGCCATATTTTTTATCTTGCCGGGTTAGACGAGCGCCAAGCGCAAGCTTTGGTCAGTCGGGCGGCTAAAGCCAACATATTAACTATTGGTGATTCAATGGAAGAGTTATATAAAGGCGCCATGTTGGCCTTTATTGAAGAAAGAGGCCGGATGAAGATTTATGTCAATACTGAGGCATTAAACGACAGTGGTCTAAAAATCAAATCCAGCCTGTTGCGAATTGCTAAAAAAATATAGCACTCAAAAATTTAGCACTCGGCGTTGTGATACACTTCTTGTACGTCATCGCAATCGTTCAGCATTGCTATGAATTTTTCAAACACCGGAATGTCATCCCCTTCAATAGCAACTGTGGTCTGCGGCTCAAAGGTGATCTCGTCAACCTCAAACTCAAGCTCGCCGAATGCATCGGTAAGCGCGGTTTTGGCTTTATAAAACTCGGTGTGCGGCGCGTAGACACTGATCATGCCATCTTCGTTTTGAATGTCGGAGACATCGACATCGCCTTCCATCAATGCTTCTAATACTGCTTCTTCATCGTCATGTTTAAACACAAAAATGGCAACATGGTCAAACATGTGGGCGACAGAGCCTGGCGCACCGATTTTAGAATTGGTTTTGGTAAAGCAATTACGCACTTCCATGATGGTGCGGTTGTTGTTGTCGGTCAAACAATCGACTATGACCATGCAGTTACCTGGACCAAAGCCTTCGTAACGTGCAGCCGAGTAGTCTTCACCGCCGCCGCCTTTGGCTTTGTCTAAGGCGCGTTCGATGACGTGCGCTGGTACTTGGTCTTTCTTGGCTTTTTCGATCAATCGACGTAAGGCCAAGTTGGCGTCCGGATCAGGACTGCCGTTTTTGGCACAGACATATAATTCTTTACCGTATTTGGAGTAAACTTTGGTTTTGGCGCCATGGGTTTTGGCCATAGCCGCCTTACGGTTCTCAAAACTTCTACCCATATTGAATTTGCTCTTAAATGTGGTTGTTATGCAAAATGATGGGGGCGATTCTATCATTAAATCCTTGGTTTGTCGTCATAGAGCGACTGCTTGCTTACCTCAATGACCGAGATTTAGTCAATACAATTGGGAGAGAACCGTACAACTGATTAAATTTAACGCGAATTGCCGTGAACTGGGGTTGCATCAATGTTTGCTGGCGGTGAGAATAGTGAGAGCCTTTGGGCACTCAATCGAGGACATAACAACAATGACAGCAGCAAAGCCTGAGCCTTCATCTGAGGCACAGTCACTGAGCGTTCAGTGGCAAAACGTCTCGCCACAGAAATGGTACGACCATTTACATCAACTGCTCAGTGCAGAGATCTCTCCAAAAGACAGATTATATTGGATGTCGGCGTTACAACAGTGGACCCAATGCAATATTCAGCTCAGTGCCGATGGGCCTATTTGCTTTAAAGACAGCCGTTGGCCACAACAGGCGCTTGAGCCAATTATTGTGGCGATGGCGGAGGTCGCTTATCGGTTATGTGACTGGCCAAGTATCGGCTATTTTCATCAACTGCTGGATAACTGCCAAAGGACAGATCCGCAAGTTGAAGTCGAGTGTTTGCAACGTGCCGTTGCCCTGTGGCAAATGGGTCAATTTGAACAAGCCAAGCAGGGGCTAGAACCTTATCTCAAACAGGTTGAGCCGCAAAGTCCGGTACATCACTTTTATGCCCAGCTTGAACGCGACAGCTTAAATTGTCAATTCAGTGAGTCTGAACTGACTGATGGCGACATTCATCTAACCCCCCTTGAAGATCAGCACTTGGCGTCGTTTTGCTGGGTTTATCACGATCCACAAATCGCCGCCTTGTGCAATCTGCCTGATTTTGCCGGTGATGAACAATGGTTTGACTGGTTGAGCGTGGAACAAAGCAATCCGGCAAAATGGCTTTTTGCTGTCTGCCATCGCCGTTATGGCATGATAGGCAGCGTCAGCATCGAAGTTAGAGAAGGTGCCGGGTATATTTACTATTGGCTCGGGCAAGACTTCCAAGGTGGCGGTTATGGTCCAAAGGCGGTATTGTTAATGCTGTCGTTGGCCGAACGTTACTTAAACCTGCAAAGTTGCTATGCCAAAGTGTTTGATTACAATCTGCCCTCGCAAAAGGCGTTGAGTAAAATGGGATTTAGGCCTTTGCCTTTTAAGTTGGCTAAACCCAATCAGTCGCAGCTGTACTTTTATCGCGGTCAAGAAAGACCTCTAAAGGCGATTCAAAGTGAGCTGAGCAGGTTGATGCGCTATACCGATGTCGGCAATGAATTGCTGGCGCAAGATTAGTCGTGATCCTCGACTGGCAAAAAGCCCCTTGGCAGCTAGACTTTAATTGAACAACAAAAGCAATCCATTAGGAGATCCCATTGCGTAACGCCCGATTTTTATTGGTCGATGAGAGCAAAATCATAAAAAATGCCATCGCCAAAATCTTGGTCAAACGAATTGGCTGTGAGCCCGGCTTGATCTTAACGGCTAAAAATGGCCTAGAAGCGTTGGATATTCTGGAAAAAGAACCAATTGATGTCATCATTTGTGAGTGGCATGTGTCTCACATGGATGGCTTGGCGCTTATCGACAGTATCCGTAAAAACAGTGCGCTCAAAGAGATCCCTTTTGTCATGATGTCTACCGACGGCAGTAAGGAGGCCGTGGTTACCTCGATTCAGCAAGGGGTCAGTCAGTATTTGGTTAAGCCGTTTTCGCCGGAAAGGTTTGAAGATGCGGTGCGTAAGGCTTGGAATGGCACCAAAAGGCGTGCCGCCCAGCGCTTTTCCGGGTTGCCGACCCATCGTATTCATGGCGTGTTTAAAGGGGTTGACCTCGATGCGCAAATGGTGGATATTAGCCGCTCAGGTGGGCTATTGACCTTAACCTATAATGCCGCTATCGAGCTGTTTGGCGATTGTGAGCTGCACTTGGAGTTTGATGACATCGATGAAATCGGATTGGTATCGATAAGCCCGATACCTGCGCAGATTTTGCGTATCGAAGCGTCGCGTTCATTTCATCATTCTACCCGCAAGTGTGAAGTCGCGGTGGCGTTTTTAGGCGATAAGGTCGATAAGACTGTACAGGCAAACTTAGATAAGCTGCTTGGTTTGCTCGCCGATAAAGAAAGCGCCATTTTCAAAGTGTTGAAGTAACCGGCTTTTATAGCCATATGGCTCACCTAGTGCTTAGGCTCTTGTTGAGCTGCCATCCAGTCTTTTATGCCTAAGCAAGGCAGATCTTAATTTGATTGCTTAGGTACATTGTCTTAACAATCTCACAGAATTTGCTTGAATAACCCACTAAGCTGGTCTAGTATTTCGTCAAGCCGATTTGACAACGCTGTCAATTCGAGCGAGCTACCACAAGTTGAACTATCAAAAAATCTAAACCATAAAAACAACAAAGCAGTTTCAATTGCGCGTTAAAAAATGACAACGCTGTCTATGTGCTGACGTCGCTGTTCAGTTGAACCGGCTTGAACAACAAAAATAACAGGAGCGAGACAATGAGGGGTATTCTTACACCTAAAACCATCACCACCGGCGTATTGAGTGCATTGGGTCTGCTAAGCAGTATCCATGCCCAAGCGGCGCCGGGTCAACCGACCATCAGCTGGATGGAAAGCAACTTTGCATTGGTCGAAATCGATTTAAACGGCAC
>JBFHGJ010000085.1:0-24962 GCA_041583135.1 Alteromonadaceae bacterium | reverse complement strand
GTTACCTGCGCCGACCAAAGCGCTCCAGTACATCGATTTTATTGCTTGGCAGCAGCGTTATTTGGCCGGGGACAATCTCGCCCGTCAGCTGAGCTATTGGCAGCAGCAATTGGACGATGCGCCGATGGTGCATTCATTGCCACTTGAGGGCAAGCGCAGCGAAGATAACCCTCGCAAAGCAGGCGTGGTGCAAGGCCGAGTGGACAAAAGCTATGCCCAGCCGCTAAAGCAGTTGGCCAAGCAACATGGCTTGACCGACTTTATGCTGATCCACGGCGCGCTTGCCATCGTTTTGGCACGACACAGCGCCACTGCCGATGTCGTCATTGGCACGCCCGTGGCCAATCGCACTGTAGCTGGGGCTGAGGACATTATCGGGCTATTCGTCAATAGCTTGGTACTTAGGGCCAATGTTGGCGCCCAGTCGCTGGCCGATTATTTTGGCCATATCCGCAAACTCAATCTTGATGCCCAAGCCAATCAGGATGTACCGTTTGAGCAGTTGGTAGAGCACCTCAAAGTCACCCGCAGCACCAGCCATATGCCGCTGTTTCAAATTTTGTTGGCGATGAACAATACCGACAGTGCCATCGCTAACTCTGACGTCAATGCACAGGACACGGAGAGTTCTGCCTTTGACGGCCTTAACTTTAAGCGTATATCCGGTGGTGAGATCAGCGCTAAGTTTGAGCTTAGTATCAACGCCGGGTTTGATGACAATGGTGTGCAGCTGTCATGGGTTTATGACAAGTCGCTGTTTAGCCAAACGCAGGTCAGCACCTTCAATTGTCATTTGGAAAACATTCTGATCTCCTTGTGCCAAGGCAACAACGATTTGTCTGAACTGTCGATGCTTAGTGAGCAAGAGCGTCAGTTTGTACTTTATCAGCGCAATGTACATGACTACGAGCGAAGTGCCGATGTGCTGTTGCATCAACGCTTTGAAGCTTTGGCGGCAAGCCAAGCTGATAAGCTTGCGGTCATAGGCCTTGGGCAAAACTTGAGTTATGCCGAGTTAAACAGCAAAGCCAATCGGCTGGCGGCCAAATTGCAAAGTGCCGGGGTAGGCAAAGGTGAGGTGGTGGCACTTTATCTTTCGCGCAGTGAACACTTTTTAACCGCGATGTTGGCAGTGCTTAAAGCCGGTGGTGCCTATTTACCGCTTGATCTAAGTCAGCCGTTAGAGCGCTTGAGTTTTATCTTGGAAGATAGCGGCGCCGTGACTATGTTGGCACTGAGTGAGCGGTTACCGGCTTGTGAGCTAAGCCAAAACCGCACCCTTGTTTGCCTCGATGAATTTGAACAATCGCCGCAATATATGGATTTTTCGCCGCACAATATTGCTCCGTCAAACCGCGTCGATGCACTGGCGTATATTTGCTATACCTCAGGCTCTACCGGTCAGCCTAAAGGGGTGATGATAGCCCATAAAAACGTCACCCATTTGGTGATGGACGACCCAATGTCCAAAATCGCCCAGAACGATATTGTCAGCTGGGCAGCCAATCCGGCTTTTGACGCGTCGGTCTGGGAGGTGTGGTCAGCCCTGAGTAATGGCGCAACCATCGCTTTGGTGGCCGCAGATGTGTTGCTTGACCCAGTGGCATTTGCGGCATTTTTGGCGCAACATCAAGTCACTGTGGTGCAGCTGACCAGCGGCCTTTTGACCCAATATGCCGAGCCGCTAAGTGGCGCCTTTAGCCGTTTGCGGATGCTCAGCTTTGGTGGTGACAAAGCCGATATGAGTGCTATCAGACATATTTTTGAGCACGGCCGTCCGCAGACTTTGGTGCACACCTATGGGCCGACCGAAACCACGGTTTATACCATGGGCTGTGAAGTTAACGAGCTCTTGCTGGCACAAGAGCAGTTGCCCATCGGCTTTTCTTTGCCGGGCACCCAATCTTATGTGCTAGACCTACATGGTCAACCCGCACCCCTTGGTGCTTGTGGCGAGTTGTTGATTGGCGGGCGCGGTGTGGGTATCGGTTATCTAAATCGCCCTGAGTTAAATCAGCAGGCGTTTATAGACGATACCTTTGGCGCAGATGCTAATAGCAAACTTTATCGCAGCGGCGATACGGTAAAACTTAAAGAAGACGGCGCAGTGCTGTTTGTCGGCCGTGGTGATGGTCAGGTGAAAATTCGCGGCTTTAGGATTGAGCTTGGCGAAATACAGCAAAAACTCGATAAACTTGAGGCTGTTGAAAGCTCACTGGTGAGCACCTTTACTGATGGCAGCGGCGAGAAGCAAATCGTGGCCTATGTGGTATCGACGCAGAGCGAAGAAGCGCTCAAGGCCGCGCTTGTTAGCCAGTTGCCCGAATATATGATGCCAAGTGCCGTCGTCCCACTGCAAAGCTGGCCTTTGACTGCCAACGGCAAAATCGACCGCAGGGCGCTACCAAGTCCTGCCGAGCGTACTATCGATGGCGCAATTGTTGAGCCAGTCAACGGCACCGAGGCCAAATTGGTGTCGATTTGGGCCAACCTGTTGGGGCTTGACGCTGAACGCATCAGCACTGAGGCGGACTTTTTTGTCAGCGGTGGTCACAGTTTGTTGGCGATCCGTTTAGTGGCGCAAATTAGAGTGCAATTTGCTCGCGAGCTATCGATTCGCGATATTTTCAGCGCTACTACCATTAAGGCCCAAGCCCACAAGATCTTGACCTGCGATAGCAGTCATTTACGTCCGCAAGTGGTCGCCACAGGGCGGGATAAAACGATGCCGGTTGTCGCCTCGTTTGGGCAAAAACGCTTGTGGTTTGTCCATCAACGTCAAGGCCGTAGTCCTGAATATAATATGCCGAGCGCCTTTGCGGTTTACGGCGAGTTTAGCCCAGAGATTGCCGAGCAGGCGATGATGCGCATTATTGCTCGTCATGATGTGTTGCGTACGGTGTTTTATGTCGATGGCGAGCAGACCTTGCAGCGTATGCTTCCGAGCTATGACTTTAAGCTAAGCCGGGTTGAGATAGCTCTACCGCCGGGTGATGCTCGCGATAATGTGGTGAAGCAGCACCTTAGTGCCGATAGTGTCGAGTCTTTTGATCTGAGCGCTGATCTGATGGTCAGGGGCAGCTATTTTGCCTTCACTCAACCCGATAGCATTGATGAACCTTGCGGCGTGTTGCTGCTCAATATCCATCATATTGCCTCTGACGGTTGGTCGATGGCGCTTCTATTTGAAGAATTTATGACGCACTATCAGGATATCGAGCAAAACCGGCCAGATAGCTTGCCGGAGTTGGTCCTACAGTATGGCGACTATGCACTGTGGCAAAACCAGTTGCTGAGCAGTGATATCTATCCGCTACAGCTTGATTACTGGCAGCAGCAGTTGGCCGGGGCGCCTTTGGTTCATTCGCTGCCATTGGCCAGAGAAAGGCAGGCAGACAACCCGAGAGACGGCGCGGAGGTTTTAGCGCAAATCGATGAGGCGACAGCCACGGCATTAGAGCAGTTGGCGAAAGCGCACGGTATGACCTTGTTTATGTTGTTGCAAGGAACCTTGGCCTTGGTGTTGGGCCGTCATAGCGGCACGCGCGATATTGTGATGGGCTTGCCCGTGGCCAACCGATTGCAGGGCGAGTTGGAACCTTTGATTGGTCTTTTTGTCAATACCTTGGTGCTGCGCTTAGATACCACCGAGCGTGAGTTAAGCGATTACCTCAATCATGTCAAAGAGGTGCATTTGGCGGCTCAGGCCAATCAGGATGTGCCGTTTGAGCAGTTGGTGGAACAGTGCAAGGTGGCCCGTAATCCCTTGTATTCACCGCTGTTTCAAATTCAATTTAGAATGAACAACACCCAAGAGCGGCCGCTCAAAGCGCAGCAGAGACTACGCTTTAGCGCTTTGCCTGAGGCCCATGTGGCGGCCAAATACGAGCTCAATATCAATGCCAGACATACCGAAGGTGGCATCACCTTTGGGTGGACCTATGACTTGGCTTTGTTTGATGCCAAGCAGATAAGCACCATGGCAGGTCATTGGTGTACGCTGCTGGCAAGTTTGGCGCAAACCTCAGAGCAAGCGAGTCAATCCAGCACCAAAGCGCTCAGTATGATGAGCAAAGCAGAAGTTGAGCATTTGGTGTTTGCGTTAAATCAAACCGAGCAGCCATACCCGCAGCAGCTTTGTCTACATCAGTGGTTTGAACAGCAAGTTGAAGCAACGCCTGATGCCCCGGCGCTGATATTCGATGCCCGCAACATCGAAGGGCAAAGCTATCGTGAGCTGAATCAAAAGGCCAACCGCTTGGCGCACTATCTGCTTAGCCAAGGGGTTAAGGCCAATGATGTGGTGGGGCTGTGTTTTGAGCGCTCCTATATGATGGTTGAGGCGATGTTGGCGGTGCTTAAGGTCGGTGGTTGCTATGTGGCTATCGATGCGGCGCAGCCGCCTTTGCGCATTGAGCATGTGGTCAATGACTCGGGCGTTGCGACTATCTTATGTCAAAGCGGTCTTGATGAGCGTATGGCCAAGCTCGGCTTTGGCGAGTCGCTCAAATGCATTGACTCCAAGGAGGTCAAACCGCAGATTGCGGCGCAACCACTGGACAACCTTGATGTCACCATAAGCCCTGATGCCCTTGCTTATATCGTTTACACCTCAGGTTCGACAGGGATGCCTAAAGGGGTGAGAAGTCACCATCGCGGCGCAGTCAACTACCTCGATTATATCGGCAAAACTTGGCAGTTGGGTGCTAAGGACAAAGTGCTACAACTGGCTTCTTATGCTTTTGATGCCTCGGTTCGCGACATCTTTGGCCCGTTATGTCACGGCGCGTCGGTGGTGCTGCTAAGTCGCGACAACAGCAAAGATGCCAAAGCGATGTTGGCGGCCATCGAATACCATCAGGTCAGTTGTATTGCCAGTATCGTACCTTCGATGCTCGATGCCTTGGTCGCTCAGATTGAACCACAGCATAACCTAAGCTCCTTAAGGTTGGTGTTGTGTAGCGGTGAGGCGCTAAGTGAAGCGCTGAGCAAAAAGGTATTTGAGCGCGTCGGCAATGAGGTTGAACTGGTCAATCAATATGGTCCGACCGAAACGACCATGACGGCGACCTATCAAAGGGTCAATGATATTACGGCGGTTGACGGCAAAATGCCGGTGGGTCGGCCGATTCAGAATATGGCGGTTTACCTGCTCGATGAGAGTCTTGCTTTGGCTCCTTTTGGCGCCCTTGGTGAGGTCTATTTTGCCGGTGTCGGTTTGGCGCAGGGGTATCACAATCAACCGCTGCTGAGTCAATCGAGTTTTGTTGAGGTTGAACTGCCTGGTAGTGGGCTGACTCGGCTATATAAAACCGGCGACCGTGCTCGTTATTTGGCCGATGGCACCTTGGTGTTTGCCGGTCGTTTGGACTCGCAGGTCAAGGTGCGCGGTAATCGGGTTGAACTCGGAGAAGTGGCACGGGCCGTATCTCAGTGTGACGGTATTGCCGAGGCGGTGGTGACGACCTTTGATAATGAACAAGGGGTGGTGTCTTTGGTGGCATACATTGAACTTGACTCAGACGTCACTCATCTCACCAGTCGCTTTAGCGATGGTTTACGCCAACAGCTTAAAGCCAGCTTGAGTGAGTATATGTTGCCAAGCAAGTTTGTGGTGGTTGAGCAATGGCCGCGCACACCCAACGGTAAAATCGACAAAAAGGCGTTGGCGCAGTCCAACGGCCGTGAGCTTAAAGCTGAGTTTGTCGCGCCGCGCAATGCCAACGAGCGTATTTTACAACAGGTGTGGGCTAAGGTATTGGAGTTGCCACAAGGCAGTATTGGGGTCAAAGACAACTTCTTTGAACTGGGCGGCCATTCGTTGTTGTTGCTTAATTTGATCTTTGAGTTGGCGCAAAACCATGATTGGCAGTTGGGTATCAACGATATCTATGAATATCAGAGTATCGAAGCCCTTGCCGCCAAACGCAGCGATGAGGTCGGTAGCGAAGCGATTGGCAATGTCATTGCGCTGTCAGACAACCGTGCCGAGATCAATCTATTTGCGTTTCATCCTATTTTCGGCCGTGCCGATCTCTATCATCCACTGGCCCAAGCGATTGCCGATAAAGCCAATTTGTACGGCGTGCAGGCCGCCTGTTTGTCGCAGTTTGAGTTTCGTTTCGACGACATGCCGCAACTGGCGGCGTTTTATATCGAGCAAATGCAGCTGGTGCAGCCGCAAGGGCCTTATTATTTGGCCGGTTGGTCGGCTGGCGGACAAATTGCGGCCTATGTGGCGATGGCATTAAAGGCCGCAGGTGAGCAGGTCGCTTATCTTGCGGTACTCGATTCGGCCATTCCACAAACCGACCCCTATGCCAGTACCGGCAAAGGTTTGCGCGCCTTTTATCGTATGGTCTTTGGTAACACCGCCTGTGAACAAATGACGCGCTTCGATACCATGGTCAATGCCTGTGAGAGCGATGAAGACAAGCTATCGGGGGTTGTCGAGTTCTTTAGCGGACTTGGCCTTAGCGAGTTTGCCAACCCTGAGCATATGGTGATTTATCTTAAGGCGGCGATTGACTACTTTGCCGCCAAACGGCCTGTACTTAAAGGGCCGCTTGCAGACAACGCGCGCTTGGCTGTCAGTCGCTATCGCGAGCAACAGACTGAATTTTGCCAAGACTGGTTTGAACGCCTAGGTGAGCATAGCGCGGTTGAAGTTCTCGGCGTAGAACATGACAACATGCTTAAGCCACAAGGTTTAACGGAGGTTATCGAGTTATTTCAACAAGACCTAGCCGATTTAGCGGCAGGTAAGGCGCTTCATTGCGCGCAACAACAACACAATTTCAAGATATCAAAATAGATTAAAGGTAAAGCACGATGGAAATTAACAATAATTCTGCTCTAATGAGCCTACCGGGAGCTCTGAGTGAGGAGCAACTGATTGACTTCAAAAGAAAAGGGGTGATGGGGCCGTTCGACTCTCCTTTGTCCGACGATGCGTTGGACGATATGTTCGTGCCTTTGGTTAAGTCAGTAAAAAGCTTGAGCGACCACCCCTTGTATGGGCGTTATTCGGTGCGTGATTGGCATTTGTTGCAACCGGCGCTGGTGGAATTGGTGAAACACCCTGAGGTTTGTGTCAAGCTCCAGCAGATCTTAGGTGAAGATTTGATCTTATGGCGCTCAAAGGTGTTTTATAAAAGACCCGGTGACGGTCCTATCGAATGGCATCAGGAGTGGGGCGCGTTTAACGGTGAAGAAATCGGTAATGATAAGCCGAGTTTGTTGCCTAAGCGCAATTTGGCCACCGGTTTTTGGAACCTCACCATTTGGGTGGCAATGCAAGATGTGACCTTGGAAATGGGACCGATGCAATTTGTCAAAGGCTCATATCTGCACCGTTATCCGATTGATATGATCCCGATGACCGAATCGGCCTTTTGGCAAGATCCGTTTTTGGATATCGAGGATAAGCAGGCGCTGATCACACGTTGCAACGATTCAAAACTGGTATTGGATATCGACTCGTCAAAATTCTTACATGAGGTCGATACCGACAGCGCCAGCTTTGATGAGCTTAAAGCCCTGATCACCGATAAGTTTGCCACGATGAAGGCGGCCATTACCGAAGAATTTGATATCGATCCTAAAGATCTGATGACGGTCGAGATGAAAAAAGGTCAGTATCTGATTTTCCCTGAACGCACCATGCATCGTTCGCTGAGCAATACCTCGGGCCTTGACCGATTTGGCATCAACTATCGTGTTACCACCTCGGATACTTTGGTTTATCCGTCAAGATTGGTTGGTGACTTTATCGATGGTTCGAATATCAACATCAAGCAGCATCAATGTGTGTTACTCAGTGGTGAGCAGCTTAACGACGACAACGTATATCAGTCGTAACCAACAGCAGTTTAGGTAAGTTATATGATAGATCAACCAATCGCCCATCGTGTCGATGCCAACCTCACCAAGATCATTGGGGTTGGCACGGCAACGCCGCCGACGGCCTATAGCCAGCAAGAGGTGCTCGATTTAATCGATATCACCGATGTTCGGGCGCGCAAAATGTATATGAGCAGCGCCATTGAGCGGCGCTTTTTGACTTTGCCCGAACCCGGTGAGGCGCAAACCCAAGGAGAAACCCAAGGACAGCTTTTGGCAAAACATCGCAGAACGGCGATTGAAACCGGCTCTAAGGCGCTGCTACGTTGCCTTGAAAGTTGCGGCGCCGAGCTGCATCAGGTGCACAGCTTATGCTGTGTCACCTCTACTGGCCTTTTGACACCGGGACTCAGTGCCCTGATTGGTCAGGAGTTGGGCCTTCGTGCCAACTGTAATCGTTGGGATATCGTCGGCATGGGTTGCAATGCCGGGCTAAATGGCCTTAATGCCGCTACCAGTTGGGCCAAAGCCAACCCGGGTAAGTTGTCCATTGTGTTGTGTATCGAGATGTGCTCGGCGGCTTATGTGCAAGACGGCAAAATCGAAACTTCGGTGGTCAACAGCCTGTTTGGCGATGGGGCGGCGTGCGCTGCGGTGATCTGTAATTCGGCGCAGGCACAGGACAAACATCCGGCAGTGGTAGACTTTGCCAGTCATATCGTTGAGAACTCACTCGATGCGATGAAATTTGACTGGGACGACAGTCATGGTAAATTCAGCTTCTTTTTGGGCAAGCACGTACCCTATGTTATCGGTGCCAACGTCGAAGAAGCGGTAGGGCGACTTTTGAGCGCCAACAACTTGCGCAAGTCGGCTATTCGTCACTGGGTGATACACTCCGGCGGCAAGAAAGTCATCGATTCGATTAAAATCAACCTTGGCTTGAGCACTTTTGATGTGCGCCACACCACCAGTGTATTGCGGGATTTCGGCAACGTGTCTAGCGGCTCGTTTCTGTTTTCCTTTGAGCGTTTGTTGGCAGAAAACGCGACACAAAAAGGCGACTTGGGGGTGATGATCACCATGGGGCCGGGTGCGACAATAGAAACCGCACTGCTACAGTTTTAACAAAAATTTAGGGGACAGAGCAAATGACAATAAGCCAGCAAACAACGGCGCAACAACTACTGAGAATCGATATCGACCTGGGGGTCAGCGGCTGCTTGACCCATGCTTTGGTTGCGCGCGTTAATGGCCTGTGCGACCAAATCGAAGAAGTCGCCGAAAAGACCACTCCCGTAGTGGTATTGGCCCTAAACCATGAGCAGGATCACCCGGACGACTCCGACAAAAAGGACGTTTACCTCATTGGCAAATGGGAAAAAGCGCTGCGCCGTTTAGAGCAGTTACGCGCGGCGATTGTCTGCACCATGAATGGTGAAGTCGGGCGCCTTGGGACTGCCATCGTGGCCGTTTCTGATTATCGTATTGCCAGTAACGACAGCAGCTTTGATCTAAAAGGTATCGACGATAAAGTGATGCCCGGTTGCGTACTGCAACGATTGACTTGGCAGTTAGGTTCAGGTCCTGTGCGCGCCATGGTATTGTTCGGTCAGCCGCTTTTGGCGCAGCGCGCTCTAGCCTTGGGTTTGGTCGATGAACTGAGCGATGATGGCAGTCAGGCCGCCAACCGCTTTGTCGATTCACTTAGCGTAGCTCAGATAAGCGATATCGCGGTGCGCAGACATCTTTTGCACGAAGCGTTCCACTTAAGCTATGAGGTGGCTTTAGGTACCCATTTGGCCGCCTGTGACCGTCTGTTGCGCGCCAGACAAAACGAAACTGGCGAGGTATTGGCATAATGATGCAGTTTGAACAGTGGCTGGACAACCTGCCGGCATTAAGCGGCGAGTTTGACCGTGATAGACAGATCTTAGGTGATTACTGTCAAAGCGCGACACCTTGGCTTGAAGATGATTCATTGCGTCATCAAGTGCTGTTAACGCAAAGACAGCTGCGTAAGCGTTTTGCCCAGTTACATGCGAAAACCATGGCGGACAAGCTGTTATCTGGCAAGACCCATCAATACATGAGCGAAATCGCCTTTGCTGCTGCCAAGTTAGTGCCGGGCCTAGTACCAGATGAGCAGGCGCTGGCGGCTGAGGCCGAGTTGGCGCAGCAGCAAAAACTTGGTTTAGAGGCGGATCAGGGCATTTTGTTCGCGGCGATGTTGGCCGACCCCATCGCCGGCCAGCAACTGCTAGATGCCCAGCGTCTGCCTTGTGCCAAAGCGCTTTCATTGCTTGACCAGTTCAATGCCACAGGGCAGTTGACGCTAGAGCGCATCAGTATCGAGATACAGGGCGAGGGCGCAATGGTGACCTTTTGCAACCCCGAAAGCCTCAACGCCGAAGACAATCAGTTGATTGCCGATTTGGAGGTCGCAGTCGATTTGGTACTGCTGAGCGACAGGGTAAAAGTCGGCGTGCTGCGTGGTGGCGTCGTGACGCATCCTAGATATAAAAATAAGCGCATCTTCAGCGCCGGCATCAACCTCAAGCACATCAACGAAGGCAAGCTGGCCTTTGCCGATTTTTTAATGGGTCGTGAACTCGGGTATATCCATAAGATGATCCGTGGCATCATTAGCGATCCCGAGCTTAACGCGAACGTAGAAAAGCCGTGGATATCGGCGGTAGACACCTTTGCTATCGGCGGCGGTATGCAATTGCTGCTGGCCAGTGATTTGGTGATTGGCGCAGAAGACTGTTATGCCTGCCTGCCTGCAGCCAATGAAGGTATCGTGCCGGGCGTTGCCAACTTGCGTTTAGGGCAAATGGCCCATGGCCGTTTGGCCATTCAGGTGATTTTGCAAGGTCGTAAAATTTACGCCAAAGAACCGGACGGTTCTATGGTATTTGATCAGGTCGTAACCCCTGCGATGATGGACCGCGCCATCGTCGATGGTATCGAGTTGATGTCGCCAAGCTCAGTGGTGACCAACCGCCGTATGTTGCGTTTAAGTGCGCACCCGCAAGGGGCCTTTAGGGAGTATATGTCGGCTTTTGCCAATGAGCAGGTTACACGGGTTTACAGTGATGAGGTGATGGAGAAAACCGCACGCTTTAAAGCCAGAAGCAGCGCTGGAGCCAAGTAATGAAGTTAGAGGGCGTCAGCTATCAAAAGCAAGGTGAGGTCGCTCGGGTAGTGCTTGATAGACCCGAGTGTCTTAATGCCATGAACCTCGCAATGCACGAGTCGCTTAAACAGGTGTGGGATGATTTTGAACAGGACGACTCGCTAAGGGTTGCCGTGATTGAAGGTCGTGGCGAGCGGGCCTTTAGTGTTGGTCAAGATCTTAAAGAGCTGGCGGTGCTCGATAGCAAAGACGCGCCTGCGTCAAGTTTTGGTAGCCGTGGCCGCCCGGGCTACCCGAGATTGACCGAGCGTTTTGATTTGACCAAGCCGGTGATCGCCAAAGTCAGTGGCTATGCCTATGGCGGTGGTTTTGAACTGGCGCTGGCTTGTGACATTATCGTGGCGGCCGACAACGCGCTGTTTGCTCTGCCAGAGGCCAAACTTGGGCTTATCGCCGGGGCTGGCGGGGTTTTTAGGCTGCTTAGACAAATGCCCCATCATAAGGCGCTGGGCTATTTGATGACCGGGCGTAGTATTGCTGCCGAGCAGGCTGAGCGCTTTGGTCTTATTAATCAGGTGTGCAGCCAAAATGAACTTGAATCCTGCGTACAACAATGGGTCGATGATATATTGCGCGCAGCACCTTGGTCGGTGCGCACCATTAAACAAATTGCCAACAATGCCGGACATCTGCCCTTAGAGCAGGCGTTTGCCGCTCACTACAGCTGTGAAGAAGCGCGTAGGCAATCGAGCGACCGCATTGAGGGGCCAAAGGCCTTTGCGCAAAAGCGCGAACCTAAGTGGAGTCAGTCGTAAGCATGACCAAGACTTGGATGAATAAAACAACAACCGCGACAGATAAACAATTGGAGAGAAAACAGTGAATTGGATTGAGCCAACCCCAGTGCAAGGGGTGATGACCATCACCAACCCAAGCGACATGAGCATGGCGCAGTTGTTTGAGTATCAACAAACGCATCAAGATACGCTTGAGGCATTACTCAATGAGCACGGTGCCATTTTATATCGCGGTTTCGGCGTCAACGATGAGGGGATTTTTGCTGACTATATGGCGCTTTTACCGCAGACGCCACTCAATTATATCGATGGTAACTCGCCACGTACGCAACTGAGCGATAAGGTTTATACCTCTACCGAATTTCCAGCTCAGTATCCGATTTCAATGCATAATGAGCTATCCTATTCCAGCGCTTGGCCGAGCCGCCTCTATTTTTGTTGTGTCACCCCGGCGCAAAGTGAAGGTCACACCTTGCTGGCCGATTGTCGTAAGGTTTTGGCGGATTTAGACCCGCAACTGGTGGCACCATTTGCCGAGCATGGCGTACGTTACAGCCGCTTTTTACACGGTGGCGTTGGTGTTGGGCCTTCATGGCAACAAACCTTTGAGACCGATGATAAGGCAGCGGTAGAGCAATTTTGCCTTGATGGCCAAATTCAGTGCCAGTGGCTGGATAACGGTGGCGTGCAGCTGCTGCAACAAGCGCCGGGTACATTGACTCATCCTGTTACCGCTGAGCAGGTTTGGTTTAATCAGGCCGACCAATTTCATCCATCCAATCAACCGGCCAAGATCCGCACCACCTTGGAAATGCTCGCCAAGGGCGACCCTTTGATGATGCCGACCAATGCCTTTTATGGCGATGGTAGTGAGATAGCCGACGAGGTACTCGATAGCGTAAGAGCCACTTTTGAGCGCCACCTCATCCGCTTCGATTGGCAAAAAGGCGACCTTTTATGGGTTGATAATGTGCTGATGGCCCATGGCCGCTCGCCCTTTAGCGGTGAGCGTAAAATACTGGTGGCGATGACAAAATGACAGATAACCAAGACGACCTGTTCAGTGTCAAACTCAATCGCCGTTTTCCCATTTTACTGCGTACTGTGGTGTTTATCGTTTTGCCTTTGCTGGCGCTTATGCTGTATGGCCGTTATGTCTATATCAGCAGTGTGCCTAGCGAACAAGGACAGCTACAACTGTCAGGGCTAAAGCAAGCGGTTGATATTCAGTTTGATGAGCATGGTAAACCAGCGGTCACGGCCGCATCCGATCTAGACGCTTATTTTGCCCAAGGCTATCTCCATGCCTCGGCGCGCTTGTGGCAAATGGAGCTGCAACGACGCATGGTGCAGGGGCGTTTGGCTGAGCTGTTCGGTCAAGGGGCGGTATCGACAGATATCTGGATGCGAGTGCTGGGGTTGCGCCGGGCGGCGCAATCATCATGGCAATCGTTAAACGATGATACCAAGGCCGCGCTTCAAGCCTACAGTGACGGCGTAAATGCCTATTTGACCTCAGGTCATCCGTTGGGGCCTGAGTTTGCCGCCTTTGATGTCGAGCCTGCGCCATGGCAACCGCTTGACTCTTTGGCGTGGCAAAAAAGCTTTGCGCTGAGCTTGGGGCTTAACATGTATGATGAGATCAATCGTGTCAAAGCCCTTGAGCACATCAGTGCCGAGCAGCTGGCGAGCTTTTACCCCTTTGATCCGGCGCAAGCGACAATGATTGCCGAGCATCCAACAGATTCAACACCGGCGACGACGGTCTTTGCCAATTGGCAAGCGCTGGCGGATACCCTAAGACGAGATTGGCAGGTCGGCGGGCTTTATGTCGGTTCCAATACTTGGGCGATTAGCGGCAAATACAGTCAAAGTGGCGGTGCGCTTTTGGCCAACGATCCTCATTTGAGCGTGCAGCATCCGTCTTTGTGGTATGCCATTGCGCTTAAAGGTGACAGGCTCAATGTTCACGGCATGTCTTTGGTGGGGTTACCCGGTGTCATGCTTGGTGCCAATGAACATATTGCTTGGGGGGCGGCGTCGTTGATGAGCGATCAGCAAGACTTGTTTGTGCTCGATACGATTAAAGGCGATAGCGGCCATTACCGCACCAAAAATGGTCTGGCTGAGATTGTTATTCGAGAAGAGCAGATCAACATCAAACGTCAATCTCCCGAGTTTTTGTACAACGCCTACAAGCCGATCAAGCTCAAGGTTAGAGAAACGGCAATAGGTCCTATTGTGTCCGACGTCGTTGACAGTGGCGGATTGACCCTAGCCCTTAGGTGGAGTGCGCTGGATAAGATTGATAAGACCGTTCAGTCACTGTTGTCGTTGCAATATGCCGATGACTGGCAAAGCTTCCGTCAGGCCCTAAGCACATTTAAGAACCCGGGGATGAATTTTAGCTACGCCGATAAAAAGGGTAATATCGGCTCTCAGGCGGCAGCGAAGTTACCGCAGCGCGGCTTTGGTGTCGGTGTCGATTTGACCAAGGCTGATGATCCCGCTCATTATTGGCAAGGTTATGTGCCCTTTGAGCAGTTGCCAAGTCGCTACAACCCGCCAAGCGGTATGATTGTCAATGCCAACAATGCCATCGCCAGCGAGGTTGCTATCTCTCATGAGTGGGCACCAAATACCAGAGCAAAGCGGATTGAGCAAGTGTTGCGCGAGGCAGTGACGCAAGGCAAAAAGCTCTCTGTCGATGATATGGCGAGATTGCAAAACGATGTTGTCGATAATGCTGCTTTGAAGCTGAGCAAAGTGCTATTGGTACAAAAGGATAAAGCCTTGGCACTGTTGTCCAAAGAACAAAATGACAGTGGCGAGCAAGCGCTGGCGGCACTGGCCAAATGGCAAGGGGACTATAGCATCGACAGTTCTGCTGCTAGCGTTTATTTTTACTGGCGTGGCGAGCTTATCAAACAGCTGTTTGATATCAGCAACAGCAATGAGTCGGGGTTTACCTTAGCGGCCAATGTCGAACGGGCACTACTGGCTCGTGTGGATGAAACCGCAATACTCAAGGTGTTACAGTCGTCACAGAATCCTTGGTGCGCGGCAAAACAGTGTGACGAGATCGTTGCGCAAAGCTTTGTCGATGCCATAGCGCAGTTGAAAAAGGAAACCCGCTCTTATGATCTTGACGATTGGCGTTGGGGCGAGCTGCATCAGGTTGAATACCGCTACAGGCCGTTTTCAGAAGTGAAATTGTTAGAGCCTTGGTATAGCCACCGTCAAGGGGCCGCTGGTGGTGCCAACACGGTGAACGCGGCCAATTCGGCCAAGCTCGAAGATATTGGCTACCTGCAAACTTTCGGCGCCGCGATGCGGGCGGTGTATGATTTGGCCGATGACAGTCAAGGCGGTTATCGTCTACCTATGGGGCAGTCAGGTCACATCATGTCAGCCAATTACGATGACCAGCTTGAAGGTTTTAGGGCTGGCACATTGACACCGTTTAATGCTAACAACGTGGCTTCGCAATTGACGCTGGTGCCTAAGGAGATGCGTTAATGGAAGCGCTCAAATTATTTTCCAAGTATGCGCCGAACAAAACCTTTTTGGCGATGATCTTCGGATCGCTTTCGGGTTTGTTGTATGCGTTTCTCATACCTGTGGTGATGGGATCGTTAACCAGTGACGAGCGCTTTAGCGTCGAGAACAAAATCGTTGAGATCTTTGGTATTGAAGTGGTCAATGTGCAGTTTGCCACCACGTTCTTGCTGTTGTGTCTGCTGATTTTACTGACCCGTAGCTTGTCATCGGTGTTTCTTGCCCATATCGCCTTGGATATTCGCTTTAGACTGAGACGCGATCTTTACAAACGCGTTCGCAAAGCCCCCTTGGTTGCTTTGGAGGGGGTGGGGGAGTCGCGCCTCATTCAAGGGCTTTCTACCGACGTGGCTGCCATTGTCATGGGCGCTCAGCTATTTCCGCAGATCCTGACCAATGTGGTAACACTCATCGGTATGTTGGGCTATTTGGCGTATCTTGATGTCGATACCTTTATCTATGTGGTGCAGATCATTTTATTTGGTGTGGTGACTTATCAAATTCCGGTTTATTTTGGCACCCGTTATTTTACTTTGGCCCGTGATTGCAAAGACCGCTTGCAAGAAGCTTTTAAAGGCTTAATTGGTGGTGCCAAAGAGCTGAAACTGTGTGTTGATAAGCAGCAGCGTTTTGAGCAAGAAGCGTTGATAGATGAAGAAACGGCTTTGCTCAAGCTGGAAAAAACGGGTATGACCATCTACACCTTGGCCAACAACTACGGCGGCCTGTTGTGCTTTTTTGCCATTGGCGGATTGGCGTTTATTTTCATTAATTACAACGATTTGTCTAACTTACAGGTGATAGCGGCGGTAATGGTGTTATTATACGTCACAGGTCCGGTCGGGATGCTTTTAGGGGTTGTACCCCAAATGGCCAGAACCCGTATATCAATTAATAAAATCAATAAGTTATACGGTGAGTTACCCGATGAAAAAATCAGTTTGCAAAAGCATGACGTGAAGCCGTGGCAAACCATGACCTTAAGGTCGGTGGTGTATCACTATCCTGCGGCGGTTGGTGAGCGGGTCGGTTTTCACATCGGTCCTTTAGATCTGTGTATCAAACGTGGCGAGGTCACTTTTATTACCGGCGGTAATGGCTCGGGTAAATCGACTCTGGCCAAGGTTATCAGTCAGCATGTGCGACCGGAAAAAGGCGAGGTATTGTTTGACGATGTGGTCGTGACAGAGCAAAACCTCACCAGCTATCGCAACGAAGTGTATTGCATCTATTCCGATTATTACCTGTTTGATCGGCCGCTACTCAAAGATGAAAATGATGTGGCGACACTCAGGTTGATTGAACAATACCTAAAAGCGTTTGAGCTGGATGATAAGGTACAGATTGTCAATGGCCGTTTTTCTACTTTGCGCTTATCTGATGGCCAAAGACGACGTTTGGCACTGATTGTAGCCATTTTAGAAGATAAGGCATTGTATCTGTTTGATGAATGGGCGGCAGATCAGGATCCGCAGTTTAAGCATGTGTTTTATCACGACATTTTGCCGACGCTTAGAGCCAGAGGAAAAGCGGTGGTGGTTATTTCACATGATGATCGCTATTTTGAGCAGGTCGATAAACTGTTGGTGATGGACTCAGGTCAACTGATTGAACAACGACTGGGTACAGGTCTGTTAGATGCACCTGATAACAGCAAATTTAAACAAGTAGAATTACAAAGGTAAATCGTGGACGTTAAAAAAACTAAAACAACCAAACGCCGCTTTAAGCGGGAGTATATTTTTGCTGCGGCGGCTGTTGCGGTCGTTGCGTTGTTGGTGAGCAACATTTCTACCGGCCCGAGCGTTAAGCGCAGCGATATTTTGCTGAGCACAGTCAAAAGCGGTGATTTGGAAGTTAAAGTCGAGGGTTATGGTACCTTGGTTTCAAGACGTAAGCAGCTGCTGACTGCAATGAGTGATGCCACGGTAAAAGAGATTCTGTTGAGACCGGGCGCTTTGGTCAAGCGCGATAGCGTCATTGTGACGATGGAAAACTCTGAGCTGAAGCGTCAAGTTGAAAGCGAAAAATGGCAGTTGGCATCACTAAAGGCCAACTTGCGTCAATTGAAGTTATCAAATGAGCGCGAACTGCTTGATGAACAGGCGAAAATCGAGCAGGTGAGCAGCGACTTTGAGGCGGCCAAACTCAAGACCGATATCGAAGCGTCGTTAATCGAAGGCGGTACGGTTGCCAAATTGACCTTTGAACAAAGCAAACTCTCTGAGCGTCAGCTCAAAAGGCGTTTGGAGATCTTAAAACGGCGCTACGACAAATTGGTCGATGCTCACCAAGAGGCGCTGAAAATTCAAGGTGAGCAGATCAAGCAACAAGAAAGCAAATTGGCCTCGGCACAAGAGAGGCTCGACCAACTTATCGTCAAAGCGCCGATGGATGGCGTGTTGCAAACCTTGAGCGTGGAACTTGGTCAGCGTTTATCCAACGGTGAACAAATTGCCCAAATCGGCAGCATGACCGACTTGGTGGCGCTGATTAAGGTGCCTCAATCCCAAGCGCAAGATATTGCCATCGGTCAGCAGGCACAGGTGAATGCCCAAGGGGACGTGATCAATGGCAAGGTGGTGCGGGTTGACCCTGTGGTTGCCGAAAACACCATCGATGTTGAAATCGCTTTTGATGGTGAATTGCCCAAGAGCCTAAGACCACAAATGAATGTCGATGGCAGCATCACGACGGCAACTTTGGATACTGTGGTTTACATGGAACGACCGGCCAATGTGCGAGCCAACACCAGCGTTCAGCTCTATCGAATGGATAGCGATTTAACCGCTGCCAACATTCAGCAGGTGAGGTTTGGACGATTGGCGGGGCGCTATGTCGAAGTGGTTGATGGCGCCGAGGTGGCCGATCAGTTTATCGTCTCTGGCTTGCAGTCGCTGGCGCAAAACGGCCAATCGTTGCGTATTGAATAAGCCCAGAGTGACATAGCATGAACAGACAACAAGTGATGGGCTTTTTAAATGAGGTGGCCATTGAGTTTCCAAATGCCATCTCGTTGGCTGCCGGCAGGCCCAAACCGCAGTTTTTTTACCCTGATAAGTTTCCACAGTATCAGCAACGCTTTGTCGAGCACTTGGTTGGCAATCGACAGATGAGTGAGCAGCAGGCGTGGGCGAGCCTGTGCGAATATGGCCCATCCGAGGGCATTATCAATGATATTCTGGCCAAGCATTTGGCCTGTGATGAGCAAATTGAAGCAACTGCCGAACAGTTTATTGTCAGCAATGGTTTTCAAGAAGCGCTTAGCCTCTATTGCCTGCACCGTTTGGTGAATGAAAACGATGTGATCTTGACCCTAGACCCGGCTTACATTGGACTGAGTGCAATTGTCGAATCGGTGCATCGGCAGGTGGTTGCGGTGAGCTTTGACAGCGTGCAGCAGCAAGGCCGCTTCAATTGGGCTGGTTTGGCCGATAAAGTGGCGCAATTAAAAGCGCAGGGTCTTAATCCCGTGGCGATATACGTCAATCCCGATTTTAATAATCCACTGGCTTATCATCTTGATTTTGATGCCAGAGTTCAGCTGCTTGAGGTTTGTTACGACTGCGGCCTAGAAGTGGTGGAAGATAGCCCTTATGGCCGCTTTGACTACAGTGATGAGGCTAGACAACTGTCGTTGAGGGCGCTCGATAAGCATGATATCGTTTATTATATCGGTTCGTTTGCCAAAACCTTCTGTCCCGGCGTTAGAGTGGGTTTTATCTTGGTGCCAAACAACAGCCAAGACAGCGCCGCAGCACTTAAGTCGCTAAAAGGGGCGGTATCGGTCAATACCAGCGGCTTGACGCAAGCCATTGTCGGCGGGTTTTTGTTGACTCAGCAATATAGTCTGGAGCAACATTTGGCGCCTATCATTGCCCAATACGCCAAACAGCGAGATGCTTTAGAACAGGCGCTCAATTGTTACCTCGGCGAGATAGCCGGGGTTGAGATCCATGTGCCTAGCGGCGGTTATTTTGCGCGTTTGGCACTCCCTTTTGAGATCACCTGTGACGATGTCTTTAGCTGCGCAAAGGACTTTGGTGTGATCTTTATGCCCCTTGGCTTTTTTAGTGTGGAGCCCGAGGTGTGGGCTAAAACCATTCGTTTGTCCTTTAGCTACTATGAACCACAACAAATAGAGCAGGGCGTCGCAAGGCTGGCCCAATGGATAACTACGCGACTGGACGTAAATAATTAAAAATCATCAGGAAAATAACAATGACAGATATCAAAATTCAAATGAAGAATATCGCCAAGGTATTCGAGACCGAAGAAGTTGAGACCCATGCGCTCAAAGATATCAATTTGACCATTCGCCAAGGTGAGTATGTGTCGATATCTGGCCCTTCCGGTTGTGGTAAATCAACCCTTTTGTCGATTATGGGCCTTTTGGATGTGCCCAGTAGCGGTGAGTATTACATCGATGGCGTAGAAGTTGCCAGCCTCGGATTGAGCGAAGCGGCCAGAGTTCGAAACAGCAAAATCGGCTTTATCTTTCAGTCGTTTAACCTCATCGATGAATTGTCGGTGTTTGAAAACGTGGCATTACCATTACGTTATGCACTTGAGCCTAAGAGCGAAGCACAGATCCGCGAACGGGTTGAGCAATGCTTGGAGTGGGTGCAAATGGCCCACCGTATTAGCCATCACCCCAACCAGCTCTCTGGTGGTCAGCAGCAGCGTATCGCCATTGCCCGAGCTTTGGTTGCCGACCCGGCGATTTTGTTGGTTGACGAGCCTACCGGTAACCTCGATTCGAAAAGCGGTGACCAAATTATCGAAGTGTTGCAGGAGCTTAACGACCGTGGGACCACCATCTGCATGGTGACCCATGATCCGCGTTATGCCCACATGGCGAAAAGACAGCTACACCTGCTCGACGGCAGTATTGAAAACTCAGATGTGTTGATGGAATCGGCCTCATGAATCGCATACTGAATAACCAAAAGCAAAGCTGGCAGGCGCTTAGGAAAAAGCCAGGGCTGATTTTTACCATTACCGCCACCATGGGCATGACAACCGGGGCGCTTCTGTGTGTTTTGACCCTTGCCTATGTGCTGCTGGTACAGCCTTTGCCATATCCCGATCAGCACAGACTTTACAAGGTCAACCCGCAGATCACCACCGAAGGTTCAAACAAAACCATCAGCGCTTGGGCATATCCGGCGATGGTTGAATTTTACAAATCGCAACAGGTGCTTGAACAATCGGCAATGTTGTCTTTTGGCGAAGATGTGCTGATCAATCATCCGGCACAGCCGACACTTCATACCGGTTATGCTACACCTGAATGGTTTGATATGGTGGGGGCGCCCATGGCAATGGGGCGCAGTTTTGATGACACTCAAGGGGTAGATAAACATGTGCCGGTGGCAGTGATTAGTTTTCGGGTGTGGCAAGACGTATTTGCTGCTGATCCGCAGATAATCGGCAAGCAGATGGATTTTTCCGGTGTCAGCTTTAAAGTCATCGGGGTGATGGCGAAAAGCTTTATCGACCCGCAACTTTATCGCACCGGCATCAAAACCGACGTTTGGCTGCCTTGGGATTACAATCTCAGCTCCTGGCTGGCTCGCAACTGGCAGCGCCTAAGCGGGCAGTTTATGCTGGTGGGTAAAAAGCCAGCGGACAAATCCGACAATGCCGTGGCGAATGTCATAGAGCAGCAGCTGACGCAACTGTGGCAACCCAACACCACAGGCTCTGACCGTTTTAAAGGTGCGCGTTTTGGCATTGAGTTGGTGTCGTTTAAATCTCATATTCTTGGGGATATCGCAGGTGCCATATTGTTGCTGCTTGCCGGTGCTGCCGGTTTGATGCTGATTGCCACTGTCAATGTTGCCAATGTTTTGATGTCCCGTACCGCCGAGCAACATAGAACGTTGGCTATCAGAGCGGCCCTTGGGGCGTCGCCGGGTAGATTGTTCTACACCTTATTGGGCGAGTCGGCGCAGTTAATGTTGTTTTCCATTGTGTTGGCCTTACCTATGGCGGCATTTGGTTTTAGCGTTTTGCAGCAATGGATGGCGGGGATCTTCCCACGGGTCGATGAGGTGACGCTTGGGCCGATAACCATATTGTTTGCCCTTATCGTAGTGGTTGCCTTTGCACTGTGTTTTGCTTGGTTGGGTAGTCGTACTATCAATTACCGTGAGCTTAACCGTACTTTGCAATCCAGTGGTAAAGGCACCGGTGTGCAGGTTTCACGTAAAATGCGTGCAACTTTGATCTTCTCGCAAGTGGCTTTGGCCAGCAGCTTGATTTTTGTCAACGGCGTGCTCTTTAGCGATGCCTACAAGATATTGCAAAAGCCCAGCGGTTTTAACATCGATAATATGCTGAGGTTGAACTTATCATTCAACCAAGCCCAGTGGCCGGGTGACAATGAACTAAAACCCATTATGGCCGACTTGCAAACCCGTCTTGAGCAGTTGCCGCAGGTTGAGAGGGTTGTGCGTAGCTACTCTCCGCTTAGCCGCTTTAGCGTCAACAATTTCCGCGAAGAAAGCTCGGGCGAACGCTTTTTTGTGCGTTATCAAACCGTGTCGCGAGACTACTTTGACATGATAGGTCAGCCGGTACTCGAAGGAGAGTTGTTTGGTGAGCTTGATCAGAAAAGCTATGCGCCACGCATTGTGATCAATGATGAGTTGGCCAAAGCCATGGCCAAAGACGGTAGTGCTGTTGGCATGAAACTGCTGGGGCGCCGCAATCGTGCCTATACCGTGGTAGCCGTGGTCAAATCGGTGACCATGCCCGGTCAAACCAAGCCTGAATACCGTGCCTATGTACCGGCATCTTTAGGTTTGGGGAGTGCCATCATCAAGCTAAAACCCGGTCAAAAGCTGACCTCGGAACAGGTAGTATCGGTGTTGACCGATGTCGATCCGCGTTTTTCTGTAGGGCGGTTAGATGACTTGGCACAGCTTAAGTTTGAACGGTTGTTTCCTCAGTATATGACCACGGTTGTGACGGCTGTATTGGCATTGCTTAGCTTGTTTATTGCGGCAGTGGGGTTATATGGTATCGTCAGCTATAGTACGCAATTGCGCAGAACGGAGATTGGTACCCGCATGGCCATAGGTGCAACCAAAGGCATGTTGATTAAGCTACTGCTTAAAGACAACGCCAAACCGGTCTGTTGGGGGCTTGGCTTTGGGCTGTTGCTGTTGGTGGCGATCTACGCCCTAAAAGCCGATGTATTGGGCGCCTATTTGGGTATCGATTCGGTGCTGGTGTATGTTTTGACCTTAGCGTCGATCAGCGTTATTACCTTTATCGCCTGTTATTTGCCGCTCGCGCAATATGTCAACAAACCGGCCATTCACGCGCTTAGAGGGCAATAGTGAATGTTTGTCGGCAAACATAAAGTCATTGGTGTGCTTGGGGGCATGGGTCCTCGCGCCACCATGGACTTATATGAATATATTTTGCAGTTGACCGAGGCGCCTACCGAGCAAGACCATATTGCTACCTTGATCTATTCAAACCCCAAGATACCCGATAGATCAAACGCCGTCACGGCCGAGCAACAACGGCATTTGGCCGAATATCTGGTTGAGACAGGTAAGGCGCTTGAGCGCGGCGGGGCTGATGTGGTGATACTGCCGTGCAACGGCGCCCATCAATACCTCAACGAAGTGGCATTGGCGCTTAAGATTCCTGTGCTTAATATGATTGATGAAGTTGCACGGCATCTTGACCATCGTTTGGACAAAGAGCGCGAGGTAATGTTATTTGCCACACAGGCCACTTATCGTAGTGGCATCTATCGAGTGGCTCTGGCAAAGCGCGGGATCAAAATGGCGGTACCAAGCGATAAGCAGCAGGCCCAACTGATGACCTTGATTTATCAGGTTAAAGCCAATATCGACTTAGCGCAGCCAAGACAAACCCTCAAAGCCCTAATCGAACAATACGATATGCCAATCATACTCGGCTGTACTGAGCTGCCTTTGGTGGTGGACGAAAAACACTACGGCATCAAGCTCACCAATCCTGGCCGAATTTTAGCTCAAGCGGCGGTGGATTTTGTGTTGCAAGGGGATTGATAGGTTAGGGATTGGAGGTTGAACTGGTTTAGATGGCGTTATTAATCAGCATACATGCATGCTAACAGCGGCGCATTGAAATTAGTTTGACTAATCTTTAACTTGTTGTTTTAGCTGTTCTACTTTGGCAAGATCCAACTCAGTTATCTTAGCGACAAAACGAGGTTCAGCTCCTTCTTTAAGCAGTTTGGCAGCAATGTCCAATTGGGTTGCCTCGCGACCCTCTACTTTGCCTTCTTCACGTAACAACTCTGCTACTGTCATAAATTCACCTTTGGTCGTTTGCGGCAAATCGCTGCAATGTTCAATCAACTGATTGAAGCTTTCAGCTTCACTAGGGCCTGTTTACCTTTCAGCGTCGGCCCTGCTGTAGGTCATTTTGTTCAATATCAAGGCGCGGGGAGTGTGGAATAGTTGTTCTATTCGAGCGAGCCGTAACGCAGTTAGTGGACAAAATGGCCACAGCCCTTCGGGGAATGGCTGAAAAAACGCCATACTGCGTTGCTCCTCCCTTATTTAGAACAACTAAACGTCGGTCGTCGCGCCTTGCCTGGACGCTTTTTCAGTCATTCCAGAGCTCGACGTCGAAAGGTAAACAGGCCCTACTCAGAATATAACTAAACGCCGTATTTAACAAGTCACGAGCATTTGGTTCTTGATAGTCAATGGTCTTAAATATTTTGACGAGCAATTGCAGCAAAGTAGATGGGTCTTTGTCTCTGGCATATTTAAGCGCCAAAGATTGGATGCCAAGCCATTTCAATTCTTTAAGCTCTTGGTCATTTTCCTGGTTAAGGTCTATCAGAGGTATCGCTTCGGTAAACAGCGGTTTCATGATGTTATGGGGGTCATCAAAGCAATCAGATAAAAGCAAAGAATACGGGTAGGGGCTTTGTTTGCCATTATATAGTACAAGTGCATATACCGCTGGTAGTTGCGATGTACTGTGCTTTTTATGACGCGCTTTTAGCTGGCGATTAAGAAGGCTGAACATATAATGATATACTCTAAAAGGCAGTAACTTTTGTGGTGTTGACTGATGTTCGACCAAAAGCACAATCTTGGCGCCGACAGAACCTTTAGGTTCTAAATAACGGCAATCATAAACCAAATCACTTAACGACTTTTGTAGTCTACTATCGACATAGGTGCCATCTTCAAGTCTTATCGAGTTGATATCTAAAACATTGACTATCTGCGAGGGCAAATAACGTGTAAAAAAGGCTTTAGCCACTGTCATGTTAGCCATCATGGCGCGCACAAAACTATCATGGGGGTTGGTTGAAAACTTCATAACTTTACTGGCTAAATTACAATGGTTATTTATACAGTTTAGTTGAAGATGTTCTCTTTGCCAGTTGGGAACAAAAAATTACTCAATGTTTAATTGAGTTTTGGAGACCAATGTAGCCAATCACCTAGGTCCTGCATTAGACATAGCCAATATCCACCAAAAGTGTAGGGCGATCTCCTACAACTTCCTTTAACCTCAATTAGTTACAAGCAATAATTGACACCAAAAAAGTCAAAAAGTTATCGCCTCGGGTACTAGACAATGGTGTCATATTGCTT
>JBFHGJ010000084.1:0-25042 GCA_041583135.1 Alteromonadaceae bacterium | reverse complement strand
GGCGGGATTTCGTGAACAATGTCACTGCTGCCTTCTGATTCTGCTTGCATGTGTTCTCGAATTTCTTTAAAACGACTGCCAAGCAAACGAATTTGCTCTTGCAACTGGCGGATGCTGTCTTGATGGTGGCTTAACTCGTCATTCAATTGCGCAATGGTATCGTCCTGAAAGGCGACTTTGGTTTCCAGCTCAATGATACGCTGCTCTAAGTCTTGGTTTTTCATCGCTTTTTGTCTATCTCCCATACTTCCAAAAGTCCACTGGAACTTTCGCTAAGCAATTGTGTGTCGTTGTTGATAAAAGCGACGGCATGTACCACCGCGCTTTGTGGTCGTGAGTCTTTTTTTGGGGCTACTACCCAGCTTTGCAATTGCTCGCCGGTTTTGACGTCCCACAAAATAAGTTGTCTTGAAGGTGAGCCAGTGGCCAGCAATGTGCCATCATGATTGAATCTTGCCGCACTAAAGACTTTGTGCCTAGAGGTAAAATTCAGCCGACTGATCGGTTTGCCGGTCACCAGATCCCAGACCTGTGCCTGCTTTTGACTATCGGCAGTAAAGGCGTATCGACGTGTCGGGTCGAGCGCGACTTTGGTGACTCTGCTGGGATGGTTGAATCGGTGGATCACTTGACCGGTTTCGGTATCCCACAAATAGGCTACGTAGTCATTGGAGCCGGTCAACGCATAGCGGCCATTATCGGACATCGCGACTGAATTGATTTTTTCTTGGTGGCCTAAAAACTCAATGCGTCTACCGGTTTCGGTGGTGATATGCACCACAACGCCATTGCTTTTACCAATGAGAATATGTTGGCCGCCATTAGAGATGGCCACGTCGCGAATATTTGAGTCTTTGAGCTTGATAAAGCCTTTTGATAATCCGGTTGCAACATCCCATAGGGCAAAATTATCTCTGTCTGCGGTCAATACGTGGGAGTTGTCGCTGGCAATGGCGGTTACCAACACTTGATTGTTTTCACTGCCTTGATGAGACCACTGATATTGTAGGGCATTTTTCTCAATGTCCCAAAAGGCGAGGCCATGATAGACCGTCGATACGACAGCGTAGTGACCATCTTCAGAGATCGCCGCCGCATAGGCGCTGTCAGCCGCATGTTCGTAGTGGGCAACGGCTTGTGATTGTTGCTGTGAACAGCCGTTTAGCGCAAGCACAGCCGCTATCAGGCCAAACCACGACAAAATCGTAACTAATGGTTTCATATTCAATTTAATATACAAATATGCCTTAACTCTTATCTTACATCAGGGTAGTATAGTGCCCCTAGTGTTTTAAGCATTAATTATTGTAACGGCTGGCCTTTGAGAGGTTAGTTTAATCATTAGAATAATTACAACGATCATTTTGAATTTGGAGTAAATCATGCGTTCAATTTTTAAGCTGTCTTTGTTGGCAGTGAGCATGGCTCTGGTTGCCGGATGTGGTGACAAGACCGACAATAATGCACAAACCAAGGTTGAGAACAAAGCCGAAGCGGTTAAAACTGCCGACACCAAAGCAGATGCCAGTGCAGCAGATACCAGCCCATTTAAATCTGACAACGAGAAGTTTGCTTACGGTTTGGGTGTAAGCCTTGGTAACTACATGAAGCAAAACTTAGAGCAAAATAAAGAAGTTGACATTCATTTAGATGAAGCGCTGATTTTACAAGGCTTTAAAGAAGCATTAGACGATGCCGCCAAAATGGACGAAAAAGCTGTAAAAGAAGCGATGGAAGGCTTAAACCAATTGGCTCGCACCAAATTTGAAGCGCGTCAAAAGCAATTGGCTGAAGAAAACAAAAAGGCCGGTGAAGATTACTTGGCACAGAACGCTAAAAAAGAAGGCGTTCAAGTGACTGAGTCTGGCTTGCAATACTCTGTCGTAAAACAAGGCGACGGCAAAAAGCCGGGTCCACAAGACCGCGTTACAGTACACTACACAGGTACTTTGATTGATGGCGACAAGTTCGACAGTTCTTATGACCGCAATCAACCTGCGGTATTTGGTGTGAACCAAGTGATCAAAGGCTGGACTGAAGGTCTGCAATTGATGAGCGTAGGTAGTAAATATACTTTCGTTATTCCATCTGACTTGGCCTACGGTGAGCGCGGCAATGGTAAGATCAAACCAAATTCAACTTTGTTGTTTGAAGTTGAACTGCTGTCTATTGAAGAAGGCGATGCGGCCGCTGGCGCAGCCCCTGCTGGTGATGGTCACGACCATTCAGCTCACTAGGTGATAAACCGCCTATGAAAGACTAAATTTCATAGGCGCCAATGCTTAAGCACAAAAAAGGCACCATTTTGGTGCCTTTTATATATTCGGGATATATGGAAGATACAGCAGCATTCAAAGGCGAACAACGCCGTTTGAATGCACAATAGACTTAGTGTTTATTGTAAAGCGTGTCTATCAACTCGTCTTCAAGGCCGAAGCGTTCTTCTAAGGCTTGCCCGACCATCGCTAGGTCTTCTTCAAAGTCGGCGAAGATTTCATCTGCGCTTTTACCTTGATTTTCTTCACTGTCCAAGTCAGCGTATTTGTCGTTAAAGCACAGCGCAGTGTCGGTGGTATTGTCGATACGAGGGTAGAGTTCGGTGGCAAGGGCTTTACTTTGTTCGCCGTTAACCTTGCAGGCTTTGACGATTTGTTCGTACACTTCGAAGTGACCTGCCGAGATATAATCCATCATCACCTGACAGAACAGCACGATTTCATCGTGGTTTGGCAAGGGGTTTTCGTTTTTTTGGCTGTTCTTTTCGGTTCCGACCAATTTGCAGTAGTGAACCAACAATTTTTGACGCTCATTAAGCCAGGTATCAATGGCTGAATGAGAACCTCCCCATTTGCTTTGTGCTTGTTCTACTTGGGTAAGCATAATTGTAAATACTCCATCAGCGCTTATATTATGAAAGCTGAATAATTTGAATATTCTTTACTATATCAAAATGTTCGCTAAGGTAAAGTCATTTGCACGGCCCACACTGGTGCAATTTGGCCGGATGTCACCTTAACCCGACAATCTCTTTTTATCATGACGACTAAGGTTGTTCAAAAGCCAGATAAATATTGGTTCTAACGGGCTAAGTGGTGATACAATGCGGGCAAATTTTAGTAGGAGAGCCTTTGAGCATGTCACAATTGAAAAACGATAGTTATTTGCGCGCCTTGCTAAGGCAGTCGGTAGAACGTACGCCAGTATGGATGATGCGTCAGGCTGGACGATATTTGCCTGAGTACCGTGAAGTGAGAGCTAAAGCCGGCGACTTCATGGCACTTTGCACCAACCCTGAGTTGGCTTGTGAGGTGACCTTGCAACCGTTACGTCGTTTTGACTTGGATGCGGCGATTTTATTCAGTGATATCTTGACGATCCCTGATGCTATGGGGCTAGGATTGAGCTTTACTGCCGGTGAAGGTCCGCGTTTTGCCAATCCCATCACTGAGATGAGCGATATCGTTCACTTGCCTATTCCAGACCCTGAGCAGGAGCTGCGTTATGTAATGGACGCTGTGCGTACCATTCGTCGTGAGCTCAATGGTGAAGTGCCGCTGATCGGCTTCTCTGGCAGCCCTTGGACGTTGGCAACTTATATGGTTGAAGGCGGTAGCTCAAAGACTTTCTCTAAGATCAAAAAAATGGCGTTTTGTGATCCGGAGGCATTGCACGCGTTGTTAGATAAATTGGCCGACTCGGTGATCTTGTATCTGAATGCTCAAATCAAAGCCGGCGCTCAGGCAGTGCAAATTTTTGATACTTGGGGTGGGGTGTTGACACCGCATGACTATAAAGAGTTCTCTTTGATTTATATGGACAAAATCGTTAAAGGATTGATCCGCGAGAATGAAGGGCGCAAAGTACCGGTCACTTTGTTCACCAAAAATGGTGGCATGTGGCTAGAAGCCATCGCCGATACTGGTTGTGATTGTGTTGGTCTCGACTGGACCATTGAGATCGGTAATGCCAAATCTCGTGTCGGTGATAGGGTTGCGCTGCAAGGCAATATGGATCCGGCAATTTTACATGCCGACCCAGATCGTATTCGTCATGAAGTGCAGGTGATCTTAGATAGCTTCGGTCAAGGTCCGGGTCATGTATTTAACCTCGGCCACGGCATTACGCCAGATGTGAACCCTGAAAATGCCAAAGTGTTTATCGACGCGGTTCATGAACTGTCGATGTCTTATCATTTGTTTGATGCCTAACTGAGTATCACTGAAACAGCATACCAAAACGCCGGTCAACACCACTGACCGGCGTTTAGTTATTAAAAAAGTCGTTGTCTTGTTGCTGTACCATGGCTTCAATTTCATCGATATCAACGGCCAAATCGACATCGGTAAAGCCGGGCTTGCCTTCAATCACATGACTTTCGTTGGCCCATTCACCCAAATCAATCAACTGACAGCGTTTAGAACAAAAAGGTCTGAATTGACTTTGTTCGTTCCAAACCACGTCCTTTTTACAGGTCGGACAATTGACCTTTAATTTACTCATATAGACAACCCCTAAGTATTTAACAGCGGGCTAGAGAAAACATCACGTCTTCATCGACAGTGGTGCGCCCTTGTTCATCACAAAGTCGCATAAAGCGTATGGCGTAGCGATACTTGTTACCGCTTACCGTAGGATAGGCACCATAGGCCGGGGTATATTTTATCCGCAACATATCGAGATTTTCGCTGTTGTCTTGATAAAAGCCGCCGGGTGCTTTGGTATTGACAAAATTACTGCGCTCACGAACAAAAGTTTGGATAAGATAGATGGCCTCTCGGGTCGAGCTTAAATGCTCTAGCCAACCGTCGATTTGCGCTTTTTTGTCCTGTGGGTTCAATTGCATCCAAAAGTGCAGTTGCGGTAAGTCAAAGTCGCAGCTGGGTCCGGGCATGGTGAAACGCTTACGAATACTCTCCAAAAAGGGATCGTCTTTTAGCGGGTTGCAGACCTTTTCTTTTTTGCTCAGGGTGTTTTGCAGGTTGATCACCTGACGCAAGGTTTCTTCTAACGCAGCATTGCAGATCTCAGGGTGTTGAGACCATTTCACCAGGTTGTGTTCGTTGCGTTCAAGCTCTTTGGCGATATCTGAGCGCAAGTCAGAGCGGTCAAGCAATTCGACCATGGCAAAGAGTGCATCGAAGAACACTTGTAACTGAAATGGATGGGATAAGGAGCGACAACTGTCGAGCTGGCCAAACAAATATTCAACGCGCATAAAGGTGCGCTGCTTTTCATTTAGCGGGTGTTCGTATATCACCAGGCTCATATCGTGTTACTCAATTGCATAAATTTTTGGTGTAAAAAGGCGATGTCATTGGCCACTTGCGGCCAAGGGCGGTCATTATCCACGATTTCATCGGCTTTTGCCAATCGTTGTTGTCGCGAAATTTGCGAAGCAATGATGCTTTTGACTTGTTCATGGTCCACCGCATCACGTTGACAGGTTCGCTCTAACTGCACCTGCTCGGGTACATCGACCACGACATTGAGGTTGGTGTAACGCTCAAGGCCATTTTCGAATAGTAGCGGTGCTATCAATAGCACATAAGGTGAATCGGCGGCATTGAGCTGTTGTAACATCAGCTGGCGAATGGCTGGGTGCATCAGCTGATTGAGCCATTGTTTTTTGTTTTGGTCGGCAAAAATCTGAGCGCGTAATTCGCTGCGATTGAGCTGACCGTCGGCAAGTAAGATCTCAGGACCAAACTTCACCGCAATGGCCTCAAGGCACTCACTGCCGGGGGCGACGACTTCTCGGGCGACAATATCGGCATCTACTGCCTGTGCGCCTAAACGAATAAACTCATTGGCCACAGTGGTTTTGCCACTGCCGATACCTCCGGTAAGCCCTACGATAAAACGACTCATCAAGGGTCCTAATGGCTGATGTAAATAAAGTTGTTGAGGTAATAGTTGATCAGCCTATCACCCCAAATCATCGCTATCCACCCGGCAATGGCAATGTATGGTCCGAATGGGATCTCGACGCTTTTTTTGTTCTTAAGCAAGAAGTACAAACCAAATATTGAACCGACAGCGGTGGAGAGCATGATGATCAGCGCAACCTGTTGCCAACCCAAAAAGGCACCAAAAACCATCAGCAGTTTAAAGTCGCCATAGCCGAAGCCTTCTTTTTTGGTGACCAATTTAAACAGCCAATATATCGACCACAAGCTAAGATACCCGACCATGGCACCGATGATGGCCTCTTTGGGGCTTAGGGGGATGATGCCACTGATACTGCTAAACAGCCCCAACCAAACCAAGGGTAAGGTTATCTGATCAGGTAGTAGCATCTTGTCCAAATCGATAAATGACAGGGCGATAAGGCCCCAAGTCAGCAGCAAATAGACAAGGGTTTGCATGCTGACGCCAAAGTGTACGGCAATGACCACAGATAGCACGCCGGTCAGCAATTCGACAAAAGGATAGCGTGCGGAAATATGGGCGCGGCAGTTAGCGCATTTACCCTTTAACACCAGCCAACTAATGATTGGAATGTTCTCGAGCGCAGTGATCTGATGGCCACATTTAGGACAGGCCGAGCGTGGTAAAACCAGATCATATCGTTCCGGTTCTTCTTCACTTGGCGGGGTCTCTAACTCAGCGGCCAAATGCTCGCGGCATTCACATTCCCATTCCCTTTCCATCATGATCGGCAAACGGTGGATCACCACATTGAGAAAGCTGCCGACCACTAAAGAAAATACCAAGACAGACCCATAGAAAAACGCACTGTTGTGGGTCATTAATGCAATTATCTGGTCGAACATTATTTGATAACTTTCCCCATTTCAAAGATTGGTAGGTACATGGCAACAATCAAACCACCGATGACGACACCTAAAACCGCCATTATCATCGGTTCAATCAAAGCCGTCAAACCATCAACGGCATCATCGACTTCCCCTTCATAGATGTTGGCGACTTTATCGAGCATACTGTCGAGTGAGCCGGATTCTTCACCGATGGCAACCATTTGCGTCACCATGGGTGGAAAAATACCAGTGGCTTTCATTGCCTGATTCATTTGATGTCCGCCTGAGACTTCTATTCGTATCTCCATGATGGCTTTGCGGTATACGGCATTGCCGGAGGCGCCCGCTGCCGATTCCAAGGCTTCAATCAATGGTACACCGGCTGCAAAGGTGGTGCTTAAGGTTCTGGCATATCGCGCTACGGCGGCCTTGTTGAGAATGACGCCAATAACCGGGATCTTCAGCAACTGGGCATCAACCTGATCGCGAAACTCTGGCGAACGCCGGTGGGCCTGTTTAAAGGCGTAACCAAAGCCGATGAGTCCAAGTAATACTATCCACCAATAGGCCTGCATCAACTCAGATAGGCCGATAACAAATAAGGTGAAGGCGGGAAGCTCGGCACCAAATCCTGCAAATATCTCTTGGAACTGGGGCACTACAAAGACCAGCAAGATACTGGTTACGATACCGGCGATCACCAAAACCGAGATAGGATAGTTCATCGCCTTTTTGATTTTTGATTTTAGGGCTTCGGCTTTTTCTTTGTAGGTGGCGACTCGGTCAAAAATATTGTCGAGTGCACCGGAGGCTTCACCTGATTGCACCAAGTCACAATACAGGTCGTCAAAAAAGAGCGGATATTCCCGTAACGATTCGGAAAAAGGTGCGCCACCTTGGACTTTGACACTCAATTCCTGGATCAGCTTAGCCATTTTAGGGTTTGGCGTACCCATCGCTATCATGTCTAAGGTTTGTACCAAGGCAACACCTGCTTGTAACATGGTGGCTACCTGCCTGGTGAAAACAGCGATATCGGCAGGTGTAATGGGCTTTGAGCCATCCATGCCGAATAGGGGTTTGGGTTTTTTCTTGACTTTGTCAGGGGTGATCCCTTGACGTCTTAATGCGGCTTTCACTTCAGTGGCCGAAGCCCCTTCGAGTTCACCGGCGAGTTTGCGACCCTGTTTGTTGGTACCTTTCCAAGTGAAGATATCCGGGTCTTTTACCTTATTCTTTTTTGCAGCCATAAGCGTTACTACTGTTGCCCTGAGTAAAACGTTTCAATGTCTTTATTGTTACAAAGATAGACGTGCCATCAGCATATTTGCAAGTGCAATGACTTTTATCACTATTCAATTCATCAATCACCCAGGTTTTATCGGTAATGATGAAAATTGGTTGTCGATGTCAACGCCAAGTGGTAACAAATGCGCTGTGTAAAGCGAGCCTTAGGTGGTCTTGCGCCAATGTGATAAAGACAAAAAAGGCGGCAGTTCTACTGCCGCCTTTTTCACACATGACGTGTTAAACCAACCGAAAGTTAGATACAGTTTTCAGCTGGTGAACAGGTTTTGGTCCAAGTTACCAAGCCGTTCGCTAAAGCACCAACGATTTGATAATACGCACTGTCAGAAGCACGAGTCGCTTTGATGGTGATCGCGGCGTCAGTCTGGTCTGTGATGGTCAACGTCAAGCCGGCTGGTACGGTAAAGGTTGCCGCAGTCAACGATGCACAGTTGGCAGTGGTGAATGAACCTTTAATTTGCGCACAAACCTCAGCAGCGGTTTTGGCGGCTGATGTGGCTGAAATGACTTCACTGAAGCTGGCACGATCAGTGTAGCTTTGGTAGGCTGGTAGTGCTACCGCAGCAAGGATACCGATAATTGCAACTACGATCATCAACTCAATCAAGGTAAAACCTTTTTGAACCTGCTTACGCAATTTTCTCATTTTACTCATCTTAAAACTTCTCCAACAAAATAAACATTAATGTTTTTTTAGGGCTAAGTTAAGTTTGGCGCAGTTTCGCAATTTTGCAATAAGATTTTACAGTTTCTGCCAAGATTTTTGTTGGTTGCTGATTTTGTGAGATATTTCTGTATGATTTTCAGTTGCTTGTCCCAAGCTAGTCATGGCATTACACTGAGAAATAATTAACCATATTAACCACAAAAATAAGCAAAGTAATTGAAAACTATTGCCTTTCAACCACTGCTAGTGAGAGATGGAGGTCATTGCTCCGATTTTATTAATTAACTCATCCGATGAGCCAATGCTGCTGGCTAGTACCCGTCCGAAAATTGGTGTTGTCGGGCACTAGCTGTGCGGTAAATGGATTTACCGCCATTTCAACTTGTTGACAGAAATATTGCTCCTGCAATTTCTGCATTTATCTCATTATCCATGTGGGTCAAATGTAAGCGAAAGTCGAACTTGCTTGACGTGCAGGAGGCACTAATGACGCAAGTACATATATGCACAGTAGCGTTCGACGTCAGCGGTCTAGGAAATTATCATGGATGAGAATTTCCGGATGAAAACTGGCGAGTGGCGGTAAACGGTTTTTTTGGCCACTCGCTTGCAGATTTTTGGATGTGTATTTTCGAATGAGAACTTAGCTAAAACGCATCGACAAGTCGATAGCACGAACATTTTTCGTCAAGGCTCCGACCGAAATATAATCGACGCCAGTCGCTGCGTACTGAGCGATGGTGCTGATGTCCATGTTACCAGAAACTTCGAGCTTGGCTTTGTGCTCGGTGAGCGCCACGGCTTGCTCTATTTGCGCAATAGAGAAGTTATCGAGCATGATGATATCGGCGCCGGCAGCAAGGGCTTGGCTCAATTCATCGAGATTTTCAACTTCTACTTCTACTGGCTTGCCGGGGCAGTTTTGCTTGGCGGTATTGACGGCATTGGCAATAGAACCACACCCGGCAATATGATTTTCTTTAATTAAAAAGGCGTCGTACAAGCCGACACGATGATTTTGTCCGCCGCCGCAGGTGACCGCATATTTTTGCGCCAACCGCATACCTGGTATGGTCTTGCGCGTGTCGAGCAAAACGGTGTTGCTGTCTTTGATGGCTGCGACATATTGCGCCACGGTGGTTGCGACTGCCGATAATGTTTGTACGAAATTGAGAGCGGTGCGCTCACCCGTCAACAAGGCACGGGTTTGACCACTCAGTTCAAACAGCTTGGCACCGGCATCGACCTTATCGCCATCGTTGACTAAAAAGCGCACCTGTATGTCGCCTCCGACTTGTGCAAAAACTTCTTTAACCCAATCGGTGCCACAAAAAACACAGTCTTCCCGGGTGATCACAAAGGCTTCGGCGCGGTTTTGCGCAGGGATCAACGAGGCGGTGATGTCACCTTCGGCGGCATTTTGATGGTTTAGGTCTTCTGCCAGTGCGTTAGCGACGGCGCGGCGAATATCTTCTGCAAGCATGGTGGTTCCTGAGTTGGTTTCGGTAGATGGTCATCACAGACAATCTGCCGAGAATGCTTTGCCTCAGCAAGTGATGCACAGGCACGATTGAATTAAGGCCGCGATTATATCGGTTTTATCAGTATTGCTTCAAGGTTAGGGTGTCGCCGCGCTGTGCAAATTCCAATTGCTTGAGCGCGCTCATGCCTAATAGAATATCGTTTGACTGATAGCCGACTGTGATGCTGGCGTTGATGTCGTTGAGTTTAATTGCGCCCAGTTCCAATGAATCTAATCGAGTGGCGTAAGCGGTGGTGGTGCCATTCGCCGTGTGTACTTGATAGGCTTGGCCACGGCTAAGTCCGAGCCTATCGGCAATGGCGACAGGAATGGCCACACTGGTCGCGCCGGTATCAAGCATAAAAGTGACAGGCTCACCATTAATATAACCACTGGCAACGTAATGACCAAAGCGGTTGCGCTTGAGGGTTACAGTGGGAATATCGCCTTCGACACGATACGCTAAGTCGTCATTGGGATTGTGCTGTTTGTCGAGTCTACTTTGAAAAAACAGCACCAGCAAAAACAAGATACATAACCAAGCGATTGTGCCAAAGACAGTGCCGAACTTTTTTTGTGTCTGGTCTGTTTGCATTCGTCACCCTTATATGATTACTATCAGCGCTAAAGTATAACGACAATTGTCCAATCTATCATGTCTGAATTTGTAATAAACGATGGCTGGCTCAACCTGTGCGATAGGCAGCCAAGCCCGCATTTTAACCAACGCCCAGCAGGCGAAGAAGTAGACCTGTTGGTGATCCACAACATTTCTTTGCCGCCGGGGCAGTTTGGCTCGGAGGATGTCACCGATTTTTTTCTTGGTCGTCTTAAGGTTGAGAAGCATCCCTTTTTCGAACAGATCCAATCGCTCAATGTCTCGGCTCATTGCCTGTTGCGACGTGATGGTTCGTTGGTGCAGTATGTTTCTTTTGACGATCGGGCGTGGCATGCGGGCATTTCGAGCTTTGACGGGCGTGAGGGCTGCAATGATTTTTCCATTGGTATCGAGGTCGAAGGGACGGACGATGTACCCTATACCGATGAGCAATATCATACGCTTACAAAATTGACCATGACTTTACAGCGTCGTTACTCTAAAATCACAGCCGACAGGATAGTCGGACACTGTCATATTGCGCCCGGGCGTAAAACCGACCCCGGTGGATCTTTTGATTGGTCGCGCTACTACGCGTCACTGGATTGAATTAGGACTCCCATCAATGACCCTCATCACTTTGCTGATCTGTTTGACAATCGAGCGTGTAGCGGCCACTTCTTCGCTATGGCAGTTTGAATTTTATTACCAAAAAATGAAGCGTTTTCTGCTGGAGCATTCAGGCACGCCCAGTTGGCTGAGCAGTTCGCTGGGGATGTGGCTGTGGTTGCTGATCCCGGTTATTGGCGTGCAGTTTATCGCCAGTGCTTTGGACTGGTTGCTGTTTGAGTTTGTGTTCAATGTAGTGGTGTTACTGATCTGTATCGGTTGCATTGAAAAGCGTAAAACCTATAAGTCGTTTTTAAATGCCGCCGCACGAAACGATGACTCGGCCTGTCAGTTATACGCAGCCAAACTACAGGGCTTGGCAGTTCATGATGAAAATGAAAAGGTCAGCGACGATGAAGGTGATGGCGGTGAGGTCGATGAAACCTTGCAAGTGCAGTCTGAGTCTGTTGATGAAGATGAGTCATCAGAGAAAGCGACAGAGCCTTGTGGTTGCGAGACGTTAGGTTTGTCTTTGGTGTGGTATAACTTCCGTTATTACTGCGCGGTGTTGTTTTGGTTTGTGGTGTGTGGTCCTGCCGGGGCGGTATTGTATTGCATGGTCAGAGAAACCCACGATGACAAAGACGCCAAAGTACAAGGATTTGTCAATCGAGGCTATATTCAAAGGGCGTTGCATGTGCTCGATTGGTTGCCTGCCAGAGTGTTTTCGGCAGGGTATCTGCTGATAGGTAACTTTACCAAGGCTGCGGGGATCTGGTTGAGCTATTTGTTGGATTTGACTTCTTCGGCAAAAGCCATGGTGAGCGACATTTCAAAAGCGGCAGAAACCATCGACCCTGCTGAATGCTCTAAGATCACTGAACCGGCCTGTATGCTCAAGCTGGCCAAGCGCAACATTTTGTTTTTCTTAGCTATGGTTGCGCTATTGACTCTTTACGGCGGGATCCGCTGATACGCCTGACAGCGCTGGCGCTCTAGCCGCCAGCGCCACTCATATTGAACAACCGCAAGAAACGATCCATTTCCTCGGGATAGAACAGGTCCAAATAGCGCTTGTTGAGCATAATAAGCTCGACGTCTTTTTCCAATCGAGGTTGTAGCTTTTGATAAAACTGATCATAGTGTCCCTTCTCGGCAAGCACTAATCTGGTGTATGTGTAAAACTTAAGCATTGCAAGGTCGATGGCACTGCTCAGCTGCGGCTGCGCGGCAAGGTATTCAAAACTCCACTGCTGTAGTTTATCGATGTCTTCGTTGAGCCAAGCCATGATAGTCTTAACGACGATTTGCCCTGATGCAGATAAAGACGCAAGGCAGTCAGGTGTCGCCAACCGGCTGAAAATATCGTGTAATTGCTCAGGCTTCAGCCAAGAAAACTCGGTGACGACCATCAGCTTTATCAAATCGCCATGATAATTGTTACTTACATTCTCATTGTTACAATTGGCCAGCAGTTGCTGCAATTGAAAAGCCCTTGAATATAGCCCAAAGTCATATTTATGCTGTGGTTGTTGGCCTTGACTTAAGGTTTGATAGAGCTGGTAAAAGCGCTGAGAGTCATTATATTTTGCGGCAAAGGGAAACTCTTGGCTTGGGCTCAACTGAGCGGTCAAACTTGCCAGTTTCGGCTGATTTTGTAGTTTTCTGACAATGCTGGCGTGATTTAGCTCAAACAGCGCTCTGGCATTTTGTTTTAAAAACCTCGCCTTACCTGCACCGAAGTCTAATGAAGGGAAATAGTCTGAGTTGGGCTTGACGCTATCGCTGCCGAGATAATCATCGAGCAGCAATTGTGAGCCGAGTTTACGGGCTTTGATGTCTGTGATGTTGTTGACGCCGATGTAACTTAGATATTGCGACAGGCCGGGTTGTTCAAACGCCTCTGGCTGTAATTCAGCTATCGGCTGGCTGCTGGCAACAATGGCAATATCGGCATCGGATACCTGATAAATCTGGACATAATCGAAGGTTTCTCTAAGTGCCTTATATATGCCTTGCAGTAGTCGAGGGTTTAGCTCGTATAGGTGCATCCATTGCACCAATAAGCCTTCGTCGTTCAAATATTGAGGTAATAAGGCGTAAAACTCGGCACTAAATAAGCTGGCGACACCACTGACCCATGGGTTTGGCGGTTCTGAGATGATCACATCGTAGCGCTTGTTGTTGGCGACAAAGTAGGTTTTGGCGTCATCGATAATGATGTGGCTGCGCGGGTCGGAGTATACCTTATCGACTCGCTCGCCAAAGCGCTTAGCCCCTTCTACCACCGCCGCCTCTATTTCAATGGAATCCAAGCGCGCCAATTTGTCGTGCTGCAACAGGGTTTGTGCGGTGAGTCCTGAGCCTAGGCCAATATTGGCGACGGTTTTTACGTCTGGTTTCAACAGATAGGGTAGGGCGCCAAGCAGGATCATTGTCGGTTCGTCGGCAGTCGGTTTGAGTTCGAGGTCCGCTTGTTTAAAGCGAATGGAAGCGTCGGGTTTGCCGTTGTTGATAATACTTAAGATCAGACCATCCGTTGACTGCACTTCGGTCATCGTGACTGTTGACGTTTTGCCATCGACGTAATACACCACCTCAGATAAGTAAGGGTTGAGATAGCGTCCCGAACGAAATACCGAAGAAGACATTTTAATCGGATCGACCGACACCCAGGTTACGGTAGCCAGTAATGCCATGATGGGGGTCACCATCAGGGCTTTTTGCCATTTTTGGCGATTGTCGCCGAGCTTGAAAAACAAATATAGACCGGCAAACAAGTCCAGCCCGGCACCTATTACAAGCGCATTTTTTATGCCCATCAGCGGCATCAAAAACTGTGAAGCTAACACGATACCAACAATAGCCCCAAGTGTGTTGGCGGTATAGATTCTGCCTACGGCGCTGTCGTTGCCGGAATTTTTGATTAACAGGTGAGTCAACAGCGGTAGTGTCATGCCCGCACAAATGGTGGTCGGGAGCATGATAAATACACAGATTAAATAGCTGACGATATTAAACAGAACGTAGCCGTTATCAGTTAACGCCAAGGCATTACTGAAAAAGACCATCAGCTCAAAACTTTTGTCGTACATGGGCAAAGTCAAAAGCGCTAAAACGCCCATCACTACTTGAATCACGGCAAGAGCAATAACCGGGTTGTTGAATTGATTGATCCGTTTACGCACCCACAAGCTGCCAAAGGCAAGGCCAAGAATAAACGCGCTTAGCATGATCTCAAACGAGTGGGTGGAGGCGCCAAGCACCATTGAAAGCATGCGTATCCAAACTATCTCGTAAATAAATGAAGCGGCGCCGGTGACGGCGGCCACCATGACAAAGATTTTCAGATTGACGTGAGCCGATATGGTTTTGGCTAATTCAATTTGCGGATATCTGTCTGCGCGCGAAAACAGCCAGACCACAAGGGCCAATACCAGATTGAACATACCGGCTATCACCGCAGCGCCGGGCAGGCCCGCCGCTGGAATGAAGTAATAGACATTGGCCAACACACCGGCGGCGGCACCTAGGCTGTTGACGAAATATAAGGTGGCCAAATGACGACCCCCTTCACTGCCGAATTTACGAATGATACCTGTGGCCAGCAAAGGAAAGGTTGCACCAAGCAGTATCGATTGCGGCATGATCATTAAAGCCGCGACCAGCCATTTGGCGGTGTTGATGGCGAAACTGGAATCGAACATCACCAGCAAGTGGCTATAGGCGAACTCGGTCACAGAGGTATACATCGGATGAAAGAATACGCCAAACAGGCCGATGATGCCTTCTGCAATGGCGTAGAGTAAGATCAGGTTCTTAGCTTTAGCCGCGTGTTTGGCAGCAATAAAGGCGCCAAGTGCCATACCGCCCATAAAAATGATCAACACCAATACTTGGGCATAAGCAGCGTGACCTAAAAACAGCTTTAGATAGTGGGACCAAACCGATTCATAAATTAGCCCGGAAAAGCCAGATAGGGTAAATAAGATAAAGTAGACATACAGCAGTGATTTTTTTGCCATCCGTGTTTCCTATTATTCGCTTCGATGGAATTACGATCAAAATTGTCTTGAACTCGGTTGAGCTTGAGATATGGCTCAGGTTAACTATAGAAGGGTTGATGACAACTGCCAATGAGGTTTTATATCGCAGAGATCTTATTGACCGAATAGATGCTTTTACTGTCGTAGTTAAACTCATAATGGCTGGTTTGCTGCACTTCGACTATTTGACTTGGACTAAACAGTGCCCAGCAGGTGGCTTCGGCCTGTCTGACCGAACGATATTGCAGCCCTTGTGCTCCTGATTGACGAGCTTTGGTGCCAAACAGTTGCGCGCAGGTGTAGTCTGTTGGGTGATAAATGTCGTCATCTGTAAAAGGTGTTAAATTAAGCAGTTCGGCGTTAAAGCTAAATCGCAAGCAGCGCATCACAATCATGTCGTACTTTAAGTCCTCGATGGCCTGAAAGGTTTGTTGCAAATGATGGCTGACCTCGGCAATGGCAGTGGTGAGTTCGTCGGCTAAATATAGCACGCCATAATCGCCATTACTGAAGCGGCTGCCATCGGGATTGACGTGGGTAAAGGGCGCACAAGCAAAAGAACAGCCACTGATGCCGTAGGGGATCTGTTCAGCAGGGAGCAAGTTTAGGTTGCCCACGGCATTTTGCAGTCTAGGGTTGGTGAGACTTTGCAGCGCGTAAAGCGCTTCAAATTCGTCTTGGTCGGCCACATCATCAAATAAGTCGATAGGTGGAAACTTAGAGTTGACCAAGCGCACGGCTTGTTGTTGCTTAAGCGATATTTTTCTTACGTGTTCAAGGCTTAGCAATGGCCGCCTCGCATCGCGTCGATACGCTTAAACACCTCATACAGAGTGCCGAAGCGGCCTGTGGCTATTAGGGCTAATGGCGTTTGTCCTTCGAAGTAGGGATTATGGTTGACCATGGTCATAAAGCCGTAGACGTTTTCAGGGTTGGAAAAGACGATGCGCAGTGCCTGATGTATATTGAGAATATAACTGATGCGCTCAACCTGATCTTGACTGAGTCGCGCCGATTTAGGGTTGGCCTTGCATTTGTAATAGGTAGAGCGGCTCATACCTAATATGGCTTGCTTTTGTTCTTCTTTACTTTGCCATTTGTCTAAAATGTTCAGAGCGACTTTTAAACCGGTTGCGATCTGGTCGCTACTGGGTTTTGACACTACAGTCTCTGTGTCGGCAATCTTTGAGTTTGTCGCTTGAGGGTCATTAAGTTCTGCTAACATTATCATTACCTTAAAACGCCGGTTTTACGGCGCATATATTCCAATAGTAGACTTAAAATGTAATAAAGTCCAATTTAAGACTTGTGGGGGCACGGTGACGATTTGGCAGCATATTGAATTTCATATTCGGCAAACACATGACCGGAGGTTCAACCTTATCGATAAACACAGTGTTGGCGGTGGCGATGTTAATCAAAGCTATCGCCTTAGCGGCAAATTTAGCAGCTACTTCGTAAAGCTCAATCGTGTTGAATTGGAAGACATGTTTGTACAAGAGGCCGCTGGACTTGAGTTACTCGCCAAAGCCAAAGACTTTGTTGTGCCTAAAGTGATTGCTAGCGGAGCCTATCGGCAATACAGCTATTTGATCCTGAATTTTGTCGATATGGATCAGCGAGGAGATATTGGCGATTTTGCCACAGCCCTAGCACAGCTACATCGAATCGACGCCGCATGTTTTGGTCTGGCATCAGATAATTATATCGGCAAGACGATTCAGCTCAACGGTTGGCACAATGACTGGGGCGAGTTTTTTAGCCGGCGTCGATTGGGTCATCAAATAGACCTGTTGGAAACGATTGGCGCACCGGCCAAACTGCTGAACACCGCTCGAGAGTTGTTGCCTGTTATTGCAAGTTATCTAAACCAACGGCAGCCTAAGCCTGTATTGGTGCATGGTGATTTATGGTCTGGCAATTATGGCTTTAGCAATGAAGGCAGGCCAACGATATATGACCCGGCGGTGTATTATGGCGATGGCGAGGTTGATTTGGCGATGCTTGAGTTATTCGGCAACCCAGGTGAAAGGTTCTTTACTTGTTATCATCAGCATAACCCTATTGCCCCGGGCTATCCGCTGCGGCGCACCATATATAATCTCTATCATATTCTTAATCACGCGAATGCCTTTGGCGGCAGCTATTTTCAGCAGGCGCAATGGATGTGCGACGAAATTGCACAGTCTCTTTAGGCTGGCCTAATCGTCATATTTAAGCCATTTTTTTGTCTGTTTATCGCAAAGGGTTTACCTCGGCTTGAAGTTTATGTTAGTTTAGCTGGTAAATTGGTATTACCAATTCTTACTAGCACTGGAATAAACCAACTCATCGGCGCTAAAGCCGAAGTGAATACTTTGAGAAAACAATTGAAAATCAAAGCATTAAAAATATCAGAGATGATTGCCGAACAGTTGGAGACGATGATCCTCGACAATACTTATAAGTCGGGGGAGAAGTTACCAAGTGAACGGGAATTGGCTAAGCAGTTTGAAGTATCGCGGCCGTCACTGCGTGAAGCGATACAACTGCTCGAAGCCAAGGGGCTGATCAGTCGTCGCCAAGGCGGTGGCAATTATGTCAATGCTGATCTGCAACAAGGCCTTGCTGATCCCTTATTTCAATTACTCTCAAGCCAGCCTGAGTCGCAATATGACTTGCTGGAGTTCCGTCACGCCATTGAGGGCATTTCTGCTTACTATGCTGCACTTCGGGGTACTGAAGCTGATTTTGCGCGCATTCGTGACAAATTTAACGATATTTTGGATCCAAGCATCAGTGGCGATATTGCCCTTGAAGCAAAGTCGGTGATCGCATTTTATTTGGCTGTGGTGGAAGCATCGCACAATCTGGTGTTGATCCATCTTGCCAGAGCCATGACCGCCTTACTCGAACAAAACGTCATCGAAAACCTGAAAATCCTCAATAGTTATTCCAGAGATCGCAGCAAAATCAACAGGCAGCTGTTTCAGCATCGTAAAAACCTGTTTGATGCCATTGTCAGCGGTCAGCCGGAGATTGCCCGGCAAGCCAGTAATGACCATTTGGCCTTTATCGAAGATGCGTTGTTGTCAGCGAATAAAGAAAACACACGTATCGAAAGGGCAATGAGAAGAATTCAAACAAAAAGGTAAGCGTGAAAATTGAGCAAATTCAACTATGGTTATGCACACGCGACTTTTTTAAACATTTAACTTAACGCTTAATTTAGCATAGTAAAAAATAATACGGAGACAATGCCATTATGTCAGAGCAACCGATTGATATCGATCCGCAGGAAACGGCGGAATGGTTGGAAGCGATCAAGGCAGTATTGGATGAAGATGGTCCTGAGCGCGCCCACTTTATTCTTGAAGCGCTGATTGAAAAATCTCGTCGCAACGGTGCCTATTTGCCTTTCAATGCGATGACCGCTTATCTCAACACCATTCCGGCGGGCCAAGAGCCTGCTATGCCGGGCGATCAGACCATCGAAAAGCGAGTGCGTAGTGCGGTTCGTTGGAATGCGCTGGCAATGGTACTTAGAGCGTCGAAAAAGAACCTGGAGCTGGGTGGTCATATCTCCAGTTTTGCCTCATCGGCGATGTTGTATGATGTTGGCTTCAATCACTTCTTCCAAGCACCAAAAGATGATTTTGGCGGCGACTTTCTGTTTGTTCAAGGTCACGTTGCCCCGGGTATTTATGCCCGCGCCTATCTGGAAGGCCGCTTGAGTGAAGAACAGCTTAACAACTTCCGCCAAGAAACCGATGGCGAAGGTTTAAGTTCTTACCCCCATCCTAAGTTGATGCCTGATTTTTGGCAGTTCCCAACCGTATCAATGGGTTTAGGCCCAATTCAAGCTATCTACCTTGCCCGTTTCTTAAAGTACATGACCCATCGCGGCATTAAAGATTGTTCGAATCAGCGTGTATATTGTTTCTTAGGTGATGGTGAAACCGATGAGCCGGAAAGCTTGGGTGCCATCAATATGGCTGCCCGCGAAGGCTTGGACAACCTGACCTTTATCGTCAACTGTAACCTTCAGCGTTTGGACGGTCCTGTTCGTGGTAACGGCAAAATCATTCAAGAACTGGAAGGGGCCTTCCGTGGCGCCGGTTGGGAAGTGATCAAGGTGATTTGGGGGAGTTATTGGGATCCACTCATTGCCCGTGATACCTCTGGTCGTTTACTGCAATTGATGGAAGAGACCGTTGACGGCGACTATCAGAACTTCAAAGCCAAAGGCGGTAAGTTCACCCGTGATAACTTCTTCGGCAAATACCCGGAAACCGCTGAAATGGTCGCCAATATGTCTGATGAAGACATCTGGCGCTTAAACCGTGGTGGACATGATCCGGTCAAAGTTTACGCCGCCTATGACCGCGCAGTAAAAACCAAAGGTCGCCCACAGGTTATCCTGGCCAAAACCGTTAAAGGTTACGGTATGGGTAGCGCGGCAGAAGGTAAAAATATTGCTCACCAAGTCAAAAAGCTTGATTTAGAAGCGCTGAAACATTACCGCAACCGCTTTAACATTCCTGTGAGTGATGAAGAAATTGCCGACTTGCCATTTTATCGTTTCCCTGATGGTTCACCTGAGGCAGAGTACCTCAAGGCCTGTCGTGAGAGACTTGGCGGTTTTATGCCGGTAAGACGCACCAGCACCGACGTCAAATTGAAGATCCCGGAACTCAAAGCATTCGATGCCATCACCAAAGGCTCAGGCTCTCGTGAGATCTCAACGACCATGGCTTTTGTGCGTGTGCTGTCGGTTCTGATTAAAGATAAGGGCATCGGTCAGCGTATCGTGCCAATCATTCCGGATGAGGCCCGTACCTTCGGTATGGAGGGCTTGTTCCGACAAGTCGGTATCTACTCTGACCAAGGTCAAAAGTACACCCCGCAAGATGCCGATCAGGTGGCTTACTATCGTGAAGACGAAAAAGGTCAGGTATTGCAAGAGGGTATCAATGAGCTTGGCTCAATGGCCTCTTGGGTGGCTGCCGGTACGCAATACTCGCTTAACAATGAGCCGATGATCCCGTTCTACATCTACTATTCAATGTTTGGTTTCCAAAGGGTAGGGGATTTGGTTTGGGCTGCCGGTGACAGTCAGGCCAGAGGTTTCTTGGTCGGCGGTACTTCAGGCCGTACTACCCTTAACGGTGAAGGTCTACAGCACCAAGATGGCCATAGCCATGTTCACTTCGGTACCGTACCAAACTGTATTACCTTTGACCCGACCTATGGTTATGAAGTTGCCGTCATCGTACAAGACGGTATTCAGCGCATGTATGGCGACAACGAGAATGTCTTCTTCTATTTGACTGTACTGAACGAAAACTACGTTCAACCACAAATGCCAAAAGGCGCCGAGCGCGGCATTTTGAAAGGCATGTATAAGCTTGATACCGTTAAGGCCAAATCGAAGAAACTCCATGTTCAGTTGATGGGTTGCGGCAGTATCTTAGAGCAAGTCAGACAGGCAGCCGATATTTTGGCCAAAGAGTTTGATGTTAACTCTGTGGTCTACTCTGTGACGTCATTCAATGAATTGGCCCGTGATGGTCTGGATGTTGAACGTTGGAACATGTTGCACCCTGAGCTTGAACCGAAACAACCGTACATTCATGAGTTGATGGATGGCGAGAAAGGCCCTGCGATTGCGGCGACCGACTACATTAAACTGTATGCCGACCAAGTGCGAGCCTGGGTGCCGACCGAATATAAAGTGTTGGGCACCGATGGTTTTGGTCGTTCAGATAGCCGTGCCAACCTGCGTTTCCACTTCGAAGTGGATTATAAGCACATTGTTGTTGCTGCGCTTGGCGAGTTGGTTAAACGTGGTGAACTTGACGGTAAGGTTGCCAAACAAGCCATTGACAAATATGGCATTGATATCGACCGCATCAATCCACTACACGCTTAATACGGAGAATAAATTTCATGGCTGATATAACAGACGTTTTAGTGCCGGATTTAGGCGGTGATGAAGTCGAAGTAATTGAGATCTGTGTTAAGGCAGGCGATAGCGTCAGCAAAGAAGATGCACTGATCACGGTTGAAACCGACAAAGCTTCGATGGACATTCCATCGCCAGCCGATGGCAAAATTGTTGAGCTGACCGTCAGTGTCGGCGATAAAGTGAGTGAAGGCCAAGTGATCGCCAAACTCGAAGGTGGTGAAGCACCTGCTGAGCAGCCAGCCCCTGCGGCTGAAGCGCCTCAAGCTGCTGCTGAACCTGCCGCACAAGCCGAGCCTGAGCCCGAAGCGCCATCTGCTCCTGCGGTCATCGGTGTACAATTGGTTGAAGTTGATGTGCCAGACATTGGCACCGATGATGAAGTTGATGTCATCGAAGTGTTGGTGAAAGTGGGCGATAACGTCAATCATGACGACGGTCTTATTACCATTGAAACCGATAAAGCGACTATGGATGTACCAAGCACCGCCACCGGTGTGGTTAAAGAGATCCAAGTTGCCACCGGCGATAAGGTGAAAAAAGGCAGCCACATCGTTATCTTAGAGGTGTGTCAAACCGAAGAAGTTAAGGTTGAACGTGAAGTCAACCCAGTGTCTAAGCCTGAGGCCAAAGCAGCGCCTGCGCCTGTGGCAGCAGCAAAACCGGCCGCCGAACAGCCGCCAGTGCCGTTTCATCCAATGGCTCGTGGCGCAGCTCATGGCGGTATTTATGCGTCGCCGTCGGTAAGACGCCTGGCAAGAGAGTTTGGCGTCGATATGAGCAAGGTGAGCGGCAGTGGCCGTAAAGGTCGCGTGCTCAAAGAAGATGTTCAAGCTTACGTTAAATACGAGCTGTCGCGTCCGAAAGCAACAGCGGCGGCCAATATTGGCGAAGGTGGTGGTGGCTTACAGCTCATCGCGCCGCCTAAGGTGGACTTTGCCAAGTTCGGTGAGATTGAATCTAAGCCTTTGACGCGTATTCAGAAGATCTCAGGGCCTAATTTGCATCGTAACTGGGTCACTATTCCTCATGTTACGCAGTTTGAGGAAGCCGATATCACCGATGTCGAAGAATTCCGTAAAACGCAAAACGAGTTGGGTAAGAAGCAAAAATCAGACATCAAGATCACCCCATTGGTGTTCATCATGAAAGCTTTGGCCAAATCCCTTGAGGCATTTCCGGTGTTCAATTCGTCGTTGGCTGAAGACGGTGAAAACCTGATCATGAAAAAGTATGTACATATCGGTATTGCTGTCGATACGCCAAATGGTCTGGTGGTTCCTGTGGTGCGTGATGTCAACAAGAAGGGCATCATGGAGTTGTCGCAAGAGCTGATGGAGATCTCGGCTAAGGCCCGTGACGGTAAGTTGAAAGCCCAAGACATGCAAGGCGGTTGTATGACCATTTCAAGCCTTGGTGGTATTGGCGGTACCGCCTTTACGCCGATTGTCAACGCACCAGAGGTGGCCATCCTTGGGGTGTCCAAATCTGAGATCAAACCGAAATGGGATGGCAAAGAGTTTCAGCCGCGTCTGATGTTGCCATTGTCATTGTCATACGATCACCGCGTCATCGATGGCGCCCTTGCAGCCCGCTTTGCGGTATACTTGGCCGACGTGATGGCCGATATCCGTAAGCTGGTACTGTAAAACTGTAGTGCCGACAGGTTCGCTTTGCGCGAACCTGTCAAAATCAAACAATTTCATGCATTAGGCCGAGTTAGAGGTTTTAACCCCTTGGCCTTCTTGCTAGAATTAGCCGCAATTTTGCGACATGCATTTTCTACTGGTCGATTGATAGTGATCGATTAACACGAACAGAGGTTTACATGAGTAAAGATATCAAGACTCAAGTGGTAGTTTTGGGCGCAGGCCCTGGTGGTTATTCAGCAGCGTTCCGTGCTGCGGATTTGGGATTGGACGTGGTATTGATTGAAAGCCGCGAAACCCTCGGTGGTGTTTGTTTGAACGTTGGTTGTATTCCATCGAAGGCATTGCTTCATGTGGCCAAAGTCATCGATGACGCCAAAGCCATGGCCAGCCATGGTGTGACCTTCGGTCAGCCAGAAATCGATTTGGACAAAATCCGCGGCTGGAAAGACTCTGTGATCTCTCAGTTGACCGGTGGTTTGGCCGGCATGTCTAAACAGCGTAAAGTGACCGTGGTAAATGGCTACGGAAAATTCACCGGTTCAAACACCGTTGCTGTTGAAGGCAAAGATGGTACTACCACTATCACTTTCGACAATGCCATTATCGCTGCCGGTTCTGAGCCGGTTTCTTTGCCGTTTATTCCACAAGACCCACGTGTTATCGATTCGACCGGCGCATTGGAACTACAAGATGTTCCTGGTGAAATGTTGGTCCTTGGCGGTGGTATCATCGGTTTAGAAATGGGCACCGTATACAGTGCGCTAGGTTCTAATGTTTCTGTGGTTGAGTTCCTTGACCAGTTGGTTCCTGCTGCCGATAAAGATGTTGTTCGCGCCTACACGACCTACAACAAAGACCGTTTCAATGTCATGCTTTCTACTAAAGTCGTTGCGGTTGAAGCCAAAGACGACGGTTTGTATGTTACCTTCGAAGGCAAAAAAGCACCTGCCGAGCCTGTACGTTATGACAAGATTTTGGTGGCAGTTGGTCGTAAGCCAAATGGCAAACTGATCGATGCCGAAAAAGCCGGTGTTGCGGTTGATGAGCGTGGCTTTATCAATGTCGATAGCCAGTTGCGCACCAATGTTAACCACATTTTCGCTATCGGCGATATCGTTGGTCAACCTATGCTTGCTCATAAAGCGGTTCACGAAGCCCATGTTGCTGCCGAGGTTATCTCAGGTCAGAAGCATTTCTTCGACCCTAAATGCATTCCTTCAATCGCCTATACCGATCCAGAGATCGCATGGGTTGGTTTGACTGAAAAAGAAGCCAAAGAGCAAGGCGTTAACTTTGATGTAGCCAAGTTCCCTTGGGCTGCCTCTGGTCGTGCGATTGCTTCTGCCCGTACTGAAGGCTTCACTAAGATGATCTTCGACAAAGACAACGGTCGTATCATCGGTGGTGCTATCGTTGGTATCAACGCCGGTGAAATGCTCGGTGAAATCGGTCTTGCCATTGAGATGGGCGCCGATGCCGAAGATGTTGGTTTGACCATTCACGCTCACCCAACCTTGAACGAATCTATCGGTTTGGCCTGTGAAGTATATGAAGGTTCAATCACCGACTTGCCTAACCCTAAGGCGAAAAAGAAAAAGTAAAGCCATTACTTTAACGCTGTAGGCCTAGTGCTTACAGCGTTCCTCTCAACATTCCCCTCTGATTTTTTTAGCACATTTTCAGCCATAGCTTAGCCTGCCGTTTTAGCGCAAATACGACATACAATTCGCTTACAACTTAAACCATAAGCCTAGGTTATTGGTTGTGTCTGGTGTTGGGGTTTAGGATGAGGTTTGCTGGGAGTTCCAGTCAGCCGAATAGAAGTATTCGGCTGCTTGGAGAAAGCGTCGAAAGCTCGACTAGGATTATTTCTTGGAAAGGTCAGGGCGGTGTTCCCACTCACCACTATCATTTTTGTACCAGTCGAACATCCAAGTT
>JBFHGJ010000083.1:0-25596 GCA_041583135.1 Alteromonadaceae bacterium | reverse complement strand
GAGCATGAGGTTGCCATTCCCGGCCAAGCGACAACTTTAACCTTAAGCGATGAAATCGACATCAGTCGCGGTGATGTTATCGTCCCGGCCGACAGTCAAATGACGGTTACCAACCAAATACAGGCCACCTTAGTTTGGATGACCGAACAGCCTTTGGTGTTGGGTAAAACCTATGATATCAAGCTCGGTAGTAAGAAAACCACCGCCATAGTCGAGAAAATCGACCATCAGGTGAATGTGAATACGCTCGAACACTTGAACGAAGGTAAGGCCGTACAAACCTTAGAACTCAATGAAATCGGCGTATGTCAGATTGAACTGACCGAAGCCCTTGCGCTTGAGCGCTACCGTGACAACCGTCATACCGGTAGCTTTATTGTGATTGACCGTTTAAGCAATATTACTATTGCCGCCGGTCTTATCGAACAGCCATTGGCCAGCAAAGGCAGTAGCAGTGAAAGCGGTGTCAGCGAGTTTGAACGCGAACTCAATGCCCTCATTCGCAAGCACTTCCCACACTGGCAGGCATTGGCCGTTTAACGGAGTCGGGGCAGATGCCGGGATTTGAACAATTATCATTGATTGGTATCATGCTCACGCTGGTGGTCACTTTGGTGACCACCAGATTAAGCCCTGCCCTATTGTTTTTCACGGCCATTACCGTGGCATTTCTATCGGGATTGATAGAGTTGCAGGTTATGCTGGCCAACTTTACCAACATCTCTTTAATCACCCTTATCATGTTGCTGGTGGCCTCGCTGGCGATTGAAAAAACGCGACTGGTCAGCTGGCTCAGCAAGCAGATAGCCAAAGGTAGCCTATCCAATTCCATCACCCGATTGGGTTTGTCTACCGCAATATTATCCTCGTTCACCAATAATACGGCGGTCGTTGCCACCTTGATTAACGCGGTGAAAGAAAACCCCAACCATGCGCCATCTAAGCTCTTACTGCCTTTATCCTACACCGCCATTTTAGGCGGCACTTTAACCTTAATCGGCACTTCAACCAACCTCATCGTCAATGGTTTTGTGCAAGATGCCGGTATGCAGCCTTTGGGCTTTTTTGATTTTACCTTGGTCGGCCTTGCAGTCTTGAGCGCAGGCCTCATTGCCATATTACTGTTCTCGCGCAAACTGCCCGAATACGTTTACGAAGAAGACGAACAGGCCCCATTTTATCTTGAAGCGAGAGTGCCGAAAGGCTCTGCGCTTATCGGCAGATCGGTCGAGCAAAACGAGCTGCGCCAACTCAAATCCTTGTTTTTGGCCGAGATCATTCGCGGCGGCAAAACCATCGTGCCGGTATGCCCGCAAGAGATAATAGCCCAAGGTGACATCCTGATCTTTGCCGGAGACATCGACAAAGCCCATTCACTGGTACAGCTGTTGGGCTTGCAGCTAATTGACCCAGCCCACGAGATATTACCGTCAAACGAGTGGGTCGAGGTTGTGGTTAGCCATGGCGGTCAAATAGCCGGTCATAGCCTTAAGCAGATCCGTTTTCGCGAGAAATTCGACGCCGCCGTTATCGCCATTCGCCGTGGCCATACCCGTCTTGAAGGCGGCCTAGGGCAAGTGAAACTTCAGCCCGGTGACGCTTTGATTTTGGCACCCGGGGCAACATTTAAAGAGAAAAACCTAAGCAAAGAGTTTGTCTATGTTAGTGGTATTGAGCTTAAACGCAGACTCGATAGTAAAAAAAGTCTCGCGGTGCTCGGCAGCTTTGCTTTAACCTTGTTGGCTGCGGTTGCTGGCTACTTGCCGCTGGAAAAAGGCATGATGTTGTTACTCGGTGGTTATTGGGCCTGTGGCGTGATCACCACCCATGAGATACGTCGTCGCTTTCCCATCGAATTATTTGTCATCGTCGGCTCCGCCATCGGTCTTGCGCAACTGATGATCAGCACCGGTGTCGCCGACCTTATCACGCAATGGTTGATAATCCACATCAACGGCTGGGGTGTGCTTGGCGCCTTCATTTCAGTGTACTTGTTGACACTGCTGTTTACCGAACTCATCACCAACAATGCCGCCGCCGCTTTGGTGTTTCCTATCGCCTACTCGTTGGCGATGAGCCTGAATGTCAGCCCGATGCCATTTATTATGGCCGTGGTCTTTGGCGCTTCGGCAAGTTTCCTGTCGCCTTACGGCTATCAGACCAACCTGATGGTTTACAGTGCTGGCAACTACCGCTTAAGGGACTATTTAAAGCTCGGCGTTCCTACCAGTATCGCTTATACTGGAGCTGCGCTGGTGGCAATACCGCTGGTCTTTCCGTTTTAACCGTTTTTAAGAGCAACAGATATGAACGACAATATTGTATGGCACAACCATAACGTCGATAAATCGCAACGACAGGCACTTAACGGCCACAAATCGGCCGTGTTATGGTTTACCGGACTAAGTGGCTCCGGCAAGTCCACCATTGCCGGAGCATTGGAGCAAGCTTTATTTGCCAACGATATTCGCACCTACTTGCTCGATGGCGACAATGTACGTCATGGCCTATGTCAAGATTTAGGCTTCAGTGACGCCGACCGTCAGGAAAACATTCGCCGGGTTGGTGAGGTAGCCAAATTGATGGTTGATTCAGGCACCCTGACCCTCAGCGCTTTTATCTCGCCGTTTCAGCGCGAAAGAGACATGGTACGCGCCTTGTTAGATGAGGGTGAGTTTATTGAAGTGTTTGTCGATACGCCCTTTGACGAGTGCGCCAAACGCGACCCTAAAGGTTTATACGCCAAAGCGTTAAAAGGTGAGATTAAAAACTTTACCGGCTTAGATTCAGCCTATGAAGCGCCACAAAACCCAGAGATCCATTTGCAAACCGAACAGCTCAGTGTCGAGCAAAGTGTTCAGGTGATCATCGATGCCTTGATCACCCGAGGCATTATTTTGTGATTGTTGGGCGTTGCTAGGCAACAACCAACCTATAATTTGCCATATAACAGGTTGGGCATTTGGTACAAATGCCCATCAACAGCACAGACAAACAATTAGAGAAATCAATTACAAGAATTCTTCACCGCCGCCGCTGCCAAGCATTATCTCACCGGCATCGGCCAAACGTCTGGCGACAGATAGGATCTCTTTTTGTGCCGCTTCAACCTCAGACACCCGCACCGGCGGCATCGCATCTAAGTCATCGCGCATCATATCGGCGGCACGTTTTGACATGTTGTTCATGATCTTATCTTTGAGGCTGTCATCGGCACCTTTAATGGCGCGCATCAGCACATCTTGCTGTACTTCACGTAAGATGGTTTGAATACCACGGTCATCAACATCCAGCAGGTTGTCAAACACGAACATCAAGTCTTGAATTTGTTGCGAGAGTTCTTCGTCATGCTCACGAATTGAGTCCATCAACTGCCCTTCGATATTGGTATCGAGGTAGTTCATGATGTCGGCTGCCGCTTTTAGGCCACCCATTTTCGATGCTTGGGCGCCCGCTTGACCGGCAAACTGTTTCTCCATGATCTCGTTAAGCTCTTGCAGTGCCGCTGGCTGAACTTCTTCGAGGTTGGCGATACGCATCATCAAGTCAAGCCGCACCTTTTCAGGGAACTGAGCTAAGATCTCCGCCGACTGATCCGGGTCTAGGTAAGATAAAACAATGGTTTGGATCTGGGGATGCTCGTTGCGGATAATACTGGCCACCTGCTTTGAGTCCATCCATTTGAGCGAGTCGAGACCTTTGGCCCCACTGCTCATCACGATTTGTTCTAGAATGTTATTGGCTTTGTCTTCACCTAATGCCGCCACCAAGGCGTTCTTAATAAAACCCTCGGCCTGAAAACCGATGGTACTGAAGTTTTGGATCTGCTCCATAAACTGCTGATGAACCGCCGCGATTTTGGCCGTATTCAAATCATCCAGCCCGGCCATGACCATACCGACCTTCTGCACTTGTTTAGGCTCCAAGTGTTTGAGGATCTGTGCGGCATCTTCTTCTTTTAAGCTCAAAAGCAATATGGCGGCCTTTTCTACGCCATCGAGCTTTGATACGTCAAAGCCGATATTGACTTCTTCACTTAAATCAAGGTCAACGTTAGCCAAGTTTTTCTCCAGATGAATTGCAACTTTTCAAGGTCTAATCAGTGCTCTTTAGGCGCCTTAAAACGTCACAGAACAAGTAGTCTAACCCTACACCGCAACAATCGATAAATCAACCTTGAAAAACAACCCTCTAAAGTCGATTTTGGGCAAAAACCTCAACCGATTGTCTCATCCATGGGAGCAGACTAGAATTGCCGAGACATGACCTCCACGGAAGGAGGAAATACTGAGTTTTGCCGGGAGCAAAACCAGTGCACCATATATCCCTATATATCGTCTAGGAATGTTCCCGACAACCTAGACATACCATATATCCCTATATATAACAAAGGCGCCGTGAAGGCGCCTTTGTGGTGTATCTCAGCTTAGGGTAATTACATTACCGGTTCTTCAGTCACATGATAGGCCAAATGCTGATGGAAACGAACGGTGATCTCATCACGCTCTGGGTTAAGCTCCAATGACTTCGCCATATGTCTCAAGCTCTTATCGACGTTTTCCATAAACTTACCAAAGCCGCTTTTTTCAATGTGCTTGGCAGTGGCAGGCACAACAATCTGTACATAATCAACCAGCTTATCGTTGTCAAAACGCGCCGTTAACTCGTTGCGTGGTTCGAGCGGATCATAACCCAGTTTAATCACCTCACCGTCGATTTTCTCAGGCGTCGTGCCACTGTTGCGAATAATTGGCGTCAAACCATTGGCCACAAAGGCACCGTTTTGGATCTTATGGGCGTTAGCTGCTGCCACCCATGCCTGATTGAGGTGTTCGTACAAAGGCTCAAAACCGTTGTCAGAGCTGGTATCAAAGCCCAATTGACGCATCAAACGTCGTGTCATCGGCAAGCTCGCCACCACATAACTCATGGTGTCGTTAGGCTCTGGCAATGTCACATCAGACGCCGCATAGCGGTTTTTAATCAAGCGCAAGGTATGAGCATGTGTACCGTCTACACCTTTAGAGCGGGCAAATAAACCATAGGTCAAATGCTGATGGTCACGCAAACGTACCGAACCATGCTCGATGCCAAGCTCTGCTAAAAACGGCACCAACATTTGGCTGACTTTGCGATGATAGGCAGCAGCATTAATGCGGATATCAGTGCCGGTAGCCAAAAACAACAATGAGACTTTTTTCGCCCGCTTGCTGCCGTCAAAATGACGCTTGTAAGACTCATGGTATGCCGGGTTGTAAAATACCGTCAACTGCTGCTCGCTCTCGGCGCAACGCAACTCCTCAGAGAAACGTACACGAGGCATCTTATCATTGGCAATAAAATGAACATTTTCAATTTTGGCCAGCTCGCAAGCTGCAAAAAAGCGCTCAGAGAGTTTTTGATAGAATTTCTGCCAAGGCTTATCAGCATCACGATTTAAGCCTTCACTTACTTTTTCAATCAACTGATCGGTAATTTTAAATTCGGCCAATAGATACTGATTGTAACGGGCGTTATTCGGTAAATACACCTTATTGGCAAGATTGCGATGGCGACTGTTCATGATGTGGGTTTCCCTTTCAGCAAAAATTTGTACAAATACAGCGTGAATTTATTTTGCACAATTAAAAATTAATAATGTCACGTGGCCTATAGCGCATAAATTTTCGCCGCTGGCCAACTGACGCGCATTCTATGCCTGCAATACCCACAAAGCAAGCCCGATTCGCATAAATTTTTCTAATACAATAGACAGACAAATAATAATGTGACATAGGGATGCAAAATCAGCAGTAATTCCATGCCATTTATGCGCGATAAGTTGTTATAAATTCAATTGTTAACCATAAGTAGGGAAAGTAAAAAGCAAAATAAAAACAGGCCCGCTGGCAACCGGCTTTACGATAAATTCAGTTCATTATAAAACCAATGAAAGCACAATATAAAACCATGCGGTATTATTAGAAGTAATCGCTACCGATCACAAGAACTCATCACCGCCACCGCCGCCCAGCATGATCTCACCAGCATCGGCAAGGCGTCTGGCCACAGCAAGGATCTCTTTTTGCGCCGCTTCAACTTCTGAAACCCGCACCGGCGGCATGGCTTCAAGATCATCACGCATCATATCGGCTGCGCGTTTTGACATGTTGTTCATGATCTTATCTTTAAGGTTGTCATCTGCCCCTTTAATAGCCCGCATCAAGACATCTTGTTGCACTTCACGCAATATGGTTTGAATACCACGGTCGTCAACATCAAGCAGATTGTCAAACACAAACATCAAATCTTGAATTTGTTGAGACAGTTCTTCGTCATGCTCACGAATCGAATCCATCAACTGCCCTTCGATATTGGTATCGAGATAGTTCATGATGTCGGCCGCCGCCTTAAGGCCACCCATTTTCGACGCCTGAGCCCCCGCCTGACCGGCAAACTGTTTCTCCATGATCTCATTAAGTTCTTGCAATGCCGCAGGCTGCACTTCTTCTAAGTTAGCCACACGCATCATCAAATCAAGCCGCACTTTTTCTGGGAATTGCGCCAAGATCTCGGCTGACTGATCAGGCTCTAGATAAGACAGTACGATGGTTTGGATCTGTGGGTGTTCGTTGCGGATAATACTGGCAACCTGCTTAGAGTCCATCCACTTAAGTGAATCAAGCCCTTTGGCGCCACTGCCAAGTACAATCTGCTCTAAAATGTTGTTGGCTTTGTCTTCACCAAGCGCTGCGGTAAGCGCATTTTTGATAAACGACTCGCTTTGAAAGCCAATGGTACTGAAGTTTTGGATCTGATCGATAAACTGCTGATGCACCGCCGAGATCTTGGCCGTGTTTAAGTCATCAATCCCAGCCATCGCCAAGCCCACTTTCTGAACTTGCTTGGGTTCGAGGTGTTTTAAAATTTGTGCGGCGTCTTCCTCTTTGAGGCTAAGCAGCAAAATAGCCGCCTTTTCAACACCGTCTAGTTTAGAAATATCAAAAGCGGCGGTTGGCGCGCTATCAAATGACAAATCGACATCGGTCATGCAATCATCTTCACATAATGGCGGCGCGCCAAAGACCGCCGCAAATGCCAAACATCAGGTGAAATCCACCTCTTAATGCCGCTAAGATACGCGTAATGGCCGACTAAATCAATTCAACCATTGTTTGAATGCCTGTGACTTAACAAAGTCAGCATAAAACGGTTCGGCATCAAAGGCTTCTTGGCTAAATTCATAGCCAAATCTCGTTTCAAGGGTTTTGAGGTAGGTCACCGCCTGTTCAAATTCTCCGGCCGATACGCCGTAGGTCACATAATTCCAATAGCAATCTTCAAATCCAGGTTCGACTGCCGCAAGTGCCTGACAATATGCTTTTCAGGACGGCACTAGGGCTTGTTGTACTCGCCCGAAGCGAGGGTTCTAAAGTTCTGCTGCAACTGATCCAGCGGCCTTAACTTTTCAGCGCGACGGCTGGTTCGGCCATAAATAGACGACTCGATAAACAAATCAAACCAAGCCCCTAAAGCCGCCGCATTATGTGTTTCACCGGCAGCGCCCAACGCCATAACGGCCACTTCGGCAGTGCCTAATTGAAACGCTCTTTGTCCTTTTCTAAGCCCATACCTAGCGGCACTTTGCGGTGTAAAAGACAACACTGGAAAGTCATGTAAGTAACTGCTTTTATTGAACATTTTTACCGCTTGGCGCCAACTGCCATCAAGCAGAACAAACAACGGCGTTTTACCTTCGAGCAAATGGTCATCATCAAAATCTTCAACCACCTGCTGGCCATGTTGTGCATACTCCCCGGGAAAAATCACCAAAGGTTGATATTTGGGGTTTTGCAACAGTGCCAACATTTGCGGGTCGGTATAGGTGCGTTGCCACAAGTAAGCATAGGTCTGAGGGATCAGATCTGCAATTAAACGGCCACTATTGCTCGGCTTTAACACCTCTGAGTTATACATCAACAGCAAAAAGGCGCAATCGGACTGCAACAACACTCGATGTTCACAGGTGCAATATTGCTGAGGCAGCAGACAAAGCTCACAACGTACTTGTTGACAGCCTCTGGCGGCATAGGTTTTGGTGGCAATAGACTTGCGATACTGATACAAACGATGTACCGCATGAATAGGTAAAGTCATTGATGTTTAAAAATAAGCCAAGTGAAAATGTCGGCGCAGTCTAGCAAAAAAAGCAGCCAAAGAAAGTAAAAATACGGTTGTCGGTTCTTTTTTTGTGAAGTGGCTCACTGATTTTAGCTCACTAAAGTGCTATTATTTGTACAGATGTAAACGATAGAAGTGCCCCAAGGAAAGCCAACCACTTCGCCCGAATATTGCTTATGTCTGCATCTGACCGGTTTGAACAAATTGTTGTAGGCAGGACCTGTTGCCTGTCAGTGACAACCGAATTTAAGCCAGTGTTTCCTTAACACTGGCTTTGTTTTATCACCCAAGCAACTACTGACAAAGCCCGTTGCTTTGAGCGGCATCATGACTGAGGCTGCCTGTTAATGAAGCAACACAGGCATTGACCGTCACAGCCCCACCTGCGGCACTTGTGGTTTGTACCGTCACTTGCCCATCGGCGCCGGTAATACCGCTCAGGGTTTCATTCCAGGTACCACTGAAAGTCACGCTCACCTGTGCTCCAACCACGCTACCACCGAGGTCATCGACAACAGCGACGCTCGCAGTGCCATACTTCTGTCCCTTACCTGCCCCAACCGTCGCCGTTGAAACACTGGCAACAGACATTGTGTTCGGTTGCGGCGATGGGCCACTACTGTCGGCAGTTTCAACAGCAAAGTTATCTAGATAATAAGTATCACTGTTAAATGAATCCGGGTCGATAAGCAAGATCACCGAATCGATATCTGCCCATGCCGTATTCTGGTCAATAAGCTCATCCAAGGTGAATTTGAGCCGCTGCCACTGGCCTTGCACTTGAGTGTGTGCGACAAATTTAGCATGACGTCCGGCGGGATAGTTGCTTGGCGTTGCTACCGAGGCATCTTCAAGTTGCACTAAAATTTCAGTGCCGATCGCAGCTTGCGTATAAACGTCTAAATAAAACGCCTTTTGCCCGGCAATAAACTCGGCCTCACCTGCGATGGCACCTGAGCTGGCGGCAATCACATCCCACTGCGAAGCGCCATCGCGGGTATACTGGCCAACAGTCGCCGAACTATTGATGGCATCGGCGGCCGGATTGGCGGCGCTTTGGTTAAAGCTGCCGCTAAAAGACGTATAGGTCAGCAGCCTTGATTGTTCAAAATCGTCATACAGCGTTTCTATCGACATTTGCGGCGCCACATATACATCCATCGCCACTTGATAACTGCCACAGCTATTGGCGCCTTGCACCATCACTTGACCACCTTGAGTGCCCCAGTTGACCGTTAGCTGGTTACCGCTAGATGTTTCGCCTGTAGGCGAACTCCAACTGTAACTGCCATTATTGCCTGCTTCATCGACAACAGAATAAGTATGGCTACTGTTAGGCGCCACAATATGCGCACCGCTTAGTGCTGGCTGAGCAAAATCATAGACCCTGACATAATCCACTTCCATGGTTTGCGGCAGCTGACTGTCATCAACAGTGCCGCCCATATTGCCGCCAACAGCAAGATTGAGTAACAGATGATATTGATAGTTGTCGAATGTCCAATGAGCTGGGTTTGCCATATCTGCGGCGGTTTTCACCGAATATAAAGTGTCATCGACGTACCAGCGGATCTCGCCCGGCGACCACTGCACCGCATACTCATGAAAGCCATCTGACCAAGCATCGGGCTGCTTTAAAATCTTTCCCTGAGACCACTGATTGTTCGGCCACGCCTCGCCATAGTGAATAGTGCCTAGAGCAAACATATCGTGTTGACCGGTCGATTCGACAATATCAATTTCACCACTGGTGGGCCAAGCTAGGTCAGGATCGGTAGGCAACATCCAAAATGCCGGCCACATACCGGCACCATTTGGTAACTTGATCCGCGCCTCAAAGCGACCATGGGTCCACTGCCCGCCACTGGGCATATTGGCCGTACGAATGCGGCCCGAAGTGTAATTTTTTGACTGAACCCGTTGTTTTTTGGCAGTGATAGTCAACTGCCCTGCCGCGACCGTTAGGTTTTCGGCTTGATAACTTTGCAGCTCATTGTTGCCCCAGCCACAAATGCCATAACTGCAACCATCGCCTATCAACACCTCCCACTTGCTGGTGTCTAACGTATTGCCGTCAAATTCATCGGCCCAAACAGGCACCGGATTTTGACAACTTTGGGCCTGCGCACTACCAACAAAACCCAACGACAACAGACAAATACCACTGAGCAGGCCCTTGGTTGAAAGCCCTGCTACAATCGACTGATTAGACATAGATACCTCTTCTTCAACTTATTGTTTTTGATTTATGCGCTTGTAAGCGCTTACATTTTTAACGACTGCTATGGACACATAAAATTGAAATCCAAGTCAGAAGGAATGATTCACAGCTTCGGCACGTTAAGCCCAAATGCTCAATAGCCAAATCAATGTAAGCGCTTACAAATTAAACTTACCATATTTTAGACAAACCACAAACACACCGTTGCTAAAAAACTTAAGCCCGATCGACCTCTACCCGTCCACTCATATCATCAAAATCAAACTGCAACACCCGTTCAAGTTCGGCTTTATTCTTATGGGCTTGAGAAATGAAAGCCTTCTCGTCATCAACCAGATCCGCCATTTCCCTGACGTGCAGTTCATCCATCTCTTTAAAGGTAGTAATAATACGTTTAACTTCATCATGCGGCATCCCCAGCGCGCTCATGGCTCGCTCACTCATATATAGAGCCGAGTGAAAAGTCTCTCTGACAAATACGTCAACCCCCATTTGATTCAACTCACTGGCTTCGATACGACCACTGGCACGGGCGAACAGTCTTAGATTGGGATAGTGTTTACGGCAGATCTGAACAATCGTTTTGACCTTTTCATGATCCGGCACGGCAATGATTAACAGTTCTGCTTGCTGCGCGCCAGCGGCATGCAACAGCTCTAGTCGAGATAGATCGCCATAATATACCCGGTGACCAAACTTACGTAGTTGGTTCACCTGATCAGGGTCGGTTTCAAGTACCGTCGTCGTAATACCGGTTAAATTAAGAGAGCGATCTACAATTTGGCCAAAACGGCCGAAGCCGGCAATTAACACCTTCGCACCATGCGCTTGCACATCATCGGCTTTATCGTCCGCTTTTACTTGTTCGATTTTGCTCATCAGTGGCTGAACGACACGCTCGTTAAAAATCATCAACAATGGCGTGATAGCCATAGACAGTGCAACCACAACCACCAAAGGTTCGGTAATTGCCGTAGGCAGCACCCCATTTTGCTCAGAGAATGAAAACAGCACAAAACAAAACTCGCCGCTATGTGCCAAAGCATAAGTAAAAGTGGCCTGTTGATGCTTTTGCATTTTAAACAGCTTTGCCAAACCGTAAAGCACTACTACCTTGATCACCACCAACAACGCAAGCAACTGAGCAATGATCAACGGCGATTCACGCAACACGCTAAAGTTGATACTGGCACCGACCGTAATGAAAAACACCCCGAGCAACAATCCCTTAAAGGGTTGAATTTCCGCTTCCAACTCATGACGATATTCACTCTCGGCCAACACAACCCCGGCGATAAACGCCCCCAAAGCAGCCGACAGACCAATCAGCTCCATCAGCATAGAAATACCAATCACCAATGCCAAAGCGGTGGCTGTAAATATCTCCCTCAAGCGGGTTTGCGCAATAAAACGAAATAACGGTCGCACCAAAAAGTGCCCCGCCGCAACCAAAGCGGCGATCACCAAAAACACCACCACACCATACTGCCAGCTACTTAGCCCCATATGCTTATGGCTATCGACCACCGTTTGCGTCATCGGCTCCATACCGACAGCCAACAGCGGCAACAACGCCAACATCGGAATAACCGCGATATCTTGAAACAACAAAACGGCAAAAGCGCTCTGCCCTGCCTCAGAGCCCATCAGCCCTTTTTCATTGAGTGATTGCAGCACAATGGCCGTTGACGACATCGCCAAAATCATCCCAATGGCAAAGGCCGTTTGCCAAGCAAAGCCAATGGCAATAGCCACCAAGGCACCGACAATGGTCGTCACCAGCACCTGCAATCCTCCCAAACCCACAATGGGCGTGCGCATTTTCCATAACACCTTGGGCTGTAGCTCAAGACCGACCAAAAACAGCATCATCACCACTCCAAACTCGGCAAAGTGCATAATACTTTTTACATCTTCAGCCACCAACGCCAACATATAAGGGCCAATGATCACACCCGCCACCAAATAACCTAAGACAGAGCCTAAGCCAAGCCTTTTGGCAATGGGTACTGAAACAATGGCAGCCAACAAAAAGATCAGCGCCTGATACATAATATCGCCGCTATGCATATAATTTCCTTATGGTAAGTTATTGTTGTCACTATTTAAGATAGCACAAGAGTGTGGCGAATTGATTAAGCAACTGTGAATCTAGCGACGCATGGTCAATTTACATGCTAGAAGAAAAGGTCAGGTTTTATGGCCAAAGTTAGGCGGGAGTAGCTTGTAGGTTTAATTGTGGTTGGGGTGTTAAACAAGCAGACCAAAAGTGGCGTGTGCCGCAACTGATCTGCCTGTTACTGTCTAAAAATTGATTATCTCAATGGTGCCTATTTTGCCGTCACCTTTTGTGAGGCGGGTAAGTTTTGCTGATCTTCACCACAAATTGAGCGACGACGGTTGTTTTCAATCGGCGCTTGCGGCTGATACTGTGCAATCGCGACGTTAGATACCACTTCTTTAGTGGCGCTGTCTTCCGCCCAGATTTTCACTTCATTGCCTTTGCGCTCGCGATTAAGCATATAGCGTTTTTGAGGCTTGAACTCACCGGTTAGCTGCACATAGGCATAACGAACGCCCGGAATACCCGGTTTAGACACGCTTGCCTCCACCCAAAATTGATCGGTTCCGGCGGGCAACTCTTTAACGCCGCCAGCAACACGTTCACCACGGTAGGTTTTATAACAACCTCTGGTTAGGTATTCGTTGTACTGTAAGGTTTCAGCAGTTAATCCCTCTAACACGTAGTGACCGTCGGCAATATCCCGTTGCATTGCAACAGAAGCACAACCAGCTGAAAACAACTGAACACCACATAGCGCAATTAAACTCATTTTCTTCATCATATTTTCTTCCTCTGTATTACAACCCCAAAAAGGGCTTGAAACGATCCCATTTAGAATCAATAAAACGCTATCGATAGCACTTTAAAGTTAGTCAAATGTAAACTTTATATCAATAAAGAATAAGACGAACGACATTTATCGCGGGATAATTGGCAAACAAACTGGGATAAAGTGGATATATTGACAATTTTTAGTGCATTTTAATCGCAATTTTAGGGTTGGTTAGCGTAGTTTCCTTAAAACTTCGCCTCGACAAAAATCGCGAACACTGGATAAATTTGATATACCCTTGCCGCCATTATTTTGATAGCAGCATGCGGTTTAGCAATCTCTAAGACTAAGTGATAAAACGATGACAACAGTAAACGACGCAAAAACACTGGCTGAAAATGCCCATCGCGGTCAAAAATACGGCTCCAAACCCTATATGTATCACGTCAGTCAAGTGGTTGCGTTGGCGCAGCCTTATGGCGAAGCCGCGACAATATTGGCGTACTTACATGACGTAGTGGAGGATACATCTGTAAGTCTTGAAAATATTGAGAACCAGTTTGGCAGCGAAGTAGCCAAAAGCCTTTTGGTACTCACCGACCCGGATATTAAAGACCGCCAACAACGAAAAGAACAGTCGCACCAAAAGCTCGCCATGGTTGACCCACTGAGCGAACAGCGCTGGGCGCTAATCGTAAAAGCCGCTGACCGCCTCGCCAACACTCAAGCCTGCATTGCCGACAACTACTGTAAAAAGATTGATATGTACCGCAGCGAATACCCCGCCTTTAAAAAAGCCGCCTATCGCCCTAACCTATGCGATGAGCTATGGACAAAGCTAGATGAGGCATACGCCCGCTTACAGGCTATAAAGCGCTAGGTTAAGCGATTTTAAGGGCAATATATTAATAGCGCTTTAAGGGTAAATCTCCCCCTGTATAACCCTAGTTCGCCTAGTGGCATTTTGATGTTGAAAAGACTGTTATTTTGATAACGTTCATACGCTAGTTTCAGGTGCTATTGGGTGCAGTTAAGAGGAAACTAATTAAAGCCGAGGCCTCTTACAAAACCTCGGCTTTAATCGATTCGTGGAAACTAACCACTTTAACCAAAAATGTGGCTCATACGCTCTCTATAGCGTAGCTGAACAACATCCATATCGACGTCATTGCAAACCAATTTCTCTTTGTCAAAATTACTTTTGAAAAAGTCTTTTGCAAGACCTTCAGCAATATAAGCCGTACCTTTCCATACAAATAACCAAGCAATCAAGTGCTTCTCATCTTCAATAACATAAATGGGCTTTTTGCCAAGTTTGCGCTGGTTCTTGACGCTCCCTAGGCCAATAAGTGGCCTTGGTACCCGCACTTCTTCTCCGTTTTTATCCCAGCCAATGTATTGGCTGTAAAAACCAGTTTCAATGTTCTCACTGCCATAGAATGAATAATACTCATAATAAGGACAATCAAGACTAGGTTCTATTTTTTCGCAGTACATTCGTAGTAGCTTTAGGGAGACATTTTGAAGTTGGTCTTTTGGAAAACCTTCTAAAGTTGAACAAAAGTGATTGTAGCCTTGATAGCCAAATGCCTTTGCATAATGGTTGAGCCATTGATTATGCTTCCAATTAAGTGATGGGTAATAGCTACGAGCTTGTTTGGCGAGATTTTTGACTGAATTGACACACTCTTGATATTCAAACATTTTAAACTCCAACTAGAAAGCGCACATAGCTTAATAACTACGTGTAGCACGCTGCTTGCTTCGGCTTTCTAAAATAAAATGTTTAAATAATTTACAGAGGTTTTCCCTTCTTTGCAACGGGGCGGCACCTTGGACCGAAGACAGATTTTAGAATAAGAACCTTACCTAGGTCAAGTACGAGAATTTAAATTTCACCTAGCAAAATAGACAACCCTCTAAACAAGACTGAAAATCAATCGCGCCGAGGGCCGGACCAAAAATGTCAGGGACATTTTGGCACTGCGAAGCAGGCCCGCAGGGTGAAAGCTAGGGATGGCTTTCATACTTGAACACGCCTCTGCGCTTTCAGGTGTCCCCCGAAACCCGGCTTATAAAAACACAAAACCCCGGGTGTTTTTCAACCCGGGGTTTTGTGTTTTTCATAAATCTGTGGTGCCGAGGGCCGGACTTGAACACGGGCTATAAGCATATGATTTACCATCACTTTTATAAGTTCAGTTTTAAAGGTAGCACCATAAGTAGCACCAGACTTAATTGACTGTAAAATCTGGTCCTACTAAGGGCTTTTACTGGATATAATTATAGTTTATTGAAAGATCCCTGCCAAGCAATTAAAGCGATATTTCCAATACCAGTAATTTAAGGTCACTTTCAGCGGCTACGCCGTGGCAAATTTAAAACTTCATTAATCAAAACATCTACAGTAGTTTTACCTAAAATAATTTCCTTAAATATAGTCCTCCTTCTGCGGTCATAAGCAGTATTATTAATTGGAGAACTATGAGCAGCAATCACAAAGTTATAAGGAGTAGTATAACGAACCCTTAGCTCTGCTTGATCATTAGTGTCAACAGGCTTACCGTCAATTACAGTTGCACCATCATCAAACTCTTCTCTAGTGATCAAATGTTCTCCAAAAATAGCATATTCGTCATAGTAATAACCTCTTCCTTCCAGCCACTCATTGTCATCAGGCTCTTCGTATAATCCCGTAGGCTCCATCGGGTCGGTCTCTACATAAACAAAAGATTGGTAATATGCACCACAATTTACAGCTGCAATTCTATTAACCATAAGCTCTTTCTGATTAAGCAAGACTATATTTCCATCTAGTACTTCAAACTTTGAAATTTGAAGGTCACCATCCCTCCACCACCATATCGGATAATAACTGTCAATTTCTAGTGGCTGCTTCAGTAGTACTTTTAGTCTTTCGATTGCCTGCTCCCCTTCAAACCATTCAACACTTCGAACTCCTGGGAAAGCTGAAGAAAACCTTGCATGAAAGAATGTATAACGATCTTCGTTCAATACAGGAATTGTACTTGGTGGTTCAATAAACGGGTTCTTTCCCAGTTTAGGCTTAGGCTTTAACTTAAGTCCATAAATTTCGTGTATAAGCTGTTTATATGAATTTTCAAGATCTGAATCATCGGAAAGGTCAATATACATCCTAGTTGCAAGACATCTTGGTGTTTTAACCTGAGTGGATACAGCTCTAACTACTGGGATAAACTTAGTTGTATTCTGGTTTAGCATTAGCTCAGATGTTAGGATATTGTTTTCATAACCAACACCACCAAGGCCATCATTGGATTTTTTATTGTAATTATCCGTACACACAACAAGAACCCTATCCGACTCAAGCAAACCATTCTCCATGAACTTGGCCAAATTAGCACCAAGTTCCAAATCCCACTGATCGAGAATGGTGTCAATTCCTTTTTCCATAAGGGCTGTAGCTAACTTATATACCCATTCTTTATGCTCTTCACTGTCATGAGAGTAGGATAAAAACACTTTTGGATTTTCTATCATCTCAGACATTTCTAAACCCCCAATTATTCCTGTTGTAATTCTTTTTCTTCTATCTGTTCAGAAGGCTCTGGTTTCTTAGCGGCAATACGTATAGGGTCTTTAAAATAGTCAATACCATGGAGTTCCAAGAAAGAATGTGAAAACGCAATAGCGCTTTCAGGTTCGCACAAGTAAGTACTTCCTCTAAAAAAAGGTGGCGCTTTAAAATCACGAGCACGGTCAGCATCAACCCAAAAATTCATATTGCCGCAAATAAGGTTAAATGTGTGATTTTTACTCAGGCTCTTTCGCGTTCCCGTATCATTCGCATACCGGACAGAATTGAAAATATAGCGAGCGGTTTGTGCTAAGCCATATTTACTCAATGATTTCTTAATAACAGATACCGTTTGCTCACCAGGCTTATAAGGAAGTTTATACTCTTCACAGCATTGTTTTAGTACACCTAAGGCTTCAGCTAGTGCAATTTCAGACCATAAATCAAGGATTTCCAGATACTTTTCACTGTTATCTAAAGCCATAGCAGCCTTAACTTTTAGCTTGTTTAAACATTCTTCGGCAGTAAGATTGGCATTAATAGCAAATGGGATAAATTCTTCGTTAAGTTCGTATTCAATTACTGACTTCATAGATACAGCTTGTTTAATGGAATCTTCATCAAGAATGAATAAACCACTTTTGATAATCTCTGTTTTTTCATCACTCTCAAAAGGTAGTTTGAAAGTATTATGAGTTAATGAGCAATACCTGAGAGCGAAAATTGCCTTATAAATCTGGCGACAAGACAAAGATTCAAAATTTGGTGCTGGTACATCCGTATATTCTTCGTAGCGCTCTTTTAGCTCCCCTGCAACTAAAAAAGTATTAAACTCCTTAAGAGATTTGCATCCTTCACAATCACAGCTCAAAACCGGCGAATGGCCACAATCAGAACAAACAGGAAGAGTAACCAAATATCCTTCCTCTGTTTGGTATGCGGAACCACTGTGAAGAAGATAATTGTTAAAATATGAATTACGGTATAGAACAGGTTTCGAGCGATATGGCGGCTTCACTCGTATATCGAAAACCAATTCTTCGTGTGATCGCTTTGCCGTTTTATTGAGAAAGGCAGACTTTAAAGAAACATTACAATATTCACATTTTAAACTTTCATGAATATGCTCCGGGAATTGCTTGTGTATTGGACTTACGTTTTGAATGCCAAATGTTTCCACTAAATGCTTATTGCTGCATTTTTCTCGATAATACGCATTAAGTATTGGAGACCAATCTTTAATTTCGGACATTAATAAACCTTTTAACGTTACCTCAGTCAAAACAGCCAAAGCCCAAAATAATAATTGCTCATCAGCAACTTACACTTTAGAGGGCATGTTTGGCCAAATTTTCAAAACGATCTAGTCTATGCCAATTACAAGATTGTTTTAAGTACCGTTCCAGGATTTGTACTTATTTTTTTCAGTTCCCTCTATGATTCACTAATCGATTCTCGAATATAGCAGAGTTACCCCCCTCTTATTACCTATTTCAGATGGTTATTTATCAAGTCGGATAATTTCGCTTTCAACAGGCTCATTTCCCCCTAAAAATTTAAGCTTCCCTTTTACTTGATGACAAATAAATACCTGCACGCAAAAACAGCGTTGACTAAACGATTATTTAAATATGAGTTTAATCATACGGTTGCCAACGTTTGGTTTGCAAATTGTACAAATGGAAAGAAGAATCTAAAAGGCTTTCCGATTCAGGACGGAAGCGCATATGAGCGTCACAGGCTCCCATTATTTTTTGAATATGCAGATAACTATTCGGGTGCACTGCCTTGAATTCAACACCTAATTCTTGTTGGATATAAGCTAAAACCTCTTGGGTTTCTTTTTCGTTGTTACCATAAACCGCTGCCAGCAAAAAGCGAAAAATATAACCATCGGTATCACAAGATAGCCTTAGCTGAGGTTCATTCCTATGCGCAATCAAATAGTCGATAATCAATTTCAATAAACCTTTGCCAACGACCATCGGCTGGACGAATGGTTGGATAAATTCAAAGCCCAACTGCATCATCCCTATTTGACCGTTACAAAGTCGATAACAAAGCAGTTCAGCCATTAACTGTTTATCAATTTGTCTTAATCGCTCTACAACCTCTGAAATAATGTGATGTTGATTGTATTCGCTGTCGAGATCGCAGAATTTTATATATTGGATAAAGCGGCGATATATCTCTATTTCAACCTCGTCTGTTATATCTTCAATATCAAAATACCGCTCCAGAAATGAGCAAATGACCAATTCACCTGTAAAATGATAGCTATCGTGCATCGGCAAAGTTTTATATTTATTTGCCTGGGCTATTTGACACCAATTATCAATATACTCAATCACAAAGTTTTTTGAATCAGTGTGAGTATCAAATACAATTTGCCAAAGGCTTCGCTCTGTCAATATAGTGGAATGACCGACCTTCGCTTCAATTTGCCAATAATCATCTGTCGAAAAGCCCCCCACTTTATCGGCGATAATTTTGACAGCGTCACATAGCTGTTGTGGCAATCCGTCGTTTAATAGTGCCGACATTGATTCAAATTCCATGATAAATTTATTGAGCGGCCAGTCACTGGCGCTGGTACCGCTGGAGATATGGTATTTCATTTATTTTGACTCCAAGTACTTCACCCGGCAGCTACTTCTGCCGGGCTCTATGTTTATTATTGTTTAAGGAAGTACAATTCCTTTGGTATACCCTTCTGCAATATCTCTAAGCAGATCGGCAAACTCGTCGTTACTCATACTGTTATCGTTACATAAGTCTAGCAGCTCTTTTAACCTTGCCTTACCATGTAACTTTCCTTCGTTCCCACTATGCCGTATAGCATCGGACTGCTCCGTTTTTTTCGTGGGCAAGCAAACGCCATTGACCGCGGAATCAATGTTTATACCACGTTTATTGACCAAACACTGCCGTAACTCTTCACCTATTTCATCACCGGCTTTTTTGGGAATAATGTGGTGCGCTGCACCTGTAACATCGGCCCCTTCACACCAACAACCTGTACTTTTAAGATTCTTGTTTAAATTGCCTGAAGTACCACTTTCGCTGTCTGGTGCCATTATTTGCCCCGGTTTTTTCGGATCACAATGTCCGGGGATGGTAAATGTACCAGCGCCGGTGCTGCCCTGAGACTCTTCACCAACATCATCGTTATCGACATTCGCTTCCATCTCCGCAATATAGTAATCCAAAACCTCTAAAGCGATAAAAGACACGCCAATACTGGTTACGGTGGCTATTAAAGCGACATCATCCAGCACACCGACAACCGTCGCGTCATCAGCAATCAAAATTGCGGTAGCGGCAACTGATCCTGTGCGCCAGATTTGAACACCATTACGCACAGTTCTTGCCGTTCTAAGGATTTGGCGTTGATCCAATTGCGGCATTATCTTAGCCATGGCCGAATCATACCAACCACCTGCTGGAGCTTGGAAACCGTTGAGACCATACCTTGAGTCCATTCGAGCCATCGAACCGATATAATCATAATGTTCTGAATGCTTGAGATAGCGGCGCAGATACTCATTCCCTGACATACAAATACGAACCGGTACCCAATAGATTTGCCAGCCATTTTCAAAAGTCCAGTAATAGAAAGGCAGATATATGATGGCACAGTAGCTGATTTTGTTATTATAAAGGTCAGTCCAAAAACTGGTGTTACCGGGAGTTTGATTGTTGATCGCTTCAATACCATTTCGAACGGCGCGGAATTTGTCATTGATTTCAATTAATTTGCCTAGCTTGGTTGTATCTCGTTTTTTGGCAATGATCAGGTATTCACTGGCTCCCCAGATATATTCTTCGATATTGGTGACCAACATATCCAGCATACCATCGGCATTATAGTCTTCTCTTATCACGGCTATATCGGTCGTAGGATAGAAATTGGCAAAGTGAATCTGAGTTGCGGTTGGGTTTGTAACCAGTTGGAATTTAGAACCAGGTAATTGTCTGAGATAAAAGTCTTTGATGCGAGAAGCATAATTTGTAACAACAAATACATCGTTTAGGCCGTCACCATCGACATCGAAAACTTTTGCATCATATCGAGCTTGATTGCTACCAGCCAGTGGCGTTTGTTCGTCAATTGGTTGTTCGGCCACCGTACATTGAACATTGACCGTCACACGTTCAGTGATAGTCTGCTGGCCATCACTCACCTCGTAATCAAAAGAATCAACACCGCACCAATCTTTGTTTGGCTTATAGCGGATACGCATCTTTCTTTTTTTTACGTTGGCTTTGCCATAGACTGGCTCATTAACCAAGCCAACCAGTTCTACAGCGTCATTATCTTCTTTGTTTTCATCAAGAAGAACATTGATATTAACGGGAGTATTAATACTGGTAGTGACCGACTTATCCATCGGCAATAGGGAGGTAGGAGCATCGTTCCAACAAGGATTTATGCCATCCGAACTAGACGCCGAAAATGATGCAACGCCCTTCTCATCAACCGTTAAACGGCCTTTGAATAGACTGTTGCGCTCAAGTATATAAGGATCAACCTGAACAGGTTGAAGGTTTTCGTCATATACCGTGACTGTAGAAGGTAAGCAACTGGCATAAGCACGAGGTTGCAGTATAGTTGCCGCAAGCAATACGGCAAAAGCTAGCAATGAATTTTTCATATGTTTAGACCATGTTTTTATTGTTCGATTAATCGCTGCAATTTTGCAAGCGACAAGCATTGCGCTTCCGGTGCCGTGTCCTTTAGCAATTTGTCCTAGGAAGGTTGACAGGATGATAGTACATATTATTGAAAACGCAATTTGAAAATAAAAATACCCGATTATGGACTCAAAACTGGAATTAAGACTATAGAGGGCATGCTTTCGGGCCAATTAAGGTGCTAAAATGCCGCTTTTTATCAACCGATTGCATGGAGAAGCCGATGAAAAAATGGTTTAAAGCAAAAAAAGCTAAGGTAGCAAAAAAGCAAAATAACAAACACGGTAAATGGTTTAGAATTCAATTCGCAAAGTTTGTTGCTAGGGATGAAATATTTAAAGCAAGCCTTGTAAAATGCTGGTTTCCTACCCTCACTATTTTGGCAACAATTATTTTTCTGCCTATTTGGGGCTTTTCATTCTTGTCCAATAAATATGGCAATGACCTTTTGGGACAGATAGCTATATACACGGTCATTTTCGGAATGTTTGCAAAACCCATGATGGATATCTATTTCGAACATAAAATGCTCAAGAGAAAGCACATAAGCAATAGAAACCGAAGAAGCACGAGACAAGATTCAAAGTAATAAACAGATTTTGGAAAGACCAGCAATTGCCGGTCTTTCTATAGATATTAGTGATTCCAAAAAACATGAACCTCGCCAGTAAGCACACTAATAGTGAAAATATCACCGCTCATATCCATATCACGAGCCATTTTTTCATAGTCGATATAAGGTTCAAGATGTTCAGGAACTTCGCTTGTATCCCGAGTAAGCTCCCAGGCAAAATCTTCCAGAGATTTATATTCACCGTTGTAGTTATCTTCCAACATATTGGCAGCGGCTTCATAATCATCAGCCATGTGAGCCAGTAGACGCGCACCGAGTTCACCATGTCTGTCTATGAAAACAGCCTTTTCATGAACCGACTCTATCCCCTCATATTGGTAAACACTACAACCTTCAAAACCTCGGTAGTCGTGAAATACGTACTCTTCAGCAAAGCCTATTGGAGAGTTTTTCAACATAACGTCAATTTGCTGCTGGATATCATCAAGGTCATCTAAAGCATCAATCCAAATGCCATGCAGTTTACCGGCATTGTAAGCAGCTAAATCAGCTACATAAACTTGAAAGTCTCTATCAATATTCTGAGCTGTTATGTTCATCTTTTCGTCTCCAAAAAATTCGGTGTTGGGGTTAATCGAGCGCGTCTTTTTGCGCTGCGCATTTACCCCTGCCGACTAGGGCGACTAAGGCGGTGGTGAAAAAATCAAGAAAAATTACGGAGGGTCCACCAGGGCGCAAGCCCGTCTCGGGTGGAAACCGTCATTATTCTTGATTTTGAGCGGACAAGACCGCTGTCTTTTGATCTTGTAAGAAGTCGGGGCGTTGCGGGGTATCCCCGCTTGATGGGGTAGCGGAAAACGCGAAGCGGTTGTAGCGAGGGGAAGACTTTCCCCAGAGTTTGCTAAAATTTAAACAACAAATGGGAATTTGAGAGCCACATCATGTTTGAATTATACGAAACTGACGATAAGAAAAATTTAATCCTACTAATAAACGGCAAGAAGACCAATTCACATGCAATGTACGTTGACGACGAAAATAACAGGTATCTTTGGGGAGAGTTACATGAGCCTGAAGATTTTGAGTTACTATCAAATCTCAGTGTCCAAGCCATTTTCAATTTTTTTGTAAAGCTAAGCTTCATAGTTAAGATAAGTGACAATCTCAGATTTCAGCTGACATTATGCAATTGGAAACCATATACAGAAGAAAATGAACTTGTTCGAGTAAATATTATCTTCTGTGATTCAGCTGAAGAATGGAATAAACCATATTCGATGAATCAATACTCTCAAGCCCTCAAACGAGTAACGGACCAATGTGAAAGCCTTTCTCATTTTGAAGGAGATGGATTTAACGATGATTACATTATCAATGGCTTCGGCTTTGAGTTTGAAGTTCCAGAAAATATTGGCACCATTAAACAACTAACCGAACACGCAGAAAACACTTTTAACGATCTCCATCAAAATATCGAAAAACTCATTAGATTGGAATCAGGTAAAATCACTTTAGAATTTAACTTCCCTGAGCATGTCTCGGCTTCTTGTGAACAATATCTTATTTATTTCAGCCAGTTCATGGCCGATTTAGGAACGGAAGTTAACACTGGTATTGATAACACTGGCAACTCAACAATCTTTACGGTGGAACCAAAAAACAAAGAACAGGCGCTTGGAGTTATAAGAGACGCTTTATCATCTTATTTGGCTCTACCAATTCAATATGAATCTCAAGGCATTAATAAAGATATTTCCTTAATGCAACTTGAAGCAAACATCTACCATCTAAAATCTCAACTTTTGTTGGCACAGTCTTTAGTTGAAAGTAAAAATGCGCACATTGAAGCTCTTCAATTATCAGTTAGAAAATACGAAGAATTACAAGCTGTAGACGTAAATCCAGAAACTCAAAATTCAGATACAGATGAAGAATCTCTTATTGGGAACATCGTAAAAGTTAAACCATATAAAGGCATGATATTTTCAATTGACACACCAAGATTACTTCGCAATTTAAAGAGGAAAATAAAAAAGTAAAGCGTAGTCATTTTTGTCTACGCTATTTATGAAGATCGCAAATGTGACGTCACGGAAGTGGACTCCCCTCTTTTTGCCTTTCGCTGGCAATAAATGCGTTCTATAGTGATATCCCAAGATCCCCATATCACCATAGGATCGATCCTAGATATAAAATCCTTTTAAAAACCCCGAATATATAGTTAAAATAACTACAGGGATCATATAAATATCAAATATATCATCACCAGGATCGACCCGGAAGCCAATAAAACCGTGTTATTTTCGATCCAAATGATATTTTAGTGATATTTTTGATCAAATATCACTTGACCGGATCGGATCGATGTTGATATATTTAATCTATAGAATAGCCATAATGAGAAAATAAACGGCGGGGCTTCTATGGAAACATATAAAGATCTGATCGATTTCTTGCAAACGTCTTCGGACAAAGGAACCATGAAATTCCACACCGCAAGAACTCGCAAAACAGCAATTAGAAGAGTGTTCGAAGACAGCCCATATGAAAGAACAAGTATTCACGAGCTTGACATTCCAGCTGTAATGCAAGACTTTCAAGAGCGACTGGAAGAGGACATTTCAGCTGATACAGTAAATACATATAAAAGTAGGATCACGCAGACTTATAAGGACTATATCCGATACGTAAAACTTGGTGAGCAACAAACAAAATCGGCTTTAACTTCAGCAAAGACAGAAGAACAGCCTGTACAGATTGCCAATACGATTGAACTACCGTGCCCAATAAGAGGAGGAAGTTTGATCGTAAAGGTAAGTAATTTACCAACCGACTTAACAGAGGAGGAGTTAGACGCAATTATTGCAAAGATAAGGCCTTATTCGATAAAGGCTAAAACGTGAAAGCTTTGAAGTTTAAATAGGGCGGACTGGGAACGCCAATTCCCAGCCCTGAAATAACTAGACCAAGACACCAAAGGAGGTGGTCTCGATAGTTAATTTCTATAGACAAGTGTAAAATTACACTAGAAATGTAACTAAGTCAAAGCCTCCTTTAATTCCATTAAATTAGAGGAGCTTCGCTATGAAGTCCAAACTTTTTTATGCCGTAAAATCGGTTCATGTAAGAGCGTATGTTCGATTTGTACGAGGCGAGTGGCAAAATGTCTGTTCACATTTTCGCAGTCCTCCTAGCAGATAATTAACACTATGCTCCGAAATGGTCCACGTGGAGAGTGGACCATTTCGGTATTTTGGAGAAGAAATATGTATACCAAATCAATAGTCAGTTACATTAAAATTTTGGATTTTGACCATATTATACGAAATTCAAGTTTTGGTGATGCTTTGCACGTTATGGAGGGTGCGAAATTCTTTTGTGAATATACTGACACAAATATGTTTCACACCTGTCATTCCGCACTTAAATCGAAATAACCAGAGGGACAAAAAACAGTCAAACTGACGATGTGATGAACAATTGAACATCACCTAGCGATAAATTCCTTGACGCAGATCTCCGTTCTTGATCTTATACTCTCTTTTTCGAG
>JBFHGJ010000082.1:0-25868 GCA_041583135.1 Alteromonadaceae bacterium | reverse complement strand
TTTTGAAAAGCGGGAGAGTGCTGATATTTTCTTCGATAACAATCCAAATTTGCGCCGCTTTAGTCGCCTAAAGCAAACAAATTTGGGGCAGTTAGCGATGAAAATAGCTGTGCTCTACGGCCCTTCCTTACGTGAAGCTCAAGTTAGTTACATCAAGCGCACCTAGCAATTTATCTGCTGGCCGAGTAGGGGTCTTTGGCAGCCAGATACGCAACCATAAGGCTGCGGTGTTGCCTGTCATCTAACCATGTGCGTATTTCTTTGAGCTTTTCATAATCGTCATCACCAAATTGGTCACGATAGCTTGCCTCTAATGTGGCTGCGGCGGTTTGTTCGCGTATCTTGCGCTGAAACGGTGCGGTAAAGATCTTGTTGAGGCTATCGGCAAGACCTGCTGCTTTGATCAGATCCCATTCACCTTTATCTAGCCAGATACCATTGATGCTTGGACTTAAGTCAACCCGATGGCTACTGTCTTTGGAAATGCGGTATTTCAGCATAATGGTGCCGGTGACCGGGCACAGCAGTGCTTTTTTGGTATCACTGATATCGTCAAGCTCGGTGATGGTGACATCATCGTGTGCTATCAAGGCATCGACATCAACATGTTCGCGCCAGTGCAGATAATCGTTGAGCATGATAAAATGCCCGCCACAATGATTACACTGATGTGAAGGAAACAGGTTATCAAGATAGCCCGGAACTAGGTTTCCGACATTACAACTGGTACATTTCATCGTTAATCTCTCCCATCACTTGTTGTCATGATTTTTTTCTTGAGCCAGCGACTTTGCGGCCGCTTGGTATTTATTCAAGGTGCCACTTTGCTGCTGTAGATTTTGGGCCAAATCTGCCGTTGCCGCCTTGAGCGCCGACTTCATTTCATCCAATAACCTATCCATATCCGGCAGCACTTCGGTTACCACCGGCTGTTGCGTAGCAGGTGTTGGTGCAGCAGGCATTTTCAAAGTATTGACCTCGGCGGCCAAACTGGCAAGGCGTTCACCTAATTGCGCAAGATCGCCATGGGAGCGTTCCAATAGGGCGATGAGTGGCATCAATTGTTCATAACCTTTGCTTGATGTGTCTGGCTCGGGTTTGGTTGTTGCCAGTGTCTTTAAGGCGCTTAGGGTATCGACCATATCATGCAGTTTTAGCACAATTTGACTACCGGTATCGGTGTTGTCACCACCTAAGGATTTATTGCGCAGATAGTCGGCTTTAATTTTTTCCCAGCGCTGCTGCTCGGCCGTTGTCATGTTGCCGCGCAACTGAGCCAGTTTGAGCAGGTTTTCTTCTGCGCCTGTGGTCAGTAGCTGCGCTTCACCAACATAGTGATCTGCCACCATTTGCATCAGTTCGTCATCACTCATTACCGCTGAGACCTTTTCTGCCATTTTGTTCATGTTGCGGTAAGAGCCTTGCAATTTAAACGGCGGCTCGGTGCGATATTGGTCGTTTTGCGCGCTCGAGGCGATGTATTGGGCGTTGACCTTGGCCACCACTTGCTGGATCACAAACTGCTTTTTCAATACATCGACGATCTCTTTAAGCTCTGCACCGCTGTACTGGTGGTTTAGGTCGGTTGTTGCGACATTCCCGCCACGGGCCATTTCTACCAGCTTATAGACGTCACTCATGTCTCTGGTTGCCAATGGCGCGAGCAAAGCGTTAGAGGTCAGGGCATTTTCGAGGTAGCTCAAATCAAACACTTTTTGATTGTCACCAAGCACATCGCCCAAATTATAGATATCGGCACGGTTGGCCAACATATCGGGTATCTTAAACGCCTCACCCGATTCGGTGTAGGGGTTGCCCGCCATGACGATACAGAATTTCTTACCGCGCATATCATAGGTTTTGGCGCGGCCTTTCCACACCCCTTCAATGCGTCTGGTGCCATCGCACAGCTGGATAAACTGCTGTAAGAACTCCGGGTTGGTGTGCTGAATATCATCGAGATATAGCATCACGTTGTTACCCATTTCTAAGGCTAGGTTGAGTTTTTCCAGCTCCTGCTTGGCACCTGAGTGTGCCGCTTTGCTCGGGTCGATGCTGGTGGCTTCATGGCCTATGGTCGGGCAGTTTATCTTCATGAAGATAAGACCCAAACGATTGGCGACATATTCGACCAAGGTGGTTTTGCCGTAACCCGGTGGCGATATCATTAACAACAAGCCCATTAAGTCGGTGCGCTTGGTGTCGCCGACAGTGCCCATTTGTTTGGCGAGGTTATCGCCGATGATGGGCAAATAGACATTGTTGATCAACTGGTTGCGGACAAATGACGTGAGCGGTTTAGGTTTGAATTCTGTTAACCGCAGGCGTTGTCTTTGTTCGTCGATAACCGCCTGTCTTGCTTGCTGAAATTGCTGGTAGCCTGTGACGATCACCTCTGCGTGATGGGCAAGGCGCTGCAAAAACTCATCGAGCACAATCGTTAGAGATTGTTGCCGCATACGTGGGTGGGTGCCGAGCAGTTCGTCTACGCTGAGTTGTAAGTCGGCTTCTTTGTCCTGTCGTCTTATTTTGTTACCGCCATTGATCAGGGCGACGGTTTCATCGACAAAGTGTTCAAACTCGGTGAGTGCTTCGGCCTTGATGTAAGCGCTGAGCCAGCTTTTGCTCAGTGCCCAGCGCTTGGCCACATTGCCGGCCAAATTGCCAAGGGCGGCCTGATAGCTTTCCCAGCTGTCTTTGGTTTTAAGCGCGAGGGTAAAACGTTCAAGCAGGGCTTTGGCGTATTTTGTAGTGGCAAAGGCAACGGTTGGCTGACCTAGCTCCAGCAACAGGTATTGCGCCATTTGCCCGCAAGTCTGTTGGCTTTGGGCAAAATCGATGTGGTCAAAGTAGTCGCTGATGTAGCTTGCCATTTCATGACTTAATTGTTGCTGGGCGTCGATATCGTTGAACAGCTCGGCAATTTTAAGCGCATTTTGTGCTCGGCCCGGCCAGTTTTTTTGTGGGCTTTGTCCTTGCTGCTCTGCCCAGTAAACGCTGGCGAGGCCGCGTACCGTTGGGGTATAGCGCAAACTACCGGCGCTCGCCATGGCCGGTAACAGCTTCATCAAGATCTTGGCACCATCATGGTCGTGAATGCCCTTTTCGTATCCTTCGTTAAAACGCGGCGCGGCATATTCGCGAGCGATTTCAAGCAGCGCCTTTTCGTCGGCGCTCACCTGCATCAGCGCATTGAGACTCAGGCCGTCGCGGTTGTGCTTGGCTGCTTCAATGATTTGATAGGCGAGGTACTCACCGCGATAGACGGTATCAGATTGGGACGGACTGGTGATTGACCAAAACGGTTTCAAGGCATTGAGCTTGTCATCGTCAATCACTTCATAATAGTCGGTGCCGATTAGGTGCAGGTTTTGCACGCCGTTGCGCGGTAAAATGGTGAGATCAAGCTCTTGGGTGTTGACACTGAACTTATGGCGAGGTCCCAGTTTGATAACATTGCCACCGGCTTCAAAGATCTCCGACTTGTCTTTTAAGGTTCGAACCGCTTGCTCTTTGGCTCCTTTAAGTTTGGCGTCAATGTCATCGGCTTTAACGCTGTCATCGAGCGCCCGCAGTGATGCGGTCAACTCTTTGAGTTTGATGATCAGGCCATCGGAAGCAAAAAAGGTATTGAGCTGGTCGGCTTGGCTGAACTTTTGGGTTCGCCTTGCCACCGATTGTAAGATACGCTCGGCGGCATCGAACAGGGTTTGGCACTTGCGTTGGCGGGCATCAAGTAACTGCTGTTTGTGGCTTTCAAAGGTTTCGAAGATCTCATCGCGCTTGGTCAGAATATCGCCTAAGAATTGGTCGTGCTCGCTAAATTGACCTTCCAATTCTTCCAATTGTACCAGCAGCCTCGAGAGCTGCTCGTCACATTTGTCCGGTGTGGTGGACAGACCAAGGGCGTTTTGAATGCTTTGATTGAGTAACTTAAACTGGGCGCCAAATTGCGCTGTGGCTTCTTCTAAACCAAAGCTTTTACGTTGATGTTCTACCTTGGCCTTTTGTTGGTTGAGCTTGCCGTAAACCTCTGAGATAGATTCGATGATTTTGGTCTGTACGGTGGCATCGGGCACCTTTAAGGTGGTCATCAGCTCCGACAAAAGATCCAGCCCGGCGGCCATTTGCCCCAGGCTGTCGAGGTGTTGCTGGATCTCCAGTGAGTTTTGACAGCTCTGATAGTGATTGGCGATGTAGTCGATTTGCTGGTAATAGCTGTCGAGGGCCTCATCATCGCTTAAAAAGGCGACGGTCTTATCGACTATCTCTCCTTCTTTTTCCACCATTTGCGCTTCTAGTTCGGCAATGCGTGCGGTATCCATGTAGCGCAATTCGCAAATGGTCATCAAATGGCCACGATGGTTGCGAATAGACTCAAGCGCTTCGACAAAACGCTCCGGGCTGCGCCAAGCATCCGGGTCTAGCTGGCGAATAATGTCGTTTTGGCTGCTTTGTGCCTGTTGCAGCGCTTTAGCCGACTGAGCACGAATGCTTTCGACCTTCTCATATTCATCAAGTACCAGCTCAGAGGTGGCGGCAATGTCGCGAATGAGCGTCGTAATCTCACCAAGCTCTGGTGAATCGAGCCAGAAATAGGTGTCGAAAATTTTGTGGCAGACCTTACTCAGCTCATTGAAGTGGTTGCTTGAGATATCTTGTTGCTCGACCATACGGGCGATGGAATACAGCTCGGAGATCCCGCGCACCAGCTCGGCATTGCCTATTTTGCCGAAAAAGCTTTGTTTGACCGGTTGCTTGCTGGCAAAGTTGTCGGAAAAGTAGGGGGTTTGCCAGATTTGCACCGGGTGAACCCGGGTGGCTTCTTGTTGGGCGTAGAAAATGATCAACCGACCGTCTTCATAAAAGCCAAAGCCGTGACCGAGCAGCGGGTTTTGCAAAGTCTTGTTGATCAGGTTATAGGCATATAAGGCAACCACATTACTCTGTGGATGATAAAAGATATACAGCACGTCTTCGCCGTTGGGCGAGCGCAGTTGGCGTTTGTAACGCAGCCCTTCGAGGCTGTCTTCAAAGCGTTTGTGTTCACCTGTGCTAAGGTAATAGCCGCCGGGGAAGATAATGCCGTGATCTTCGGGTAATTGAATGCACGAATGCTCGATTTCATCAAGCCTAACAATGCTTTGGTTGTTGCGGTTGTAAATTAAAAATCGCCAATCCTGCTCCGTATAGGGGCGAATTTTCAGCAAGATCAGAGAGTTTAAATCGGCATAATAAAACTCAGCATCATCCAGTGACTGGTTCGGGTCGTCTACCGGCTCGGAGAACACCCCCAAACCGCTTTCGGTATTGTTCTCGATTTTAATGGTCAAGTCGCCACGTAAGGTATCGACAAACAAGGTATCTAAGATGTTGATGTGCGGGTAGCGGCCCTCAACGTAGCTTTGTCTTGGGCAGCGTTGCCACTCAAAGTCGTACTTAGGAGGTAGTGCTATGTCTCGCTCACCACGGTTATCGATGTACTCTATGGTTTTGCCGTCGGCGGAGATATTCCAGCGAAAAACGCGAATGTCGCTGAGTTTGTTGCCTATTTGAAAAGACGCCAACAACTTGTTGTCTTTGACCACCAGCTGGCTTAACGCGGTATTTTTGTAATAGGCATACAGTTCGCGAAAATCGCCAAGAAACTGTTGGTCGGCCAAGAATGTGCCGGCGAATTTGATCGCCTCAACGTCATACTCGCCGTCTTTTTCCACCAGTCGATAAAGGCCAAATACATCTTCGACTTTGGTCTCGGCTCTTAGCCCTAAAAACGCATTGTAGCCAAACAGGACATAATCACCGACCAAAACCAGATCTTTGGCTTCGCAATTGTTGTCGGTGCGCAGGCGAAAGCGTCCCAATACCTGCATTTGCGTACTGCCAAACTCAGCTTGACGCTCGGCGTTAACCTCTGCGGCTTTGGTTTGCAATTGGGCGCCGAATTTGTTTAATCGACCCTTTAATACCTCATAGGCGCCACCTTGGGCAACGGCGTTTTGTGTCAATTCTTGTGTGCTTTGATCACTCACGAGACATCCTTTGATTTAATTGGCTGTAGGCAAATACATAGCAGTTGGTCGGATAGGGCTTTGACCATGGCGTTTATCAGATTAACCGTTGGTCTTATTGCCGGTGTTCAAAGCCTCAGTGGCGATGTTCACCGGCATTGACTGCCTTGACGGCTTAGTTGACGTCTTTGGGCGTTTCGTCTTTGTTACCGGCCAAAAACTTTTCCAGCAATGATTGCACTACCGGTGATTTTTCCAAAAAGCCGCTTAAGGCATTACCAGCGCCTAAGCCTTTGGCCAACTTGTCAAAGTAGTCGCCTTGACCGCCAACGATATCAATGTTGGCGTGCTCCAACGCTTTGGCCAACACTTGCGCTTGGTCGGCGCTGATGTGTTTGTTGGCTTCGATGTTGGCCATAGCCTCTTTGATGTGGGCTTCTAAGTTCATCTTGAACTCTTCAAACTCACGGGCCTCAGCGCTCATGTTGTTCATCGCGGCGAATTTTTCAATCAAGCCGGCAGCTTCTGCCAAGGCCTTCTCTTTAACCACTTTCGCTTCTGCCAGTCCTTTTTCTTCACTGCCTTGCGCTTCGGCGGCCAGTTTTTCACGGGCCACTTTGGCTTCGGCCAGACCGACCTGCTCGGCACCTTTAGCCTCAGCTGCCATTTTCTCCTCAATCACCTTCGCTTCTGCCATACCGCGTTTTTCAATGACCTCAGCTTTAGCTGCTAGGACATTGGCCTCGGCAAAGCCTTCTTTTTCCATGGCAAGGGCACGGGCTTCTTGCACTTTGGCTTCGGCAAGACCTGAAGCTGCCTGTTCTGCCTGTAGCCCTTCGGCACGTTTTTTACGGGCTTCGGCATCTTTAGCGGCGGCTTCTAGTTCGGCCTGAGCCATCATATTGATCTCTTTTGATTTATGATGGGCTTTTTGCTCATCGGCTTCGGCCAGCTTGATCTGTTCGATTTTCTTCTGCTCGGCCTGCGCTTCGGCTTCAAGAATTTGCACTTGTTTTCTACGGTCGGCCTCACAAACTTCACGCAACTCTTTGATGCGTTCTTCTTCTTCGGCTACTTTTTTATCAACCGCGATACGTTCAGAAACCGTATGGGCAATAATTTTACGTTCTTCTTCAAGGGCTTTTTCTTTGTTGATCTGCTCAAGCTCTACGTCGCGCTGACGGTTGACCGCCTCTAACTCTTTAGCGCGTAGAACTTTCTCTTCTTCAATCGCGACGGCTCGTTGACGGTTTTTCTCGGCAACTTCAATTTGACGCAGTTTGTTTTGTTCGCGAATTTCTAACGACTCATCGGTCTCGATGCGGGCTTGCTCGGCACGCAGACGTTCTTCGTGTTGGATCTTCTCGGTTTCGGCTTTTTCCCGCGCTTTGACGGTTTCAATTTCGCGTTGCTGTTTGGCTTCGGCATCGGCCTGTTGGCGCTCAAGTGCCAACAACGCTTCTTTGGCTTCGGTGTTTTTCTTGGTGATCGCCAGCTTTTCGTCTTGCTCTAACTGATTGGTAACGATGTTTTGCTGGGCGGTAACCTCGGTGATACGACGAATACCCTCTGAGTCGAGCATATTGTTCGGATCAAGCTGTGATTTAGGGGTTTGTTCAAGGTAATCGATAGCGACGTCTTCAAGCACATAACCGTTTAGGTCGTCACCAATGACTTGAATGATTTTTTCACGAAAGCCCAGACGATTTTCGAACAAGTCTAAAAACGGCATTTTTTTACCGACGGTTTTTAATGCTTCAGAGAATTTGGCATTGAATAGCTCATTGACCGCATCTTTGTCTGAGGCGCGTTCTACACCGACACATTTGGCCACTTTAAGCACGTCTGCGGCGGTTTCGTTGACTCTGAGGTAGAAAGCGACAGTGATATCGGCCCTTAGGTTGTCTTGACAGATAAGGCCATCTTTGCCACGACGGTCAATCTCCAAGGTGATGAGAGAGATCTTCATCACTTCCATTTTGTGCACAACCGGTAAGACGATGGCGCCGGTAAAACTGACTTTAGGCTCTTTGCCCATGTTGTTGACGATCAACGCATGACCTTGGGTGATTTTCTTATAAAAAGAGGCGATGAGTAGTCCCAAGCCTATAACCACCAGCAGAATGAAACCGCCGATATAGATGACAGGTCCCAATGACTCTATGATTTCCATGATTGTCTTCCTCAAATCGAGTTAATAATTGAATTTATCGCTAGAGACCACGTGATAAATATTGAGTGCCTTATCATGCTCAATAATGACCACGCTATCACCTTGTTTAAAGGTCTCATCTTTGCTGCGAACTTTGATGATCAAACTGGCGCCGTCGATGCTGCAATGGGCCTCACCAAAGTCGCTATCTACTATGGACGAACGGACGATGCAGGATACACCTAACATCGACTTTTCTGCCGCTTGAGCGTCAATTCGGGTGAAAAAGCCTTTTAGTGGTTTGATGGCTATGCCGCTAAGTGGTAGTGCAAGCAGGAAACTGACTAACAATATGGCACTGCCGCTCAATGCCTTCAATGCGAAGCTGCTGGTGAACAACAGGCCAAAATGCACGGCATAATAGCTAATGACAAAGCCAGCCAAAGAGAGCACGGTCAAGACCACGGTAGCGGGGGCGCCGGTCAGACCAAAAAAGTTCAAGATGGTATTGAGTATCGAGGCTTCACTACCTTCGACACCATCGGCATCTAAATCAAGGTCAAGATCCAACAGGTCCAATTCGGCAAAGCCAATGATCACCAAAAGCCAATAACCCAGTACCACAATGTTGAAGGTGGTAAAGATGGCGGTAGGGAAGCTGGATATGTTGTTGATAAAGGCTTCCATAGTTACTCCTTAAGACACATTCGTCATCTGTATCCAAACCAGCGCAAGGCCCACGGGGAGAGGGCTGCGCCATTTTGCTCAGTATGGTGTTTTTTTTGGGTGGTGTAAATCATTTGTCGTTCAACTGGCTTAAATTTGCCATAGTTTGTCTTGTAACTTTCAGTTTAGAAAAACATTGGATCTAACGCAGGTAAAATTTTTCAAATATTTTTTTATTGGCTTTAAACCTTATCAACGTTTGTGACGTCAAACCAAGCAATTAACCCGATTAATAATGCAATGGAGCACAATGAGTATGAACTACACGATGAAATTGGCAGGATTGGCAACTTTGGCATTGACACTTTTTGCAAACCCGGTGGATGCCAAAACAATTGAAAAAAGCTTTGATGTCAGCCAAGGCGGTAAATTGAAGTTAGAAACCAACGCAGGTTCGATTCGCGTGGATTCTCACGGCGACAATGTGGTTAAAGTGGTCATTGAAGTCGATGGTGACGATAGCGATGATGAAGACAACTTCAAGGTCAAATTCGACGCCAGTGGCAGCGACGTTACCGTGACTGGCGAGCGCAAAAATCAAAAGCGGGGTTTTTGGGGCAACAATAACGTCCGTGTTCATTACCGCGTGACCGTGCCGATGAACTACAATATCGACGTTGAGACTGCCGGCGGCTCAATCAAGGTCAAAGACTTAAACGGTAATGTTAATGCCCATACCTCGGGCGGCTCAATTGCTTTGGGCCAAATCGACGGTTTGGTCGATGTTCACACCTCGGGTGGTTCAATCAATGTGGACAAAGTGACCGGTACGATTAAAGCGCACACTTCAGGTGGCTCTATCTCAGCACGGATCAGCAAACAACCTACCGGTGACAGCAAGCTGACCACCTCTGGCGGCTCAATTACCGCTTATTTGGTGGAAAACATTGCCGTCGATTTGACCGCCAGAACCAGCGGTGGTCGCGTTCGCAGCGAGTTTGATGTCAATGGTGATATCGACAAGAAGTCAATTGTTGGCAGCATCAACGGTGGCGGCCCTAAGCTGGTATTGAAAACCTCAGGCGGCTCTGTTCAGGTCAATAAGCTTTAATCATCATCTATCGGATTTATCGTACTGGAGCGCCGCTAACTTAGCGGCGCTCTTGCATATGCGTCAATGATACTTTGTTTCAAGCCGGTTTTTGCAATTGCGGCTTTGATGCTTGTGAGCGTTCAATCACTAAGGCGATTAGTCCAAAAAACGACAGCAGCCACAAAGGCCAGTTACCAAACTTAACATAAGGGGTTAAGCCGGTGACAAGTTTGACTGATTGCTTCAATACACCATCTTCAAATTGCGGTAGTTGGGCGGTGATCTGCCCTTTTTCGTCGGTGATGGCGGTAATGCCGTTATTGGTGGCTCTTAATACTGGGCGGCCAAACTCCAGCGCGCGCATTTGCGCGATCTGCATATGTTGATGGGGACCTGCGCTGGTACCAAACCAAGCATCATTGCTAACGGTCAGGATGAGATCCGTATCTGAGTGCATGTTTTGTCTGAGCTGTTCGGCAAAGATGATCTCATAGCAGATGGCGGGCATTAAATTCAAACCGTTGGCCGTTAAGTTTGGCTGTACCAAGTTGCCTCGGGTAAACGAGGACATTGGTAGGTCAAATAGTGGGGCAATGGGCCTTAAGACCTCTTGGAACGGTACGAACTCGCCAATAGGCAATAAGTGATGCTTATAATAGCGGTTGCTATGAGGGTAAAAGTATTGTCCACTGGTATCACCTCGGGTTTTGATCCCAAGGCCAATGAGCGCGTTGTAAATGCGTTTGCTTTGCAGTTGGTAGTCGATAATGCCGGTAATAAGCGCGGTGCCGTTCATCGCCAGCGCTTTATCTAAGTGGGCGAGGTCTTCCGTTGCCGATAACTCTAACATTGGCATGGCCGCCTCAGGCCAAATGATGAGGTCGGAATCGGCGTAGTAGGGCCGTGACATATCCATATACTTCAGTAGTGTTGGCCAATCGTTTTCCGGTGCCCATTTCAGCTCTTGTTTAATGTTGCCTTGTACTAAGGTGACCTTACGGTTTTGTCCGGTGGGCTCTGTCCAGTTGACCGTTTGCAATCCCCAGCTGGTCAAAACAACCAGTGCGGTGACGGCGCCAGAGAGACTACCATGCTGATGTTTGAGCAGTTGCATGAGCATGACGGCCATCAGACACATCGCAAAACTGATGCCCACTTCTCCAACCAATGGAGCTAGCCCTGATAATACCGTATCGAGTTGGGTATAGCCGATAGACAGCCACGGAAAGCCAGTTAACACAACGCCTCTGAGGTGTTCTGTGATAAGCCAAGCAATTGGGAAGCTTAACCATAGCCTGTGGCCTTTTGGCGAGAGTTTGTGACAAATTAGCGCAGCAAGGGCAGGGTATATTGCCAAATACGCCGCCAACAGGCTCATCAGTGCGATAGAGGCAATTATCGGCAGGCCACCAAAGGTATCGATACTGACATGCACCCAGCTTATTCCGGCACCAAACCAACCTAGACCATAGCAAAAGCCGGTGGCAAAACTATCGCGTTTACGTGTTTGCGCGGTCAGCTCAAGCAGCAACAATGGTAAGGTTAAAAATGGAATGATGGCAAGGTGATAGGGAGCGTAAGCGAAATAGTTGGTCGCACCTGCCAATAGCAACAAAGCCCGGCGCATCCACGTCGGGCACTTTGAGTACCACGTCAACATCACTGGTCGGCCATTTCTGCCTTGGCTTTGGCTTTTTTCGGCGTGGTCAGCTGAATTTGCTGGATACGACGATTGTCGGCGTTGAGAATTTTAAAGGTAAAGCCTTGTAGCTCAATGGTTTCACCACGGGTTGGAATATGGCCAAAGGCGTGTTGGATCACCCCGCCCATCGTGTCGGCTTCATCTTCATTGAAGGCGGCATCAAAAAAGCGGTTAAAATCTTCAACCGGGGTGAGTGCTTGTAGAGTATATAAGCGCTTACCAACTTGGCGGATATCGTCAATAATGACTTCTTCGTCGGTTTCATCTTCAATTTCGCCGACGATCAACTCAAGAATATCTTCGATGGTCACCAAGCCTGAAACGCCGCCATACTCATCGACCACGATGGCCATGTGATATCTTTCTTCACGAAACTCACGTAACAGGTTATCTACGCGCTTACCTTCAGGCACGATAAACGCACGGCGAATAATGTCTTTTAAGGTGAACTCTAGAGCTGCCTGACCAAAAGCAAAAGGCAGCAGATCTTTGGCCAGTAAAATGCCTTCGACGTGATCTTTGTCTTCGTTGATAACGGGAAAACGGGAGTGGGCGGATTCAACGACAATGGGTAGGTATTCTTCTACCGATTGATTGATGTCGATGGTGACCATTTGTGAACGTGGGATCATGATGTCCCTCACTCGCATTTCGGATACTTCCAAAACGCCTTCGATCATTTCTTTGGTTTGTGGGTCTATCAGCTCGCGCTCACCGGCATCTTGGATGACCTCGACCAATTGATCTCGATTTTGCGGTTCTCCTGCAAACAGCTGGCTCAACTTGCTGAACCAACTTTTAGTGGGAGAACCGTTGCTCGACTGAGGTTTCTCGTCGCTCATTTGTTTGTTGATTATCCTGTAAAAGAATCTAAGGGTATATTGCCAAAAAGCGCCGAGTTAACGGCGCATGATCAGTGGCACTGATAGGGGTCATCATATCCCAAATTTTTTAAGATCTCGACCTCTAATCCTTCCATTTCTTCGGCTTCTTCATTAGTTATATGATCGAAACCCAAAAGATGCAAGCAGCCGTGAATGACCATGTGAGCCCAGTGGGCTTCAAGGGGTTTATTTTGCGCCTTGGCTTCGAGTGCGACAACCTCAGCGCAGATCACCAAATCACCCAACAGGTTGATTTCAATCCCCGGCGGCGCGGTAAATGGAAAAGACAAAACATTGGTGGGTTTATCTTTATTTCGATACTGACTGTTGAGCGCTTGGCTCTCTTGTGTATCGACGATTCGAATGCTTAGCTCGGCATCGGTTTTGCGGCCTGCAAGCGCTGCCTCGACCCACAACTCAAACTGAGTGTGTTGTGGGAGGTCGGCGGCAGCGCAGGCAAGTTGGAGATCAACAGTAGCGTTCATGGCCATGCTCAACCTGCTTTGATGGTGGCATCGATGCTTTTGAGTTTGGCCTCTTGTGCATCTTTGGCGGCTTGTTTATCGCGCTGTTCTTGCTTACGCTCTTTGGCGTCATGCTTTTCGTAGGCTTCAACAATGCGTTGCACCACCGGGTGGCGCACTACGTCTTTTGACTGGAAGAAATTGAAGCTGATCTCATCGACATCGCCCAATACTTCAATCACGTGACGCAAACCGGATTTCTGCCCGCGGGGTAAGTCTACCTGAGTGATGTCACCGGTGATCACTGCCCGTGAATTAAAGCCGATACGAGTGAGGAACATTTTCATTTGTTCGACAGTGGTGTTTTGGCTTTCATCCAAAATGACATAGGCGTCGTTTAAGGTGCGGCCACGCATGTAGGCCAATGGCGCAATCTCAATGACACTTCTGTCGATGAGTTTTTCGACCTTTTCAAAACCCAGCATTTCAAATAGGGCGTCGTACAGTGGGCGCAGATAAGGGTCTACCTTTTGACTCAAGTCGCCCGGTAAAAAGCCGAGCTTTTCGCCCGCTTCTACTGCTGGACGAGTCAACAGAATTCGGCGAATTTCCTGACGCTCCAATGCATCGACGGCACAGGCAACGGCGAGGTAGGTTTTACCTGTACCGGCTGGGCCAACACCAAAGGTAATGTCATGAGTGAGCATGTTGGCGACATACTGCGCTTGATTGTCATTGCGGGGTTTGACCACGCCGCGTTTGGTTTTGATCATCAAGTGCTTATCGACATGCTCTAAGTCTTCGTCTTGCTCAAGGGCTTTGGCGGCCGCAATGGCCAGATGCACCTGTTCAGGGGTGACATCTTTGATTTGACCTTTAACGGTTTGGGTCTCAACGTACAAATCTTTGATGATGTTGACGGCCGCGTTCGACGAGGTGACTTTGCCCATTACGCCAAACTCGTTGCCGTGGTAGGTGATCTCCACGCCTAAGCGTGCTTCGATTTGTTTGAGGTTTTCGTCAAAAGGGCCACAGAGGTTGGCGAGCCGGTCGTTATCTTCCGGCTCTAAAACAAATTTACGGCGTTTTAGTTGGTTGCTCAAAAATGCAGGTTCCGTTTTGGTTTATGGCGGTTACATCGACACCTGAACGACCCCAAGGTCGTCGGCTTTGTCAGATGGCTTAGCCGATAAGATGCTGGCAGGCGTGGTATCTTGACGAAGGTTCATTTCATCTTCACCACGGACAAACTCGCCACGTAAAGAGTTGGGGTAAACATCGACGATGTTGACATCGGCAAATTTACCAATGAGGGTATGTGGGCCTTCAAAGTTGACGACGCGGTTGTTTTCGGTGCGTCCGCGCAATTCCATCGGGTTTTTCTTTGACGGACCTTCAACCAAAATGCGTTGCTCGGTACCGAGCATTTGACGACTGATCTGCATTGCCTGCTGAGTGATGCGGTTTTGCAAAATCGCCAAGCGTTGCTTTTTGGTTTCCATCGCAATGTCATCGGGCAGATCGGCAGCAGGCGTGCCCGGTCTGGCGCTGTAGATAAAACTAAAGCTGTGATCAAAGCCGATGTCGTTGATTAGATTCATGGTTTGTTCAAAATCTTCATCAGTCTCACCCGGGAAGCCGATGATAAAGTCAGAGGACATGCTAATGTTGGGGCGAACTTTTCTGAGCGCGCGAATGGTTGATTTGTATTCAATCGCCATATGGCCGCGTTTCATCTGATTAAGAATGCGATCTGAGCCTGATTGGACCGGCAAGTGCAAGTGGTTGACCAACTCAGGTACGTCGGCGTAGGCTTCGATAATGTCTTTGGTAAACTCTACCGGGTGCGAGGTGGTATAACGAATTCGGTCAATACCATCGATTGAAGCAACGATACGCAAAAGCTCAGAGAAATGACAAATTTCACCATCGTGAGTTGCGCCGCGATAGGCGTTGACGTTTTGACCTAACAGGTTCACTTCGCGCACGCCTTGTGCCGCCAATTGGGCGATTTCGACAATCACGTCATCTACCGGGCGGCTGACTTCTTCACCTCGGGTATAAGGTACAACACAGAATGTACAGTATTTGCTGCAACCTTCCATGATAGAAACGAAGGCGGTTGGGCCTTCGGCGCGAGGCTCCGGCAAACGGTCAAACTTTTCAATCTCTGGGAAAGAAATGTCTACTACCGACTCATTGTTTTCACTGACCTGTTTGATCATCTCAGGCAAACGGTGCAGTGTTTGCGGACCGAATACGATATCGACATAAGGGGCGCGCTTACGAATAAACTCACCTTCTTGCGAGGCAACACAGCCACCGACACCGATCACCAAATCGGGTTTCTTGTCTTTAAGCTCTTTCCAACGACCTAACTGATGAAACACTTTTTCCTGTGCTTTTTCGCGGATAGAACAGGTGTTGAGCAAGATAATATCAGCTTCTTCAGCTTCTTCGGTGTAGCTGACACCTTGAGTTGAATCCAATAGATCTGCCATCTTCTGCGAGTCATACTCGTTCATCTGACAGCCCCAAGTTTTGATATGTAACTTTTTACTCATCTACTGCTCGAAAAATCGCCTAAAAAAAGACGGCTATTTTAGCGGTTTTGTGCCTTGGGGGAAAGGGATATTTTGTTTCTATGGTGGCTTTAGGATTTGGCTGTGGCGGTTTGCTCGTCGCTAAATGGGTTTTGTCTATGGGATTGTGGCTTGAATGAAAACCCGCGCTAGATTATAACTCTGTATCAATTGAGCAATAAGTGTATTAAGGGGTCAAAAATGTCGATAAATCTAAAAGCCGTTGATGGGGTCGCGATTGCGCCGAAACATCGAGCATCTTGTCATTGCGGCGCAGTACAAATTGAGTTGGACCTGCCAGATGGATTAATCGATGTCAGGCGTTGCGATTGCTCCTTATGTCGTAGACGAGGGGCAATAGCGGCGTCGGTGCCGTTATCTGGCATTCATATTGTTGCGGGCCATGAGGCGCTCAAGCTGTATCAATTCAACACCAAAACTGCTCAGCATTATTTTTGCGCTAACTGTGGTATCTATACTCACCATCAACGTCGTTCCAACCCGCATCTATATGGCTTTAACGTCGCTTGTCTTGAGGGGATTAACCCGCTCAAAATTGAAGGCATACCGACCTATGATGGCGTGAATCACCCGGCAGACAGAGATTAATATCACAAGGTCAATCGACGAAAAAAGCTCAGAGCGGCGCAGCCGCTCTGAGCGTTTAGCCTGTTAATACTCAAAATAGAGGTTGTCGATAAGTCGGGCTTTGCCTAAAAACGCCGCCGCTAAAATCACAATCGAGCGATCTTGCTCTTTGGCAGGCTCTAGGGTTTGGCCGTTTAAGACAGTGATAAAGTCTGACTTAAGTCCGGCTTGGTCAATCATATCGATGGCCGCTTGTTCTAAGGCGTTAAACTGGAGGTTGCCGCCTTTGATTTCATCGCGAATAAGCTTAAGTGCACGATAAATGATTGGTGCTTGGCCAGTGCGCTGCTCATCGGTCAAATAATTGTTGCGCGAACTCATGGCAAGGCCGCTAGGCTCACGCTTGGTCGGCGCGCCGATGATCTCAACGTTGATGAACAAGTCTTCAACCATACGGCGAATGATCAGCAGCTGCTGGAAGTCTTTTTCGCCAAACACAGCCAAGTCAGGTTCTACCAGGTTAAACAGTTTGTTGACGACCGTGGTGACGCCACGAAAGTGCCCCGGACGGCTGGCGCCACAAAACATGTCGCACAGCTTTGGCACTTCAACAAACGTTCTGCCTTCAAGACCATTGGGATAAACAATCTCCGGCGTCGGTAGGAACAACAAATCACTGCCTAGGGCGGTTAATACCTCACAATCGTCATCAATGGTACGAGGGTAGATGGCGAGATCATCCGGGTTGTCAAATTGCATGGGGTTGACGAAAATACTGACCACCACTTTGTCGGCTTTTTGCTTCGCCACTTCAACCAAGGAGGCGTGGCCTTGATGCAGGTTGCCCATGGTCGGCACGAAGCCAATGGTTAGCCCCTGTTGGCGCCATTGTTTGATTTGCGCTTTGAGTTCACTTGCGGTTTTGGCGATCTGCATTATTGAAATACCTGCTCTGGTCCGGGGAAGGTGCCTTGGCGCACTTCATCAATATATAAGGTGATGGCCTCAACGATGTTGCCGGTAGCAGCCAAATAGTTTTTCGAAAACTTAGGGATGTAACCGGCGGAGATGCCAATGAGGTCGTGCATCACCAGAATTTGGCCGTCGGTGTGACCACCGGCGCCGATGCCGATGGTTGGGATGCTTAGTGCATCGGTAATGCGCTTGGCCAAATCAACCGGGATACACTCAAGCACCAACAACTGAGCACCGGCTGCTTCAAGCATCTTGGCGTGTTCAACCATTTCATCGGCTTTTTCTTGGCTGCGGCCTTGTATTTTAAAACCGCCAAAGACATTGACCGACTGTGGCGTCAAACCTAGGTGAGCGCAGACGGGAATGCCTCTTTTGGTGAGACCTGCAATGGTTTCAATTAGCCATTGGCCGCCTTCGAGCTTAACCATATTGGCACCTGCTTGCATCAATTGGGCTGCATTGGCATAGGTTTGCTCGGTCGTGGCGTAACTCATAAACGGCATGTCGGCGATGATCAGTGCATTTTCAGCGCCAGCGGCGACACAGCGGGTGTGGTAGGCAATTTGTTCGATGGTAACAGGTAAGGTATCGTCATGACCTTGCAACACCATGCCAAGGGAGTCGCCAATCAACATGGCGTCGATGCCCGCACTATCGAACAGCTTGGCAAAGCTGGCGTCATAGGCGGTGATGGTGGCGATCTTTTCCCCTTTGCGCTTCATCTTCATAAAGGTCGATACGGTTTTTTTGGCCATATTTGAATCCTTATTTTCTATTGTTGGTCAGGGAAAGTTAATCGTCTTTTATCATCCCATTGAGTGGGATGTTTTCTATTAGGCTAGCCAGTGTGGTGCCATCGGGCAAACACAGTTGCGGCGTGAGCTCATAAAGTGGATAGAGTACAAACTCTCGCTCTGTCATGCCATAGTGTGGCACAACTAATCGAGGCTGATTGATTTGCTCGTTGTCAAAAAGCAAGATATCGAGGTCTAATGTTCGCGGTCCCCAGCGTTCGTCCTTACGCTCTCTACCGTAGTTGAGTTCAATCGCTTGAGTAGCATCGAGCAGATCTAATGGCGCGAGAGTGGTGTAGATGGCTGCAACGGCATTGACGTAATCGTTTTGATCGGCAGGCCCCATGGGTTTGCTGATATAGAGGCTAGAAGCTTTGACCAGCTTGGTTTGGGGGATTAAACCAAGCTGTTGTATCGCTTGTTTGACCGTGGTTTTGGCATCGCCAAGGTTGGCGCCAATGCCGATATAGCACAAGCTCACTGCTGAGTACCTGTGCGTGGGCTTTGTCGTTTGGCGCTAGATTTACGTCCGCCTCGGGCACGTCTTTTTTTATCCTGCGAACTGCGTGTACGCCCTTTTGGCGCAGGGATGGCACTGACCATTTGTTCGCGGGTCGCCTCATTGGCACTTTGCAGTGTGGTCCACCACTGGCCAATTTCGACCAGCTCACCACCTTCGATTTCGGCCCTTAACAGTAAAAAGTCATAACCGGCTCTAAACTTAGGGTGTTCCAACAGCTTAAGAGCACGTTTACCAGCACGTCTAGTCAGACGATATTGCAACTGCCAGATATCTCTTGATACGGTCGAGAAACGCTTAGGTAAGGCAATCGAACGGCAGTGTCTGGCCAACACTTCAGTTTGGGCATGATAGGCGGCGTCAAAGTGAGAGAGCTTTTTGTCTTTGACCAAGCGGGCGGTTTCTTCTTCGACCACATACCATAAAAGGGCGGCATGAATATAAGCTGGCGTTACACGCTTACCGGCATTGATGCGTTTGTCGGTGTGAATGAACACCTGTTCGACTAAGCGCTCATATTTACTGCTGTAGTCGCCGTTCAATAGTTCCGAAGGCACCGGGAACATGTATTTAAACAGATCATATTGACGCATCATGCGGTAATTGGCATACGCCTTACCGGCCATGGTCATTTTCATCGATTCTTCAAACAGGCGGGCCGCTGGAATGTTGCTAAGCAAACTGCCAAGCTCGTAAATCGGCGCTTCAGTATCGGCGGCGATGGTCATATCCAACTTGGTGGCAAAGCGAATGGCTCTGAGCATTCGAACCGGATCTTCACGATAACGTGACTCCGGATCGCCAATCAGTTCAATCCGTCTGGCTTTAATGGCGTCGAGACCACCGGCAAAATCGCGAATATAAAAGCCGTTAACCGAATAGTAAAGGGCATTGATGGTAAAGTCGCGGCGCTCGGCATCTTCTTCAATGGTGCCGTAGACATTGTCTCTAAGCAATTGTCCTTCATCTGAGTGATGAGAGCTGTTGTGCTTGTGATTGTCTTGTTTTTGAGGCTGTTCGTGATGGCCCCTGAATGTTGCTACTTCAATTATCTCGCGACCATACATAATATGGGCCAAACGGAAGCGTCTGCCGATCAGGCGGCAGTTGTTAAAGCAGCTTTTGACTTGCTCAGGGGTGGCGTTGGTGACGACATCAAAGTCTTTTGGCTCAAGCCCCAATAAAAGATCGCGAATACAGCCGCCCACCAAGTAGGCTTCATAACCGTTATCTTGTAGACGGTACAAGACCTTTAATGCATTCGGGCTAATTTGTTTGCGTGAGATGTTGTGCTGGTCACGCGAAATCGCATTGTTGAAATCTTTACACTTTTCCCGAGATTGGCTGAGTGCATCACGCGTTTCGCTCGCCGCAGTGTTGCAGGTTTGCTCCTCGGTACCCGTGAGTTTACGATACAGATTGACGACTTTGGTAATAATAACTTATGCCCTCGAAAAGACTTGGCCGATAAAAAAGGCGCATGATATACCAATCGCCCGAGAAATACACGCCCGATGACACTTTCGTGACGATTTGTTGTACATAATCTCGGCATTCGACAGTTTAACTCGATTGACTGGTGATAAGCCTTGGGTGTTCATTATTGCTTTATTGAAGTGTAGTCAAAGTTCTTGGCTAAACATAATTTCCTGACGTTGCGGCAATGCGTCGAGCGACCAATGTTGCAGCGCCCACCTTAAAATATTTGGTATGGGTTCAAGGGCTAATTCATCAAATACCGGTAGCGCCAAAAAGCGCATGACGTCTACTAGCGTGTGTCGAGCCTTGTCTGCGCTGACGGGGTGTGCATGATTTTGTTTACTGAGCTTTTTGCCAGGCTCTGTCACTGCTACCGGCAAATGCAGGTAATCGATGGCTGGCTGACCAAAGGCTTGGTATAGCGTCATTTGGTGCAAGGTGGTGTATAGCAGGTCGCTGCCACGGACCACTTCGGTAATGCCTTGTGTGATATCGTCAACCACCACCGCCAGTTGGTAGGCATATAAACCGTCTTTGCGATGAATGATAAAGTCATCGGCAAACCCCGGACCTGATTCTGCCTGCACGTGACCTTGCAGTTTGTCGTCAAAGCTCATGACTGGCGCGTCGTTTCTAAAGCGCAGGGCGCAGCCACTTTTATTCAGCCCGAGCGAACGACAAGTTCTTTGATAAACCTGAGGGTAGGGGTTGTTTTGATGGGTCTGCTTTCTGGTGCATTGACATAAATAAGCAAGGTTGTTGTGCTTGAGCCAGTCAATCGCCCTGTCGTAATGACGCGATTGCGCACTTTGATAAACCACTTCGCCATCCCACTCAAGGCCATGTTGCTCTAAGGTTTGTAGAATATGCTTGGCGGCACCGGGCATTTCTCTAGGCGGGTCGATGTCTTCCATTCTCACCAGCCATAAACCCTTGTTGGCTTTGGCTTGAAGATAACTGCCGAGCGCGGCGATCATTGAGCCGAAATGCAGATGTCCTGACGGTGAGGGGGCAAAGCGGCCAATATAGCCGGTATTTTTTGTGGCTTGGATATCGATGGGGGCGTGTGAATTCATACTGTCAGGTCAAGATCAACAAAGGGAGCCAGAGCTCCCCTTGATTTATCATTGCGATGGAGTGACTTGGGTTAGCCACCCATTTGCTTTTCTTTGATTTCTGCCAATGTTTTACATTCAATACATTGGTCAGCGGTAGGACGGGCTTCAAGACGGCGAATACCAATCTCGATACCACAAGACTTACAAAAACCAAAATCGTCTTCTTCAATCGACTGAATGGTTTTTTCGATTTTTTTGATCAGCTTACGCTCACGGTCACGGGTACGTAGTTCGAGGGCGAACTCTTCTTCCTGTGCCGCACGGTCAACAGGATCAGGGTAGTTGGCAGCATCGTCTTTCATGTGTGACATGGTGCGGTCAACTTCTTTTTTCAACATGGTACGCCAAGCTTCGAGAATTTTGCGAAAATGCGCCAATTGGCGGTCACACATATACTCTTCACCATCAACCTCTTGGTATGGCGCAACACCTGCCTCGGCTAAAATGCCTATTGCCTTAACTTCTTGGGGCATAAAATGTCTCCTAATTGCCTGGCACCAATAAATTGGCAGCTCACCTGTAATAAATAACTTTATTCACGCAGTTTTCTTGGTCACTTTACGCGGGCTTAAAAGCCGTTTGAACGTATATCGTTTACCGTTCGATTACTGAAATCTGCTTGAAGTCCTTTTACTTGTTGCCAGTGCCCTGCTGGTTGTTTTTTTAAAATGGGCGCTATCTATATCAAATAAAATACAGTATAGCAATTAAATTTAGTCATACTGCGGTAATAATCGCGCAAGGGTGGCTAAATTCATTGAACATGGCTTAATTGACAGCGAATTATGGCGAATTAATTGGCAGTTTGGCCGGTGCTAATGCTTAGCTCAACAGCAAGTTAAGTGCGACTTGCTTATTGCTGTATCAGTTGAAAAGGCACAGAGCTATCGATAACGATTTGCTCAGGAGAAATGGCCGTGTTGTAGCACATCACCTCTACGCCTGCATCGATAGCTGTGGCAACCAGTTCAGCATATTTTTTATCAATATGCTCGGCCGGGCTCATGGTTTTAATGCCCGTATGTTGCACTAGGAAAAACAGCACTGCGCGGTGTCCGTTTTGCTTCATTGCCATTAGTTCTCTAACATGCTTTTGCGCTCTGACACTTACCGCGTCGGGAAAGTAACCTTGACCATCGTCGCCAAGTAAAGTAACTGATTTGATTTCAATATAGCAATCGGGCTTCTCACCATCTGTTAGGAGCAAGTCGATGCGACTGTTTTCTTCTCCATATTTAACCTCTGCACGTACTTCATCGTAACCGGCAAGCTCTAGAATTTGCCCTTCAATAATCGCTTGTTTGACCACATCGTTGGCTTTAGTGGTGTTGATGCACATAAAATCGCCTTGGGCATTTTGCGCCAGCTCCCAGGTATTGGGATATTTGCGTTTGGCGTTGTCTGAGGTGGAATACCACACGACATTGCCCTTATCGGCGCAGCCTGTCATGGCTCCTGTGTTGGGGCAATGAATGGTGATGACCTCGCCGTTATCGAGAGTAATATCGGCCAAAAAGCGTTTATAGCGCTGTATTAATACCGCTGAGCGTAGAGAAGAGGGAAATTTCACTTAGGTTTATTCCTGCCGTAGTGTAAACTTGTCGCCACTATAATCTTTCTTAAAACAAACCTTAAGCGAAAAAACCATGACACAAGCGATGAAAGTTAAGATCACCTGTGAGCCAGCAGGCGCTCAATGGGGCGACAATGCCATTTTATCTTCCGATGCCGAGGGTTTTATCGTCCATCTTCTCGATGATGCTGCATTTGGCGTGCAATGCGCCGCTCGTCGTATCGAATCCCAAGGCATTGAACAGGTTGCCTTAGTGGGTGAAGGTTGGACTGTAGAACTACAGTGGGCCTTTGTTCAGGGCTTTACCACGCCTTTGAAACTCAATAACGTGCAATGGGCACCTTGCTCAGATGCCGACAAAAAAGAATTAGATGCACGCCTAAAAGCAATGGTATGGACGCGCGAAGCGGTAAATGCCACGCCAGAGGATATGGCACCGATGGTTTTGGCGACTTCAGCGGCTAAGTTTATTGAATCTTTGGCCCCGGCCAATGTCAGCTATGAATTGATTGCAGGCGATCAATTGTTAGAAAAACAATGGGTTGGTGTGCATACCGTGGGTCGTGCCAGTAGCCGTGAACCGGTGATGTTGGTACTTGATTACAACCCAACAGGCGATGCCAATGCTAAAGTCAGCTCGGCTTTAGTTGGTAAAGGTATCACTTTTGACAGCGGCGGCTACTCAATCAAATCTTCTGAAGGTATGTTGACGATGAAGTGCGATATGGGCGGCGCGGCGACAGTAACTGGCGGTTTGGCATTAGCCATTATGCGCGGTTTAAACAAACGCGTGAAGCTGATTTTGTGCTGCGCTGAAAACTTGATTGCCGGTAACGCCTATAAACTGGGCGATATTATCACCTACAAAAACGGTGTAACCGTTGAGGTGGTGAATACCGACGCTGAAGGTCGTTTGGTACTTGCCGATGGCTTGATGGCTGCTGCCGAGTCTGGTGCTGATATGATCATCGATGCAGCGACCTTGACCGGCGCTGCTGTATCAGCCGTAGGCACCGAATATTATGCCTTGTTCGGTTTAGACAAAGCCTTGCAACAGCGCTATTTGGGTTATGCCGAAGCTGAAGGCGAACGCGCTTGGCCACTGCCTTTAGAGCCGTTCCATCAAAACAACTGTCCTTCACCTTATGCCGATACCGCCAATAGCCGCCCTGTTAAAGGTGGTGGCGCTGGTGGCGCCAGTAATGCCGCAGGCTTTTTGTCACGCTTTGTGCCAAACGGCGGCAAAGGTTGGGTTCATATGGACTTGGCGTCGGCATTTAATAATAGCCCGAATGCTGTATGGTCTGCCGGTGGTAGCGCTGAAGGTATTCGCAGCATTGCCAGAGCATTGGCAGAAGAAAACGCCTAGTCTCACAACATGATGTAAATAACAGGGCCAAAGTTGGCCCTGTTATTTTATAGGCAAAGCGTTGGGCCTTGTTCAAGTCGCTTAGATAAAATATCCCGATAGATGGCTGCTGCTTTTTCCGGATTGTGCAAACCGTCGAATTCGTAAGCCAAACGCCCCACCCAAAACCGAAAAGCACTGAATTGCAAAAACAACGGCCAGTGGCTTTTTTCACTCGCGTTTAACGTTCTATGCTTTTGATATCCCTTAAGTAGTGCTGAATAAAGCACATCATCAAGGTCGCCCCCAGGGGTTGAGCACCAATCGTTTACTGTGGTGGCTAGGTCTAACAATAAATGATCTTCACAGGCCATAAAAAAGTCGATAACTGCCACCACCTCATTATTGGCAAATAACACGTTGTCGCGAAATACGTCGCCATGAATAGCTGCCTTTGGCAGCGTTGCGGGTAGCGCTTCAAACTGTTTGCATACCTCAAGCGCACGGGACAGCAACTGAGTATCAACTGTACTGAGCTTATTTTGAAATCGTTCTAATTGTGCGTAACACCAGTTGAGATCTCGCGGATTGGCTGGGCCACTTGAGTTAAGTGTGGTGAGGTGCATTTGACCGAGCAGCTCGCCAATGGCGAAGCACTGCTGTTGATTGACCGCAAGTTGGTGGCTGCCAATGACTTTAGGGAACAGCAGTGCAGGTTTTCCCGCTATGTGCTTGAGGGCTTGTCCGCTTTTATCCTGTAAAGGGCAGGGGATTGGCAGCCCTTTGGCATTTAACTGTGTGGTTAACTCAACAATAAAAGGGAGTTGCTCAAAGCTCAGCGTTTCAACCACCGTTAGTACATAGTCTTGTGGCTTACCCGCATGCTCTGCGGTGACAAAATAGGTGGTATTTTCCATGCCATCGGCCGCACCGTCGAAATGAATGAGCGGGCCGTTAAAAAAATCAGCGATAAGGTCAGCCATTTCGGCTTGACTCAGTTTGGTGTATACCGCCATTGATATTCCTGTTAATGCTTTAATAATCGGCCGTATTATAGCGGCCGCTTCAATGAAATAAATCAGCGAGTGATTGTCAGGTCCAGTAGATGATCCTGTCTTGCTCTAGATATGACATAAAGTTAGTGATGATGGTTCTGCGCCCGGTGCCATTGGCATTTAATACGCCGTGAACGAATGAACCATTAAAGACACACAAGTCACCGGCATCAAGGGAGATATCGGTATAGTCAAATTGAGACAAAACCTCATTGCTATAACCATAGCCTGAGTGTGCCAAGTCTAATGCTTTGCGCTCATCTGTTGTTGGTTGCCAGTGCCAAACCCTAAGTTCGCCGCCTTTTTTTGGCACTTCCAAGTAAAAGTTGAAGGCGGTAATGGTATTGTTTAACGCCCCAAGCAACTGGGTATTTTGCGATTTCATGTTTTCGATTTGCGCAATATCATCATGAGGCTGCAAGGCATAGCTTTCCTGGTCGAGCCATGACATCACGCGACAAGCGGGAGCATTAATATTGTCCTGCCTTGAAGGCTCAACAACCACCGGCTGCGCTTTTAGCCCGCCTCTCATCTTGTCAAACAGGGTATCCATTGGGTTTTCAATATCATCGAACAGTAAAGCCAATTTTTGCTGGACACCGGTGACATCGTCAAAATACTGCTTAGCGGTTTTAAGAAAAGAATTGGTGCCGATGATATTGGCCGGTACTTTGTCGTCCCTTAAGGCCAAATCGGGATGCTGCCAAAATCTATCGGCGATATCTGCCATCAACTGGCTATTTACCGCCCCTTTAAAATTGACCAAATCAAGTTGACCGGTCATCACGTCATTGATCAGCGTCAAATCAAGCTTTGACGCCATTTTTGTTCTAAAACTGTGTTGCATCTTTACTTCTGTTGGTT
>JBFHGJ010000081.1:0-26015 GCA_041583135.1 Alteromonadaceae bacterium | reverse complement strand
GGTTTAATCACGCTGTCATTCCAAGGCGAGCCAGTCATTGAGCGCTTTTCTGCTAAGGCCAGTACCGGCTATTCTTTGCGGTGAGAGTTGTTTGAACTCGGCTGCCATCAGTTGTTCGAAAGCCCCTTGGTCTTGCAATGGGATATGGCTATTTGAATAATCGACAATGGCTTTGGCCATCACTTGCGCATTTTGCTTTTGTGAAACCACTAAGTGGATTAATTGTCTGATGTGAGTGCGATACTTTAGCCGAATATGGTCAAAGTCCGGTTGTTCTAGTGTGCTGTCGTAGTCTTTACACTGGGCCAAATAGCTATGGTAGAACAGCTGTACCAAGGGGTTTGGGTCGTGCTGTTCAAGCAGGGCTAAAGTGGCAGCGTCATATTGCTGGTTTTTGACGCCGGCAAAGGTCATTGGCACATAGTTGTCGCGTACCAGCGGGATGTTGGCACACAATCTGGCGGCGCGTCGGTTGACGGCAATAAAAGGTTGTAGATAGCTTAGCTGGATCAGCAAAAACAGACTTTGCTCAAAGGGGTTGTCGATATGCATGGCTTTGGCGCATATGTTACCGAGTAGTCTTTGGATCTTGAGGGGGTCGGATGGCGGAATATAGGTTGAATAGGGTAACAGTAAGCCTTTGTCTCGTACTTTGCCCGCATGAGCAGCAGCGACTAAGGCATCTGAGAGCAAAAAGTGTAAGGTGCAGATCCCTGTGACGTCGATATCCAGAGTATCGGCGTTTTCTGCTAGGTAGTTGGTCGCTTCAATATGGTTGAGTACAGATACAGTGGTGCTGTCTATTGCCATGTCGCTCACGTCTGCTTGACCCATCAACTGGGTAACCAGTGCCATTGAGAGTCTTATGTCTTCAAGTCGTACGCTGTTGTAGATCAACGCCGGTTGCCATTGTTGCTGCGTGGCTTTGGCATAAGCCCCTTCATCATCAGCAGGTTTACCTCTAAATCCTACTTGTTCGAGGTGCTCAAGCTGTTCGGGAGTGAGGTAGTTGGTGCGGTTAGGGTGGTATTGCTCTAGCACCTGCCCGTGGTAGTCGGCTTTGAGCCTTTTATTGAGTGGCCGATGAAATAAGGCCAAAGCCGTTGGGGCATATTGTTCAAAAGTGGCCGTTTGATGGCCTTCAATTCGCATCACTGCACCGGTATATACGCCTTTGGCCGTTAGGCGATATCGTGTTGAGCGTTTTCGTCCGGTTTTTTCTACTACGCCAAACTGGGCATACTCAGCCAACCAACGCCTGACACTGCGCTCGGGAAAGTTTTCGCCCAATGCGGCAACCAGTTCTGGTAAAGAAACGCTATTATCGAACTTTTCTAAACACAAGAGCATCTGCAATTTACGTGGATTGTTTTTCATCGGCTGGCTACTTTATTGGTCAAAATGAATGTATACAGCCAAAATAGACTATAGATTGGCCGTTAAGTGTCTAGTATAAGGCCAATTTTAGAATACGGCCATTGGGTATGGTCTTTATTTATCAAATTTGGTTTTGCCGCCGACAGCTGCTATTGGGGATTTTTACCAGCCATCGATGCATGGGCTTATGGTACTTGTGTTAAGGCTTGGCTTGCGCTGCAATGGTGAGCTAAAGCTCTGAGGTGGTCCGGCTGATGGTAAACATTTTGCCGAATTGGGCCATTGATAGGGTTTTATTTAGGGTACTGTTACAGTTGATGAGCCGAGTGTTTTCTTTTTTGCTGCCGAAGTGTTTTTGCATGTAGAGCAAAATGCCCAGCCCTGAACTGTCTATCATATCGGTGTCTTTTAAATCCACCACGATTTTATGGGGCCTTTCTACTGCGGCGTAGATCTCGCGAAATGCGCTCACCAAAGCAAAGTTGAAATGGCCCTTAATTTGGATCATCAGCTCTTTGTTGGATTCATCATACTGGTGTTTGACCGTCACAGCAAAAGTCTCTAGGTTGGCTTCAATACGGTCATTCTAGCGCAATGGGTAATTTTTGCCATGACTTTTATGAGGTTTTGGGGTCATGGCAGGCTAACTGGCGAGGTTTTAGGCCATTTATTGGCTAGTGTTTAATCTTCGTCATCGTCGTCATCCATTTCTTGCAACGGTTTGGTGCGTTTACGTACAGGGCCAAAGCCGCCATCGATGCCTTCATAAAACACTTTGTTGGCTCTTTTCTTTCTCACCGGTTTCGCTACGGCTTTTTCGTTGGCCATATCTTTGGTTTTGTCGGTGGTCTTAGGTTTGGCTTTTTGTGGTCTTAACCCTTTGAATTTGGCTTCAAGCCCGGCAATTGTGCTTAAGGTAAAGGCGCGCTTTAGAAAGCTTTCTACTGCTTTGAAGCTCAGCCAGTCTTTTGGGCCAACCAGTGAAATGGCAATACCTTTGGCCCCGGCGCGGCCGGTGCGGCCAATACGATGAATGTATTCTTCGGGATGCTTGGGCATGTCGAAGTTGATGACGTGGGAGACATTGACAAGATCAAGCCCGCGCGAAGCAATATCTGTGGTGATCAATACTTTTTGCAGACCACGGCTGAATTGGTCCATGATGCGGTTGCGCTCTGATTGGCTGAGGTCGCCACTTAGTGCGGTGGCTGAAACGCCGGTCTTTTCAATTTCTTTGGCGAGCCTGTCGGTATCGGCGCGGGTGGCGGTAAAGATGATCAGCTGCTGATAATCTTCGTGCGCAAGAAAGTGGTTTAATAGCGCCTGTTTGTGGTCGAGGTGATCGCACAGGTAAAGACGCTGTTCAATGTCTTCATGCTGATCGGTGGCTTGGCCGACGCTAATGCGCTGCGGCTCTTTGAGCATCGAGCAGGCAAACTGTTCTACTTGGGCGTGCTCAAGAGTGGCCGAATACATTAAGGTTTGGCGCTTGCGATGATTGGCAATGTCGTTGATGGTTTTAAGCTGTGCGGCAAAGCCTAAATCGAGCATTCTGTCGGCTTCATCGAGGATCAGTAGCTCAAGACCGGCCAGATCTAGGTTGCGCTTATCTAGGTGGTCGGCCAATCGGCCGGGCGTGGCCACAATAATGTGTGGATCACGACGCAGGGCCTTGGCCTGATCGTTAAAGTTTTCGCCACCGACAATCAATTGCGCTTTGAACTGGCTGGTGGCTATCAGTGCTCTAAGCTGGGCAAATACCTGTTTACACAGTTCACGGGTTGGGGCAAGAATAAGGATACGGGCATCTTTTTTTGAAAGTGCTCTAACGGTCAAGATACGCTGCATTGCCGGTACCAAATACGCTAGGGTTTTGCCTGAACCTGTCTTAGATTGGGCTATAAGATCGCGTCCAGCCATAGCGGGCCCAATGGCCTGTGATTGGATCTCGGTCATGGTGTCGAACCCAAGATGTTCGATGGCCCTTTCTAAGCGTTTATCTAACTGTAACTGTGTAAATTGCAAATGAAACTCCAAAAAATCGTTTTACTGTCACTTGGCGCTGACTTTGGCGCATTATACGCTTTATAATGGCGGGCGTCTGCAATCTATTAAAAGAGGTCTTCATGACAATCGAAAAGGGGCTTTATCAGCACTATAAAGGGCCATTTTATGAGGTGCTGGCATTGGCCAAGCACAGTGAAACGGAAGAAGATATGGTGGTGTATCGGGCGTTGTATGGTGAACGTGGCGTTTGGGTTAGACCTTTGTCGATGTTTAATGAAACGGTGATGGTCGATGGCCAGCCGGTAGCGCGGTTTGCTAAAGTGGCCGAGCAAACGGCAGTCGAATGAAGCGCTTAAGGTGTGCTACAGTTAACCCAATTGCTGATGGAGAGAATAACAATGTTTAAATTTCATTTTTTTAGTCGTAGTTTGTGTGCCTTGGTGTTGGCACTGGGGTTGAGCGCTTGTGTCGGTAATAATGACGAGAGTGACAACCAGGCGCAACAGACGCAACAGTCGCAATCAAGTGCGCAACAGGGCGCCGCTAGCGGCAATAATGATAGCGAAACCATTGCGCCCAATCTTGCTGAGCATCAGCAAAACAGCAACGATGCGGTTATTGCTGCTTGTAGTAAATTATCGCAGGCGGACTGTTTAAAAAGTACCAGCTGCATCGTGGCCAAAAAGCCCAGTGGCCGTGGTTATCAATGTCGCGCCAATCAAGACCGTTGTGAGCAAGGTTTTGCGCAAGCGGCGGGCAAAGATAGCTGTAAAACCGCAGATGGCTGCTTTTTTGCCCCTGGCTCGTGCTTTTGCCCTGAAGGGGTGGAATGTATCTGCGGCGGTGGTCATCCACCGATGTGCGCCAGCGAACCGATTGTAACCGATGCCGATAGCAGTGAGTTTTAACGGATTGGTCGCTTGAATCAAGCGGGTCAACTTCATGCCTTTAGTTGACCCTTTAGTACCTTTGTTTTACCTCATCTGACATATAGCGCCACTGGCCATCAATCATGGCTTTAAAACTGTTCAGCAGTGGCGTGGTGTCACAATCATCTAACTGCGTTAAGCAGTAATCAACGGCTTCTAATGTCGATAGGCTATCGCTTCTAGAGGCTTTGCGTATCAGATATTGCGAGCGGGGCGCATGGCTAAAATGGAGCGCTGGAAGCGCCGCTAACCAAGGGTTTAGCTGAAAGATCTTATAGGCTTTTTTCCAGCTACCATCAATGAATATTAGGTTGATTTTAGGGGTTGTTTCGTGCTTGTCTGCGATGGCCTCTAGCGGTTGGCTCTGTTCACTGGGGTAGACTAGGTAGGTTGTCTGATCATCGTTTTGTAGCTGATGTCGCAATGGCTCAAAATCGGCGGGTGTTTCACCTAGCCAAACTTGAAGTTGGGGTAGGCAAAGCTTGAGTAAGTTGACTGTACCTTTGGCCTGTTTGGTCTCACTGGGGTGCTGCAAGATCACAATGTTGTGACGGCTTTCAACGATACCTGTGGCATGACATACGCATGTTGCCAAGGGATAGTGGCAGGTGGGGCATTGACTTCTTTTGGTCATAATGAAATGCCCCTTGCGCTGGCGGCAAGGGGCTTTTTAGCTTATCGTGTCATTTGACGACGAACTTTCAAACACTCTTTAGTGCTGTGCTGGGCATACAGCAAACCGCGACGGGCAATTTCAGAAAGCCCCTCGGTATTTTTACTGGCCTTTTCCAAGCGCTTGAGATTCTTTTCAGTACAAACGTCTAACACCAACGAGTAGACATAGGTGCGCATAAACGTTGGTGGCTTTCTCTTGTCGATGTCGGCTAACGACTCGATGAGTTGATCGGCATACTGTTCTGCCAGATCACCTTGATTAGATGGGAACAAAGCGCCCATGGCATAGCGTTGCAATGGGAATGGATACTCAGGGGTATCGCTCGCAAACTCTGCCACCCAGTAGGCTTTGACTTTGGGGTCTGGGCTGGCGGCTTTGGCTGCAATGGCTTGTTTTTGACCTGAGTCACTGTTGTCTCTTTGCAGTTCCTGCTCAATCAACTCAGCGGCGCCCGGGTAGTCGTAACGGCTCAGCATTTGCACAAGGCTCCAACGATAGTCTTGGTTGATGGTCAAGTTGGGAATGTTGAAATCACCTTTTAACATCGCGGCAAATTTATCGAGGCTTGCTTTGTTGGTGGCCACAGAGCGTAAGATACCAAACCAAATGCGCTGGAAGCCTGAGTTGTCTTTGAACTCTTCCAGTGCTTGCCAGGCAATGGCCTCAAACTGTTTGCTTTTCTCATGACGATAGTCTTTAAACTCATCGCCAAAGAGGTTGAGGTAGTACCAGGTGCCGCGTATTTTGCCGCTTAACTGGCGCATAATGGTGTAGTCTCGCTCGTTTAGGGCGTGGGTCATCAATACGTCGATAAAGTCGTTCATCGGCAGTTTGCCGTCAGAAACGCTGTCGCTTAATGATTGCCACAACATCGCACGCAACAAGGTGTCATCTACAGTGTTGATGGACGATTTGATTGTTGCGAAGGATTTCTCATCGAGATTGACTTTGACAAAGCCCCAATCCTGATAGTTGGGATAGACCATATCAGGGCATTGTTCTCCGATTAAGGCGCTGACTTCGGTGGTTTCGCCACTGTAGGTGATTGGGCTGGCTTTATTGAAGGCCAATTTGCCGTCGGTTAAGTTGAACAGGGCAATGTTAACGTGTTGCTGACGTAAGATGGGATGATTGCTAGGTGCACTCTGTTTGATGTTAAAACTGCTTATTTTGCCGTTATCGCACTGATAGTCCGCTTCGATGCTGTTGACACCGGCATGATAGAGCCATTGCTGCTTAAACTCGCTCAGGTCGCGTCCGGCTGCTTGCGCAAGGCTGTTAACAAAGTCATCTAATGTAGCGTTTTGATAGGCGTATTTTTTCAGGTAGTTTCTGATCCCCTGACGGAACACATCTTGACCGAGATAGAAGCTCAGTTGTCGTAAGACGGAAGCGCCTTTGGCGTAGGTAATGGCATCGATGTTGTCAAAAGCGTTGCCGGTTGTCGGCACGGGCACTTCAATAGGGTGCGTGGTGATCATTTGATCTTGGCTGTAGGCGCTTTGTTTGCGACCGATGTAGAAAGTGCGCCATGCGTTGTCAAATTCAGTGGCTTCGGCAGTTGACAGGTAGTGCATATAGGCGGCGAAACTCTCGTTTAACCACAAACCGTTCCACCATTTCATGGTGACTAGGTTACCAAACCATTGGTGGGCCATTTCGTGCAATATGGTCTGTGCCAAGCTTTCTTGCTGACCTTTGGATACGCTGCCACGACTTAAGAATGAGCGCTCGTCAAAGGTTACTGCACCGGCATTTTCCATCGCGCCGTAGAGGAAGTCGGGAACCAATACTTGGTCGTACTTTTTAAATGGATAGGGAATATCAAAATACTGCTCGAAGAATTCAAAGCCTTGGCGGGTGAATTTAAACCACATGTCGGGATGGATCTGCTCGGCGACCGACTGTCTGGCGAATAATCTGGCAGGGTACTTACCTGTGGTGTCTTGCCACATTTTGTAGGGACCGGCGTGCATGGAAAAGTTGTAGGTGCTGAGTTTCGGGGTGACGGGGAAGTCCCAGCGTTTGTTCTGATCAGACTCGGTGATGCTGGTTTCAGGCTGCGCGGAGATGACATACCAGTCTTTAGGTGCGGTCACATTGAGTTTATAGGTGGCTTTGATGTCCGGCTGGTCGAACGACGGAAACATCTGTTGGGCCGCTGCCGGTTCAAAGTGGGAATAGAGGTAGACTTTGCCGTCTACCGGATCTTTGAAACGATGTAAGCCTTCGCCGTTGGTTGAATGCTGGCGGCTATAGTCGATTTCAAATCGGTTGTTGCCTTTTTTGAGGTCGTCTTTGTCAATGGTGATGAACCATTGGTTGTAATCTGGTGTTACAATTTTACCGTTAATTTTGAGGCTATTTATGGTCGCTGAGTTCAAATCGACGGTCAAATCGGCACTATTATCGAGCAAATTTAAATCAATGGTGGTGCTGCCTTGAAAGACTTCTTCATTGCTTAATTTGAAGTTTAGGGTATAGGCGACATCGGAGACTCTCGCAGAGCGACGCATCGCTTCGGTTTCGCTAAGATAGGCGGCGGCCTTACGCTGCGGGGCCTCGGCAGATTTGTCGGCGCCCGATTGTTGCGGCGCAGTAGAATTACAGCCTGCTACAACGACGGTTGCACCAAGCAATAACGGCATTAATTTTTTCACACGTTTTTCCAACTGTTGCTGTTAACCGCAGGCACTTTAGCACAAATTTATTGCCAATTGACAGGATCGACCCGATAGTAGGATTTGAGCTGTTGATAGAGCGATTTGTGCCTGTTGAACAGGGCCTCGGCCTGTTCAAAAAACACCTCCGAGGCGACCGCGAAAAACTCTGCCGGGTTGGTGGCACCATAGCCGTCGAGCAGGGTCGGTTCACCATAGCTCAACTGCTGTTTGAGTTGTTCATATTCACTGGCAAAGACCTGTGACCAAGATTGATAGCTGATGTCTTTGCCGAGTAGTGGCGCGCCGTTGGCGTGGCCGTCTTCTGAGTCCAGTTGATGGGCGAACTCGTGGATCACCAAATTGCTGCCATCATTGGGGTCTTTGGCGCCATCGACGGTGTGTTGCCACGACAGGATGATTTTGCCAAAATTCCAAGATTCACCAAGCATGGTAGAGCGCTGCTGGGCGTGTATACCAAAGCTGTCTTGTACGGTTTGAGTTTTGACAAAGGCGCTGGGGTAGACCACGATGGTTTTCAGTTTGGGGTAGTAGTCGGTTTTGCGGTTGAGTAGGAGTAGACAGGCTTGGGCAGCAATGGTGACTTTTATCTCGTCGTCGATGGTTAGACCATGCACGCCTTTGAAGTTTTTCTCGGCGATAAAAACCTGTATATGGCGTTTCAGTTGGAGCTGAAGATCGGCCGGCATTTGCTTGAAATAGGGGATCCTGCGCTTAATAATGGCACGCCACTTCTCTGGAAACGGGCGGCTTCTAATACGGTCGCGGCGACGTTCAACCCAGTAGGTACGGCCAAAAATACAAGCGATAATGGTTAAGCCAATGAAGGCTGGAATGACATATTCGAACATACGGCCTCTGTAGTTTTGTTTGCTGCCAATCTAATAGATTGGGTAAGATCCGGACAATTACAAGGCAAGCGGCAAAAATGGCATTGTCAGATGGGTGGAGTATACTTGTCTAAACAAAGTCTTAAATGCGCGCATTCGCGAAACACAGGATCACTCTTGAGCGTACAAAAGATAACATTAACAAGTGTTCTGACCCTCGTGGCGATACTCGCTCTAGGTTATACCAGCATGGCTGTTGGCGCAGAGCATTTGACCCCGGTAGGCGATGGCCAATATGGTTTTATTGCGGTATTTTTGTGTTTGGGCTTTTTAATGGCCTGCACTTTATATTGCGCGTACGTAGCGGTCGATTCAAAAGAGCCCAGCTACCGTTATTATGTTCTGGCCACTTCGTCGTTATTTTGGTTGTGGTGTGAGTTATCGGGCTTTATCTCTCCCTTATTCGGCACTCCGCTATTGGCGGCTTATCTGTTTTATGCTGGCAATACCTTGTTTATTGAACGCTTTTTGGCGTTAAAAAAGCAAAGTGCGGCGCTGTCTAAAGGTCTCAAGGCCAGTTTGATTGTGCCTTTGATTGCCGCCATCGTGAGCGTGGTTTATCCCAGCTTATCTGTGTTGTTTGTCATCTTGTTGCTGGTGGCCTATACGGTTGTCATTGGCTATTTAAGTGCCAGAGCCTTGCTTGGTGGCCTTGTGTGGTCACTTTATTGCCTGTTGGGTAATGTGTTGCTGACCCTTGCGGTGTTTGCCGTATTGGCAATGGAAGGCGGGGCACAGGGGCGTTTGGGACAAATGCAGACTGTGGTTTTGGTGCTTGGTACTATGGTATTTGTGATCACCTACGCCTTTGCGTTGGTCGGCAAATTCATTGCGATCGCTCGCCACCATTTAATCTCCAGCGAAGACTTGGAGCGCAAAGTCTTTCAGCGCAACGAACAGTTGCAAAAAGCCAATGAGGAATTGAAAAATCTGGCTGCCGATCTTAAACGTGCCGATGAAGCGAAAAGTACGTTTTTGGTCAATATGAGCCATGAAATGCGGACGCCGTTGACGGCCATCATCGGCTATGCCGACGGTATTGCGCAAGGCGATATCATTGCCGATGAAAAACACCGGGCAATGGCCATTATTCGCAACAACGGTCAGCACTTGCTGGATATTATCAATGACCTGTTGGATATCTCGAAAATAGAAAACGGCACCTTGGAGATTGAAAGCAAGCCTTTTGATCCGCTGGCATTGGTGCATCAGCTGTGTGATATGGTTACCGCCGAAGTTGAAGCCAAGCAGCTGAAGTTTTCGGTGATTTATCGTTTACCTTTGCCGACTTGTGTGTTGAGTGATGCAAAACGGATGCGTCAGGTGCTGCTTAATTTGGTCAACAACGCCATCAAATTCACCCATCAAGGTGAAATTGAATTGATGGTTAAGGTGGTTGATGAACGATTGTGTTTTTCGGTGTCCGACACTGGCATCGGGATGAATGAACAGCAGCTTGAGCAGTTGTTTCAAGCGTTCAGTCAGGAGGATTTAACCAAGTCGAGACAATATGGTGGTGCCGGGCTTGGGCTTAATATTGTCAAAGCGCTGGTGGACAGGCTTGGCGGTAAAATCGAGGTGTGTTCTACGCAAGGCCAAGGCAGTACCTTTAGTGTCGAATTTCCGCTTGGCGCATTAGAATATGTTCAGTGGCTTGAGGATCAGGCGGAGCTTGATCGATGGCTAGCGAAGATTAACGCTGAACAAGGACAAGTGCAAAAGATGGCAATGCCTGCGGTTAAAGGTAAGGTATTGCTCGCCGAAGATCACCCCGACAATCAAAAGTTGTTTGTCCGTATGCTTGAGCGCATGGGACTTGAAGTGTTTGCCGTGGATAACGGCTTTAAGGCGGTGCAGGCAACCCTAGACAATGACTTTGATTTGGTTTTGATGGACATTCAAATGCCAGAAATGGATGGGATCAAGGCGTTTGAGCTGATTCAAAATACCTGCCCATCGGTGCCGGTTGTGGCTTTGACTGCCAACGCGATGCAATCTGATGTGTCTTTGTATTTAAATCTTGGTTTTAAAGACCATATCGCTAAGCCGGTCGATCGTAAACAATTTGTCGATACGGTACTGAAATATTTGGGGGTTGAGTCAGAACTCAATATTGCCCTTGATGCCGATGAGTTAGATGAGATCAAGCAACAATACGTTCGGCGTCTGGTCGGCCGCATTGCCGACATTAAAGCGGCACAGGCCAATAGCGATTGGGAGGAGATCGGCAAACATGCGCACGCCATCAAAGGCTCAGCCGGCATGTTTGGCTTTGATGATTTAAGTGCGCTAGGGGCACAATTGGAACTTTCCGTTAAAAATGCCGACCAAGCTCAGGGCCAAGCGCAGCTAGGTCAATTGCTGGCAATGTGTGAGGAGATCACCACAACTCATTAGTGTTACCGAAATGGAAAATTTGACGGGTTGGTCAGTTATGCGCTAAAACTGTATTGATGTCATTGAAAAAGTAGTAATGCTCAATCACTTAGCGGTGGTTTGGGCATATTCAATCTGAGGAAATAATATGAAGAACAAAACAGTACAGGGTTTAGTTTTAGCGGCCATGTTGGCCGGTGGCGCAGCACCATTAAGCGCTAATGCCAATGAGGTAGTGTATAACACCAATCTGTCAATGGTGAGTAAGTATGTTTGGCGCGGTTGGTTGCTCAATAGCGATTTATCGGCTCAAGGCAGTTTTGATGTCAGCTACGGCGGCTTTTATGGCGGTGTCTGGGGGGGAACCGACGAGGCGCTGGGAACCGAGTATGATTTATATGTCGGTTATGGTGGTGAGCTGAGTAATGATTTTTTCTATGATCTCGGGTTTATTACCTATCGTTATCCCAATCAAAGTGTCGAGGCCAATGAGGCCCATGTGACGCTTGGTTGGCGATTCTTAAGTACCACCTATCATCGTGGTGAAGACGATTATGATTACGTTGAACTCAACGCCAACTTTGAGTTGAACCAAGATTGGGCGCTTGAGTTACATGCCGGTCTTGAAGACAATACGTGGCGCGACTGGGTAGATACTCAGGTGAAGCTGACCTACACCATTAACGAACATTACTCCCTGTTTGTGGCTGCCTCTGATAAAGAAGACAATGACAGTCAGTTTTATGCCGGTATTAGCGGCGCATTTTAGCGTCTAGACCGGTTTGAGATAAACAACAAAGGCGCTTAAAGCGCCTTTGTTGGGTTTAAACCAAGGGTTAGCAAGCGGATTAGTAAGCACTGGCGTGGACGCCGCCAACGGCGCGGCCGGAAGGGTCAATGGTCGCTTCAAGGGCTTTATCCCATGCCAAGGCTTCCGGGGTAGAGCAGGCAACCGATTTACCGCCGGGGACACATTTGAGTGCGGCCTCTTGTGGAAAGTGTTCTTCAAAAATCGAACGAAACAGATACGCCTCTTTGGTTTGTGGGGTGTTGTACGGGAAGCGGAAATGTCTGGCTTCCATCAGTTGGTCCGAGATCTCCTGCTCGGCAAAATCTTTAATCGAATCTATCCATGAGTAGCCGACGCCATCGGAGAATTGCTCTTTTTGCCGCCACAACACTTCTTCAGGCAAATAGCCGTCGAACACTTCGCGCAGCACTTGTTTTTCAATCTTACCGTTGCTACCACACATTTTTTCGCTTGGGTCCAACTGCATGGCGACATCTAAGAAGGCTTTGTCTAAGAACGGCACCCGTGCTTCGATACCCCAAGCGGACATGGATTTATTGGCGCGCAGGCAGTCGAACATATGGAGCCTGTCTACCTTACGGATGGTTTCTTCGTGAAACTCTTTGGCATCGGGCGCTTTATGGAAGTAGAGGTAGCCACCGAAGACTTCATCGGCACCTTCACCCGACAGTACCATCTTAATGCCCATGGCTTTGATTTGCCGAGCCATCAGGTACATTGGCGTAGAGGCTCTGACGGTGGTCACGTCATAGGTTTCCAAGTGATAGATCACATCGCGAATGGCGTCTAGTCCTTCTTGTACGGTAAAGTGCAATTGATGATGGATGGTGCCGATTTTATCTGCCACTTTTTGCGCTGCTACCAAGTCTGGCGAACCTTCCAAGCCCACGGCAAATGAATGCAGTTGTGGCCACCAGGCTTTGCTTTTACCTTCATCTTCCACCCGTCTGGCAGAGTGCTTTTGCGCGATGGCGGAGATCAAGCTTGAATCTAAGCCACCTGAGAGCAATACGCCATAGGGGACATCTGACATCAGATGTGAACGCACGGCGTCTTCTAAGGCCACTTTGACATCCTGTTTGGTGATGTTGGAGCCTTTGACCGTATCATAATCTCGCCAAGCGCGCTGATAGTAACGCTTGATTTGTCCGTCTTGGCTGTCGAGGTAGTGGCCGGGAGGAAATTCGACAATTTGTTTACACACCGGTGTCAGGGCCTTTAGCTCCGAGGCGACATAGAACTGACCGTCTTCATCATAACCGTAGTACAGGGGGATGATGCCGATGTGATCTCTGGCCACCAAGTAACTGTCTTTTACCGCATCGTACAGCACGAAGGCGAACATGCCTTCCAACCGGTCGATAAAGCGGCTACCGTGAGCCTTATACAAAGGCAAGATGACTTCACAATCGGATTTGGTTTGAAACGGATAATCTTCTTCGAGAGACTTCTCCAGCGCTTTGTGGTTGTAAATCTCACCGTTTACCGCGAGGATCAGGTCTTCTTCAAGGCTTTTGAGCGGTTGTGCGCCGCTTTCAGGGCTGACAATGGCCAAGCGTTCGTGAACCAAAATGGCACTGTCGTTATGCCAAACGCCTGACCAGTCCGGGCCACGGTGACGCAGTTTTTGTGATAGCTGCAAGGCGGTTTGACGCAAGGGTTTTACGTCTGTTTTGATATCTAAAATGCCGAAGATAGAACACATAATTAAATCCTTGAAAGTGACGGTGTTGTCTGTTGCTTAACAATATGCAATATAAATTGAGCCTTTATCAATAAGCAGCAATAAAAAGTGGTTGAATTGATATTTAAATGCAAAAATACAACCAATATATTGTTGAATCCTTAAAAATGAGGTGGATTGGTGAGTGAAAATTATCAAATCGACAAATTAGACCGGCAGATACTCAATGCCTTAATGGAAAATGCCAGAGCCGCCTATGCTGAGCTGGGTAAGCGGTTTGCCGTAAGCCCCGGCACCATTCATGTACGGGTGGAAAAAATGAAGCAGGCAGGGATCATCAAAGGGGCCAAAATTCAAATCAGCGCCAAGCAACTGGGGTTTGATGTGTGCTGTTTTATCGGCATCAACCTTAAAAGCGCAGGGTATTATCATGAGGTGGTGGCGTTACTTGAAAAGATAGATGAAGTGGTTGAAGCCTATTATACTACCGGCCAGTACAGTATTTTTGTGAAATTAATGACCCGTTCTATCGATGAGTTGCAGCATGTGTTGATCAATAAGATCCAATCGATAGAGCAGGTGCAATCGACAGAGACGTTGATCTCACTGCAAAACCCAATTCAAAGAGATGTCAATCCATGAGTAACAAAAAGCGAGTGTTCAGTGCCGATAGACACTGGCATACGACGTTTTGCGAAAACAATAGTATTTATCAGCATTTAAACGAGCGGTTCGGCTTTTATGAGCTGCGCGACTTTCCTTGTGCCGAGCAATTGTGTGAGTTGTTGCCACCGGGCGTAAAAACGCAAAGTGGTCAACCGGTCCGCTTTGTCAATCAAGACGACATTGATTTTAATGGCCGGGCATATGAAACGGTGATCTATCAAAGCGGTCAAATTCCGACCCGTAAAGACAACTGGCATGATATGTTTGGCGCATTCATTTGGTGTCTTTTTCCTAAAACCAAGGCAAAACTCAACGAGTTGCACCATTTGGATATCAGCGCCCATGGTGAGAAGGTTCGCACCAAAACTCGCAATGCCATCACCTTGTTAGATGAATGTGGCGTCATCCTTGCCATTACAGATGATAGTTACAGGCAGCAGTTTAGGGCGCATCAATGGCATTGGGGCTTTGTTAAGCAGCGCTCAAGCTGGGGCCGAGACATATCGGCATTTACCATCGGCCATGCCAATTATGAGATGTTGACCAAACCTTATATCGGCTTAACGGGCAAGGCGATCTTTGTGGATGTGCCGCAAGGGTTTTCACAGTTTGCATTAAAGGAGCAATACAGTTATCTTGACCGCAAGCTATGTCAAATCATTACCGAGCAGGACTTGCTTAAGGACAACAGTGCGTTCTCGCCATTGCCGCTATTAGGTGTGCCGGGTTGGTATCCTGACAATGAAGACCCGACATTTTACCAAAACAAAGATTATTTCAGAGATAAGCGATAGATGATTGAAGTGGCGCAACTGGCCAAACGATTTAAGCTGGCCAAATCGTTCAAACTCAGCGATGCAGAGAAATCCGACCCTAGACTATATGATGGCCATTTTCATTCGGTGGTAGACGTATCGTTTGGTTGTGACAAAGGTGAGGTACTAGGGTTACTCGGGCCAAATGGCGCGGGTAAAACTACGACCTTACGTATGCTCTCTACGGCATTGTCGCCCGATAATGGCGCAATTGTTGTCGGCGGTATCGATGTGATCAAAAAGCCATTGTTGGCGCGTAAGAAAATCGGCTTTTTATCGGGGTCTACTGGGCTATATGGCCGCTTGAGTGCGCGTGAAAATGTCGAGTATTTTGGCCGCCTGCATGGCATGGGTGAGGTAGAACTTAAAGACAAAGTCGATGAATTGTTCGAACTTTTGGACATTCACGGTTTCGCCAATCGCCGTGCCGAGAATCTTTCTACCGGGATGAAGCAGAAAACGTCTATTGCCAGAGCGGTGGTACATAACCCTGAGGTCGTGGTGCTTGATGAGCCAACTACTGGGCTGGATATCATGGCGACTCAAACGGTGATGCAATTTATTCAAGGGTTAAAGGCGGCTGGCACGCCGGTGATCTTTTCAACCCATCATTTAGAGGAAGTGCAATTGTTGTGCGATAAGGTTTGTATCATTGACCAAGGCAAAGATTGTTTTAACGGCACCATCGAAACGCTTTTGGCAAGCAGTGGTGCGAATAACCTCAATCAGGCATTCTTAAATGTACTGTCATCGTCTATAACGCCAACTTTAGAGCAAGACATAAAGGAGCAGCGCCAAGATGTGGCAAGTTTATAAAAAGGAGTTGCTGGAGCTGGTACGCGACCGCAAGACGTTGTTTTTCGTCATTGCGCTGCCGCTGGTGATTTTTCCGGTGATTTTTGCGTTGATGGGTGGGGTAATGGCCAGTGCTCAGCTCGAAGAAGAAAAGAAAATTCATCGCTATGTTATTGTCGGTGCGCAATATGCCCCTGAGTTTGCCGAAGATTTGTTTTATCACAAGAGTTTCGAACAGGTTGAGAGCACGCTGAGTGAAGCGTCACAGTTGGATGAGGCGCAATTGATAGCGGAAATAAAGCAAGGCGCCTTTGATATGGTCATCATCATTCCTGCCGAGTATGTTGAGCAGCAGCAAAACAACAGTCGGAGTTATTGGCGGGTGATCTTCAATGATGCATCGCTTTCTGATCGGCTATATGGCCGCATCAGTGCACTGGTCAACAAGCATTCAACAGCGCAGCGCAAAGCCAAGCTTGCGGCAATTGGTTTGAGTGATGAGCAGCAAGCCGGGGTCATTAATCCTATCACGCTTGTTAAGGTCGATACTGCCGATACCCGTGAGAATTTAGGAGAGAAAGTCGGCGGTTTCATTCCTTATTTATTGATCCCCTTATGTCTTGTCGGCGCTGTGTATCCAGCCATTGATTTAGGGGCTGGCGAGAAAGAACGGGGGACGCTTGAGACTTTGTTGCTCACCCCTGTGCCAAGGACCATGCTGGTGCTTGGCAAGTTCGCTGCGATTTTAACCACTTCGCTTTTAAGTGCGTTGCTGACGGTCAGTAGTATGGGCTTTTGGGCATTTATTATGGGGTCGATGTTGGATTTGACGCCGGTTAAAATGGCGTTTGGTTCTATTGGCGCGTTTGATCTGGGATTGATCTTTGCCCTGTTGTTGCCGCTGGCCTGTATTTTTGCCAGTGTGGTATTGGCCATCTCTATTTACGCACGCTCGTTCAAAGAGGCGCAAAACTATATGGCGCCTTTGAATATCTTGACCTTTTTGCCGATTGCCATGGCCTTGGTACCGGGGATCAGCTTAAATAGTACGACGGCTATGGTGCCGGTAATGAATGTTGCGCTGGCAATTAAGGAGATAGTCAAAGGCACGGTTGATTATCAGCAGGTGGCGTTGATTTTTCTCTCACAAGCGGTTTTGGCGGTCGTGGTGATTGGTTTTTCTATCCGCTGGTTTAATAAAGAGTCGGTGCTCTTTAGATAGGATTTGCCCGGCAACTTAAGCGTTGCCGGGCGGATTTATGACTATCGGCGACTATTCTTTTAAGCCGATGTCTTTGACAAAGCCAGAGGTTTCAATGGCGCGAATGCCTTTTTTACTGAAAATGATGTCGATGGCACCGTTTTTACCTTTAAAGAAGTGGTCAACGCCATCGATATTCAGCACATAATTGCCACGCGGGCCGTCCTTTTCAAATTGCTTTTTCTTTAAGCTGATTTTGTGTTCGCCGAGTTGCCATTCAAAGCCTTCAAAATAGCCTTTGGCAAACTCTTGAATATAGACGTTGGTGTCATCGCGTAAGTTGAGCCAAATCGTGTATTTGTTTGGTAGTTGCTCGACTTCCATATTGTGGGTGCCGATGGTAAAGGCATAACCGTAATCGATTTTCTTGTAGGCAAAACCAAAGGTAAACGGTTTTTGCGCGCCGGTGGGGTAGGTCAATTTGCCCTTACCCTCATAACTGAAATCTGCCCAAGCACTAAAGCTCAGTGCGGTGGCCGTCAATACTAGTAATAACTTCTTCAACATACAAATCTCCGAAACAACAAGTGTCGTTGCCTATTGTTTGTCTTCTTCTGGCAGGTGGGGGTAGATGTAAAATACGGTTGCGACAATGAGCACGAAAGTCATGCCAATGACGCCAAAGACTTTGAAATTGACCCAACTGTCAAGCGACCAGTGATTAAAAATATAGACGTTCAATGCCGCACAGCAAAAGAAAAAGACCGACCAGATAAGGTTGACCCTATCCCAAATCGAATCGGGCAGGGTGAAATTGCCGCCCATGGACTTTTTGATCAGGTTGCTGCCTACCACATAGCGGCTGGTGAGCAATACGGCGCCAAACATGCCGTATATCACGGTGAACTTCCATTTTAAGAAGGCTTCATCGCGAAACACAATGGTTAACACGGCCATGATCAGGGCGAAGATGAACATGGCGATGGTGCTTTTTTTAATCGCTTCTTTCATTGCGACTTGGATGCCCATCATTAATAGCATACCGACCACCAAAGCGCCGGCTGCCCAATAAATATCTACGGTTTTGTATACGATGAAAAATGCGATTAGCGGAACGTATTCCATCAAAGCTTTCATAGGGGAGGTGTGTGTCTTTATCATAATTGAACTTGGATTTATCTTAACACAGTTGTTAAAAGATAAAACAGCCACAAATTGTGTAAGGATGTCGCAAATGAGATTAACTTATAAAGGATCTTGTAGTATGGTCGATAGCCTAAAAGGAAGTTGTATTTAATCAATCTGGTAGTGATTTTGGTTGTATAGCTGGTATCGGTTATGCATCTTGAAAACACTGTTAATTTTTCGTCGTACCAGGCTGGAGGTTATTATGCTCAGCGAGAAATATTGTCAGGATCTCGAACAAAGTGTGTGTGAAAAACAAAAAGAGATCCGAAAACTACGTAACGATAAATTCTTTATGTCGTGTTTGGTGGTCTTGGGTTGGAGTTTGTTTCTTATCTCTCAGTTTCGCCAGTTTATGTAGTGAAAGTAAAAGCCGCTAGCGCTTGTTGCGCAACTGATATAACCTGTCGGTGAGGTAACATCGTAGATTGGAGCGGCATTTGATCAGTAAATCAAAGGTTCTCAGTGCTATTGTCGCTGCACTGAATGAACAGCTTAGTGCAAGCCTAAAAGCGGCAAATGATGCAGCGCAGGCGGCAACCCATGCCGAAAGTGTCGCAGAAACCAAGTGGGATACCTTTGGTTTAGAATCTTCCTATCTTGCTCAGGGTCAGCAAAAACGTGTGCTAGAACTTGAGCAAAGTCTTAACGACTATAAAAACCGCTTACACGGGGCCGCCGGGTTAACCACGCAAGCGCCCTGCGACACAATCGTCAACCACTCGCTTATTGCCTTAGAAAACCTTGAAGATAATCAAGCGCCACATTGCTACTTTTATTTGGGCAGTTCAGGCGGTGGAATTAAAGTGGTCGTCGAGGGGATAGAGGTTATCGTGATCACGACCCACTCCCCAATTGGCCAATCTTTGCTCGGCAAAGGTTTGGGGGATGAGGTGGTTGTTAAGGTAAAAGGGCACGATTGCGACTTTGAAGTGGTGCAAATCGATTAAAATCATGTTTAGTTTCAAATTACTGTTTGCAATTGTCAGTGGGTTTTTTATTATATCGGCGCAATTAAAACAAATTCGAAGATGTGGTAAATGGGCGACGAATTAAAACTTGGACTTTACATCATTGGCATTTTGCTGATCGGGGGCATTTTTGCTCACGGTATTTGGCATATTCGTAGCAATAAAGAGCAGCTAAGAGACTACAAGGGACCCAATCGTTCAGAGCCGGGTTTTGGCCGTTCGGGCAATGATGGTGATGGCTTTGATGAAAACGGTGTCGGACAGCCAAGAGTGGTTGGCGGCGCTAAAGAAGCCAATCAAAGTAAAGAGCGCGCCGAACCGTCTATTGACTTAAATGCCGCCGCTGCCGAGCCTGAAGCGCCAGAGGTGCAGGTAGGCGAGCAGGTTGCTAAGGCGCAAAAGCCGGCAGCAACGCAAAAAGAAGCCGCCCCTGGTCCTTCTGAGGTGCTTATCATTCACATCAGTATGCCGGAAAAAGAAACCATCAGCGGTGCCTCTTTGTTACCGACTTTGGTCAGCATGGGCTTTAAATTCGGTGACATGGATATTTTTCATCGTCATGAAGATGCTGCCGGTAATGGCGAGATCTTATTCTCTTTAGCGGATATGTTTAATCCCGGCACTTTTGATATCGACAATATGGAGCAGGTGTCGTTGAAAGGCTTAAGCCTGTTTTTGCGTCTGCCGTGTGCCGGTGAAGCGTTGCAGAATTTCAATATGATGCATAATTGCGCGAAAAAACTGGCTGAACAGTTTGGCGCTCAATTGCTTGATGGCAAGCGATCAAACCTTACGGTACAGACGGTGCGCCACTACGTCGAGAAGATCCGCGAGTTTGAGAGACAGCAACTGATCAACGGCTAGCAGTACATCGCAAGACCTATCACAAAGGCCCCATTTGGGGCCTTTTATGTGTAGGGTATAGGTAGTACCTAGAGCAAACTGTCGCCTAGACAACATTCAGTATTTCCTCCGTTCTTGGAGGTCAGGACGGCGTTGCTGGCAGGGATGTCAGCGCCGAGAACACTTACCGTCGATTTTAAATCTTACACGAGACAGATACATTTAAGATGCTAAACACCCAACAAACCGAATTGTTTCACGCTTTGGAAGATACCAAGCTGTCTTTGCAGGAATTCTCTGATCTGATCAATGACCCCCAAGGGGCAATGGATCTTGATGATGACAAGATGCTGACATTTTTACGCGCCTGTAACGCGATGTACCGTGCCGGTACGCCGATTGTCGATGATGTGGTGTATGACGCCGTCCATCGCACGTTTGCTCAGAACAACCCTGAACATGAGTTTGTCTTACAGGTTGAAGCTGAGCCGCTACATGTGGCCAAAACTGTCCCTTTGCCGGTTAAAATGCTCTCAACCGACAAGGCCTACAGCAAAGATGAGATTGAAAAGTGGGTGGCGCGCATCGAAAAGACCGCCGAGCAGCTAGAAGTGCAGCGTGAAGATATTGCGCTGCGAGTGACGCCTAAGCTTGACGGCTACGCAGCCTATGACGATGGTGAAAAGCTTTACACCCGAGGCGATGGTACTCGTGGACAAGATATTAGCCGAGTGTTTGAGCGCGGATTAAAGGTAGGTGGAAACGGTGAGCGTGGTCAGGGGCCAGGAGAGATCGTTGTTAACAAAGACTATTTTGAGCAAAAGCTGGCCGAGCACTTTGAAAACTCGCGCAATATTCAAGCTTCAATCATTGCTGAGAAAAACGTCGATGCCAACGTGCAACAGGCACTTGATGATGGCGCAGCGTTGTTTATGCCTTTTGCCCAACTTGGCGCGTGGGAAGGCTCAATTGCCGACTTCTTGGAACAGTTTGATGCAGTGACCGGTGATATCTGGGCCTCGAGCGATTTTGATGTTGACGGCGTTATCATCGAAACCACCCATCAGGACATCAAAAATGAAATGGGTGCAACCCGGCATCATCATCGTTGGCAAATTGCTTATAAAGCCAATATTGAAAAGGCGCAGGTCAAAGTATTAAACGTAGTGCCGCAAACGGCGCGAACCGGTCGTATCAGCCCTGTGGTTGAGCTTGAACCAACGCGCTTGTCCGGCGCCGAGATCCGCCGCGCAACGGCGCACCACTACGGCATGGTAAAAAGTAAAGGCATAGGTCCGGGGGCATTGATTGAATTGGTGCGCTCTGGTTTGGTTATTCCAAAGATTGAGCAGGTGATTGAAAGTGCCGAGCCGCAGATACCAGAGAGCTGCCCAAGTTGCCATTCACATGTAGTGTGGGATGGTGACAACCTGATGTGTCCAAATAAAATCGATTGTGCTGCCCAAGCGGAAAACTCAATCATTCACTTTTTCAAAACCTTGGGTAACAACGATGGTTTTGGTCCGGCGACCATCTCGGTGCTCTATAGCAAAGACATCAAAACCATTCATGATATCTACCACTTGAGCGAGCAGCAGCTTGAAGACTGTGGCTATAAGGAAAAGACCATTCAGAATTTGCTCGGTCAGCTTGAAGCCAGCCGTACTATCGCCATTGAAGATTGGCGCTTTTTATCTGCCTTTGGTGTGGTGCGATTGGGGCAGGGTAGCTCAGAGCGATTGTTGCAGCATTATCCGATTGAAAAGATCTTTGATATTGGCGTAGCGCAAATCGCCGCAATCGATGGCTTTGCCGATAAGACAGCCGGGGCCATTGTGGAAGGTTTAGCCAATATCAAAGATGAGTTCTTTGCCATCTATAACCTCGGTTTTAATTTGGAGATAACGCCGCTGCTTAGCGAGCTAAGCGGCAGTGACAACCCGATCGCCGGTAAGACGGTGGTGTTTACCGGCAGTATGCAACAAGGCTCGCGCTCGGATATGGAAAAGCAAGCCAAAGCCTTGGGGGCCAAAGTGGCCAAGTCGGTTTCCGGTAATACCGATTATTTGGTGACTGGTGAAAAAGTCGGCGCGAAAAAGATCAGCGATGCCGAAAATAAAGGGGTCAAAGTGATTAGTGAGGACGAGTACCTCAAGATGCTGTCATAAAGCTGCAATTTTTATGGGCTTTTCGCTGTGCATTTTGCTAGAATGCACAGCGAATTTCTTTAGACCATTTGTGAAATTATGAGCTGGATAGATTTCGCCATCATCGGCGTTATTGCTTTTTCTACCCTAATCAGCCTAGTACGGGGCTTTGTCAAAGAGGCCATGTCGCTGGTCGTTTGGTTGGCGGCGTTTTTTATCTCCAGTACGTTTTATTTAGATCTCGCAGCTTATCTCAGCAACATTCAAGAGCCAATGATCCGCAACGGCTTGGCAATCTGTATATTATTCATTAGTGCTTTAATCGTCGGTGGCGTAGTCAACTATGTTATCGGCCAATTGGTTCAAAAAACCGGCCTGTCAGGCACCGACAGGGTGCTTGGGTTGGTTTTTGGCGCTCTTCGCGGTGTGTTGGTGGTCAGCGCGCTGTTATTCTTTCTTGATTCCTTTACCCCTGTAGGCAAAAGCCAGTGGTGGCAAAGTTCGATGTTAATTCCTGAATTCGGCTTTATCATCGAGTGGTTTTTTGACTACATCGAGAACAATTCCAGTTTTTTGCAAACCTAACTTGAGGACATCCTAAATATGTGTGGCATCGTCGGTATCGTAGGGAAGACACCAGTAAATCAGGCGATTTATGACGGCTTGACCGTATTACAACATCGTGGCCAGGATGCTGCGGGCATTATGACAATCGACAACAATACCTTCCGTTTGCGTAAAGCCAACGGATTGGTCAGGGATATCTTTGAGATTAAACATATGAAACGCCTTGCGGGCAACATTGGTATCGGTCACTGCCGTTATCCTACCGCAGGCTCTGCCAGTTCTGCCGAAGCACAGCCGTTTTCGGTCAATTCGCCGTTTGGCATTACCTTGGCACACAACGGCAATCTGACCAATTCCAAAGAGTTGAAAGAAGACTTGTTTAATGTCGCCAGACGTCATGTCAATACCAGTTCTGACTCTGAGATTTTGCTTAACGTTTTTGCCCATCAGTTGCAGCAAAGTGACGCGATGTCATTGTCTGCCGATGATATCTTTAAGGCCGTTGCCAATGTGATGCGTAAGGTGCGTGGCGGCTATGCGGTATTGTCACTGATCATCGGTCACGGCATGGTGGCGTTTCGCGACCCGAACGGTATCCGTCCTTTGGTCTTCGGTAAGCGTGAAACCGACAAAGGCATGGAGTACATGGTTGCCTCTGAGAGTGTTGCCCTTGATACTTTAGGTTTTCAATTGGTGCGCGATGTAGCCCCGGGTGAAGCGATTTATATCACTGAAGACGGCAAGCTGCATACTAAGCAATGTGCTGAAAACCCTGTATATTCGCCTTGTATTTTCGAGTTCGTCTATTTTGCCCGTCCTGATTCGACCATTGATAAGATCTCGGTATATGCATCACGCGTACACATGGGGCAAAAGCTCGGTGAGAAGATCAAACGCGAATGGGAAGACTTGGAAATCGACGTGGTTATTCCAATCCCTGAGACCTCATGCGATATCGCCTTAGAGATAGCCAATATCTTAGAGATCCCATATCGCCAAGGCTTTGTTAAAAACCGTTATATTGGCCGTACCTTTATTATGCCGGGTCAAACCGAGCGTCGTAAGTCAGTACGTCGTAAACTCAATGCCATTTCTGCCGAGTTTACCGGCAAAAACGTGTTATTGGTGGATGACTCAATCGTGCGCGGTACCACCTCTGGTCAGATCATTGAAATGGCTCGTGAAGCCGGTGCAAAAAATGTTTACTTTGCCTCTGCCGCCCCTGAAATTCGCTTCCCGAACGTTTATGGTATCGATATGCCATCGGTGCATGAACTGATCGCCTACGGTCGCGATGTGGATGAAATTTGTCAGGAAATTGGTGCCGACGGCATGATTTATCAGTCACTGGACGATTTGACCGATGCCGTTAAAGCCTGCAACCCTGAAATAGCCCGCTTCGATACCTCGGTATTTGACGGCGACTACATCACCAACGACATCGACCAAGATTACCTCAACAGCTTGGACGCTGCCCGCAATGACGATGCCAAAGCCGCTAAAGAAGACTCTTTGGCCGCAAGCATTGATGTGCACAACGAAACCAACTAAGTTGGGTCTTAAAGCATGTAGAACAAAGGCGCTATTTAGCGCCTTTGTTATATATAGGGATATATGGTGCACTGAATTTGCTCCCTGCAAATTTCAGTATTTCCCTCATCCATGAGGGTCATGTCTAGGTTCCGTGCATGGATGCAGGGAGTAGACAGCGCCGGGAGCATGCTGTCGCGGGAACGTTCCTAGACGATATACCTGCGAGTGATCACTGCCCGCTAATTCTTATTGACACCAATTGCCCCGGTGCCAAGGTGAGTTGGACTTTGCCATTGACTAAAGTCATTGGCTGGCCGGTGACGGCGTGCGTAACTGTGCCTGAGTGGGGCAAGGTGATGTTGGTGTTGAGCACTTCTTCAAGCCCAATGTTCATGACCGCAAGCCAAGTGCCGTGCTCTGGTGTTTCGATGGTTCTGATGGCGATGTTGTCTTTATCTGCCAACGCATCATTACGGCTGCTGGTTAACGCTGGTAGCGCTAGGTAGTTGGCGTTAAAGTCGCGCACGTAACCGGGAAAGCTGCGATTGAAGGTGGTTGACGATAGGTAGCCAAAATAGAATGGGTCGCCGTTGGCCAGTGCTCTTGCCTCGGGTAGGGTGATATAAGGCCCTGCCGGTTCCATGTCGGTAACGAAGTAGCCGAGTAGATGAGGGTTGTCACTGGCAGACATCGCGTCTTCATTGAGACAGAAGTGACGAATGGCGGCTAAACCGGATTGGCTGTTAAACGCGGCCAGCGAGTCGGGCTTTGATACGGTAAAGAGGTCGTTGAAGCTGTAGGTCATCAACACGCCTTGGTTGTTTTGGTAGTTGTTGACATCCGGCCTTGGAATAGCGTGATGGTATTCATAGCCTCCCCAGGTGGATGCAGGCAGAGTTTGTGCTTCCAAATGCAGGTTTTTCTCCAATGCCACATCACTTGGCGTAGCGATGAAACTGGTGTTGGTCCAGTCAGACAGCTCATCAGACACAATTCTGGTTGGGTCACTTGGATGCTTAGCCCCACATTCATTGGCATCGGCAGTAAATAAAACAACGGCTTCAGGGCCAATCTTAGTTTGAATGTGGTCGCGCAGTTGGTTTAAGAATACTTTGCGTTTCGCCTGCCACCAAACATAGTATTGTGCCAGTAATTGACTGTTGGCTTGTAGCTGCGCTTTAGTCGGTACTTCGCTTAAGCTGTTTTCTTGTGCAAAGCGTGTGCGAGTCGGATCACCAAAGCCAAATGGCATGGCGCTTAGGCGAGGGCGTAACCAAATGCCACTGGCGTTGAGGCCGGGGGAGTCGTTGAACTCCGGCTGGTTGTCAAACGCCAAGGCCATATCATGTTTTGAACCGGTTGCGCTAACGGCGCCGCCAGTGACAGTTAATACGTCTAAGCTTTGTGGGTCGGCTTGCGCTGAGCCTAACAATAGTAGCTCGTAGATATCGACAAAGTTAGGATCGGCCTCAAGCATTAAGTAACGACCTTTGGGAGTGATGGCGTGGTTTTCGTCAACGGCGAAATCCTGCGACCAAGCATAGGAGGTATTGGACTGGCGCTGAGTAATAAAGTTGATGGTTGGTTCAATCGTAGCGTTATCTATTTGCGCCGGGTTAAACTTGGCCAAATCGCCGTTATACCAATGTACATTCAAGTAGGGTGATGACGCGCCGCCGTGCCACAAACGTGAGCGGGTCCAGCCTTGGCGAATGGTGATGTTTTGCCATTGCTCGCCAAAGTCGATGTAACCCCAGCCGAGCTGCCAGCCGTTGTCTAGGCCACGAGAGCTGCCTACGTCTTTAGGAATTGGACGCATCCCTCGGTATTGGTCGATTAAAGTCGCGTCAATCAACCTTTT
>JBFHGJ010000080.1:0-26611 GCA_041583135.1 Alteromonadaceae bacterium | reverse complement strand
TGAGGTGATGTTACAAACCCTTAAAGTGACCTCGATGGTATTTTTGATCCTCATCGGCGCTTCGGTATTCTCTTTGGTCTTTCGCGGTTTTGGCGGTGAAGATTTAATCCATGAAGTGTTTGAACAGTTGCCCGGCGGCAAGCTGGCGGCCTTGTTCTTAGTGATGTTGGTGATCTTCTTACTCGGCTTTATTTTGGACTTTATTGAGATCACCTTTGTCGTTATTCCAATTGTTGGCCCTGTGCTGTTGGCGATGGGGTATGATCCGGTTTGGCTTGGGGTGATGATCGCCATCAATTTACAAACCTCGTTTTTAACCCCACCATTTGGTTTTGCCCTGTTTTATTTACGGGGTGTGGCGCCGCCGCAGATCAAAACCGTCGATATTTACAAAGGGGTCATTCCATTTATCATTATGCAGCTATTGCTGATGGTGGTGCTCTACTTCTGGCCGAGCATCGCCACCTGGCTGCCCGGTGTGATCTACAACTAGGAACAATAAGATGAAAAAACTGTTTAGTATGCTGCTGGTTGCAGCGTCTATTACCATGAGCGGCTGTGGAGAAAAGCAAGCAAGCGAGGCAGGGGCGACCAGCGCGCCTGCTAAAACCTATAACTGGAAACTGGTCACCAGTTGGCCCAAAAATTTGCCTGGATTAGGCGTAGGCCCTGAAAACTTCGCTAAATTGGTTGAAGAAATGTCTAATGGCCGTATGAAAATTCGCGTGTACGGTGCCGGTGAATTGGTGCCACCTTTGCAAGTGTTTGATGCGGTTAAAGATGGCGCGGCGCAAGTAGGACATTCGGCTTCGTATTACTGGAAAGGCAAGTCACCGGCTGCGCCTTTGTTTACTGCCATTCCATTTGGCATGAACGTACAAGAACTCAATGCTTGGTTGCACTACGGTGGCGGTCTTCAGTTGTGGGAAGAATTGTATGCACCGTTTAACCTGATCCCCATGGCAGGTGGCAGCACAGGTAACCAAATGGCTGGTTGGTTTAAAAAAGAGATCAACACCGTTGAAGACTTAAAAGGTCTCAAAATGCGTATTCCTGGGATTGCCGGTGAAGTGGTTGAAAAGCTCGGCGCGTTGCCAGTAACTATGTCTGGTGGCGAGCTGTTTACCGCGCTACAAACAGGCGCGATTGACGCAACTGAGTGGGTAGGACCATACAACGACAAACAGTTGGGTTTTTATAAAGTCGCAGACTACTACTACTATTCTCCATGGCATGAGCCGGGCGCAACTTTAGAGTTTATTTTTAATAAGAGTGCTTTTGAGGGCTTGCCAAAAGACTTACAAGCGATCATTCGCGCCGCAGCTCGTGTGATCAATTCTGATATGCTAGACGAATATACTGCGGCGAATAATCGCGCCCTTGAAGAACTGAAAAAAGAAGGGGTTCAGCTGCGCAAACTGTCTCCTGAGATCATGGCAAAGCTTAAAGAAGCGACGGCCGAGGTGATGCAAGAGCAGGTGGCCAAAGACCCGATGATGAAAAAAGTTTGGGATTCTTATCAAGCCTTTTACGAGCAAGCCAAGCAATATCACGATATCTCTGAAAAAGAGTATTACGAAACCCGTTAAGAGCAGTATTTGACTGCGTGATCAGACCAGTTTATGACAAAAAGTGCTTAAACTGGTCGCGTTTTTAATTTCATAGGATTACTCATGGTTATTAAACCCAAAGTTCGCGGATTTATCTGCACCAATGCCCATCCGGCTGGTTGTCAGGCCCATGTTCAAGAGCAAATTGACTATGTTAAAGCCAAAGGCCCTGTGGCTGATGGCCCTAAGAATGTGCTGATCCTCGGCGCATCTACCGGCTATGGTTTGGCCTCGCGTATTACCGCAGCCTTTGGTTGTGGCGCCAAAACCTTAGGTGTGTTTTTTGAAAAGCCCGGTAGCGAGAAAAAAACCGGCAGCGCCGGTTGGTACAATACCGCCGCTTTCCAACAAGCTGCCGATGAGGCGGGTCTTTGGAGCAAGAGCATCAATGGCGATGCCTTTTCTGATGAGCTCAAAGACAAAGTCATTGACGTTATCAAAAACGACATGGGCGGCAAAATCGACTTAGTGGTTTACTCATTGGCCGCGCCGCGTAGAACGGATCCTAAAACTGGTGATGTTTACAACTCAACGTTGAAGCCGATAGGTCAAGCCTACACCATGAGCACGCTGAACACCTCAAAGCGTGTGATTGAAGAAGTGACCGTTGAGCCTGCCAATGAAGACGAAATTGCCAACACCGTTAAGGTCATGGGTGGTGAAGATTGGGAAATGTGGATTGACCGCTTGTTGAGTGCAGACCTATTGGCAGAGAATTGCCAAACGGTGTCTTACACTTACATCGGCAAGAAACTGACTTGGCCAATCTACGGCAAGGCCACCATTGGTAAAGCCAAAGAAGACCTCGACCGCGCCGCTGCCGCCATCACCGACAAACTATCAGGTGTAAACGGTAAAGGTTATGTTGCATCACTTAAAGCCGTGGTGACTCAAGCAAGCTCAGCCATTCCTATCATGCCTTTGTATATTTCTTTGATGTTCAAAGTGATGAAAGAAGAAGGTACTCACGAGGGCTGTATCGAGCAGGTTGATGGGTTATACCGTGAATGCTTGTATACCAAAGGCGAGCCGCATGTAGACGACGTAGGGCGTCTGAGAATGGACGGTAAAGAGTTGACTGACCATGTTCAAGATAAAATCGAAGCCTTGTGGCCGCAAGTGACCACCGAGAACATCGATGAGTTGACCGACTATGTTGGTTATCACAACGAATTCTTGCGCCTATTCGGCTTTAATGTTGACGGTGTTGACTATGACGCCGACGTTAATCCTGAAGTTGACATCAACGGCATGGTTTAATCCTCACTAAATTTCGATGGGCAGGGATAGCCCTATCAAATGGGTCAGACACCAAGTTGCTTAATCGCTTGTTTTTAAAGCTTTAAATTACTAGGTATCTGACTCTTTGAAGTTCAGTTGACCTGTTCAGGGTCGCTTTCTATTTCCAAGTTTCGATTGATCTGTCTTTGCCAGCGGGTTTGTTTGTTGAGCAGCTTGGCTATTTTTTCCAGCAAGGCTATTTTATTTAATGTGCTGTGAATGGCTTTGTTGGGCAGGGCGCCGGTGTTGATCAGTTGCAGCAGCTGGGCCTCCGCTTGTCTACTGGCTTTCACTGTGGCCCTGACCAACTCTGATATCAGTTTGCGCTTTTGACCGCTTTGTATGGCGTCGATGAGTTTGTCAAAGCTTTGTTGTACTTGGTCTAATATTTCCAGCAAGGTGGTATTGGTGTTGGCTTTACGCTTGGCGACGTATTGTTTTCTCATCAGTAGAATGTCGGCCATGGTTTTTGAGCAATGCAGCGCTTGGCTCATCATTTCAGCCTGCTCGTCAGACATCGGTTGGCGCAATATGCCAATAACGTAGTCGTCAAAACGGGCGAGTAGTTTTTCCATGTTGGTTATTTTCTCGGCGTTGTTGCGCCAATTGCTGTCTTGTAGTTTGTTCATCAATAACATCAGCAGATGATTGAGTTCTTTGCGCACGGTTTGTGCGGCCATGGCAGGCATTTCGGCAGTGGTGGCATCGATATATTTTAGTCTGAGACTGGTCTGCTCCATCGCGGTAAAACGCTTGTTCAGGTAGCGGGTGACACTTGGTTCTAAAAAGATCATTAAGGTGACCCCAACCAAGTTAAACAGTGTATGGAATATTGCTAGCCAAAATGCGGCGTTACCCCCCATCAGTTTTTGCTCGTAGGCAACGTGAAATACCTCAGAGACAAGAGGCATCATGAGCAGGGCGGCAAGGGCCGCAACGAGATTAAAGATCACATGGGACCATGCGACACGCTTGGCATTGGGTGTCGCGCCTATGGTCGCCAAAAGGGCTGTGGAGCAGGTGCCTATGTTGGCCCCGATCACCGCTGCGGCGCCTAAAGTCAAAGGAATGGCTTGGGCGTTGACCAAGGTGAGTATCATCGCCATTGAAGCGCTTGATGACTGCATCACCAGCGTCATCAAAAAGCCCAGTAGCAGCAACAATAAAACGTTGAGTATATTCAATTGAGCACTTTGCAAAAACAGTAGCTGTTCTTTGTGCTCTCCTAGCGCACCTTGCAGCAGGTTTAACCCTACAAACAGCAGACCAAACCCGGTCGCCGCTTTGCCCAATGAGCGCAGGCGTGCGCTCTTACCCAGTAAATTCATAAACATGCCGACGCCGACAATCGGTAGGGCAAAGGCTTCGACTTTAATTTTAAAGCCCACTAAGGCAACTATCCATGCGGTCATGGTGGTGCCGACATTGCTGCCGTAGACTATCCAAGTGGCTTGGCCAAGAGACAACAAACCGGCATTGGAAAAACCGATGGTCGCTACGGTGACAATACTGGAAGACTGCACCAAAGCGGTAAGGCTAAATCCTGAAAGAAAGGCTTTTGTGCCGGTGCTGGTGCCGGCTTGTAAGTAATAATCGATGCGCTCGCCAGCAGACTGTTTTAAACCATCGGTCAAATGCTGCATGCCCAGCAAAAACAAACCGATACCTCCGAGTAAGGTGCCTAATGCTACTATCATACCGCTTATCCAGTACCCTAGCGGTAAGACATGTCAAATATTGAACGTTTAAGCTACCGCGCAGGGGATTAATTGTGGTTGCGTCTTTAGTTGAAATTATTCAGCTGTTGGCAACGATTCATGAACCTGTGTTTTAAGGAGAAAGCCTCCTGTTTTTTGCCTCGATATCATACCAAGAGGCCTTTATTAACCATAGTTTAAAAATGGCTATTGGGGTGATTATTTACCACTGCTTGCATCACTATCAAGTAAAAGTTAAATGCCGCTTAAAAATGCTAAATTGTAAGCAGATTTTTTGATTTCCCATGGCAAAAGAATGGGATTTGAGATAGAATGCCGCCCCAAATAAAACCGGATTTTTAACTGCTGTTTAATTCGACTGAATTTGACGCTCCTTTGAACAAACCTCGGCAATGACTGCTCGGTGGTTGTTAAAAGTTTTAGAGCGTAGTCGATGAACGGCAGTTTTGTTATGGCAATTTATTAGTCGCCATAACCTGTAACTTCTTCTTTTCTTAATTAAAAAGCAGAGCATATGATAAAACTGAAAAAAGGCTTGGATGTCCCAATCACTGGGGCTCCACAGCAGGTCATCCATGATGGTCCTGTGATCAAAACCGTGGCCGTGCTCGGTGAAGAGTATGTTGGTATGCGGCCAACTATGCGTGTTCGTGTAGGTGATCGTGTTGCCAAAGGTCAGGAGCTTTTCGAAGATAAGAAAACTCCTGGCATTAAATACACTGCACCAGCTGCGGGCGAAGTAATTGAAGTCAACCGTGGCGCCAAACGTGTCCTGCAATCTGTTGTGATTAAGGTTGAAGGCAACGACAAGGTGGAATTCGCCCAGTACTCAAGCGGCGATTTGGCCACTTTGGACCGTGCTAAGGTGGTTGAGAACCTAGTGAACAGTGGTATGTGGACCGCGATGCGTACACGTCCGTTCTCTAAAGTTCCCGCTGTTGATAGCACGCCAGCTTCAATCTTTGTTACTGCGATGGACACCAATCCGTTGGCCGCCGATGCTGAGCTTATCATCAAAGAGCAAGAGCAAGCGTTCAAAGATGGTTTGGCTGTATTGTCTCGTTTGAGCGATAAAGTACACGTCTGTAAGAAAGCTGGTAGCAATGTGCCGACTATCTCAGCTGTCCAAACTCACGAGTTTGACGGCCCTCACCCTGCTGGCCTTGCCGGTACTCACATTCATATGATTGATCCGGTTGGACCGAAAAAGACAGTCTGGTCAATTAACTATCAAGATGTGATTGCCTTTGGTTTGTTGTTCACCACCGGTGAATTGTACAACGGTAAAGTCATTTCTGTTGCAGGCCCTGTGGTTAAAAACCCGCGTTTGGTTCGTACCTTGTTGGGCGCTTCGACCAATGATTTGATTGCAGGTGACGTTGAAGGCAACGACAACCGCGTGATCTCAGGTTCTGTTTTATCAGGCACCATTGCCAAAGGTCCTCACGCGTTCTTAGGTCGTTATCACAACCAAGTGAGCGTACTGAGCGAAGGTCGTGAAAAAGAGTTCTTAGGTTGGATCGCCCCAGGTTCAGACAAGTTCTCTGTTACCCGTTCTTTCTTGGCACATTTAAGCCCGAAAAAATTGTTCAACATGACGACCTCAACCGGTGGTTCTGACCGTGCCATGGTGCCAATCGGCAACTATGAGCGTGTCATGCCTTTGGATATGTTGCCGACTTTGTTGTTGCGTGACTTGCTTTCTGGTGATAGCGATGGGGCACAAACCCTCGGCTGTCTTGAGTTGGACGAAGAAGATTTGGCGCTATGTACTTTTGTTTGCCCTGGCAAGTATGAGTATGGCCCAGTCCTTCGTGAGGTATTGAACACCATCGAGAAGGAAGGCTAATCATGGGTTTGAAGAAGTTTCTCGAAGATATCGAACCGCATTTTGAAGCGGGCGGTAAATATGAAAAGTGGTATGCGCTTTATGAAGCGGCAGCCACCATTATGTACACACCGGGTTTGGTCACCAAAAACGGTTCACACGTACGTGATAATATCGACCTTAAACGCATCATGATCATGGTGTGGTTGGCGACATTCCCTGCCATGTTCTTTGGTATGTACAATGTCGGTCACCAAGCGGCTGAAGCGTTGGCTGCCGGCGCTGGCACTTTGCCAGATACGTGGCAGGTTGGTCTGTTCTCTTTGTTTGGCGGTGAGCTTGGCGCGCAAAGCGGCTGGTTTGCCAAAATGTGGTATGGTGCCTGCTGGTACTTGCCAATCTACGCGACGGTATTTATCGTCGGTGGTTTCTGGGAAGTGTTGTTTGCGATGATCCGTGGCCACGAAATCAACGAAGGTTTCTTCGTGACCAGTGTGCTGTTCTCATTGATTTTGCCACCAACCATTCCTTTATGGCAGGCGGCACTGGGTATTACCTTTGGTGTGGTTATCGCCAAAGAAGTATTCGGTGGTACCGGTCGTAACTTCCTTAACCCGGCCCTTGCTGGTCGTGCGTTTTTGTTCTTTGCCTATCCTGCGCAAATCTCAGGCGACACCGTATGGACTGCCGCTGATGGTTTCTCAGGTGCGACCATGTTGAGCCAAGCGGCCAACGGTAAATTGGACTACAACAACTGGGACGTTTGGATGAATGCCTTTATCGGTAACATTCAAGGTTCTGTTGGTGAGACTTCTACTTTGGCACTGCTTATCGGCGGTTTAATGATTATGTACATGCGCATAGCGTCATGGCGTATCGTTGCCGGTGTGTTCCTTGGTATGTTGGCTACCGCTTCATTGTTTAACGTTATCGGCAGTGAAACCAATCAAATGTTTGCCATGCAGTGGCACTGGCATTTGGTATTGGGTGGTTTTGCCTTTGGTATGTTCTTCATGGCTACCGACCCGGTATCGGCGTCGTTCACCGACAAAGGCAAATGGGCCTTTGGCTTACTCATCGGTGGTTTGGTTGTCATGATCCGTGTGGTTAACCCGGCATTCCCGGAAGGCATGATGTTGGCTATCTTATTGGCTAACCTGTTTGCGCCATTGTTCGACCACTTCGTTAAAGAAGCTAATATCAAGCGGAGGGCTGCCCGTGTCTAGTAAAGAATCTTTCGGCAAAACGATTGGCGTTGTTGTCGCCGTTTGTTTGGCCTGTTCTATTGTGGTTGCTGGCGCGGCTATCGGTTTGCGCCCTGAAAAAGAAGCCAATGCGCTACTTGACAGACAAACCAACATTTTGGAAGCCGCCGGTCTTTTAGAAAAAGCCGGTAAAGATATCCCAGCGACTTTCAGCAAGTATGTTGAATCTAAAGTGTGGGATTTGCAGAATAACCAGTTCACCGATGATTTCATTGGCACTAATGACCCTGCGCTTTATGACCAATATAAGTCAGTACGTAAAGATGGTATTCGTCCAGCCGATGACTTTGCCAAACTGATCCGTCGTCCCAACAAAGTCTCTGTTTACTATGTGAAAGACGAAGCCGGTAAGGTGCAAAGCATTGTCTTGCCAATTAACGGCTCTGGTCTTTGGAACATGATGTATGCCTTTATCGCTGTATCGCCTGACGGCAACACAGTGCAAAAACTGGTTTATTATGATCACAAAGAAACGCCGGGCCTTGGTGGTGAAGTTCAAAACCCTAAGTGGAAAGCGTTGTGGCCGGGCAAGAAGTTGTTTGACGACAAAGGCGACGTGGCGATTAAAATCGTTAAAGGCGGCGCTAAAGCGGGCGATGAGCACGCTGTTGATGCACTTTCTGGTGCGACCTTGACCAGTCAGGGCGTAGAGAAGACGTTGCAGTATTGGTTGAGCAACGACGGCTTCGGTCCATTTTTGACAAAAGTACGAAACGGGAGCCTGAACAATGGCTGATATGAAAGAAATTAAAAGCGCGTTAACCGGGCCGATTCTGAATAATAACCCGATCGCGTTGCAAATTCTGGGTATCTGTTCTGCATTGGCAGTTACCACTAAGCTCGAAACCGCTTTGGTTATGTCTTTGGCATTGACCTCGGTAACGGCATTTTCCAACTTGTTGATCTCTATCATTCGAAATGCGATCCCATCATCTGTACGTATTATCGTGCAAATGACCATTATCGCTTCGTTGGTAATTATCGTAGACCAAGTGCTGCAAGCGTTTGCCTACAGCGTAGCGAAAGAGTTGTCGGTATTTATCGGCCTTATCATTACCAACTGTATCGTTATGGGTCGTGCCGAAGCGTTCGCGATGAAGAGTCCGCCAATGCTGAGCTTTGTTGATGGTATCGGTAATGGCTTGGGTTACTCTTTCGTACTTATCGTAGTTGGTATCATCAAAGAGTTGTTCGGCTTCGGTACTTTGTTGGGCTTTGAGATCTTACCGCTGGTACAAAACGGTGGTTGGTATCAGGCTAACGGTTTGTTGGTATTGCCGTTTAGTTCATTCTTTGTCATTGGTCTGTTCATTTGGGGCTTACGCACCTACAAGAAAGACCAAGTAGAGCCTAAGGAGTAAGCCATGGAACATTATTTGAGTCTCTTTATTCGTGCGGTTTTCGTTGAAAACATGGCACTTGCTTACTTCCTTGGTATGTGTACGTTTTTGGCCGTATCTAAGAAAGTAAAAACCGCTATGGGTCTGGGTGTTGCAGTGATTGTCGTATTGACTATCTCTGTGCCAGTCAACCAAGTGATTTATCAAAATATCCTTGCTCCGGGTGCCTTGGAGTGGGCTGGTCTGCCTGACGCCGACTTAAGCTTCCTAGGCTTTTTGACCTATATCGGCGTTATCGCTGCTTTGGTTCAAATTCTCGAAATGGTATTGGACAAGTATTTCCCTGCGCTGTATGACGCGCTGGGCATCTTCTTACCGCTTATCACGGTAAACTGTGCGATTTTCGGTGGTGTAGCTTTCATGGTTCAACGTGACTACAGCTTCGGCGAATCGGTCGTTTACGGCTTTGGCAGTGGCTTAGGCTGGGCCATCGCGATTGCGCTTTTGGCTGCAGTACGTGAAAAACTTAAATATGCTGACTTCCCGGAAGGGGTTCGCGGTTTGGGTTCTGTGTTTATCACAGCGGGTTTGATGGCGCTTGGTTTCCAATCGTTCTCTGGTATTTCATTATAATACGGGCATTACGCCCGTAAGAGTAAAAGGATAAGTCGATGCAAGAAATAATTCTTAGCGTAGGCATGTTTATCGCTATCGTTGTGGTGTTGGTGCTGTGCATCCTCGCGGCGAAATCGAAGCTGGTTGCTTCTGGCGATATCAACATACTGATTAATGATGATGAAGGCAAAGCCATTAAAACCGGTGCTGGCGGCAAGCTGCTTGGCGCTTTGGCCGACAATGGTATCTTCGTATCATCAGCTTGTGGTGGCGGTGGCTCATGTGGCCAATGTCGTGTCACCATCAAAGAAGGTGGCGGTGAAATTTTGCCGACCGAACTTGATCACATTACCAAGCGTGAAGCCCGTGAAGGCTGTCGCTTGTCTTGTCAGGTCAATGTTAAGCAGGACATGAAAATCGAGTTGCCGGAAGAGATCTTCGGCATCAAGAAATGGGAATGTACCGTGCGTTCTAACGACAACAAGGCAACTTTCATCAAAGAATTGGTGTTGGAAATTCCTGATGGCGAGAGCGTACCTTTCCGTGCCGGTGGTTATATTCAGATTGAGGCGCCAGCTCATCACGTTAAATATGCCGATTTCGATGTGCCTGAAGAGTATCGTGGCGACTGGGATCACTTTGGCTTGTTCAAGCTTGAGTCTAAGGTAGACGAAGAAACTATTCGTGCCTACTCAATGGCCAACTACCCGGAAGAAGAAGGCATTATCATGCTGAACGTGCGTATTGCTTCTCCGCCTCCGCGTAACATGAGCGTACCACCGGGCAAAATGTCTTCATTTATCTGGAGCCTTAAGCCTGGCGATAAAGTGACTATCTCTGGTCCATTCGGTGAGTTCTTCGCCAAAGACACCGACAACGAAATGGTGTTCATTGGTGGTGGTGCCGGTATGGCGCCTATGCGTTCACACATCTTCGACCAATTGCGTCGCTTGAAGTCAAAACGTAAGATGAGCTTCTGGTATGGTGCTCGCTCTAAGCGCGAAATGTTCTATGTAGAAGATTTCGATACCTTGGCCGCTGAAAACGAAAACTTTGTATGGCACGTTGCCCTGTCAGATCCTCAGCCTGAGGACGATTGGGAAGGTTACACAGGCTTCATTCATAACGTGCTTTTCGAGAACTATCTAAAAGATCACGAAGCGCCTGAAGACTGTGAATACTACATGTGTGGGCCACCGATGATGAATGCTGCGGTGATCAACATGCTCAAAGAATTGGGTGTTGAAGACGAAAATATCCTATTGGATGACTTCGGCGGATAAAACAACCCGTTGTTTGATTAGAACCTGCTACGCGGCTTGATTAGCGTCAAAGCTGCGTGAGGATTTCGATTGAAAGGCACTGTGAAAGCAGTGCCTTTGGTGTATAATATGCGCGCAAATTTTGCTGCGCGTGAACCGCATTAATTGCCTTTTGTGTTGGCATGGGGTTGGATGGCGTTTAACGTCCTTGTTGCTCATCCGTCATCCATGACGGTGGTGCGCATAGCGCACCCTACAAAAGATGCACCTCGTAGGGTGCGCTATGCGCACCGTCGTTATTAAACATTGATTAGGAATTTTGCTATGACAACGTTTTTACTTACCTTTGTGTTTTTTCTTGTGGTGGTTGTTGCCATGGCGGTGGGATATATCTTCCAGAAAAAATCGATTTCAGGCAGCTGTGGTGGCTTAGGAGCGCTTGGTATCGAAAAGGCTTGTGATTGCCCTGAGCCGTGCGATAGACGCAAAAAGCGCATGGAGCGTGAAGCTAAGCAGCAAGCTTGGAAAGAAAATCAAATCATTTAATGCTTAGGCATTCATTGACTAAAACCCGGCGCTGCCGGGTTTTGTGTTTTAGGGATGAAAATTGCTTGTTTTAACTGGTGCGCTTGTTTTTTGTCCCAAATAGGACGTTTTGATTGTTTTTAGAATACTATAGAGCTTAACTTTTTCTGTAATTAGCTTTTAATTTTTAATTAGTTAGCGTAGAATTCCCGGCGCTGAAATCTACCTCTGATAGTCCCTCATTTTTTACAAACTCCCCCGCAAAGCCCCATTGCAACTGGTTGGACCTGTAACTTGTATATACAAGAAATCGTCAAAAAATGGCTAAAACCTCTCCATTCGGTGTTGAATAATTAACTCGAAAGGGCTAGATTGTAGATCTAGATCAAAAAATCAACATTATAATTACAACAAAGGAGATCCCTATGGCGCTTATTATTCCACCGCAGCTGTTGGCACTTTTAACCGCAGTGCTGATGTGGTGTCTTTCAGTTTCTAACTTGGTCGCCCCGTTAGAGTTTGCCTTCCTAGGCCCTGTTTCTGCCGCTTTATTCACGGCGGGTATCGCGGTTATCGTAATGGCGTTTATCGCCCTTAGCAAAGCAAGAACCACAACCAATGCCCATTGTCCGGTTGAGGCCACTGCGTTGGTTCGTGTCGGTATTTATAAATACAGCAGACATCCGATGTATCTTGGTACCTCGCTAATGCTTGCCGGGGTATTTTGCTATTTTGCCAGCCCGGTCAATGTGATCCCGTTTGCGATGTTTGTCTGGTACATTGATAAGTTTCAAATTCAACCTGAAGAAGAAGCGTTATCTGTACGTTTTCCTAAACAGGTCAAAGAATATCACGCTCAGGTTCGTCGCTGGATCTAAGCAATAAAACAATGCGCTTTTCTCTACCACCGCGACTCGATGCGGTGGTAGAATGTCCCCACCTTTTCTTACTTTGACCAATAATAATGATCACACCAATTTATGCCGCATTGTCGGTTTTTCTGTTTATCTATTTGAGTTTTCGTGTCATCGGTTTTAGACGCAAGCACTTGGTTGCCATCGGTGATAAAGATCATAAGGATTTGGCAAGAGCCATACGCGCACAAGGCAATTTCGCCGAATACGTGCCTTTTGCATTGTTGCTGATATACATGTTGGAGTCAGGCGGCGCGGCAAGTTGGGCGGTGCATGCTTTGGGGTCGGCGTTGTTGGTCGGCAGGTTATCTCATGCTTATGGCGTAAGCCAAGTGAAAGAGGATCTCAAATATCGCCAAACCGGGATGGTTTTGACCTTTTTGGTGAAACTGTGCGCTGCACTTGGTTTGTTATGGCTGCATATCTAGCGGTTAAAGCCATTTGCTGAGCATTTTATCCATTTCTTCCATCAAGACTGGCTTGGATAAAAAGTCATTCATGCCAGCCTCTAGGCAAAGTTGTTTGTCTTGCTCAGTGGCATTTGCTGTTAAGGCGATTATGGTTCCTTGATATTGCAAGGTCTCTCTGAGCATTCTCGTCGCCTCTAAGCCATCCATTTCAGGCATTTGCATATCCATCAAAATCAAGGAAAAATGCTGGGTTTTGACCGCTTCTGTCGCCTCTAAGCCGTTACTGGCAACCATTGGGGTGATGTCGAACGAAGCCAGCATACTTTTGATTATCTCTTGATTTATGAGATTGTCTTCGGCAACTAAAACGCTATGGTGTTTGAAACGAGATTTATCGCAGTTGTCTTTGGCATTTATTTCTGTGGGTTGATGTATCAGGTCTACCAATTGCAAATAGAGTTCAGCTAGGCGAATGGGTTTTAGCCATTTGCGTTCAAAGACCTGCTCGGTGTCATCGACATCAACGGAAGATAAGACCACCTTTGGCACATTTCTCAATTGCGGGTGTGTATTTAATCGAGTGGCCAGTTCAAGTCCGTTGATGCCGGGCATATGATAATCCAATAGGATCACATCTGGCTGTACGAGGTTTGGCGCGGCTTTAATGCACAAATAGGGGTCGCTAAACATGGTGGCTTCAACGTGGTAGAGCTGAGCAAACTTTTCGAAGATCTTTAAGTTGGTGGGATGGTCATCGACGACTAAAAGCCGTTTGCCGTGAAGGCGCGTGTCATCTTGAAGTTTACTTTGACTTTGCTCTGCTACCTCGCAAACTGGCACTGTTAGTGTGAATATCGAGCCTTGGCCAAATTCGCTTGCAACGCTGATATTTCCGCCCATTAAGCGAGCAAGGCATGCTGAAATGGAAAGCCCAAGGCCTGTACCGCCAAATTTTCGGGTGGTGGATGAGTCTGCTTGAGTAAACGCTTCAAACAGCTTTGGCAGTGACGCTTCGTCTATGCCGATACCTGTGTCTTTGACCTGTATTTGAATCTGCTCGCCAAGACGTTGTACGCTGATTAAAACCTCGCCTTTTTCGGTGAATTTGACTGCGTTGCCAACGAGGTTGCTGATGATCTGCTTTAGCCTGACCGAATCTGAGCGCATGTATTTTGGCACGTCACTATGAATATCGACCAACAGCTCTAGTTGTTTTTTGCCGCAAGCAGCTGCAAACACATTGGCGACGTCATAGATGCATTCATGGAGTTCAAAGACGCGTTCTTCGAGTTGCAGTTTGCCGGAGTCGATTTTAGAGAAGTCTAAAATATCGTTGATGATCACCAATAGTGCATTGCCGCTGTTGATAATGATATCGACAAACTTCTTTTGCTCATTGTTAAGCTTGGTTCTTTCTAATAGGCTGGCAACGCCGATAACGCCATTCATTGGGGTTCGAATTTCATGGCTCATGGTTGCCAAAAACTCCGACTTGGCTTTGGCCGCCGCTTCTGCCGACTCTTTGGCGATTAGTAGAGCGTGTTTTTGCCTTTCCAGCGCTTCGGTTCGACACCTGACTTTTTCATCCAGATTGCTATTGGCCTCTTTTAACGCTTTTTCGGCTTTATACTGGGCAATGTACGAACGCAGAAGTAGGCATACTAAGGTGATGGCGATGATAGCCCAAATGCCTAAAAGATAGGTGTGTGATAGTGACAGTTGCTCCTGAGCGTAAAAACTTTCCTGTTCTAGAGCTTCGCTCAGTTGCTTGGCAAAGCGCATGGCTTGACTAAAGGAGGCATCAAAAGCCTGGTCAAGTTCGCTGCCGACACCACTTTTATCGGTGGCTTTCCAGCGCTGCCGGGCGAGGCTGTCAAAACGTTTGATATTATCGACCAACACCCCCAATTCGCTTTGTCTATCGATAACAATGTGATGGCGCTTGGCATGATGTTGTAAGTCCCTTGCCATGGTTGCGGCCATTGTTAACGATTGAAATGTTTCTTCTATATCAATGGAGGTGTCACCGGAAATGGCTTCTTCAAACCACAAGTGAGCTTCGGCCAATTGGGTTCGAATTTCTAGACTGTTTCTAATCGCTGGTACGTAACGAGAGGACAATTCGCGCCAGCCATGTTGCACTTGGTAAATCAACACCAATGAAGCCAGTAATGCAATGCTGATCACTGTGACGGTCAGAATATTTCGCTTATCGGCCATTACCCATCCTTGAATTATTGTTATTGCGACACTTGAAAAATGGAGACATTGAGTCTGGTATTTGCGCTTCTGTCATGATTACTAATCATAGACCAAACCAAGAACTTATTTACAGGTAATTAACTAAATGCCTGAGAATTAGGCTATCCTCTAATTTAATTTCATTAATTTCTAGGACGTTGTATGAAAATAATCTCTATTGCCGCCATTTTTGTCGCTATGCTGGTGATGATGATGCTGGGCAGTAAAATTATGGCATTTATTGATGTTCCCTCACTGATCCTTGTCTTCACGGTTTGTGTTTTTGCTGTTTTGGCCAGGCATGGTTTGGGGGGCTTTCGTTTGCTGTTTGACGCTGAGCAAAACGATGGGGTCACTCATACGCTTGGCTATGCTGCGTTGCTTGCAGGTCTATTGGCATTTCCACTTGCCGGGGTCAGCGTGTTGTCGGTCGCTGATAGTATGAAGTTCATCGGGCCTTCTATGGCAGTGTCTATGCTCAGTCCGTTTTATGGTTTGGTGATTTATGTTTGCTGCTTCTTTTTAAACCCTAGAATGAAAGTCGATAGCAGCGCTGCCATTTTAATGTTGCCTTTATCCATTCTTTCAATTTTTACTTTCATGTTGATAACTTGGTTGATCAAGGGGGCTTAATTGGTTGCCCACTGCGTCCAAATCGAGCTGTGCGGTAAAATCCAGCTCGGCTGGGAATTGATGGCTGGCGACGACCACTTTTTTGTATCTGGCAAGTCGGTTGAGTTGATCGGTCACCCGGTCGATACTGGCTTTATCTAACCCTTCGAATGGCTCATCAATCAAGAGTAGCCGAGCATGACTGAGTATGGCGCGGGCAATACCTAAACGCTTTTGCTCGCCGCCAGAGAGCTGTCTACCCCCGCTGCCAAGCCACTGGTTCAAATCATCAAATGGCAGCCCTAGTTGCCGCAACACGATGTTGAGCTGTTTGTCGTCGGCCTGTGGGTCGGCCAGCAGCAGGTTATTGCGTAAGGTATCGCTTAGGCAGTAAGGTTGTTGCTCAATGTAGACGCAGTCGTTCAATAGCCCCTCACGCGTTATCTGCTCATTGATTATGCGTTCGCCATCATAGGGCAGTAGTCCATTGATGGCTTGCAGCAGTCGAGACTTGCCGCTGCCCGAACTTCCCCGTAGCAACATTAGTCCGCACTGCTCAAGGTTTAAATCGACATTCGGCATATTGGTCTGTGACGCCTTAAAGGCGTTGAGCTGTAGTGACCCAATAGGGGTTTGAAGGCGGGTTGGTGCTACTTGATTTTGCTGGTAGTGGGTTAGTTTTTTGCGGCCGACCAAATAGCCTTGGAGGGCATCTTGCGTCACAAAGAGGCGACCAAACAAATCGATAGATGCCAGTAATGCCATTGGGAGTACCAAAGCAATCGGCTCAAATGGTATTGAAGCCGGATGACTTCTTAGCATCAAAAACAAGGCGGTAAAACTGCTCAGTTGCAGTATGCTAAGGCCCCACTGACATGCGTTTTGTTTACGACGTTCAAGTGCCAGCAGCGCGGTGGTGCTTGGATGGACTAAGTTTGTTTGTAAATGCCATAAGGTTACGCTTTCGATATGATGCTCAATGGTTGCTTGCAACGCTTCGAGCTTCGCTTGCTTTTCATAGGCTAACCTAATGCCCCACATCAGTAGTAGCGAGTAGATCAGCACAAAGGCGCCGCAAAACATCAACCAAGGACTGAATTGTTCTATTTGGACGAATAAGGCAAAGAGCGTTGTCATTAAAAGCGACAGGGCGCTGCCTGCATTTTGACTCACCCAGCCAATCCAAATCGCGGCGACCTGCTCGGTCTGATAGCTCAGTGCGTCTACATCTACTGCGCGATCAAAGGCGCGGCGATTTTGCAGTCCGGCAAAGACGTTCAATCGCAGTGCCGTGATCCTCGCAGTTAGGTCTTTATGCCCAAGCCACATCTGACCATAACCCGAAGCAATGCGAATGAGGGCTAGGGCACGGATCACTACGGCGGGCAGCATATAGTTAAAACCGACCCCTGCGACAGCGCAAGCGGCAATAAACCACGAAGACAGCAAGAGGATCGCAGTACCGGCCAAAAGGTGTAGGGAGGCGCTCAACAACGTAAGAAATAGCGTCATGGCGCGCACCTGAGTTGGTGTTGCTCAATGTGCCAAAAGCGATTGAACCAGTCTTGTTCAAGAGCCTTGTGGCTTATCCAGATCACTGTCGTATCAGCAAGTAGCTGCTGTATGAGTTTTACCAGTTGTCGATGTTGCTTGTCACTTAGGTGAGCGGTTGGCTCATCGAGCATCACAACGCCGCTTCGGTGCAGCAAGATCCTAGCCAGAGACAACCTTTGTGCTTCACCACCGGAAATGCTCGGGCGTTCGCCCATGGTTGTCTCCAGGCCGCTACTGAGTGCATGAAACCACTGGGTCAATTGCACTTGTTCGAGCACTGCGATCAGTTGTTGGTCGGTAAAGTCTTTTTGTAAAGCGAGATTCTCGCGCACTGTGCCGGGTAAGATAACTGCTGTTTGATTCAGCATTACGCAGTGGCTTTTGAGGTTGTGAGAAGCATCGAGCATACCTGCAAGTGCCTGCAAAAAAGCCGATTTGCCGGCACCTGATGGGCCAGTCAGCAAAACCCTATCCCCGGGGTTTAAGCACAGTCTTTTGCCATGGAGCGATGGGCGCTGCATATGAAAGTTAAGCCAATTGATGCCGCCAAACGTATCTAGACTGTTGTGGTTTGCGGGCAACTGCAAAATTGGTTGTAAGATGTCGGCAGCGGCTTTTGCTTTGGCTTTTTGGTGGTATAGTTGCCCCAATGCTTTGAGCTCGCTCATCAACAAAGGGGTGGACAGTAAAATAAACAAGCCGCTAAACAGGTTGATTGGTGGCCCAATACTGATGTGGGCCAGTAGGCTAAAGCCGACAAAAACGGCCACCAAGGCCATTGCTAAGGTGGCGAAAAAATCCAACACGGTACTTGATAAAAAAGCAACCGCAGCAACCTCCAGTGTTTTTTGATTGACGGCATCACTGGCAATGGCCAGTTGTTGCTGCTCTGAGCGGTGACGGTTAAAGCTGCTCAGTAAAGTGAGGGCTTTGAGCCTATCGCCAAAGCGCCCTCCCATGCGCTCAATCACCTCAAAGTGCTTGCGGTGTAATGCTGCACTTTGCTTGCCGATAAGTACCATGAATAGCGGCACCACAGGTAAAGTGATTAATACGACAAGGGCAATAAACCAATTCAGTGGCCACAGTGCAAGTACCACGACAAGCGGCACCAAAACACAAAGCCACAGTTGTACTTGATACTGCGCGGCATATTGGGCAACCGCAGGAATATGTTCTAACAGCAACTGTTGCCAAAAATAGTTGGAGTGCCTATCTATGATGGCTTGCTGTTGATGTTGCCATTGCCGGTGAAGCGACTGCTCAAGGGTATGCTGCACTTGTTGGCGGTAGCTGTTGGCAATCAGTACCGCGATGTGTCTGGCACTGGCCCAAATGGTGACGCCTGCACCAAAGTAATACCATAGCGCCTTATCGACTGAGCTGTAGTTCAGTAGTTGCGACACTATTTTGGCAAAGTACCAAAAGCTGCCTAGCTGAGCCAGCAGTTGCAGCACTTTTAGCGCGAATATGGTACCGAGCAGACGCGTTGATTGGCGCGTCTGCTGGTGTAACCATTGGTCGGCTTGCTCAACGTGCATCTGAGTGCTCGTCGTGGCGGTCCATATCTTCATTGGCCTCAAGCCACATGGCGTTGATGATGGCAAAAGAGCAGGCCAACAATACACCGAGGATCCAAGTAAAATACCACATAAAAAGGCACTCCTAAGTTAGTAAATGGTATGCGAGCGGTTTAGCTCATCGGTGCGTAATCTGCCGCGCATCACATAAAAGCTGTAGGCGGTATATAGCAGTACAACGGGTACAAAGAAGCAGGCTACTGCAAACATGATCTGCAAGGTTTTTAGGCTTGAGGTCGCATCCCAAATTGTCAGGCTGGCTTCGGGCATAATGCTGCTGGGCAGAATAAACGGAAACATTGAGAATCCGGCAGTGAGAATGATGCCGGTAAGGGTCAATGCGCTGGCAACAAAGGCCCAGCCGCTTTTTTGCTTAAGGCTCAATACCGCGCACAGTATCGGCGACACAACGCCGATAATCGGTGCCAGCATCATCCATGGGTAGCGAGAGTAGTTATTAAGCCAAGCGCCAGCCTCAACGCTGACGGATTTGGTTAGTGGATTGCTGGTGGCTAGGGGGTCAACCGCTGAGGTGATCACATAGCCATCAATGCCACTGCTCAGGTAAACTCCGCCAAGGATGAAAAGCAGCGACGTTGCAACCGATAGCACAACACTGACCGAGCGCGCCCGGTGATAAAGTTCATCGGTTGTTTTTAATTGCAGCCAAGTGGCACCGTGGTTTAGCAGCATTGCAACGCTGACTAATCCACACAGTAGGGCAAAGGGGTTGAGCAATCCAAAAAATGAACCGGTGTAGGTGGCCTTGAGTGTATCATCTAGCGTAAATGGCACTCCTTGTAACAGATTGCCAAAGGCGACGCCAAAGATAAGCGAAGGCACCAAGCCGCCAGCGAATAAGGCCCAATCCCAACTTTGACGCCACTTTGGGTTTTCCAGCTTGCTGCGGTAATCAAAACCCAATGGACGCATCCAAAGGGCGATTAAGGTCAGAGCCAGTGCCAAATAAAAGCCCGAAAATGCCGTGGCGTACACCATTGGCCAAGCGGCAAATATCGCGCCGCCTGCGGTGATGAACCACACTTGGTTGCCGTCCCAATGCGGCCCAATGGTATTGATCATCACGCGACGTTGTTGGTCGGTTTTTCCCACTAAGGTCAGCAAGGCGCCAACACCTAAGTCGAAGCCATCGGTGATGGCAAAGCCAATCAGTAGCACGCCTACCAGCAGCCACCAGATCACGCGTAATACTTCATAGTCGATCATGAGTTTACTCCTTTGGGATCAGCCCCTGTCATTGTGAGATGAGCGCTATCGGTTTGTTGCTGAGCATAAGCCGTTGGGCCTTGGCGAGCGAACTTTTGCATCAGATAGAAAGCGATGATAAACATCACCAGATAAAAGCTGGAGTAGGCAACCAGGGTGATCACAACGTCACTGACCGAAAGGTTAGATACTGCCGCATGTACAGGCAATACTTCGGCAATCGACCAAGGTTGACGGCCAAACTCGGCGACAAACCAACCCGCTTCGGAGGCTATCCAAGGCAGGGGTAAACTCCACAGGGCGGCTTTGAGTAGCCAACGTGGCTTAGTGATTTGATGTTTGGCGCTGTAGTAAAACGCGCAAGCGAAGAGCACCAGCATCAACATACCAGCGGCGACCATCAGACGGAAACTCCAAAACAATGGGGCAACCGGCGGGATAGAGTAGTCAACGGCCTTGTCCAATGCTTGTGTGCTTGGATTGGTTATATCGTCGGTAAAGGGTTGGAGTAGCATCGCATAACCCATATCGGCTTTGTGTTGCTCGAACAGTTGACGTTCGCTTTCTGATGCGGTGTTGTTGCGCATCTTGTCCAGCAAGCCGTAGGCGACAGTGCCAGAGAGTATGCGCTCACGATGGGATACTTTATGTGCTTTCAAGCCTTTTACTTCTTCATCGAAGGAGCGGGTCGCAATGATCCCCATCAACCATGGAATACGTAAGGCGTAGTCAGTGTGCTCAGCCTCGTCGTTTGGTATACCAAAGACGGTAAAAGGCGCGGGGGCCGGGTGAGTGTCGTATTCCGCTTCAACGGCGGCGAGTTTTACCTGTTGCACATCACCGAGTTCATAACCACTTTCATCACCAAGCACGATGACCGATAGCACCGAAGCCAAGCCGAAGCTGGCAGCTATGGCGAAAGAACGGCGGGCGAAGGCAATTTCCTTCCGTTTAAGTAGGTAGTAGCTGGAGATGGCTAAAATGAACATGGCACCTGTCACATAACCCGCCGAAACGGTATGGACAAATTTAACCTGAGCGACTGGGTTGAAAATTACATCGGTGAAGCTGGTCATTTCCATGCGCATGGATTCGAAATTGAACTCGGCACCGGCTGGGTATTGCATCCAGCCGTTGGCGATGAGGATCCACAGTGCTGAGAAGTTGGAGCCTAAAGCCACCAGCCATGTGGCTATCAAATGTTTGACCTTAGAGAGCTTGTCCCAACCGAAAAAGAACAGACCGACGAAGGTCGATTCTAAGAAGAAGGCCATCAGCCCTTCAATGGCCAAAGGGGCGCCAAAGATATCGCCGACATAGTGAGAATAGTAAGACCAGTTCATGCCGAATTGAAATTCCATGGTCAATCCGGTAGCCACGCCGATGGCAAAATTGATGCCGAACAGCTTGCCCCAAAACTTGGTCATTTGACGGTAAATCTCCTTACCGGTCATCACGTAAACCGATTCCATGATGGCCAGCAAAAAACTCAGTCCCAAGGTCAAAGGCACGAAGATAAAATGAAACATCGCGGTCATAGCAAATTGCCAGCGCGACAGTTCTATCAGAGTTTCGTTCATCTGTAGGCTCCGCTGTATGAATTATTGTTTGTCTGAGTGCTCAAGGCGTTCGATACCCAAAGATTTCAGCACATACTTCTCAAATACCGGCTCACTGTTGCCAGTTTTCATTTTGCGCATAAAGTATTTTTCAAAGGCGACTTTGGCCAGATGTACCCACTTACCCTTTTTAAACCAAGTGACGTTGCGCGGAGGAATTTGCGGCATGGCGACAAAAGCGGCGCCGGTATCGCCCATATCGGCTAAACAGATCGCATGCCATGTGCCCTTGCTGCTGGGTTCTTTACCGTCAACGATGATGGCCTTAAGGTTGTGGGCGATGGCCGTCATCATAGTTTCAATCATATAGCCGGTTTTTGGCGTGCCGGTTGGCACCGGGGTTGGTTCGACCGGTGGAATGGCGACGCACACACCGCCTGAGAATATGTTGGGGTATTTTGGCGAGCGCTGGAAATCATCGGTGATCACAAAGCCTTTGGGATTGCATAGCCCTTCGACATTGGCCACAGCATCGACACCAGCAAATGGTGGAATGAGCATGGCATGGTTGAAGGCAAATTCATGGGTCATATCAAGTTCGCCTTTACGGTCGAACTCGCTGACTTTCATCGAACTGTCTAAGACCTCATCGACAGAGGCGTTGCAGGTCCAGCTGATATGACGCATTCTCAGTTCTGATTCGAGTACGCTTTTCGAATCGCCGACACCGCCTAGACCTAAGTGGCCAATATAGGGTTCGCTGGTAACAAAATGCATCGGCACCAAATGACGCACTTTGGCATCGCGTAGGGCTTTGTCGAGAATAAAGGCATATTCATAGGCAGGACCAAAGCAACTGGCCCCTTGAAAGGCGCCGACAACCACAGGGCCGGGGTTGGCGATGAGCTTATCGAAATCTTCTTGGCACAATTTGGCATGGTCCAAATTACAAATCGATTGGGTATAGCCTTGTGGGCCAGCCCCTTTGATTTGGTCAAAAGCCAGTTTAGGTCCAGTGGCAATAACCAAGTAGTCATAAGGGATCACTTCGTCATCGGTAAACAACTTTTGCTGCTCGGCATCGATACGTGTGACCGTGGCACACTTGAAGTCGATTTTCTTTTTGTTCAAATGTTTTTCAATTGGGATGGTTACCGCTTCCGGCTCGCGCCAGCCAACGGCTACCCATGGGTTTGATGGCACGAACCTAAACTCGGGGTGTTGATTGATAACCAGCACTTGGTGTTCATGACCTAGTATTTCTTTTATCTCATAGGCGGCGGGCACACCACCGATACCAGCGCCCAAAACAACGATTTTAGCCATTTGTCACATACTCTTGGTTTAGTGCGCCTCATAAGGGTGACGCAATTGATTAGTATGTTGTGTATATCAAAACCCATACCAAAAAAAATATTACCCCTAACTGTCTGATAAAACTGAGCATTATGTTTTTGAGTGTATCGTGAGACTTGATGAAGTCATTTTTGACTGCCATTATTGACATCTACGAGTGTCATATTTGACACAAAATTAAAAGGTGAGCCATTTTGAATACCGCTGTGATCCAATCGATGATAGACGCTATCGATAAGCCTGCTATTTTTATCACTCCACAGTACGTCATTGTTGCCGTAAACGACGCCTATCGCGCCTCATTTAATGAGGAGATAGTGCCTGGCAGCAGCAAGTGTCATCAGATCTCACATCAAAGTCCTGAGCCTTGCGATCGCCACGGAGAAGACTGTCCTTTGCTCAAATGTCAGCAAACGGGTCGCGCTACCAGTGTTGTGCATGTTCATCAAGACATTAGCGGCAAGAGTCACTGTGATATCGTGATGAAGCCGGTTAAAGACGACGATGGTATGGTGGTTGGCTTTTTAGAAATACTCAGCCGTAACGAATTGGCCTCAGCCAGTTCGCAACAAGATAAAATGATTGGCCACTCGCAAGCGTTTAGCAAATTGCTGCATCAGATCAATAAAGCGGCCAAATCCAATATCTCGGTGTTGTTGCAAGGAGAAACCGGAACCGGCAAAGAGCTGGTGGCCCAAGCGCTGCATCAAGCCAGTGAGTGGGCGAATAAACCCATGGTCGTCATCGAGTGTACGGGATTAAGTGAAAGTTTGTTTGAGTCGGAACTATTTGGTCATGAAAAAGGCGCGTTTACCGGCGCCACGATTGCCAAGCCAGGACTGATTGAAATGGCCGATGGCGGCACAGTGTTTTTCGATGAAATCGGCGATGTGCCACTTAATATGCAGGTGAAACTGTTAAGGCTATTAGAGACTCATAGCTTTAGGCCGGTTGGCGGGCTAAAACCCAAGCGGGTTGAGTTTAGAATGATCTGCGCAACCCACAAGAATTTGCCAGAGCTGATAGCCCAAGGGGCGTTTCGTAAGGATCTTTATTATCGCATTGCGGCATTTCCGATTTACTTGCCTTCTCTTGCCGAGCGCAAAGAAGACATTTTGCCATTGGCAGAGCACTTTTTGGCTCAATCAACCATGGCCCATAAGCATTTCAGTAGCAAAGCACAAGCCTTGCTAAAACAATACGACTATCCCGGCAATATTCGTGAGCTGAAAAACATAGTAGAACATGCTGCGTTGCTTAGTGATGAAGACGAGATAGCAGCAGATGACCTGCCGCAAATACACCTCAATATTCAAGCGCCGACAATACCCACATATGATGAAGAAGCGATTGTGACTTTAGATGAAGCGCAAGCACGATATTTGCGCGCCATATGTGAGCAATTCGATGGCTCGCCACAAGCGCTGGCTCAAAGCCTTGGGTTAAGCTTAAGAACCTTATATCGCAAGTTACAAGCCTATGATATTAAATTAAGCTCGAATCGTTAGGGGGTTAGAGGGTTTGCTGTTTGTCGGTTATATTGCCGATGGCTGTTAATACCGCATGGGCTTCCGATTCAATTTTATCGATACTCTGTGCGATGCCTGATGCGGTTTGCCTATTTTGGTTGCTCAAGCCCTTGATTTGATCGACAGCTTCTAGCACCTGCTGGGTGATCTTTTGATTTTGTCCAACGACATTGGTGATCTCTATTGTTGCGCTGCCTGTGCGCGAGGCGAGATTTCTGACCTCATCGGCCACTACGGCAAAACCACGGCCAACGTCGCCTGCACGAGCGGCTTCAATTGCTGCATTGAGTGCCAGTAGGTTGGTTTGTTCTGCCACACTGCTGATCATCGAAACGATATCGGTAATGGCTTTGGCTTGCTCGTTTAACTGGGTGATCACTTCATTGGCATAGTTTACCGTGTCGGCGATTTTATCGGCGATGGCTAAGGATTCATCGATTTGGCTACGACTCACCCCAGTACGCTCGACAGTATTTTGTGCGGTATTTTGCGCCGACTCAGCGGCCTGTTTGGTGCGGATAGCACTGTCGATGCGTTCGGTGATCACCGAGGCAAACTTAATGACCTTGGTGACATTGCCTTGGTCGTCAAAGACCGGGTTGTAAGTCGCCTCAAGCCACAAGGTATTACCGTGTTTGTCTATGCGTTTATAAGTGCCGTTGCTGACGGCGCCAGAAGATAACGCCTGCCAAAAATCGGGGTTTTCTTGATAGAACTGTTTATCGCAAAACATGCGATGATGTTGTTGCCTGATCTCATTAAGCTGGTAACCCATTGCCTTGAGAAAGTTCTGATTGGCGTTGACAATATACCCATCCGGGGTGAACTCAATGATAGCCATGGAGCGGTCAAGCGCCTTATAGATTGCCAGCTTATCATTTAGGTCATGGATTTGACCGGTCACATCGGAAGCAAATTTTAGGATGAAGTCAATCTTGCCATTGTGGTCGGCCACTGGAAAATAGGTCGCTTCCAACCAAATTGGTTGGTTACCCTGTCGAAAACGTTCAAAGGTGCCGTGTTTGGCCTGACCTTGCGCTAAATCTCGCCAAAAGTGCTTGTAGCTTTCAGTTTGCACGTAGGCGGGCTGGCAAAACATCGAATGATGCTTACCTATCACATCGCGCTCGTCGTATCCCATGACATTTAAGAAGATCGAGTTTGCTTCAAGAATACGGCCATCGGGGCTGAACTTGATCAGCGCGACATTGTTTTCAATAGCCTTAATTACTTGTTGCTGCGCCGCCAAATCATTGCGGGTGGTTTGCAGCTGCTCTTTCAATTGTCGGGTGAAAATCATACGAATATAGTGCCTTGTGATAAATGAGTGAGGGCAATCGATTAAAGTTAAAGTGCCAATAACGCTGAACTAATATCGCAGCAGCCACTAGGATGGATCACTTTCATACTGCTTACTTTGGATGCTATTTGGATTGCAAGAGGTCATATTCGGCCCTTTATTCTACTTCCTCGTGACAAATGTCCACACACAGTCTATGCCTGCTCAGTTTTTTTCTCAAGGTAAAGCAAAGAGTTGGGGTGAATAATGGGCTATTTATCGGTGAGTGATAGCCACTTTTTTAACTCCCGGTGAGTTTGGCTATCAGCATCGAGATCCCGAGTACGGCAATAAATCCACCAACATTAATGCCGCCTGCACTTTTAATTTGAGCGGTAAAATACTCAGGAGACAGATCTTGATCGATGGCGGATTGAATGTCGGCTTTGGCTTTGTTGAAGTAGAGTTTATTGGCAATAAAGCCAAAAGGAATATGTACCAGTGCTAGCATGGATAGATAGCCGAAGGCGATTGCATGTCTTTTGCCTTGATAACTTGCGTCAAAAAACGCGATGTAGATATAGACTGCCGAGACTGCAACGATGGCAGAGACTATTAATACCAATGCGGCAAGTTTGTACATTTTTCGATAGACACACCAGCCTTCGCAAAAGATGCAGGCAAACAAGTTAAAGCCAGCGAGTTTCTTCTTACCTAACAATAACGCATCAAGTGATTTAAATAGGCTGGGATTTTTGGTGTATGCGTCGAACGCTGCTTTTGATAAAGCGGGTTCTATCACCACCTGTTTTTGTTCTTGAAACGCATGGGACTGGTCGAGGTTAAATGGGTCCATTGGTACTCTTTGTCAAACGATTGGTAAAACTTGAGTTTAGTATAAGTGAG
>JBFHGJ010000079.1:0-26632 GCA_041583135.1 Alteromonadaceae bacterium | reverse complement strand
AAGGGAAGAAAATCTAGCAAACTTGTGGCCATCCATGGCACTGCCGCGCGTTTACCACGGCGGCAAAGTCTCAAGACAATAAAAACCTAGTCTTTATTGTTTTCTTTTAATCTATCTTCCCAGAAGTCTGCGCCTTTAATGCCCAAGGCTTTCGGGTCGAAGGTGTATTTTTCTACACCGGCTTTACGTTGTTGCTCATAGTCTTTCAGTGCTTTTAACGCAGGCTTTGAGATAAAGAAGATGATAATAATGCCGATAATATTAAGCCACGCCATCATACCAACACCGATATCACCCATGCCCCAAGCGACACTTGCCGCTTTTACCGTGCCGTAAAATACCGATGACATAAGGCCAACCTTTAAAACCAGACGCAGGCCGGTCATCTTAAGCGAACGTTTAAGATAGGCAACGTTGGTCTCTGCGATGTAGTAATAGGCCAAAATGGTGGTAAAGGCGAAGAAGAATAATGCCAAAGCGATAAAGATCTTGCCAAAGCCCGGCATCACGCCTTCTACTGCAACCTGTGCAAACGCAGGGCTGTCAGGGTTGAGGTTAGGGGCGATGTGTTGCACCACAAACTGACCGGCTTCCATTGCACCTTGTACGTTGTAGGCGCCGGTGATCAAAATCATAAATGCCGTCGCACTACAAACAAATAAGGTATCGATATAAACCGAGAATGACTGCACCAAACCTTGTTGCGCCGGATGCTCAACTTCTGCCGCCGCTGCTGCGTGCGGGCCTGTGCCTTGACCGGCTTCGTTAGAATAAACACCACGCTTAATGCCCCAGAAAATGGCTAAGCCAAATCCTGCCATCGGGTTAAAGGCATCTTCAATGATCAAGGTGATAACGCCGGGCAATTTATCGAGGTTTAGGGCGATGATCACCAAAGCTACCACAATGTAGGCAAGGGCCATCAAAGGCACCACAACTTGAGTAAAGTGTGCGATACGTTTAACCCCACCAAAAATGATAAAGCCAATCATGGCAAGAATCACCACTGCGGTAATGATTTTGGCGGTTGAGAGTTCGCCAAAAGAGGTTTGGATCATATCACCTGAGCCAAATGCCAACTCTACCGCATTACCTATGCTGTTTGACTGCACACTTGGCAATAAGAAACCGCAGGCAATAATAGTGGCAATGGCAAACAGCCAAGCATACCATTTTTGCCCTAACGCTTTTTCAAAGTAAAAAGCGGGGCCACCACGATACTCGCCATCATCGACTTCTTTGTAGATCTGAGCAAGGGTTGATTCAACATAGGCTGTTGCTGCGCCAAGCAAAGCAACGACCCACATCCAAAAGACAGCGCCCGGGCCACCGAAGCCGATGGCTGCCCCAACGCCTGCGATGTTACCAGTACCCACTCGGCCTGATAAAGACACCGCCAACGCCTGAAACGACGAAATACCTGCTTGCGACGATTTGCCGGAAAAAAGTAATCGCCACATTTCTTTGACCATGCGGATTTGGACAAAGCGGGTCATTACTGAGAAGAATAATCCGGCGCCAAGGCACAGATAAATCAGCGCCGGACTCCAGATAATACCATTTAGATAACTGATTAAGTCAGCTACGTTGTTAATTTCAGCCACGTTTTTAGTTTCTCCGGTTTATTTTTATTCTCTATGTACTTTTATATACCTGATGCCTATGGTGTGAATTCGCTTCAGGCAGATAAAAACGACAATAAAGAGTGGGGCATTGCGCCAAATAATCGGCCTGTAAAGTACCACACCCGCTTTAGCCATAGCAACATAACAGGTTAGGGGGAGGCGAATTTAGCGGCACGGCCCTCTATTTTTGACCGTCAGAAAATTTTTTTTGCTCGGTACAATTGGCGGTATCGGGTAAGTTACGTGTTGCAGCCGATTAAAATATCACCTACCAAGTCGCTCAGTGTAAAATATTTCAAAAAAATTACTGATGATTTTTCAAAGGCTAAGGTTAGTGTAACTGGGCTTTAGAGTAAAAACTTCAAACGTAGGTTTAAAAAAGCAGCGCAAATTTACAATGTTTTATTCTTTTATAATTCAACAAGTTTTTCCAAACTGGTATGATGTCTTGGTGGCAAAGTTTAAACTTGTGTTCTAAACTCTTTGAGACCTTAACAAAAACTGTTTTAAAATTAATTGACTATCCTACAAATACGGCGTTTTCAAAGCCTTGCGAACGAACGTTTAAGATGTAATCATCTGGCGTGTTTGGCGTAAGTTAGGTGATGAAAGTGCCTAGTTGCGCAAATCCAACGAGAATAAAACAACACCTGTAGGGAGTTAGGGGAGATAATAACATGAATAAAAGGCCCGGTATTTTTACCAAAAAGCCTATTGCTCTAGGTGTCGCTACTGCTCTGTGCGCACTGTCAATGCAAGCCCATGCCGAAAAATTCGAACTCGGCGGCTTCGACATTACCTTCGATTCCACGTTCTCTGCCGGGGCTAGCTGGCGCGTAGAGAACAGAGACTGGAATTTGATCGCCAAGAGTAACGATCCGCGCTTTGACTGGAGCGGTTACAACCCTGTGGTTCATACCGCATCACCGGTGTCCTATCCAAGCAACACGCAAGTGTGGAGTTCGTTTGATACTGGCAGTTACTCTGCCAACGGTGACTCGGGTAACCTCAACTATGACCCGGGTGAGACCTTCTCCCGTATCGTCAAAGGCACTCACGAACTCGACATCAAAAAAGACAACTGGGGTGTGTTCACCCGCTTTATGTACTTTTATGACTTCGAAATGATGGACGACGACAGACCGTTTAACCGTCCGGTTGATGGCCGTCGTTATGACCCTTGTGAAGATGAAAAAGCCAAAGACCTGTCTTGTCGTGACTTGCGTCTGTTAGATGCATTTGTCTATGCCGACTTCGATTTGAACGACGGAATGAACCCATTGAGTGTTCGTGTCGGTCGTCAAGTATTAAGCTGGGGTGAGAGCACCTTGATCTCACACGGCATCAACAACAATCCGGTGGACATTGCCCGTTTAAGAGCGCCGGGCGCCGAACTTAAAGAAGCCTTCGTGCCGGTTGGCATGGTATGGACGTCTTTAGGTATCACCGAAAATCTAAGTGCTGAGTTCTATTATCAGTATGACTGGCAGGAAACTTATCTGCCAACGCCGGGCAGCTACTTCTCAACCAACGACTTTGCCGGTGAAGGCGGTTATTACAACCTTGTTCACCTAGGTTTTGCCGGTGGCCCAGAGGTTGATATGGTGTCGTTGCTAGATGGCCTGAACAGTTTGTATGCCACCGCAGGTGCCTTGGGTGTTGACGTAACGACCGCTGAAGGTCAAGCAACGCTTGCCGGTCTGTATGTCGGTTCATTCCCACGTAAAGCCACTTTGCGTCTTAAAGGCGGTGCCGGTGAGACTAAGCCGTCAGATTCAGGTCAATTCGGCTTGAAAATGAGCTATTTCTCGCCTGAGCTGAACGATACCGAGTTTGGCTTCTACTTCATGAATTACCATTCAAACCGTCCATTGTTCTCTGGTATTGCCTCTAACTTTACCGCAGCGGCGCTTGCGCAGGATTTGCAGTATTTGGCGAGCAACACCATGACTATCGATAATGTCGGCGATTTGCAGGCATTTTCAAAAGTGTTGGTTGAATACCCTGAAGACATCAAACTGTGGGGCTTGAGCTGGAATACCACCATCGGCAATACGGCGTTCTCAGGTGAATTGAGCTACCGCCAAGATGAGCCTTTACAGATTGATGATGTAGAGATCCTCTTTGCCGGTATGCCAGAGCAGTTTGCCAAAGAAGGTGTGCCGGCCGGTATTTACCGTGAAGATTTAGCCGGTATTTCACAAATGGCCGCGCCAGACCCGGGTGAATATGCCAAAGGTTATATCTTAAGCGATACGACTCAAGCGCAGTTTACTTTCAGTCATTTGTTCGGTCCGACCCTTGGCACCGATAACTTTGTCATGGCCGCTGAATTTGGTTGGGTGACTATCAATGATATGCCATCGCAAGATGTGCTGCGCCTAAACAGCCCGGGCACCGGTCGTACCGGCTTGATGGTTGGCCGTGAAGGTTTGCAGGTTGCGATTGAAAATGGACCAGAGACCAACCCGTTTGCCACCAAAAATGCCTGGGGCTATCGCTTAGTCGCGAAAGCCGACTTCAACAACGTATTTGCCGGTGTCAATATGTCATCACGTTTGGTGTTCTCACACGACGTTGACGGTATCACGCCAGATCCGCTTTTCTTGTTTGTTGAAGACCGTAAATCCATGAGCCTTGGCCTGAGCTTTGACTACCAAAGCCGTTGGTTGGTTAACTTAGGTTACAACCGCTTCTGGGATGGTGTCGGCACCACCAACACCTTTGCTGATCGCGACTATGTGTCGTTCAGTGTTAGTTACTCAATTTAATCAAACGGGGAAAAAAGTTAATGAAGAAAATGACCCTGATAGCATCAGCTTTAGTTATGGCGCTGACCTCCAGCGTCGCCGGTGCTAAGATCTCTGCCGCCGATGCCGACAAACTCGGTAAATCACTGACCCCGTTAGGTGGTGAAATGGCCGGCAATGCCGATGGCAGTATTCCTGCTTGGAACGGCGGCATTACCACGCCTCCGGCAGGCTACAAGCCGGGCGATCATCACCCTGATCCGTTCAGCTCCGACAAAGTATTGTTTACCATCGATAAAAGCAATGTTGCTCAATATAAAGCGCAATTGTCGCCAGGCATAGAAAAGATGTTCGAAGTGTATCCCGATACCTTTAAAATGAACGTCTATCAAACCCGTCGTACTGCGTCTTATCCGCAATATGTCTATGATGCCACTAAGAAATACGCCACTACGGCTGAGCTGGTGACGGACGGTAATGGTATTAAAGGAACCGCCATCGGTATTCCTTTCCCAGCGCCGCAAAACGGTTTGGAAGCCATTTGGAACCATATTTTGCGTTATCGTGGTATTAACGCCAAACGTTGGGGTGGTCAGGCCGCACCAACGTCTGGCGGCAGCTACACCATTATCGGTTTCGATGAGCAAATGCTGTTGAAATACTCAGAACAAAGCGCAACCCCGGAAGAATTGGCCGAGCACAACATTTTGTTTAAGTTTAAACAAAAAGTGACCGTGCCTGCGCGTTTGGCCGGTACAGCCTTGTTGGTTCATGAAACCATGGACCAGATCAAAACCCCACGTCAGGCATGGACCTACAACACCGGTCAGCGTCGTGTACGTCGCGCGCCGAATGTGGCTTATGATGCCCCGGGTACCGCGTCTGATGGCCTGCGTACTACCGATGATTTCGATATGTTTAACGGCTCACCAAACCGCTACAACTGGGAGCTTAAAGGCAAAAAAGAAATGTACATTCCATATAACAGCTATAAGTTGCACTCCGACAAGCTGAAATATGAAGACATTTTAACGCCCGGTCATATCAATCCTGAGCATGTTCGCTGGGAAAAACATCGTGTATGGGTGGTTGAAGCGACTTTGAAAGAAGGTTTGCGTCATATCTACGGCAAGCGTACTTTCTATATCGACGAAGACAGCTGGCAAGTGCATGTTGCCGATATGTATGATAACCGTAACGAGTTGTTCCGTTTGGCCGTTGCCTATGGTTTGAACTACTATGAAGTGCCGACGCACTGGAGTACCCTAGAGGTATACCACGACTTCAACTCACGTCGTTATTTGGCCATCGGCCTTGACAACGAAGAAGCGATGTATGACTTCAGCACTAAGTTTGAAGACCGTGACTTTACGCCAGCAGCGCTGCGCCGTGAAGGTAAACGTTAATCACCCGAAGTGTTCACTTTGAGTGTCGCGGCTGTAGGCTAGCCTACAGCCGCGAAATAATCGCTTTCAATTCGACAATAAACAGCAGAAAACTGATGAATGAATAAAATAATACTGCCTTGTGTCCTGCTTCTATCGCTTCTGAGTCCCGCTATTGCTGCGGAGCCCTCAACCAAATCCTCGCTTGCTGTAAAGAAACTATTGACCGATATTGTTCAAGTCGCCGATAAAATGGTGGCCGTGGGCGAACGTGGTCATATTTTATATTCCAGCGACGGACAAACGTGGCAACAGGCCAATGTGCCGGTCAATGTGTTGTTGACCGATGTGTTCTTTTTGACCGATTCCCACGGTTGGGCGGTCGGTCATGATGCCACCATTTTGACGACCAATGACGGCGGCTTGAATTGGCAGTTGCAACTACATCAGCCCAAGCGCGATAAACCACTGTTTGGCGTGTACTTTAAAGACAACAACAACGGCATTGCCGTTGGTGCCTACGGTATGTTTTTCCGCACCCAAGACGGCGGTAAAAGCTGGCAGTATGAATTTCATGATGAATTTCTGCACCCGGATGACAGAGATTATCTCAATGAATTGAAAGCCGAAGATGTTGAAGCCTATGAGAGCGAAACCCGCTCTATTTTGCCGCATTTTAACCGTATCGCGATGGTCGGAGACACGCTGTATTTGGTGGGCGAAATTGGCCTTGTGGCCAAAAGTAAAGACTTTGGTCGTCAATTTGAAAAATTGCCGGAGTTTTACAACGGTTCGTTTTTCGACATTGCCAGTTTTGATGGCCACACAGTGCTTATCGGCGGCCTTAGAGGCAACTTTTTTACAAGTGTTGATGGTGGCGAGCACTGGCAAAAAGTGGATCTTGACGGCGCAACCTCGATTAACCGTATTGTCAGTAACGGCAAAGCGTTGGTGCTGTTAGGCAATTCAGGGTTGATGCAGGTCAGTTTTGATGGCGGCAAGCACTTTCAATCGCGTCAACAAAGTGATGGTAAGGCCATTAGCGGCGGGGTATTTAAAGACGGCAAGCTGGTGCTATCTTCAGAGGTGGGGATCAAAACCATCACGTTGACACAAGGAGGCAATTAACATGAGCTTAAATCGAGTCGTATCTGTTATTGAGCTGGTGTTGTTTCGCCACCGTCTATCGATTATTGCGTTGTTTGTGCTGGCGACCGTGTTTTTGGCCTACAAAGCAACCGACATTAAACTCGGCGCATCGTTTGAGAAAAACGTGCCGCTTAATCACGAGTACATGCAAACCTATTTAAAACATCAAAAGGATTTTGGTGGCGCCAATAGCATCTTGATTTCAGTGTGTGATAAAAACGGCGATATATTTAACGAGAACTTTTTCAATACCTTAAAAGGCGTCCACGACCAGCTGTATTTCATCCCAGGGGTCAACCGTACTTTGGTGACGTCTCTGTTTTCGCCGAGCGTGCGTTTTGTCGAGGTGGTTGAAGATGGATTTGCTGGTGGCCCGGTGATCCCTGCCGACTTTACCCCAGATGCCAAAGGCCTTGCTCGGGTTAAAGTCAATATTGAAAAAGCCGGCATCGTCGGCAGGCTGATAGCATCAGATTATTCTTGTGCGATGGTATCGACGCAGTTGCTGGAAATCGACCCTAATACCGGCGAGAAACTCGATACCTTGGCTTTTGCCAAAGCGTTGGAAACGAAAACCCGCGAACAATTTGAAAAGGGCGATATTACCCTCCACATCATCGGCTTTGCCAAAATGGTGGGGGATGTTGCCGATGGTGCCAAAGGGGTGGTGCTGTTTTTTGCCATTGCGATTTTGATCACTACCGTGTTGGTATGGTTTTTCTGTAAATCGGTGCTGCTGACCTTATTGCCCATTACCTGTTCGTTAATTGCAGTGGTATGGCAAATAGGGCTGTTGTCGGTGCTTGGCTTCAGTATTGACCCAATGTCGATTTTGCTGCCGTTTTTGGTGTTTGCTATCGGCGTGAGTCATGGTGTGCAAATGATCAATGCCCTCGGAAAGCATGTCGCCGGCGGTCTTAACGGCAAACAGGCGGCACAGTGTTGTTGTCGTGTGTTATTGATCCCCGGTATTGTGGCTTTGTTGTCTGATACCATTGGCTTTTTGACCTTGTTGGCCATCGATATCGGTATCATTCGCGAGTTGGCCATTACCGCGAGCTTAGGGGTGGCGGTGGTTATTCTGACCAACCTGATATTATTGCCTGTGGTGGCCTCGTTTATTCGGTTTAAACCGAATTTCATCGAGCGTATCACCAAACCCAATCCGTTTGCCGTCCAGTTATGGCAAAAGATGTCGGTATTTGCCAAGCCGAAAGTGGCGGTGATTGTGGTGACCTTGGCCTTAGTGCTTTACGGCTTAGCCTATTTTGAATCGCAGAAGATGCGTATTGGCGATTTACATGCCGGTGCACCAGCACTGCATGAATACTCGCGCTATAATCGCGATACGGCACTCATCACCGACAGGTTTGCCATTACCTCAGACATTATGTCGGTGATTGTTGAGACCGTGCCTGATGCTTGTACTTATCACTCGACAATGGCGCAAATCGACGATTTTCAGTGGCAGCTGGAGAATGTGCCTGGAGTTCAATCGGCCATCAGTCTGCCGTCCGTGGCGAAACTGGTTAATGCGGGTTATAACGAAGGCAATGTCAATTGGCGCGTGTTGCCGCGCAATACCCAGTCGCTGGTGCAGGCGTCTTCTCGGGTTGAAACCAGCACAGGGTTACTCAACAGCAATTGCTCGGTGATGCCGATCATCTTGTTCTTGCAAGACCATAAAGCCGAAACCATTACTCAGGTTGTTTCTCGCGTCAAGGCGCTCGGGGCCGAGTTGGAAAAACAAGCACAGGCGCAGTTAACGACCGATGTGCGTGCCCTCAACCCTGAGTTATCGGACATGACATTGCAACAACTCATTAATGAGGCTTTGGTGTTCAGTAAAACCGCACGCATGGATAACCTAGACGACGAAGGGTTGGCTAGGTTCAATGCCAAAGGCGAATTTAACTTTGCTGATGTACAGAGCCTTAAACAGACCTTAGAAGTGGTGCGTAAAAATAACATCAGCTACCGTTTGGCTTCGGGTCCGGTTGGCGTTATGGCGGCAACCAACGAGGCGGTATCAGAGGCGCAAACGCCAATGATGCTGTATGTTTACGGCGCAGTAATTGTGCTGTGTTTACTTTCATTTCGCTCAATTCGAGCTACGCTTTCTGTAGTGTTGCCGTTGTATCTGGTTTCGACCATGGCACAGGCGCTTATGGTGTACCTTGAAATTGGTTTAACGGTATCGACCTTGCCGGTGATCGCCCTAGGGGTTGGTATCGGCGTTGACTACGGCATTTACTTCCTCGCCAATATGAGTCCGCTCATCGCCAAAGGCGAGAGTATTCATAGCGCCTATTTGACGGCGTTGAAAGAGCGCGGTAGTGCAGTGCTCTTTACCGGGGTCACTTTGGCGATTGGCGTCAGTACCTGGGTCTTTTCAGCCCTTAAATTCCAAATGGATATGGGCATTTTATTGACCTTTATGTTCTTGGTGAACATGCTCGGCGCCATCATATTGTTACCGGCACTGTCGGCGGTGATGTGGCCACGTCGCGGCGAGAAGGTAGACAGCTAGAGGCGCGGTTGTTTATAAATGCGTCAGCAACTGTGCTGCAAGGGGCCTGAAGCGAATAGGCCCTATAAGGAATAAGGAACAAAAGGCGGGTTATCCCGCCTTTTGCGTAAAAAGTTTAAGGCCTGTAGGGGTGGGTAAAAACTGCATAATTAGGCAGAACAAAGGGCTTGATCCGTCTTTCTATGGACAAGAGCTGCATAAAATCCGCTCGAACTGGTCGGCCTGTGGTTTTAGGTCTTGAAAAATAAAAAAATTTTGCTCGAAATTCCGTTCGATTCACAATAAACTTTCGAGCTTGAACACATGAATTGCCCGGTTTTCTTGTGGCGAGAGAAGGGCGACTCCAGCTTTAATTTGTAAGGAAAAGATGATGGCACTCAATGATGGTCAGTCTTCGGTACTCTTAGACAACGTAAATAAGCTTATCCAGAAAAAAGTGAAAGGCGAACAAAAGCCGCTGGTTGAGGTATTTGCGCAGAAACTTTATGAAAATATGTCAAAGGAAGACTTAGTGAATCGCCATGATACCGACCTTTACGGTGCGGCATTAAGCTTATGGCACTCATTTAACAAAACGGCGATTGACGAAACCCAAGTTCGGGTATTTAACCCGGAACTCTCCGCTCACGGCTGGGAATCAAGTCACACCATCATTGAGATCATCGTCAAAGATATGCCGTTTTTGGTCGATTCTGTGAGAATGGCATTGAATCGCATGGGCATTGCCTCGCATTTGATGTTGCACCGTCCGATTGCGGTCACCCGCTCTGATAAAAATCATGTGGTTGAGTTTGTCGAAGAAAGCTCAACTCAGGCCAAAGGCCAGATGCAAACCGTATTTATGGTCGAAGTTGACCGCCTTAAAGGCAACAAAGAACTGGATGCGGTAATAGCCGAGCTAAACTCGGTGTTGGTTGACCTTTCCGAGGTGGTCGATGACTGGAAACCTATCCGTAATCGCTTGCTTGAAGTCATCGAGCAATTGCCCAAGTCACCCAGCCCGGCCAATCAAGCACAAGTCGAAGAAGCCCGTCAGTTTTTGAGCTGGCTGGCCGATGACAACTTTACCTTAATGGGTTATCGCCATTACGATATCGTGCCGGTTAAAGGCGACTATCAAATCAAAGGCGAAATGGGATCATCGTTGGGGATCATGAAAAACTCAATGAACTCCAAGCCGAAATTGTACTCGGAGTTTCCTGAATCTGCCCGCAAAGAAGCCTTAGGTCCTAACTTACTGGTATTGACCAAGACCAATTCCAAATCCCGCGTCCATCGCCCTGCCTACATCGACTATGTTGGTGTGAAGCGCTTTGACAAACAAGGCAAGGTCGTAGGTGAAGACCGTTTCTTAGGTCTGTATGCGGCGAATTTCTACAACTTAAGTGCCTCAGAAATTCCACTGCTCAAAAACAAGCTGGAACGCGTGATGAGCGGCAGCGGTTTCATTAAAGGCAGCCATGCTTATAAAGCACTGATCAATATCCTTGAAACTTATCCTCGCGATGAGCTTATTCAAGCCAAAGAAGAAGAGTTAAGAAGTATTGCCATGGGCGTTTTGCAGATGCAAGAACGCGACATGACTCGCCTGTTTGTGCGCAAAGATGTATTTGGCCGCTTTTTATCCTGCATGGTTTATGTGCCGAGAGAGCGATACAACACCGCTCTTAGACGTGATACCCAAGCGGTATTGAAAAAAGAGTTCGGCTCACAGGAGTATGTGGAATTTACCACGTTCTTCTCAGAGTCGGTATTGGCCAGAACCCACTATATTGTGCGGGTTAAAAACAACAATACAGAAGTAGACGTGAAAAATATTGAACAAAACCTGATAGAAGCCGCCACCACCTGGGAAGATAAACTCGGCGCTGCGCTGCTCGGTTCATTTGGTGAATCAAAAGCCAAAGCCCTAAGACAAAAATACAGCCGCGCATTTTCGCCAAGTTACAAAGAAGCGATGCTGCCTTCCAATGCCATCGTTGATATTCAGCGCTTAGAAGCCCTTAGCGATGAGAACAAGTTGGAGATGTTGTTCTATCAACCGCAAGAGGAAGAAAGCGACTCTAAATTGGTGCGCATGAATCTGTTCCACAAAGACGAAATGATCCATTTGTCTGATGTGCTGCCAATTTTAGAAAACTTTGGCCTGCGAGTGATTGGTGAAACGCCTTATAAAGTCACTACCGCCGATGGTCAGGTCAACTGGGTGCTTGATTTCACCATGTTGCACGATAATTCTCGTGACAAATCGTTTGAAATGGCGCAAAAGCGCTTCCAACAAGCCTTCATTGCCGTTTGGAACGGCGATTTGGAAGACGACGGCTTTAATCGCTTGGTGCTTGGTGCCAACTTAACCGGTCGTGAAGCGTCGATTATTCGTGCCTATGCTAAGTATTTACGCCAAATCGGCGGTACTTTCTCGCAAAGCTACATCGAAGACATCTTCTCGAACTACCCACACATTTCGGCGCTGTTGGTGAAGTTGTTCAAATATATGTTCGATCCTAAGCTGGCCGATTCCAGCGGTAAGGTTGAAAAATGCTTAGCCGATTTGATTGAACAGTTGGAATTGGTGGCCAATCTCGATGACGACCGCATCATTCGCCGTTACATCGAAATGATCACCGCCACACAGCGTACCAACTACTTCCAAAAAGATGCCCAAGGCAACTTTAAGCCGTATATCTCGTTTAAAGTCTTGCCGGAGCAAATTCCTGAAATGCCGTTGCCATTGCCGAAGTATGAGATCTTCGTCTACTCGCCACGAGTGGAAGGTGTCCACTTGCGCGGCGGTAAAGTGGCCCGTGGTGGTCTGCGCTGGTCTGACCGTCGTGAAGATTTCCGTACAGAGATCCTCGGCTTGGTTAAAGCGCAACAGGTTAAAAACACCGTTATCGTGCCAGTTGGCGCCAAAGGGGGGTTCGTCTGTAAGAAGCTGCCTACCGGTGGTGGCCGTGATGCCTTGTTTGAAGAAGGCAAGGCATGTTATCGCACCTTTATTCGTGGTTTGTTGGATATTACCGACAACATCGTTGCCGGTGAAGTGCTACCGCCACAAGATGTGGTCCGCCGCGATGAAGACGATACCTATCTGGTTGTGGCTGCCGACAAAGGCACTGCGACCTTCTCGGATATCGCCAACGGTATTTCACAAGAGTATAACTTCTGGTTGGGCGATGCCTTTGCTTCTGGCGGCTCAGTCGGTTATGACCATAAGAAAATGGGGATCACCGCCAAAGGTGCATGGGAGTCGGTTAAACGCCACTTCCGTGAACTGGGCGTAGACTGTCAAACCACGCCGTTTACCTGTTTGGCTATCGGTGATATGGCAGGGGATGTATTCGGTAATGGTATGTTGTTGTCTGAACAAACCAAACTGGTTGCAGCCTTTAACCACATGCATATCTTTATTGACCCAACGCCGGATACCGAGGCAAGCTACAAAGAGCGTAAACGCATGTTCGATTTGCCGCGCTCCTCTTGGGAAGATTACGATAAAACGTTGATCTCCAAAGGCGGCGGCATTTTCCCACGTAGTGCCAAGTCAATCAAACTGAGTCCTGAGCTACAAAAAATGTTGGCTACCGACAAAGCGACAATGGCGCCGAATGAGCTTATTCGTGCCTTGTTGTGCATGAAGGTTGACCTCATTTGGAACGGTGGTATCGGTACTTATGTCAAAGGTAAACGTGAAAGTCATGCTGAAGTCGGCGATCGTGCCAATGATGCGCTGCGTATCAACGGCTCAGAGCTTAACGCCAAGATCTTCGGTGAAGGTGGTAACCTTGGTCTGACCCAGTTAGGCCGTATCGAGTTTGCTGCCAACGGTGGTCGCATCAATACCGACTTTATCGATAACGTCGGTGGGGTTGATTGCTCGGATAACGAAGTCAACATCAAGATCTTACTCAACGCCTTGGTTAACGATGGAGAGTTAACCACCAAACAGCGCGACCAACTGCTGTTTGATATGACCGATGAAGTATCGAAATTGGTATTGCGCGATTGTTATCGTCAGACCCACACCATCACCATTACCTCATCCCAGGCAACGGCGCACTTAAAAGAGCACATCCGTTTCCTACAGGCTTTGGAAAAAGACGGCAGCCTCAACCGTGAGCTTGAGTTTTTGCCGACTGATGAGGAACTGGCTGAGCGCCGTGCCGCCGGTCTTGGCTTGACCCGTCCTGAGATCTCGGTATTGGTCTCTTACGGTAAGATGGTGCTCAAAGAGTGGTTGAACGTGCCTGAGATCACTGAGAATCCTTACTTCAATCGCCTGCTTATCAATGCCTTCCCTGAGGTCTTGCGTGAGCGCTTTGCCGAGCATATGGCCAAGCATCCGCTGCGCAGCGAAATCATTGCCACCAAGTTGGCCAATGAAGTGATCAACGACATGGGTCTTAACTTCGTACATCGTATGAGTGATGAGACAGGTGCGTCGCACTCTGAAATCGCCTTCTGCTACATTATGGCCAGAGAAGTATTCGATATGCCGAAATACTGGGCGCAAATCGAAGCGTTGGACAACAAGATCCCATCGATTGTTCAAACCCAAATGTTGTTTGAATTACGTCGTACCGTTCGTCGTGCGACACGCTGGTTCTTGCGTCATCGCGATAAGTCGTTGGATATTCAACAAAGCATCGACTTCTATCGTCCGACTTTCGACGTGTTGTACAACAACATGGAAGACTTCCTGATTGAAAGCGAAAAAGATCAGTTGCTCTCAGCTGAGCTGGTTTATTCTCGTGAAAATGTGCCAGATGACATTGCCCGTCGTATCGCGCTGCTCAGCACCATCTACTCGGCATTGGATATCGCCCAAATCGCCGAAAACGATAAGGCGAGCATTTCACGTATTGCAGCTATCTACTTCAACTTAGGCGCTAAGCTTGACCTGCACTGGTTCTTAGAGCAGATCACCCGTCAACAGGTGGCAAACCACTGGCAAGCATTGGCAAGGGCGTCTTACCGTGAGGAGCTTGATTGGCAACAACGTGCCATTGCCTCTGTGGTAGTGCGCACAAGCTCAGGTGATGGCGAAGCGGCAGAAGTGGTTGAACAATGGCTGCAAGATCACAAGCCGCTGCTGGTGCGCTGGCGTCATATCTTGTCTGAGTTCAAGACCTCGCAAAACCATGAGTTCGCTAAGTTCTCTGTGGCACTGAGAGAGTTGATGTTGCTCAGCCATAACTGTGATCCGACACATTAATCGGATTGGCCACAGTTAGCGCCATAAGGGCGCTTACTGTGGCAATATCACTTACCTTGCTATACAATAGCGCCCACTAAAAATAACCGCCGCGTGTTTTGAGTATTGCCCATGTACAGTCTGCTCCGTAACGTCCTGTTTCAACTGGATGCCGAAACTACCCACGAATTTGCCATCAACAATCTCCGTCGTTTTGCCAATACGCCCGTGGATATGTTGTGGCGGCAAAAACAGCCGCTTAAGCCGGTTGAAGTGTTTGGGCTAAAGTTTCCAAATCCCGTGGGATTGGCAGCCGGACTGGACAAAAACGGCGAGTGTATCGACGCGTTTGCTGCAATGGGATTTGGCTTTATTGAAGTAGGCACTGTTACCCCAAGGCCGCAGGCTGGTAACCCCAAGCCGAGATTGTTCCGGTTGCCCGAGGCCAATGCCATCATCAATCGCATGGGCTTTAACAACGATGGGGTGGATAAACTGGTCGATAATGTCAAAAAGGCGCGTTTTGAGGGCATTTTGGGCATAAATATCGGCAAGAATAAAGACACCCCAAATGAGAAAGGCAAAGACGACTACATTCACTGTATGCGTAAAGTCTATCCTCATGCGACTTACATCACTGTCAACATATCTTCACCTAATACGCCGGGCTTACGTGAGCTGCAATATGGCGATGCTCTTGACGATCTACTCGGGAGTTTGCGATCCGAACAAGAAGATCTTGGTGCGAAGCATCATAAGCGGGTCCCTTTATTGGTTAAAATAGCCCCTGATCTCGATCTTATGGAGATCAAACAGATCGCCGGTAGCCTGATCAAAAACCAAATAGATGGTGTCATCGCCACCAATACCACCTTAGACAGAGAAGCCGTAAAAGGCTTGGCCCATGCCGAAGAAGCCGGGGGATTAAGTGGTCGTCCGGTGCAAGAAAAAAGCGTCTATGTTATTGATAACCTACGTAAAATAGTCGGTGATAGAATGCCAATTATCGGTGTCGGAGGTATCGATGATGCCGCGTCGGCCAAAGCCAAGTTTGACGCCGGTGCTCAGCTGGTACAATTGTATACCGGCTTCATTTATCAAGGGCCAAGTCTGATCAAAAAGATCGTGATCGGCTTATAAAGATCCGTAATTTGAAGCGGCCTTTAAAGTCCAAAACGTTCCATACAAATTTCACCAAAATCAATGTTTTAACTCTATAATGCGAAGTTAGAGCTAAAACAACAAGAAAGTGATTATCATGTTACAGCCGAGTAACCACTGGCAGTGGCAGCTAGATGGTGACAAGCGCCTGTTGTTGGACATTGACCCACAAATGGCCTTTACCACTGCCTATAATAAAAAGCAGTTAACCATGGAAGTGTTAAGCGACACGGCATTCTCATTAGAAGATGCCATCTACTACGAAGACATCAGCGAAAAGCTTAAAAGTAGCGGACACTGGAGTGTGCCTGAGGCGGTTCAGATCGCCTTAAATGCCACTGCGGTTAAGCGTTACTATAAGCCGATGATGCCGAAAAGCTGGTTTTTCAAAACCAATCAAAGTGCCTGTCAATTTGGCGAGTGTGTCGATGAACTGACTGTGCTGCTTTATTCCGAAGTCGAAGTCGGTCGCTTTTTAGTGATTGAGCGTAGCGACAATGCCAGTGTCTGCATGTTGCTTGATGAGTCGTTGGCGTTAAGTGAAGACAAAACCATGGCTCAATTCGACATTATTAAAGTGATGAACGACCGCCTATTCTCTATCGCAGAAATGCGTGCTCTCAAATACGCCTAGTGCCTCAAGCTACTGTATAGCATGAGGGTTTGCCTAAATGGATTTAGGTAAGGCGATGTGCAGGAGCACAACATCGTCTAGCCTCGACTTTCCTGTTAAAACCAATCAATTGCAAACCGTATTACGACCGGCTTTTTTCGCCCGGTAAAGCGCCATATCCGCCTGTTTTAAACACTGATCAAAAGACTGCTTGGCTTGCCTTTGAGCGACGCCGATAGAAACGGTGACACTGACGGTTTTGCTATCGCTGCTCTTACTTTTACCGCGAGCTTTTTTATTGCTGCGCTGGGCGGTCCTCACTACCATTTGATACTCAGCGATAGTTTGTCTGAGCGTATCAAGGGCTGCAATGGCATCATCAGGGGTTTTACCGGGAAACACTAGGGTAAATTCTTCTCCACCGTAGCGAAAGACGCGGCCACCGGCTTTGACGCCGGTGAGCTTGCTGGCGACCAGTTTCAGCACTTGGTCACCGATATCATGACCATAGGTGTCATTAAACTTCTTAAAGTGGTCGATATCGAGCATTGCGACGGTATATTTACGCCCTAAAGACAGCGCCAATTGATTGAGCGCACGGCGGGTAGGCAGGCCGGTCAAATCATCGCGATAGGCCAGAAAGTAAGATTCGATGAGGATACACAGCAAGTAATTGACACCAAGCAGCAACATGACAATGCTCAAAGGCAGGTCGAGCCATTGTTGATTGACGGCCAGCCACAGCAGCGAGCTGGTCAAAAGTGCGCCTTGGCTAAGGCCGTTGGCGGTGATGGCGCGATAGCCCGTAGCGCACAACAACAGCGCTATAGGGATAGGCCAAACCAGCTCATTAGTAACAGCCGAGACAACAGGAAGGTTGACCAAGGTATCGTGATAATGACCGATAAGCCAAAGCCAGCCAAAACTCAGGCCGCCACAAAGGGCAATGGCAATGACTCGGATCAGGCTATGTATTGAAAATAGCCCTCTATCTTGACTAAAACTTAACAGGGTTAGCACACTTGCCCCAAATAGCAGTGGCCACTGAGGTTGCAGATCAAGCCAATTTGGCAGGCTGAAGGTCAGTTGTGTCGAGGCCAAAACACTCAAGCTCAGCACACAGGCAAAAGTGATGCGGCTGCGTTTGAATTGGGCGCCGAGCAAAGCGGTTACGAGCAACAACCCATAAGCGCCGAAATTAAGCTGCGCAAGCCTATCTTGCCAATGGATTTGCGTTTGTATCAACAGTGCAATCAGCGCAACTTGTGCAAGGACATTGATAACGGTGGATTTTAATCCGGCAAATTGAAAGCGCAACTTAAGCTCCGAATAGACAAAACGCAGTTATTGTATTCGCACTATGAGGATATTGCCAGTAACAATTGGATATTTATCCAGCATTTGTTGCACTGGAGCGGTGATCCTAGGCAAATTTGCGGCGTGTTTTTTCTCCGTTTAACGATATCCCTTGAGTCTAGTGCTGGGCTTAGTTAGTCTTGGGGCTTCTTAACAGCGATTCGCAGCGAAGGAAAGAAAATGATAAAGCGTAGTAAAATCAAAGGGGTGATTTTTGGTTCCGTGTTTTTGGCCGGTATGTGGAGTGTTGCTGTATCGGCCAGCGATACCATGGCGCCACCACGTAAACTGACAGAAGCGCAAGCGACCAGAGCGGCGGCCAACTACCAGAAATACTGCGCCTTGTGTCATGGTGCCGACAGAGAGGGTCATGCTAATGACCATGCGCCGTCGTTACGTTCAAAGAGCTTGATGGAGTCGGGTGTACCGCATCAGATCTTGCGTCCGATGTCCTATGGTCGTGAAGGCACCGCCATGGGCGGCTATTTAGATGAAGTGGGTGGTCCGTTGACGCTTGATGAGACTTGGGATCTGACTTACTGGCTGTTCTGGCAGGCGGGTTATGACAGATTAACCAAAAGTACTGACGCAATTGAAGGCGATGTCGCCAAGGGTAAGGCTATTTACATGAAAGAGTGTACGGCTTGTCACGGCGTAAAAGGCGAGGGTATTACAGCACCTGCGCTCGGTAACCCATCGGCGTTGGCGCACAATACCGACCAGTTTATTCGTCATGCCATTCGCAAAGGCAGACAAGGCACGCCGATGCCATCTTTTGAAAAGAAACTCTCGGCCCAAGACATCGACAACGTGACCGCCTTTTTGAGAAGCCGAGCCAGCGGTTGGACGCAGCAAAAGCCGGTACTACAACGCTTGCCGACACCAGATGAGTACATCATCAATCCACAAGGCGAGCATCCGAATTTTGCGCTAAAAGACGGGTTGTATGTTTCAGCCAAAGATCTCAACGAAGCCCTAGAGAAAAAACGTAAAATGGTGCTGCTTGATACTCGGGTAACCTCAGTATGGCAAACCGCCCATATCGCAGGCTCGGTGCCACTGCCTTATTATTCAGACCTTGATGAAGTGGTTAAAGACCTGCCTAAAGATGTGCAGATCATCGCCTACTGTTCATGCCCGCGAGCGGCGGCGGATCATGTGGTTTCGCAACTTCGCGACCGTGGCTTTAACAATACCGCTGTGTTGTGGGAAGGGATATTCGGCTGGCAACATTTGGGCTTCCCGGTGACCCGTAGAGAGATTAAGTAACCTCAACTCGGGCTAAGCGTGGGCAGTAGAACTTGCCCTTTGCCATATTTTCGCCATAATTGATCGCCACATTGCCTCGATTGTCATGGAGCAAAGCCACAAGCGCAGGGTCTAATGCAGTATCTCCCAGTGCAAAACAGGCCAATTTATGACAAAGAAAAAACGCAATGTGGCTTTGGTGTTCGGTGGCAAGTCTCCCGAGCACGAAATTTCTCTTCGCTCTGCCCGCAACGTCTTAGCCGCAATCGATAAAACCCGTTATAACCCTATTCTCATCGGTATCTCTCCCAGCGGCCATTGGCATTTATATGACAGCCGCAAAATCATCGCACTTGGCGATAAGCTCAATACCTTATGTCCGAGCTTAAGCAAAGGCCCGGTAGCGTTAAGTGCGCAATCTGAAGGTAAGATCATTGATTTAAAGCATCCGGCGCTTGCCAGCAAGGTGGACGTTATTTTTCCGCTGGTGCATGGCATCGGCGGCGAGGATGGCAGTATGCAGGGCTTATTGCAGATGGCCGAAGTGCCCTATGTCGGTTCTGATGTGTTGGGCTCGGCTATTGGTATGGACAAGTATACCAGCAAACGACTGTTGCGTGAGGCCGGTATTCGTGTGGCTGATTTTATTATGATGGAAAACGGCGAGGCAACGCCGTCATTTGATCAGGTGGTGGCCAAGTTAGGCGTGCCATTTTTTGTTAAACCCAATAGTCAAGGCTCGTCGGTGGGTGTTTCAAAGGTGACCGCAGAACATGAATACGACAAGGCATTGGCGATGGCTTTTAATTATGACAACCGCATCTTAATCGAGCAATATATTGCCGGGGCTGAAATTGAATGTGGCGTGCTGGGGAACCGCAGGCCCATCGCTTCGGTGCTTGGCGAGGTGATCTGCCAGCAGGCATTTTACAGTTACAATGCCAAATATATCGATGAAGATGGCGCGACGGTACAGATCCCGGCAAAACTGCCGTTTAAAACCGGTTCTAAAGTGCAGAGCCTTGCCGTTAAGGTCTTTCAAACCTTGTGTTGTACCGGCCTTGCCAGAGTCGATTTTTTCGTGACCCAAGATCAGCGAATATACGTCAACGAAATCAACACCATGCCTGGGTTTACCAACATCAGTATGTTTGCCATGTTGTGGCAGGCCAGCGGTATCTGCTATAGCGCACTGATCAATCGTTTAATTGCCTTGGCGTTAGAGCAGTTCGACTATAACCGGCGCCCGGCGACACGATACCTTGCGCAAAAAACAGCGCTCAGTGCTTGAGCGCCTAAACCTCTGTGAGGTAAATTAACCGATCTTCGCCCTTCACATCGATTTCTCTTTCACGCTACAATCGGGTAAAAAAAGAGAATGAGTGATGTTACTGCGCCGTTGGACACTGTTTTTATTATTGGTCATTAGCTGTAATGCCTTAGCCACTGTGCCGATGCATTTTTCTGAACTGAGAGATGCCAAAGGACACAGTATTTTAAATGTCCGCAGCTTATTTGCCGATGAACAGGGCTTTTTGTGGTTTGGTGGCGATGCCGGAATATACCGCTTTGACGGCTACGAAGCGTTGCAGCTCAATGCCCAGCCGACCCGGGCCATTTATGTTGATAACAACGACCGCTTGTGGTCGGCCGGTACGACCACATTAAGTTTGATCACACCTGGCACCTTCGAAAATGTCTATTATCGTCACCTGAGTAACCGCGGCCAAAAGCCGAGCCAAGAGATCATCTACGATATGCTCGATACCCGCGCTGGCCGCTTGTTGGTTGCCACCAAAGAAGGATTGAGCGAGTATCATCAGGATAACGACAACTTTACCCATTTCACTCTGAACTTCGGCCGGCAGCAGCTCAGTGCCACCGCCTTAGCGCAAAGCAGCGATGGCGATATTTTACTTGGTACCAACGCCGGTCTATTCAGACTCAAAGAGCAACAGCTTGAACATCAAACCCAGCTGCCAGAGCCGCTGATCGCTGGCCCGGCCATCAGCGAAATGGTCGAGTTGATAGACGGCTCGATATTGGTCGGTAGCAACAACGGCGTCTATTGGCTTAGCGACGGCATCAAGCATTTCGCCAGCAATGAGAGCGATAACAGTCTAAGTCACAACAATGTTACGGCTTTGTTGGTAGACAATGAGCAGCGGGTTTGGGTTGGTACCAGCAATGGACTGAATGTTCTGACGCTGGAAGATGCGCAGATCCAGCGTTATTACCAACAAAAAGGCAAAGCCGGTAGTATTGCCAACAATTACATTACCGACCTGTTTCAAGACAGGCAGCACAATATCTACATTGCCACCTATGCCGGGATAAATCGCTACAACCAGAACGACATTCACTTGCAAAGTGCCGAGCCGTCAAGTTATGGCGATCAGGCCATCAACAATGTCTGGAGCATTGCCGAGCAGGCTGACGGCAGTCGCTGGGTGGGGACGTTCGGCTCAGGCTTGTTCCATTACGACGGCGAGCGTGTCGCTAGTTACAACACCGATGTGAGCAAATCCAATAGCCTGTTGCACAATCGGGTGTCTGCACTAAAGTTTGACCGCCAACAACAGCTGTGGATAGGCACAACCAAAGGGTTGCAGCGCTTTAATGTCGCAGATCGGCAATTTCATACCATTGCGGATTTAAATACCGGGATCTTCGACATCGCTTTTGGCGCCTTCGGTCTGGTGTGGCTGGCGGCCGATGATGGCGTCTATCAGTATTCGCGTAAATCCGGTGAAGTAAAGCGATTCGGTCAAGAGGGTCAACTTAAAGTCGCCTATAAGCAATGGGTCAGAAGCGTGCTGAGTGTCGATAATCTGTTGTTGGCCGGTGCCGACGAAGGCTTAAGCGTGCTGAACTTAAGCGACAACCGCACTGAGATCTTCCCTGAGGCGGGCGCGGTGATCAAACTGACCAAAGACAGTGCCGACAACATTTGGGTGTTGGCGCTGCAAGGCTTATCCATTTACGACCCAATCGAGGGCAAGCTCAAGCAAACCTTGAATCTGGTGAGTCCCGGTGACGTCAATGGCTGCAATGGCATGGCAGAAGATGCCTTTAAGCAGCTGTGGCTGGTTTGCAACAACAGCCTGAAAGTATTGGATATTCATTCCAAACAGCTGTTGGCCAGTTACAGTGTGGAGCAGGGGATTGATCTCAGTGGTTTTTTGACCGGGGCACAATCTTTTGTTCAAACCAGCCAAGGTGAGATCCATGTCGCGCTACGTCAAGGCATTGTCAAATTCAAGCCCAAAGCCCTAAGACAAAAACCCAAAGCCAACAAAGTGGCACTGACCAAGATCAGTCAAAGCGACAAAAACGGTCAGTTCAGTCAAATGGATAACCCCTATAGTCTGGCGGTTAAACCGCATAAACCCTATTCGGCCACGCTACAAAAGATTGTCTTCGAATTTTCGGCCTTGTCGATGGAAGCGCCAGGTGCGATTAGGTATCGATATCGCTTGCGCGGGCTTGAGCAGAACTTTAGCACCACCGATGCCGACAACCGCAGAGCGGTTTACACCAATTTGCCCGGCGGTCGCTATCAATTTGAAGTTGAAGCGATTTATCCGGATATGAGTACCACCAGCAATACCTTTGAGTTTGCGGTCGCGGTGAGCCCTTGGTTAAGTTGGTGGGCCATTGTCGGGTATGTTTTGACGTGTCTGTTGTTGGGATACCTAGCGCTTAGGTTGCGGACACACACCTTGGTGCGTCGGGGTGAGCAGCTCGAAAAACAAGTGCAGATGCGAACCGAGCAATTGCAGCATTCAAAGCATGAAATCGAGCGCTTGATGAATGAGCGCGAAAAGCTGATAGAGAACGTCTACCATCAAACCCGCACGCCGTTACAGATCATGCTTGGCAATATCGACGGGCTAAGTGAAGGCACCTTGAACATTGCCGATTATGCGCAAAAACAAAGTGAAAATATTCACGCTTTGGTGGATCTGACTGACCGCATCTTAGAGGTGACCAAAGCGCAAACGCACGGTGCCTCGGTCAGCGCCGGTCGCAATGATACCCAGTGCGACCTCAGTGCTTTGCTGACACCTTTGTGTTTGAGTATGACCGACGTCGCCAAAGCCAAGGGCTTGTCGTTTGATTGTGCTATCGACAACGCCCTGATGGTATGGGCAGAGCAACAGGCGCTGCAAAGTATTTTTGAAAACATTCTGAGCAACGCCATCAAGTATACCGATAGCGGCGGTATTCGCGTTTCGGCGCAACGACATGGCGACCGCTTGCTGTTTCGTTGCTGCGACAGCGGTATTGGTATTCCGGCAGCGGCGCTAGAGAGCATTTTTGAGCGCTACCAACGCGCAGAAAATGCCCTGGATAGGCAAGGTAACGGCATTGGTCTTGCCATGGTCAAAACGCTCGTCGATGCCCTCGACGGTGAAGTCAACATACACAGTGAAAGCGGCAAGGGAACCGAGGTTGAAGTGTGGCTACCGGCAATTGTCAATCACGGCGAAAGTGGCGGGCATATGGTGCAAACCATTGAGCAGCCACAAACGTCAGCCACAGACCGGCCCTGCATACTGGTGGTTGAAGACAACATTGCGCTGGCGGCGTATATCAATAAGCTGCTGAGCGGTGACTATCAGGTGATGATGGCCGGCAACGGCAAAGACGGCTGCGAGCAGGCTAGGCAAATGGTGCCTGATCTGGTGCTCAGCGATGTGATGATGCCGCAAATGGATGGCTATGAGTTGTGTAGTCAGTTACGTTCAGATGAGATCACCTGCCATATTCCAATACTGTTGATCACCGCCAAAAACGATGCCATCAGCCGTGAAAAGGGATATGCCGTCGGTGCCAATGATTTTATCAACAAGCCCTTTAAAGCCACGGAACTGTTGCATCGGGTGTCGAACCAATTGGCGTTGGTGGCCGCCATCAAAGCCAAAGCCGCTGAGCCTCAAACCAACGAGTGGCATCAGGGACAAAATGGCGACCGCCTCATCGAGCGCTTCTTGGCTTTCATCGAGGCGAACTACCATGACTCGGAGATCCAGATCAAGGCCGTGTGCCAAGCGCTATACGTCTCCAACCGACAATTGGAGCGCAAGGTTAAGCACTTCCTCAATATGACCCCCAACGCTTTACTTAACGAGTATCGCCTAGCCCGTGCCTGTGAGCTGATAAGCCAAGGTAAAAAGCCCACCGAAGTATACGAATTGTGTGGTTTTGCTTCACATGCTTACTTTTCAAAACGCTTCAAAGAAAGGTATAACCTAACCCCTTCACAATACAAAAACGACAGTAAAATATCTGCATAAATTTTTATATATCAAATAGATAGATAAAAATAATTATAACAAAAACGACACGGCTATCACCTTGAGATTGCCGTGTTTGTCACCGAATCTGTCGCTTTTTCAATAACCAAAGGTACAACGCGGCCATTAACATAAGCCTCATCCAAGCAGCAGTACAAACACACGCTGTCGTTTGTAGTCGTTTGTCATAGTGCCAAGGAAAGGCAAACCAACAACAAGGCATAACAATAACAACAATGGCAAGAAACAGGTCAAATAAACGAATTTAAAAACAAAAGACAAATAACAAAAGAGGTAGTCAAATGTTAAATAAAAAGTCACTTTTGGCACTAGCGATGTTCGCCACCACCGCCATGCCTGCGATTGGCGCTGAATATAACCACGTTAACCACAATGACCCACAGTACAATTATGCGACCGGCACCATTGAAACCATTGATTGTGGCAGTGCATCTTTAGCAACCTGTATCAATCAGGCCAACATTGAAGCCTACGCCAAAGGCCGTTGTGAAGCGATGAAAAATGTCGGTGGCCCGATTGCGTATGGCGACCCTTACTGGCATTCAGTACAAGCGTACTCGGTTCGCCCGGTTTCTGCGGTTGATGGCAACAATGGTGTTGGTACTTACGACTACAGCGTTGATGTGATTTACTCATGCAGCGGCTTATTGCACCCTGGTATCAAGCAGCTACCTTTCTAATATCGCCTAAAGCAAATAAATTTGGGGCAGTTAGCGATGCAAATAGCCGTGCGCTAAGGCCCTTCCTTACCTGAGGCTCAGGTTAACATACGTCAGTCGCCAAGCCCCGGTAATACTCCAGCGCCGGGGCTTGGTTTTTCCTTTTGTCCTCAGGGCATTTCTGTTTCAGGCTAATCGCACTGGCTGGGTTTTCCGGTTTGCTGCAACGCCTCTAATTCCTCTTGCGCATAATCGTGACCGGCAGCGGCAGCCCGTTGATACCAAGTTTGTGCCAATGACTTTTGACCGTGACAACCAAAATGATCGCCCAGCATCATCATCGCGTCGGCGGAATGATTGTTGGCGGCTCGTTCAAGTAGTGGCAAGGCTTTTTTTGGCGAATGCGGGTAAAGCAGCTGCGCGGTCTTAAATTGGGCGAAAGGACGGCCTTGGTCGGCGGCCAACTGGTAGAGCTGGCTGGCTTTTTTCATATTTTTGCCGACAAAGTAGCCGTTTTCAAAATCGATTGCCAGCGCTTCAATCGTCTTTGCTGGCAAATGCTGTGGGTCGCTGTGGCTTTTTTCAAGCAGCGCCAGCCACTGTTGATACTCGTTGAACAAATGCTCTTGCGGTTTTCCTTGTTGTTGCCAATGTTGCTCTAAGTAAGAGAGCAAATAGGCCCATTTGAGTGGCACTTTACCTTGGCTCATGCGCTCACCCAGGTATTGATAGATGGCGTCGAGGGCATCGACATTGCCGTTATCGGCAGCAAGGCTCAGGTAATATAGTCCGCGTTTTACTACGCTGGTCTGTTTTTGCGCGAGTAACAGAGCGCCGAGTTGTTGATAGGCGGCGGCATCGCCTTTTTCGCCTTGGCCGACCAAGGCTTGGCAAGCCTCATTGCTGCTTAGGGCGTTGGGGTTATTATTTAGCGCTAGGCGACAGGCTTGTTGCGGATCGGTTTGAGGGGCTGCGGCTGTCAGATGAGTGTTGAGAAGCACTAGGCTACAAACCCACAGGGTGCATGATTTCATTGTTAAGGTTACGGCTTGATAATACGGAAAATGCAATGTTACCAGCGTTTTAGCCGGTGGGTAAAGACAGATAGGGGATTAAAAAGGAAGTGTGCCGCTCGCAGAGTTTCAATGGCTTAACAGCCATAGCCAAGTCGTAAGGCGAACCATAAGCGAGCGACAAATTCAGTTGTCTATAATACGACGTTCAATACCACTGCGGTATGGTAATGACTGCCGACACTACCGTTGAACAACATCTTTAAGGTGACGCAGTTTTCATTGATCTCTACTGCCGATACGGTGCCGTACAATTCGCCTGTTTCGTGTTTGGCAATCACCTTGGCACGATTGACTGGCCTGGAAAAATTCATGGTGATGGTTTTTTGCTCACAAGAGCAGGCTAAGTTACCGCACAGCTCCGCCGTTTTTTGCACAGCATCGTGCAAGTGTACTATTGGGTCATTCATCAGCGCCTATCCTTTGGTATAAGCATCATCACTGTTGTTAGTGTACTAGTTGTAGGCTCTTTTTGATGTGAGGTCAATCACATTATCGCAATTTAGCCGCTTTTTCTCGTTAAAACGTGACATTTCGCCTTTGGTTGACCGTGATGGTCATATTTTTT
>JBFHGJ010000078.1:0-26815 GCA_041583135.1 Alteromonadaceae bacterium | reverse complement strand
TGGCGTCAACAGCTTGTATTGTCCATTGCTCCAATGCTCGACATCACTGGCATACCATTTAGAAAAGCGCCTGTCTGATGGGCCACCCAGCAAGCTGGTATAAACCTCGTGACGTCCCATGTCGGTGATCAACCGTACTGTAGGAATAAAAGTCGTTTGGCGACCGGCGTTACGGTATATCTGGCCTTGATGTACCGTTGCTCTACCACCAATAATGGTGATAGGGCCTTTGTCAAAACCGAGCATAAACGGCAGCTTGCCGTCAAAAAAGATGTTCTTGAGCATGATGCTCTGCACCTGACCCCACGCTTTTGGCGAGAGCTGCAAGGCGCGTTGGGCGGCGTTTTTGAAGATCTCATCACGGCTTTTACCGTCAAACCAAGGTGAGTCATCCGCCAGCAATACCGCATCGAAGTTATGATAAAAATCAATGAATATGCTGGTTTCTTGGGTGAGGTATTTCACCACCGGCGAGCCTAAACCATGTAAAGCAAAAACGTCGTGGTAAATCGCCTTGAGCACCATTTCAAACAAGTAGGCCCCTTGGGACTGAGCGTCATATTTGAGATCCCAGTTTTTTAAGATGTTGCCTTGGGTAGTATTGGGCAATAGCGGCTTGAGGATAGGCATAAACAATTCAGCCTGCTTGGAGTAAACATCGAACTGCATTTCACGAAAGCTATCGAAGGTAAACTTGCTGCCCTTTTGTAACAGTTCGGCAATACGATCAGCGCGGTATGACGCCATACAAATATTAATTGGGCTGATACGGCCGTATTGATTCAAATCATTGTTGGCAGTACAAAAATAGCCTTGCTCCGGGTTGATACACTGGGGCATCGCCGTTGGCGAATGAAATCCTTGCCAGTCGTTTTCGGCCAACCAACCCGGCAGTGGCACAAGACCACTGATGCCTTCACGTCGCACTGGCACTTTACCGGTCATCTGAAAGCCGATATCGCCAAGGGTATCGGCAAAAACAAAGCTCCAGCCGGAGTCGATTTTAGCCGCCAGCGCCTTGGCTTTGTGTACGCTTTTAACCCCCCACATATTGATAGACGCCATGATGGTTTCAATACCGCCATCGCTACCACTCCAGCGTGTTGCCAAATAATAGCCATCTACCGTCGGATCACCATCCACCAAGCCATGCGCATTTTCATAACATTGCATGGCGACCGTAGGATTGTTTTTGCGTTTGATCAATTCATTACGCAATTCAAAGTCATGCCAAGCCTTGTCGTTTTCACGGTAATAACGCCCTTCCTTACAATGTTCAATCCATGAGTCGATGGTGTCGATAAAAGCGTAGGTAACCCCCCATGAAACATTGTTGTTGCGCCCCGACAAAATACCCGGAATACCGGGCATAGACACCCCCATCATGTAACGGTCGTTGCCGATAAAAACGTTTTCATACCAGACATTGGGTAGCCGGTTGCCTTCAAGATGAGGGTCATTGGCCAACATCGGCTTACGGGACTTGGTTTTACTGCCGTTTACTACCCAGTTGTTCGAGGCCATCATGCGCGGCATAACGCCACCCCATAAGGATTCTGGCTTAACGATACGCTCGCCAAGCGTCACCTTTTTTAGCAGCTCAATATCTAAGCCTTCGAGCTTGTCGGGAAATAGCGCCTGTAACTTGTCTTCACTGACACCGGCTTGAACCATCTCCACCAACAGGCGCTCGATTTCACCTTGGGACTGGGCTAAGGTCAAATAGCCCATCATGCGCACCATTAAAATGCAGTCTTGCGGCTTCCATGGCTCGGGTTTGTATCCCAACACCCGAAATTCCCAAGGGATAGACTTTTTCATCGCGTTGTTGATGCCATAGCAGTAAGCTTCAATAGCGGCGTGATCTTCGACATTGAGTTTGTCGATTTCATTTTTGAGGTTTTTTTGCCAGTTCATGCGGCGGAAGAACTGATCAATTTTGAGGCTTTCATCGTCATCGTGCAGCAATTCACAAATGCGCCCTTGCCCCAAAACCCGCATCAAACACATTTGCATTAGGCGATCACGGCCATGGACAAAACCTTGACCGTAATACAAATCGATAAGTGAGTCGGCCTTAATATGGGCTATGCCGTTTCTATCGCGAAACAAAGTGACGCCGACCTTCATCTAAAATCCTTGAAATGCTGTTGTTTTCACATGAAATTTAGTCAAAGCTATAGTAAATGTAAAGATACTAGAGCCCCCAGCCCATGGATATTCAATCGCTAACCCTACAACTTAAAGACAAAAACAAACACCCACCGCTCGAACAATGGGATCCGCCTTTTTGCGGCGACATGGATATTCATATTCAATTTGACGGCACTTGGCACTACATGGGCACACCAATAGGCCGTTTGCCGCTGGTTAAACTGTTTGCCCAAGTGCTCACTAAAAAGGACAATGACTACTACCTCATTACCCCGGTAGAAAAAGTCCGCATTAAAGTCGAAGACGCGCCTTTTGTCGTCACCCAATGGCGCACAGAAGACACTGAACTTGGACCATCTATCATTTTTACCACCAATGTCGGTAACGAGTTTTTGCTGTCTAACGACTACCCACTGGTGCTGCCAACCGGCGCACAACAAGCCCCACTCTACCTGAACATTCACCGCAATATGCAAGCGGGCATTCACCGCAATGTGTATTACCAACTGGCAGAGATAGCTCAAAGCATAGAAGTGGACGGCAAAGAACAATGGCAAATTCAAAGCGCCGGGCAAGCTTTTACCATTGGGACACAATAGTGCGCCACCAGAAGCCAGCTTTTATAGTTGTAGGAAGAATAACTTAACCCCCAGACACAAAAAGCCCGGTAAAAACCGGGCTTTTTAATCGAATGTTATTGTCTATCACCAAGGGCCTAGGCCCTTGGGTCAAGCAACAATTTCGTTCTTAGTTAGCAGTCAGAGTAACACCTGAGTAGCTAGAGTAAGCGCGAACACCGATGTGCTGAACGCTACCTTTAGTCAACGCACAAGACTCGCTGTTACCGGCAGCATATGGACGGCAATCGTAAGTAGTCGTGGTTGGAGCAGAACCTGAACGAGTGTACAAGTCAGCGTCACCAGTACCACCAGAGATGGTTGCAGTCTTGTTGCTGGCACAACCGGTTAGGTCAACACTGAAGTTATTCCAGTTACCGGTAGTAGCACTCAAGTTGCTTTGGTTCAAAGTAGCACAAGTACCGCCGCCAGAAGTAACGTGGTCAGCTACCAAAGAAACACCGCTGTATGCAGAGTAACCACGGATCATGGCATAGTGAGTGCCTGAACCATTAGTAGTACAAGTTTCGTTGTTACCTGATTTGTACGGACGACAATCATAGGTAGAAGTAGTAGGAGCAGCACCTTTACGTACATAAAGGTCACCGTCACCAGTACCGCCACTCATAGTGAAGGTTACGTCGCCAGCGCCAGCAGGAGCGTTGTAGAAGAAGTTAGTTTCGCTACCAGAAGCGCCAGAGATGTTGGTTTGTGGAACACCTTTGGTCAACTCACCGCCAGTTGGAGGAGGAGGAGTCGCGCCACAGTCAGTACCACCGTTAACACCAACAGCAGTGAAGGCTGCGTTAACGTCAGCTACAGAGTAACCTAAGTCAGAAGCGGCTTTACATACGCCAGCTGCACCGGCATCGAAAGTAGAGCTTGCAGACCAGTAAGTTTGGTTAGCCAAAGACATTGCTTTAAAGGCTTTTTGTACAGTCCAGCCTGAAGTAGTAGCCAACAAGTAGAATGCTTTGTTGAATACACCAGAGCTGTAGTGAACGTCCATGCTAGAAGTGAAGTTGCTAGCGTGGTCGATAGACTTGCCATCAGCAGGTGGGTTGTTCATGTAACGCAATGCACCTGAACCTTTGAAGATGTCTGCACCAACTTGCCAGTCGTTTGAACCTTTCATGAAGTTTTCAGCAGCTTCACCAGCCATATCTGAGTATGCTTCGTTCATACCGCCTGACATGCCAGAGTATACTAGGCCAGAGTTTTGCTCGGTGAAACCGTGAGCAACCTCATGGGCAGATACGTCAAGAGATACCAATGGGTAGAAAGTAGTAGCACCATCACCGAAAGTCATGGCAGAACCATCCCAGAACGCATTCTCATAGCTGTTAGAGTAGTGAACACGCATGGTCAATTGGAAAGTCAGAGGAGGTGAACCAACCCAGCTGTTAAACATGTTGAATACTACGCCACCGAAGTAGTGAGCATCATTCAATGGCGCATAGGCACCGTTGATTGATTTAGTAGTATTGCGTGGGCAGGTGTAGCTGAACGCAGTTGTGCCAGAAGTACCATGGTTCAAGTTAACGGTTTTAACGTTAGTGTTGTTCATAGTACAAGTAGAACCACTTTGAGTTACATCTAAGTAACCGTAGTCAGTGCCGTACTCGTATTGGCCAGTTTTGGTGTTACCGCCAGGGCCTGTGCCGTTAGCGTGCTGCAAGTTCTCATAAGCAAACAAGATTTCGCCGTTTTCAGCATCGATGAAGAAAACTGGACGGCTTGGCTCGCCACCTTTAACAGCTGGAACAACGTAAGATACGCGGTGTGCCAACTTGTAGGTGTCACCCATAGGGTACAAGAACATGTCGTTTTGCTTGTTGTAAACGCGTGCAGCCAACAATTTGTTGCCATTGATACGCTTGTCGTTTGCTACAGCGTCTTGCATTGCTTTGGCAGCTGGGATCTTAGGCGATACATTGATGAACTGGTTGCTCAAGTCAATGAATTTGCCGTGAACGTCAGTGAACATATCCATATCGGTTTTAGTTGCAGTTACAACAGAACCGAATACTGGCACGCCTTTGTAGGTTTGTTCGAAGCGAACTTTGGTTACACCATTGTCAAGCTTAACAGTTTTTGCTGCTCTAACTTTCTGATCACCAGTCAAACCCATAACGGTGTTGATGTCGTTGCCAGTGTAGCCACGAGCCATTTCGGCTGCATCACGTACGTCGGCGGCGTTAGCAGAAAGAGTCAGGGCACAAGCTACTGCTGCGCAGACTTTTGAGATATTTTGAATTTTCATTTTGTTTTTATTCTCTTAAGAATGGTTATTATTAGTTAGATTTCGTTAATTCAACTCTATTAGCTGAGCTTTCCTTCAACCAAAACTTAGAAGAAACCCCCTTAGTTTGAAAGGATGTACACTTCTCGTGTTTCAGTGGTACAAAAACTTATAACAAAAAAACAACAATTGCCACTCCCAACACAAACTTTTTTTTATTTGCAGCTGCAAACGACCACCATCACCCCGTAAGTTATATCTTGACCATTTGTTCAGGTGGTAAAATTAAGAGATACTTTTCAAAAGCTTATAGAAATCCCTTTGTTCAGAAGTGGGTTTCATAGCGCACAAAAAATCATCAACATTTTTTTTTGAAAAAATTTACCTGCGGATTTGAACAGCATTTACTGTGCCATACAGACGGATTTTTTGCACAATGCTGGTCAAAATAACATAGATTTTTGCTGTGTAATTATCGATTTCCGCCGATAAAAACTCGTATAGCCACACCAATTTTAACAAAATGGTAACATCAATTTTGCCTCAGTTATGTGCCATAACACCAGCAACAGCTTAGCCTTGGGGGCTATTGCTTTAGATTAAAATAATTAATGATAAGCCGGGTTCGACCAAGAGCGCACTTTTGCTATAACCTCAGCTCAAAAAGGTATATACACCATATGGGTTATTCGTGAATTTTATTTTACAGCCCGATATGCGCTTCTTTTGTTACTAATCCCGCTAAAATAACATGTTATTGAGCACAAACCGAACAAGCAAGAACTTCCCGTTTTGCCTACTTTTTATCCTATAACAGGAATAAATCAAACAAATTAGGACCCAAAAAATGCCATTCTGGCGCTATGACAGTGCCAAAACATGAGCAATAGGAAGCAATTTAGGCTAAAAAAGACCGGTTTCGCCCTTTCAGGCGGCTTCCATCCTTGGAAAACCGGGTGATTAAAAGCGCTTTATTCGCTTTTGGCGCCTTTATCGACATGAACATCCATCTGCGGATAAGGAATGGTGATGTCGTTTTCATCGAATAAGATCTTCAAGTTCTCATGAGCATCCCAATATACGCCCCAGTAATCGGCAGCATTCACCCAAGGTCTGACAATAAAGTTAACCGAACTATCGGCCAATTCGCTAACCTTTACCACAGGCGCAGGGTCTTTCAAAACGCGCTCATCTTGCGCAAGGTAATCGATAATAAGCTGCTTAACCTTACGAATATCATCATCATAGCTCACCCCAAACACCATATCGACACGACGGGTAGGACGGGCGGAGTAGTTAACGATATTATCGCCATATATGGCACCGTTAGGCACAATCACTTCTTTATTGTCAGGGGTGCGCATAATGGTTGAGAAGATGGCAATTTTCTCAACAATACCGGTTACGCCTGCCATTTCAACAAAATCACCGGCCTTAAACGGCTTAAACAAGATCAGCATGATCCCCGAGGCAAAGTTTTGCAGTGAGTCTTTCAACGCCAAGCCAATGGCCAAACCGGCAGCACCGATGAGCGCAACAATACTGGTAGTTTCAATACCCAGTTTGGCAAGCGCGGCGACCACCACAAATAAGAACAGCGCCGCATGAATCAGCCCGGCCAAAAAATCCACCAAGGTTTTTTCAAGGTTACTCTTTTCCATCAGTTTGCGGCTTAATTTGGTTAATCCTTTTGCCAGCCATTTACCGACAAAAAAGATAGCCAAGGCCAATACCAAATTCATAAAGTTCTGCTCTACCCACGTTGTGGCGTTATGCAGCATTGAATTGACCATTTCTGTCGCATTTGACATATCCTGCTCCATCTAAATTTAAGGAATAAAAAAACCTGATTTTATACGCAGTTGCCGCAATTGGCATTAAATTCCTTATATATGACGTCACATCAGGCACGCTTGCAAATTTATAGAAGGATTTCAGGAGCATTACAATAGAGGCATTAAGATTATTTCCCTCCAAGCCAAACGTAGCCCAAGTGAGGGGTTATGTAGGAGGTATTTATTCCCGATGGGCCTAGGAGGTTATACAGGATAGGCAGGGATAGCCCCCTTGATACAAAAATCCCCCAAAGACTTAAGTCTTTGAGGGATTTGTAGTCGATGGTGCGCTTAGCGCACCTGAGCAATTAAAGCGTTATGCTTATTCGTAAGACCAGTTCAAGGTCAAGCCGCTAACCGCTGAGTAACCGTAGATACCTACATGCCAAGTACCAGCTTGTGGAGAGGCAAAAGTACAGGTTTCTTCGTTACCGTTTTTGTATGGACGGCAATCGTAGCTGCTGGTAGAAGGCTGAGCACCAAACTTAACGTAAAGGTCTGCGTCACCTGAACCACCAGTGATGGTGTAAGTCAGGTTAGAAGCACCAGCTGGTACGTCTTGAGTGTAACGAACCCAGTTACGACGAGATACGCTGATGTTGGCAACAGTACCGCTGTCACCGCCGCCTTGAGTGGCAGTAGTGTGGTCGGCAACCAAAGACGCACCTGAGTAGCTGCTATAGCCACGAACCATGACATAGTAAGTGCCAGAACCGGTCGCAGTACAGCTTTCGTTGTTACCAGATTTGTATGGACGACAATCGTAGCTAGAAGTGGTAGGCGCAGAACCTTTTTTCACGTACAAGTCAGCGTCGCCTGAACCACCGCTCATCGTGATGGTTACTTGGTCGGCATCGGCAGGTGCCGCGTAAGTATAGCTGGTTTCGCTACCTTGAGCGCCAGAGATGCTTACCGCTTGACCTTTAGTCAAATCGTTACCACCTGAAGGAGGAGGAGTAGTACCGCCACCGTTACAGTCAGTACCACCGTTAACACCAACAGCGGTGAAGGCCGCATTTACGTCAGCTACGCTGTAGCCTTTGTCAGAAGCCGCTTTACAAACGCCAGCAGCACCGGCATCGAAAGTAGAGTTGGCAGTCCAGTAAGTTTGGTTAGCCAAAGTCATGACTTCAAACGCTTTACGAACGCCCCAGCCAGCAGTGTTTGACAACAAGTAGAATGCTTTGTTGTATACACCTGAGCTGTAGTGAACGTCCATTGAGCTGGTGAAATCGCTGGCATGACCGATTGAACGACCGTCTTTAGTCGGGTCATCCATATAACGCAATGCGCCGTTACCTTTAAAGATTTGCTCACCAACCATCCAGTCGTTAGAACCGTGCATGTAGAACTCAGCAGCTTCACCAGCCATATCAGAGAACGCTTCGTTCATACCACCAGACATTGAAGAGTAAGCCAAGCCAGAGTTTTGCTCGGTGAAACCGTGGCTCACCTCATGGGCAGAGACGTCAAGCGATACCAATGGGTAGAAAGTAGTAGCACCGTCACCGAAGCTCATTGCAGAACCATCCCAGAAGGCATTTTCATAGTTGCTTGAGTAGTGAACACGCATAGTCAACTGGAAGCTCAAAGGTGCAACACCGATCCAGTCTTGGTACATGTTGAAGATCACGTTACCGAAGTAGTGAGCATCGTTCAATGGCGAGTATGCGCCGTTGATTGATTTGTAAGTGTTTTCAGGGCAAGTGAAGCTATAAGCAGTTGAGCCAGAAGTACCGTGGTTCAAGTTAACGGTTTTAACGTTGGCGTTGCTCATAGTACAAGTTGAGCCGCTTTGCGCTACATCTAAGTGGCTGAAGTCAGTACCGTAGTTGTATTGACCAGTTTTGCTGTTACCGCCAGGGCCAGTTGCTTGAGCGTGAGTTAAGATGTCACGACGTGAAACGATCTCTTTATCGAAAGCGTTGATGATGTTCTCAACACGCTTTGGCTCGCCGCTAGCGTCGGTGAAGTAGCTAACAACCCAAGTGCGCATCCACTTGCCACCGATGTTGTTGATGAATTCTTCAGCGTTGACGTTACGTACGTCTTTTAAGCTCAAACCATCGCGGTCGGCTGCAATGGCCAAATCGATAGCTTGCTTTTTGTTTACTCGAGAAACACGCAAAACCGGCAGCTTGTCCAAACCTAGTTGGAAGTTACCGTTTACGTTGCTGATCACGCCCAATGGTGATTTATGGGCATTGAAAGTACCGCCATAAACTTTTACGCCATGAACGTACTGTTGAAATTTAGCAACGGTAACACCGGTTTCGGCGACGTTGACTTCTTTAATCATTTTGGCGTTTTGTGCGCCAGACAAACCTAAAACGGCGTTGATATCATTGCTTTGCATTTTCGCCATAGACGCAACATCAACTTGCTTAGGTGCAGCAGCAGCGTTGAAAGACAAAGCACAAACAACAGCAGCGCAAACTTTGGTAAGGTTTTGGATTTTCATGTTTCTCTCTTCGTTCTCTTGTTTAGAATGAGGGGCCCTTGTCAGTCCTATTGTTTGAACTTTTGACAAGTACAACCTTGCCCCGCTTTATGACGCCTTGGATTTAAGGCCCTTCATAATCGTGAGCGGATACAATTTATAACATATGTTTAACATTTGCTACTTTTTATTTTAAAAAAACAGCCAAAAACACAGATAAAGAGAAACAAAAAACCTTAAAATAAAATATAAAACATTAAATCACAAAGACTTAAAGAAAAACCTCAGGCAATTAGAAAGATCAAAAAAAGATCTCACAACGGGAATAAAACAACCATTTATTTAACAAAAAGACGATTAATCGTCTCTAAAAAGACGCTTAAAATGTATTTTAAAATACACCAAACAGGGTATTTAAAGATAAATGTAACAATTGTAAAGATAACTAAAATACTTCTTTTAAAGCACACATACGTGTTTTTGCGCTTACCAGTCAGCACTTCTCAACTTATGAACTACACTGTACAAACGATACTCAGAAGTCCATTGGTTAAGTTACCGGATCTATAAATGCAGGCAGAATTTATCAACCCAGTATTGCAAGCTTGTGAAAGCGTTATGGTGGCGATCGCCGACCTCCACATTCATACCGGCCGACCATGGATACGAAAGCCCCATGAACCCGAAACTGGCGGCACGGTCACCGGCCTGATTTGCATGCGAGGCACAGGCCGGATTGCCTCCATCGCCGTTGTTTTTAGTCAACAGGTACTAGAGAGCATGTCTCACCGCATATTACCTGAGCACTTACCCAATAAACAATTTCTGGCCTTTGATTTGATTGGAGAGATCAGCAACTTAGTGATAGGTGGCGTAAAAGCCTTATTACTCAAAGAAGGCTACAGCTTTCAAATTACCCTGCCCACTGTGATCAGCGGTCACGACTATCTGATAGCCCACCAGACCAAAGCGCCAATAGTCCGCATTCCCTTTGATTCTGATATTGGTCGATTTTATATCGAAGCCAGCATTGAAGGTCCGCCGCTTTCTGAAGAAGAAAGAAAGAAAAAAGCCAACCAGCCCCCCCCGTTCGATACCTCAGCGGTAGAGCTTTTTTAATTACCGTAGCCTGCGGATTTATCCTCGCAAAAGCACCATGCTCTGCCTGCGGATATAAATATCCTGACTACAGCGCAATATCATCCGTAGCCTGCGGCTTTATCCTCGCAAAAGCACCATGCTCTGCCCTGCGGATATAAATATCCTGACTACAGTGCAATATCAACCGTAGTCAGAGGATTTATCCTCGCAAAAGCATCATGGTCTGCCTGCGGATATAAATATCCTGACTACAGCGCAATATCAACCGTAGCCTGCGGCTTTGGCGTCCTGCGTCGCTCTAACGCCTTCGTCCATGAAGTCGCCGACAATGCCAGCATACCGGCCATCCTTGGCCAAAAAAAAGCCCGCAACTGGTGCGGGCTTGTCATTTTCAAAAAAGCTGAAAGCTTTAGAAGGTTACTGTCGCAGAAGCCGAGCAGGTAGAAGTACCAGCGTCACACACTTCATAAACATAAGTTGCGCCACCTTTGGCACCGATAGCATCGGTATAAGTGCTGCCGCTAACGCCTGAAGCAATCACGTTGCCGTCACGGTAAATATCAACACTACCAGTGTTGCCAGCCCATGAAAGATCGACATTTTGTTTACCTTTCACTTTGTAGCCAGTAGCACTCAAAGTGTAGTCACCTGTTGGTGGCTGACCGCCATCAGTGGTGTAATCACCAACGATAGTGGCACTTGAGTAAGCGCTATAACCACGAACCATCACATGGTAAGTACCCTCTTGCGCCGTTGGGTAGTCACAGGTTTCGTTGTTGCCAGAGGCATACGGACGACAATCGTAAGTGCTGGTTGTTGGTGCAGAACCAAAGCGAGTATATAGGTCAGCATCACCTGAACCACCACTCATAGTGAAGGTTAAGCTAACAACGTTGGCAGGCGTGTCCATAGTAAAGAAGGTTTCGCTGCCAGAAGCGCCGCTAATGGTTTGCGCAACGCCGTCTTCCAAAACACCCGGAGGCGGTGGTGGTGGCGCATCACAAGTATTCACACCAACCGCAGCAAATGCGGCTCTAACGTCTGCTTGGTTGTAGCCTTTGTCGCCTGCTGCATTATAAACGCCACAGCCACCTTCATCGAAGGTAGAGTTGGCAGTCCAGTAGGTTTGGTTGGCCAAAGCCATGACTTCAAACGCAGTACGGGTAGTCCAGCCGTTGGTTGTGGCAAGCAAGTAGAACGCTTTGTTAAATACACCAGAGGTGTAGTGAACGTCTTGACCGGCATACTGGTCGGCATGGTCAATTGAGCGGCCATCTTGTGGTGGGTTGTTCATGTAACGCAACGCGCCGCTGCCTTTAAAGATATCTGCGCCAACCAACCAGTCGTTGCTGCCGTGCATGTAGCTTTCGGCGGCTTCACCAGCCATATCAGAGAACGCTTCGTTCATGCCACCAGACATACCACTGTATACCAAAGCAGAATTTTGCTCAGTGAAACCGTGAGCAACCTCATGCGCAGATACGTCCAATGATACCAATGGGTAGAAGGTAGTCGCACCATCACCGAAGGTCATCGCAGAGCCGTCCCAGAAGGCATTTTCATAGTTGTTTGAGTAGTGAACACGCATAGTCAACTGGAAAGTAAGCGGCGGAGAGCCAACCCAGTCGTTAAACATGTTAAATACCACACCACCGAAGTAGTGGGCATCATTCAATGGAGAATAGGCGCCATTGATTTGCTTGTAAGTGTTCTCAGGGCAAGTATAGCTATAAGCGGTAGAGCCGCTGGTGCCGTGATTTAAGTCAACGGTTTTAACGTTGGTATTGTTCATGGTACAGGTAGAGCCGCTTTGCGCGACGTCCATGAAGCCAAAGTCAGTACCATAGTAATATTGACCGGTCTTTTGGTTACCACCAGGGCCTGTGCCGACAGCCGCGTGCTGAATATTATCCCACTGCTGCAATACTTCGCCGGTGAAGGCATCTAAAAATGCGGTTGGGCGAGCGATTTCGCCATCTTTACCTTGGCGTACGAAAGACACTAAGTTGGCCAACTTTGGCACACCGTTATGCTCAACAATAACGCGCTCGTTTTGCTTGTTGTACACTCTGTCTTGTGGGCTAACTTTGCTCTTGGCAAAACCGATGAGCGCTTTATCGCTTGGGATTTTACCTGAAACATCAAAGCCATCATTGATTTGTAAAAACTGGCCCTTAACGTCGGTTAAAAAACCGAGTTCTGAACGAGTTGCTGCAACTGAGCGACCAAATACCTTCACCCCTTGGTGAAATTGCTGGAAACGAACTTTGGTCACGCCATTGTCTAAATTAGCAACATTCACGGCTTTCATGGTGTCTTGCTTGGCAAGACCTAGAACGGCGTTGATGTCATTACCGCTGAACTGCATCATTTGCTCGGCTGAGGTTAGATTGGCGGCTTGAGAGGAGAATGCAAGTGCGCACACAACGGCGGCACAGGTTTTTGAAAGAGTATGAATTTTCATTGTAGTCTCTTGTTGTTATTGAATTTTTGTTAGATTTATTAGGATATCCCTAAATGCGGCTTCAATCCAAAGCAGCAAAACTTTCAACGCCTGCAATCGTTAATAACGACCGATACACACCTGTCGAAAGCCTGTCCCTTTGAAAAACCTTACTCCTTTAACGCGCCAAGATCTAGTCGATTTAGTTCCTGTCAATCGCATTTTTATAACATTTTGTATGGTAAAAATATTCCCAATTTATACATAAAGCTGATTTGGTTAACATTTTCTTTTATTTGAGTCACCCTGCCTTGAGTGTATAATTGCCCAATCTCTAACACCGAACTGAGTTATGCAAAGCCAAAACGCCCTACAACTGGATAAAAACCTCACATTGCCCCTCAGTGAGATTGAATTTTCTGCCATCCGCGCTCAAGGTGCCGGTGGGCAAAACGTCAACAAGGTATCCTCTGCCATTCATTTGCGCTTTGATATTTCAGCCTCAAGCCTGCCATTGATCTTTAAACAGCGGCTACTCGCTCTAAAAGACAGTCGCATCACCAAAGAAGGCATTGTGATCATCAAAGCCCAGCAATACAGAACTCAAGAAATGAACCGTGAAGACGGCTTAAAGCGCTTGGCAGAGCTGATCAATTCGGTAATGGTGGTTGCCAAAGTTCGCCGCGCCACCAAACCCACCAAAAATTCGCAAAAGCGTCGTATGGACAGCAAAACCAAACGTGGCGCCATCAAAGAAGCGCGTAAAAAGGTATCTTTTTAATGGCCGATCGTAATTTTGACGATATTGCCGAGCACTTTGTCCACAAGGTTGCCAACGGTAAAAAAGGTAAGCTGCGCCGCGCAGTGATAGAACAAGATCTTAAACATCATCACCCCGAGTTATGGCAACAACCCGGTAAATACGTCATAGATGTCGGAGCAGGTTTAGGTCATTGGTCGATAGCCATGGCCAAACTGGGCCATCAAGTTGTGTATAACGACATTTCAGAGAAAATGACCGAGCTGGCCAAAGTACAAGCAGACGAGCAACAACAAGCGCTTAACCTGAGCTTTTATCACCTCCCCTACCAGCAGCTGTTTGGGCATTGCCAAAAAGCCGATTTGATCATGTGCCATGCCGTCATCGAATGGCTTGCCAAGCCGCAGGAGCTGCTCCAAATGATAAGTGAGCAGCTTAACGACAACGGCGTATTGTCTTTGTGTTTTTACAATCCGGCCGGTCGCGATATGCGCAATCTCATCATGGGCAACTTCAAGCTGCTCAACCGCGAGCAAAAAGCGGTATCCGACAAAGGCAGCCTCACGCCCAACAACCCCAGCACCTTAGAACAAATCGAACAATGGCTGAAACAATACGGCTTGCGTATCGGCCAGCTCTCAGGCATTCGGGTGTTTTCCGACTACACCACGTTAAAACGCGGCGGATTGGCATTTGACGATCAGGTAGAAGAAATGGAGTTAAAATACTCAGGCCAACCGCCGTTTAACCGCATGGCCCGATACATACATTTACTGGCTTACAAAAAATAGCCTATAGGCTTATCGGCGAATCCATTTAGCGATTGAGCTTGCGCAGCAGTTCGGCTCGGGTGCGTCTGGCCACAGTATCGTCAATCTCTCCAAGTATGCCTTTTGCGCTCTGTGGGATATGCCCATGACTGCTGCTGTCGGCATTAAATACATAATGGTCAAACAAGTTTTTAAACGCCTGTTTTTGCTCTGTGGGTAAGTCTCTAATTGCTAAAATGGCATGTTGTAGCGCATCCATCGGTTGGCCAAGCCGTTGTGGCGTTTCACGCCACCAGTAATTGACCAGCATATTGAGTGAGTCAAACGCTTCAACCTGATGCCACCACATTGAAGGAATATAAAGCGCATCTCCGGGTGCCAAATCGGCCACTTGAGCATGTTTAAGCGCCTCGGTAAAACGAGGAAAACGGTCAACATCCGGCTCGGCAAAATCCACCATAGATACCGGCTGACCGGCCGGAGTAAAGTCCAGCGGACCAACATAAAGGTTTTCTACCTGCTGTGGTGGAAATAAAATAAAACGGCGACGTCCACCCACCACGCAGGCAATGTTTTGCGGCACGTCAAAATGCGCCGCCACGCGAGTTTGGTTACCTATCCAAGCGCTCACCAAAGGGGTCACTTCCTCTAGCGGCATTGGATTGTGCCGCGCAAAATCCGGTAGACAATACGCTAAGGTTGTCGATCCCATATAAAGGCCGGGGCCGTGCTCAGCCAGCCCATCGAGCAATCCTGATAGATGCGTTTGCTCGCGCACAAAGTTGAAGCCGCTAAAGTCATCGTTGTAAAAGTAACGCCCCTTGGCCTGCGGCTCGGCCCGCATTGCCTGTACCGGCACGTCGGCGGCAAGGTCTTTGAGATATTCTTCAAGCCCCTGCCCGCAGATCACGGCAGGCCAATCTGCCACCAGCCCTTTTAAGATCACCGGTCCATCAAACTGCCGTAGTTGCGCCAGCAAGTGCTCATCGCGCTTTAGTGTACAAACCAGTGTTTGTTGTTTAATTTCCAGCACTTAACAAGTCTTTTCGATTGATGAGTTTACGCACGTTGCCAATGGAGGCCAACATCATATAGACATGTTGCAGATCACCTTGTTGATGCAGCGCAACCAAGGTTGCATCATCCAATGCCTTGAGCCTGTCTTCGTCGATGGTATATAAACCTTCGAGATTGTGCGCCTCGCCATTTTTAAAGGTTAATGACAGTCGAAACGGCTCAATCAAGTTTGCCGCCAGCAATCGCGCTATCATCTGCTGTCTTTGTTGATGACCTTGGTGAATGGTGACCAAAACCGAATTGATGTGATTGAGATACTCGCTGGTGCCACCGTTAGGTAAAAATACCGGCTCGCCCTGCTCATGGTTAACTCTGGGATGGTCCATATCGATGGTCACCACAGGTTCCTCCCTCGGCACGCCGTTTTCCATGCGCTGCTGAAAGCCGATAAGAAAAGGCTGGCGGACTATCGACAGCGGTACATAGTCACCATCCCAACCGCTCTCGTTTAAAAACAGGTTCTCACCAGGTTCGAACCCCAACAGCGCCACCGCTTCAAATTCACCACTGCCGGTGTTTTTGCTGAAAAATATCGGATACTCCAACTGCAACTGACTAAATTCCATCGGAAATACCCCAGCTGCTGAGACATTGTCACCAAGCTGAGCACTGTGGCCGGTTTTAATTTTGATGGTGCCGTGTGAAACATTGTCCAGCATTTGATGGTTTGCCATCATCGCTCCTCACTGTTTTGGTTAAATCCCATACAATCCACGCTCAACGATTTGCGCTATGGTCTGACGATTACTGCTAAGTCGCGGCAACTGTTGATTGGCCTCACGATTGACTTGTTGAAACAGCGCCATCGCCTGCGGTGGTAAGTCTAACCGAGACTGACTCGACCGCCCTTTTGAGTAAAACCCCATCCCATACAGCACATATTGATAGCTGGCGGCAGAAAATACCTCCTGCGCTTCGCTAAAGTCACCTAGCCATGGGCTATGATACTGCCACCAATTTAGCTGAGTTTTGAGTGACTGTGGCATTGACTCATTGGCTTTATTGTCGTGCCAGTAGTCGCTATCAGCGCGCTGACTCAATACGTAGTGTAGTTTCAAAAAGTCGATAATGCGCTGCCAACGATAGCTAAACTGGCGGTTAAAACGCGCAGCGGCAGTGTCCATCAGCGAAGGGACGGCTGGAAGCGACTCGCTGATCTGATTGGCAGCCAATTCAATCATCACCAACGCCGATGCTTCAAGCGGCTCTAAAAAGCCGGCCGACAAGCCAACGGCAACGCAGTTGTGATGCCAGAATTTGTCGCGGAAACCCGGCTCAAACTGCAACCGACGCACGTCATATTGGCCACTGTGATCATCGACATATTGTCTTAGGGCGCGCTCGGCCCTTTCGTCATCAAGGTGTGCGCTGCTGTAGGTATAACCGCAGCCTCGGCGCTGCGGTAGGCTAATATCCCAAATCCACCCGGCGCTTTGCGCCGTCGAAATGGTGCAAGAAGGAATGGGCACATCTTCGTTGGTATAGGGTACTTGAGTGACGATCGCGCGGTCGTTAAACAACACCGATTTTTGACTGTTGAAGCCAATATTGTAGTGTTTGCCGATAAGTAGCGCCGACAAACCAGAGCAGTCGATAAACAAACAGCCTGCAACCTCACCATGGATCTTGGTTGTCACACTACTAATATCGCCATTAACGGCGGCGTTGACTGAAGTGATGTGATCGGCGATATACCTCACGCCAAGCTGTTCGGTGCAATGTTTTTGCAACAGCGCGGCAAACTTAGTGGCATCGAGGTGGTAGCCGTAGTTAAACAGCCCTTCAAATTCACGCTGAGTATTGAGCTTAGGCGCCAAATTTTGGTCGCAAATATATCCTTGCGCGCACACCGCATTGGTAAAGCTCACTTTATCGCGAAACTGCTGCCAGGTCGGCGCAAGATTGATGCCCTGCTCAAAGCCTGCAGGTAAGCTAAAAGGATGGTAATAGCTGTCGCTCGCGCTGCCATCGACCCAGCCTTTGAATTGCGAACCTTGCTTAAACGACGCGTCACATTGACGAAAAAAATCCGTTTCGCTGATGCCGATACGCTGCAAAGTTGCCCGCATCGTCGGCCATGTGCCCTCACCAACACCGATGGTATTGACCTCAGGTGAGGCTATCAGGGTTATATCAATTCCCTGCTCATGTCCGCCATGATGATCGGCTGCAAGAATACCGGCAGTGATCCAGCCTGCACTACCGCCGCCGACGATCACCACCTTTTGTATTGGTTTATCTGTCATCACATCACGCCTGTTTTGCTTGCCGTTCGCACGATATTGACCTCTGCATAAACACAAAATCCGGGCAAGTTGCCCCACCCGGATTTTTGTCATTAACTAAAGTGTAGCTTAGAAACTGTAGCGTACACCCAGGTTATAGCGAGCACCATACTGATTACCGTTTAAGAACTGCTCTGAATAGCGAACATAGGTTCGCTGTGTTTCTTCAGTAATGTTCAAACCTTCAAAGAACACCGTCAGCTGCTCAGACAAAGCATAGTTCACATTCAGGTCGATTTGTTGATACGCCTCGGTAAATACCGGCGAAGAATGCTGGTCGAAGCCCCCTAAGAATTCATCGCGCCAGTTCCATGAAATGCGCACCGACAAGCCATCTTTTTCATAAATACCTGAGAGGTTGGCGGAGTCGCTCATCCCGTTCAATGCAAACTGATAGCCTATGGCATCACGGTCTACCTCAACATCACCGTTGACGATAGTGGCATTGGCCATGACGCCAAAACCGCTTTCACCAAACATATGCTGTACGGCAATTTCCCAGCCGTTAAGCTCTGCTTCGTTGAGGTTAACGTCACGAGAAACCGCAAAGGTTGCCAGCGGATCGTTCTCATCGGCGGTAATGCGGGTACCCGGCTCGCGCCCCATATTCAAGTTGATGCGATTGTGTATTGCCTGATCTGTCGGTTGAATACCTTCGGCAATCAACTGCGCTCTGGCTTCTTCGGCACGCGGGCCAATAAATACATCTCGCATCCCTTCAACGGTTTCATTAGTGGTGATGTTGGCCAAAAAGTTATCGACAATCTTATGGAAGTAACCCACCGACACATAACTGCCATTGCCGTAGTAATACTCCATCGCCAAATCAAAATTGTCAGAGACATAAGGCTCAAGTGCAGGATTGCCCACGGCCACTTTACGCTGACCGACCTTTGGGTTGCCTAAGAAGTTGCGGGTTGAGCTTAACGCACCGATGGGTGGACGAGTCAAAGAACGTGAATAAGAGAAACGGCCAACCAAATCGTCGGTGATCTCCAAATTCATATCCAATGACGGCATCAACACATCATTGCTACCACTGCCGCTTGAAAATGACTGCTCTTGGGCATAAATATATTCCCACTCATTGCCGTTAACCCACTCCATCGCAATGGCAGGTACTTCAAGGCCGCGTGAGGTCACTTTGGCTTTTTCCCAGCGTAAACCGGTCACCACGTTAAGCGGCATGTTGCTGACCTCAAAGCCCATTTTGGCTTGAACGTAAAGCGCGGTGGTGGTTTCTTCAACCCGAGCGTCAGAATCGATAGGTCCAGATTGAAACTTGCCGTTAACTTCCGCAGGCCAACCGGCGTTGTAGATATCTGGCGCGATGGTATCTTGAATGGTTTCAAACAGGTGCAATACGTCGTCAAAATCGGCTGTAACATAGTAGTCGATTAACTTATCACCGCCGTTTGAGAAGCCATCAAGCAGACTTTCAATACCGACGCGCTCAAACATATCATCAGGGAAATGCACCGCCGACCAGTTCCACCAGCCCGCCGGCAAGTTTTGTGAGTAGGCGTTGGTCGAGCGGAAACTCATTTTGGTGCGCGCCGCGCCGAAATCGACCCGTTCTAAAAAGCTATCATTGGGGTTGGTCCAACTGGTTTTCAGCTGGAATTGGTTCATCTTGTTTTCGTCGTAGTTTTTGCTCACCGCGCCAAACAAAGACCCCATATCGGCGCCGGTCAACTCCGCCTGAGGATCACCGTCACCATCAACCAAATCTAAACCCCAAATTGGTATGCCACCGGGGCCGACCATATTGGTTTTGATGTTGATATTGGCGGTATTAGGCCCAAATTCAGGCCCTGTTCCGGCACACCAACCACAAGATGTATTACCAATGATCAAAAAAGCGTCGTGACCAAGCCCCACGCCCTTGCCGATGGCGGAAGAATCATGAGCATCAAACGTCACCGACCATGAATCGCTGACATCCCACTTCAGGTTCAAGCCCAAAGATTTGTTTTCGTTTTCAGTTTGCGCCCGTGAAAGGTTGGTCGCATAATCGCCACCAACTTCGGCAACATGGGTATAGGTGCCGTTTTCATTAATCGTTGCGCTTGAAACATTACCGCCATTGTTAAACCACACACCAAACGCATTGCGATTGCTTTCAAACTCGACCTTAGAGTAGGTGTAGTCCAATGTCGCCTGCACTTTGTCGTTGGGCGCGTACTGCAACACCAGCTGGCCATTAACACGGGTGCGATCATTGTCATTAATAGAATAGCCAGAATTTTGTGGATACCAAGTGGCACCATCTTCACGTTGGTTATTGTCGGTGAGTTGCAGGTTAGGAGATGCGCCAATATTGACGTTGGGGATCCAATTATCGATAGCGGCGCGCTGTTCGCGGTTATTACGCTTTTGGTGAGAGGCGCTGATCAGCACCCCAAATTTATCATCATTAAAGGTGTCGCTAAACAATGCCGACACCTCAGGCGTTATCTTGTCGCCTTTTTCATTGGCGGTTTCATAAACCCCTTTTACCCCTACCACACCTTTAAAACCGGGGTTTTGCAAAGGTCTGGCGGTAAGCATGTTGACTGTTGCACCGATACCGCCTCCGGGCAAATCGGCCCGGGTGGTTTTGTATACCTCAACGGCGCTCACCCCTTCGGTGGCAATATTACCAAAGTCATACGAACGGCCACCGACCGTCGGCATTTGACGTCCGTTCAAAGTGACCAAGTTAAACTCAGGTCCCATACCGCGCACGGTAATTTTGCTGCCTTCATTGTTAGAGCGGTCAATCGAAACACCGGTAATACGCTGTAGCGACTCGGCGAGATTGGTATCGGGAAACTTACCGATATCTTCGGCACTGATGGCATCAACCACGCCGTTAGAACCACGTTTGACGTCCATTGATTTGAGCAAACTGCCCTTAATACCGATAACCTCAATGGGTTCTTCTGTGGCTGTGTCTTCCTGTGCTATCGCCGTCGCATTAACGGCCATTGCCCCTAAGGCCACCGACAAGCTACTGGCTAACACAGAAAGTTTAAATGGTTTGATGTTCATTGCATCTGCCCCCGCAACATAACCTATATGGTTGAATTCTTATCTTTATGCAAACCGAAGAACAGGCCCGACTCATACGCCAGCGCCGTTGACATCACCACAGACAATTAAAGTCTGGGCCTGTTCTTTGGTCAACCTTTTGTCATCGATTGATGGCAAGCCAAATGGCCAACTACCATCAAGAAAGCGAAAATGTAAGCGCTTACATGCCTAACCTAAAAAAAGATCGCCTGAGCGATCGAGAAATGTAAGCGCTTTCAATTTACTGTATCTCCTACACGCTGTCAACTGTTTATTTAACATACAAAGACCGTTAGCTTTGAGGGGGTGCTACGATATCCTTACCATCATCGTCGCTTTTAAGTGCCTCGGCCAGTTTGTCGATAAAGTCTTGATATTGAGGCATATTACTGGTGTTTAAGTCTTGGGCGTGCGACTTAAAAATACTCGGCGCCACAAACAAATAGGTATCTTTAGTAAAGGTATAACTGCGACTGATGCGCTGCCCAATCGGCCGTGCCTGAGACAAATTGGTGATCTCATCAAATGGCTTACCGACATTTTCTGGTTCAATATAAACCAGCACCGCGCTAATTAAGGGCATACCCAGTAGTGATTCACAAATAAAGAAGATATTGCCGGAGGTGGCGCTGTTTTTCGGCGGCGGTTGAGCCGCAGGCTTCGCACTTTTGGCGCCAAACAAATGCTCGACTGCCGAGGTTAAGTTGCGGGTTTCCTTGCCGATGGATTCGAACAGACCTCGGGCAAAATGCAACGGCGTTTGGCCAAAGTCGCGACCAAGCAAAGACTTCAATAACTCTTGGGCAAAAGTATCGCCCGCTTGCGCCGAAGCAACCGTACTGGTGGTGCGATTGACACCCACAAACAGACCGGAATTGTTGATCACCTTTTTCAGCGCTTTATAGTTGTATATCGAGTAAGGTTTACCCGTCAGTGGATTGGTCACCGAGCTTATGGCCTTGGTCATGGCAGCAAAAAACACACTGACTTCACCACAGATCTCTTTAAAGCTTTGGCCTAAGTCTTCATTGCCATCGCCAGTGGTGCACAGCAAAATATTGCCGGTTTCATTAAACACATAATGCTTGGTTAAAGGCTCATAGGCCCCCTGCCCCGGCGCTGATGCGCCGGCTGGGTTGGCAGTAGGCGTAGAATTGTCGTCACTCAAACGCGAGTATCCTTTTTAGTTATCTCAGGAAACAAATGCACTTTAGTCAAGCCTACTGGGCTTGCTTGCCACCTTCGATGTCGTTAACCATCTTCTGCACCAGCTTCTCAAAATCTGGGTTATCCATTGCCTGATTCATCGTTACCGCTTGGTCCATAAACTCTGGCGGCACAAACAAATAGACATCTTTAGACAGATTCCAGCTGGTTTTGGTGCGCTGCGCCTGAAAACAAGGACCGGCCTTAAAGTTGTCACTGTTGGACTTCACATCGGCGTAAATGGCGATTGGCGTGATAGATACCGCGCCAAGCAAATACTCGCAAACAAATACCACAGTGCCAACCTTTGACACTTTTGAAGTGCTATCGTTACTGATGGCAAACCCTTGCTTGCCCACCTCAGAGATCAGTGACGTCAACGAATGGGCAATCGACGATAAATCACCGCTTAACCCCAACAATGCCTGGATCAGCTGACTACCAAAGGTCACGCCAAAGCTTGAGCTATTGTATTGCACATCGGATTTGGTCATTGCCACAAACAAACCAGAACGTTGAATAAGGTTATTGAGCGCGTCAAAGTCATAGAGGTTTTTACCGCTCTCGTTCATCGCTTTGGTCATCGCCGCAAAAAACACACTGACTTGACTAAACGCCTTTTGCGCCTCGGCAGTCAAACCGTTTTGCGCGCCGGCCCCGGCATTTAATGTGCTTGCAACAAAGAGATTACCTGTGGCATTGACCGCAAACTCCTTGGTGGCAGGCACACTGGTACCGGCAGTAGAAGTCGGCAAATCTTCGGCATTAATCACCATCACCTGGGCATTGTTTTGAGTATTTTCAGTTGGATCAGGCATCGAAATATTCCTTGTAAGCTATTGATTATTATCAAACCGACAACAAAAAACTGGTCGAAAGTGATACAACCGTAGCACAGCTTCGATGTAATGCAAGGGTTTGGGGAAGGAGATGTCGGCAGGCAAATCGAGTGAGAAAATTAAATTTTGCAACAAAATCGAAATTGTGACCTACACTTGAAAAACACAGTTGCTCATAAAGACATCATAATACATTAGGAATAATCGAGGAATATATGAAAAACAGACCTTGGAATACACTTTTTTCGCTGGGATTGCTGTCTGTTCTCAGTTCATCTGCCATGGCAGAGCAAGATCTCTGGCGCGATATGGAGTTGAAACGCGACTTAGCAGACATCGCTAAAGTCAATGTATTGGCTAAACAATTTAGAGCCGTCGATACCTCACCTGATCAGCTGGCTCAACTACTGCTTAATAGAAGCCAAACCCAATTCGATATTCGCCTGCCGATGCCAGATGGCAGCAACGCTTTGTTTAGATTGCAATACTCACCGGTTTACCAAACCTCATTAGAGCAACGCTACCCTTCTATTCGCACCTTTAGCGGCTACCAACTCGATAACCCCGACAACCGTGGCCGTTTTGACATTACGCCTCACGGTTTTCACGGCATGTTCATGTACAACCAGCAACGAGCCTTTATCGACCCGATGGCCAGAGGCAATAACGTCACCCACATCAGCTACTACAAAAAAGATGCGGCGCCACAATCTAAGCCAGATTATGATCAGGTCGTTACTCACGATTACCTGCCAAAAGCGCAATCGCAACATCGTCATCAAAGCGCCCAACGAGCAGGCGAGACCCTTAAAACCTATCGTATAGCGGTAGCCGCAGCCGGTGAATATACCGAGTTTCACGGCGGCACCAAAGAGTTGGCCAAAGCCGCTATCGTCACCGCCATCAACCGAGTCAACGAAGTGTATAACGTTGATTTATCGGTGCAACTTAACTTGGTGGACAACGACGCTATCATCTATACCGATGCAACCACAGACCCTTATGACAACACCTCTGAAGACATGAACGCCAATGAAGCGGTGATGACAGATAATGTCGGCAGCGGCAACTACGATATCGGTCACATCTTCAATACCGGTGGCGGCGGCGTCGCATACTTGGGCGTAGTCTGTAACGACAGTGCCAAATGGGGCGGTGTTACCGGCTCATCTTCACCGACCGCAGACCCCTTTGTTATCGACTACGTTGCCCATGAAGTCGGTCACCAATTCGGCGGCCAGCATAGCTTTAACGGCACCGCAGGCAACTGCGGCACACGCTCGAACGATGATGCCTACGAGCCGGGCAGCGGTAGTACCATCATGGCCTATGCCGGTATTTGTGACGATCAAAACCTGCAAAACAACTCAGATGCCTTCTTCCACTCACACTCTGTCGAGCAGATGACCAGCTTTATCACCGACTCGGCAACCTGTAGCGTCAATACAGCCCTGAACAACGAAGCGCCAACGGTTGAAGCCGGTAGTGATTACACCATTCCAGTATCGACACCGTTTATGCTCAATGGTTCGGCCACCGACCCTGAGGGCGATACACTGAGCTATTCTTGGGAGCAGTTTGATACCGGTCCTGAATCGACCTCAAAAGAAACCATGGTCGATGACGGTGAAAGACCACTGTTTAGAGCATGGTTGCCAACGTCCAGCACCAGTCGCTATTTGCCACGTTTGTCTGACGTACTCAAAGGCGAAACCGTCATCGGTGAAACCTATCCTACCACCAGTCGCCCTATGGTCTTTAAACTGATGGTGCGTGACGGTAAAGGTAATGTCACTAGCGATACCATGACCGTGACCAGCAATACCGGGGCAGGCCCATTCACCGTCACTTCGCCTTCGGCTGGTGATACTTGGTCGAACGGTGGAACCCCTGCCGTAGAATGGAACGTAGCCAATACCGATCAGACACCGGTCAGCTGTGCCAATGTCGATATTATGCTCTCAACCGATAGTGGCGAGACCTTCACCACCACCGTTTTGGCCGGCACGCCAAATGACGGCGCCCAAACCGTTACCGTGCCATCGGTTGATACCACCACCGCGCGTTTAATGGTCAAATGTAGCGACAACATCTTCTATGCCGTCAACACCGGTGGCACCTTCACCATCAATGGTGTAGCAGGTGTCGCCCCAACCATTACCGGCCAAGTTGAGTTGTCAGTCGATGAAGATAACAGCCTCACGGTCAATCTAACCGACCTGACAGTCGATGATTCCGACAATAACTTCCCGGCCGATTTCACCATGACCTTATCGGCAGGTGACAACTACACCGTAGAGGGTAACGTTGTTACACCTGCGGCCAACTACAACGGCAGCCTAACCGTGCCGGTTAAAGTTAACGACGGACAAAACGACAGCAACACCTTCAACTTAAGTGTAACCGTCAATGCCGTTAACGACGCACCGGTGATCACCTCAGCCGGTTTACTCTCAACCGATGAAGACACCGCGTTGACCATAGACTTAAGTGCCTTGACTATCTCAGACCCTGACAGCAGTGCCGGTAGCATGACACTAATGCTCTCTGGTGGCGATAACTACACCTTAGATGGCAACGTACTGATGCCTGCCGAAAATTATCATGGCACCTTAGCAGTAATGGCCAAAGTCAACGATGGCCAAGCCGACAGTAATGAAGTGGTCCTATCGGTAACGGTAAATTCCGTCAATGACAACCCAGTGGCGACCGACGACGCCTATACTGTAGGCCAAGATACCTCAGGCAATGCCTTTGACTTGCTGGCCAACGATACAGACGTCGATGGTGACACCCTGACAATTTCAGCGGCAACCACCTCAAACGGCGGTACGGCAGAGATCACCAGCACCGGCGTTAACTACACCCCTGCCAGCGGTTTCTCTGGCACCGAAACCATCAGTTACACCGTATCTGACGGTAACGGCGGTAGCGCAGATGCCACAGCCACTATCACAGTGACCGCAACAACCACACCGGATACTGGTGGCGACACTGGCGGCTCTACCAGCGGTGGTGGCGGCGGTAGTATGCCGTTGACCTTAACGTTATTGTTGGCACCTCTGGCCATGATCCGCAGAAAAAAAGGACTTAAATCATGAAATTAAAACTGCTGCTTTGTTTATTGCCAGTGCTGGTCAGTTGTGGCCAATCAAAGCAGGCCGATGAACAAGCCGCCGAGGAGGCAGCCGCAACGGCTGCCAACTTACCGGAGGCCATTAAGCCCTTAGCTTGGTTGGCAACGGCAGACAGCGACAAAGATGCCCAAAAGGCCATTGCCGCCAAAGATTATCGCTTGATGGCCATTAGCGGCCGTGGATTGATGATCCCCGGTATTGCCGCCGACGTCGCAGAAAAGGCCAAAGCCAGCTGTGGTATTCAATATATGGATGGCATGGGCGACGTGATCCAAGGACCTGAACACAAAAAGTGGTATCAAAAAGGCAAAGACTACGCCAAAGCCTACAACGCCATCGTTGCAAAACAATGCATGTAAGCTGATATAGAAAACGGGTTGTAGACATGCTCGACCAAAGCATGTCTACAACCCGGCACCACAACCGAACAAAGCACCTCTACAACCCAACACCAAACCCAAACAAATCACCGCTACGCCACAACACCAAACCCGAACAAACCATGTCTCCGACCGATAGCGGTGCACACTCGCAGACTTGTCATGTTGGCTCTCCGTAGATGGGGTCAGACCCTCTCCTTGTAAGGTCAAGTGCTTTAATCAAACCCTTAGGACTGTTGTTAAGCTGACTAGTGTTAGCTTGACTTGGAGAAGTCAAGAAGATGGTCCGACCCCACGTGTCTGGTACTGCAAGAGGCGCACGAACAAAGCATGTCTCCAACCCAACACCGCACGGGGTCGGAGTATTTGATATTGGCGAACGCTTGCGTTCCCGTTATCAAAGACTCTGACCCCACCTACGGAGAGCCTCAACACCAAGCTTGAAGCGGGCACCACTACAACCCAACACCAAACC
>JBFHGJ010000077.1:0-28386 GCA_041583135.1 Alteromonadaceae bacterium | reverse complement strand
TTGAAGCGGTTAACCTCACCTGCTCCCCTACCCCAAGCTTTTTACGTGCTCGATTACTTGGCTGCTCAGCCACCGTTTCAGTCGTCACGGTAAAACAATCAGCAATGCCTACAGGACAAACATCTGGTTCGGGTTCCACATAAATCGTAAACCAATCTCCTGCATCGATTTCCTGAAACCAAGAGCAATCACAATACGCATTCACTTGTACTTGATGGTAACCCGGCGTAGTAAAAGTATAGGTAAGAGTGCCTGATGACCAACTACCGACATAGGCGCCATCAACATAATACTTATAGGCCGGTGTACAATCATAAGAGTTATCTATTGCCACCGTGGTGAAAGTGACCGCTTGGCCTACCTGAGTGGTAAACGGTCCCGTAACGGACACATCATCAAGGGTGCATGGCCCATTGTAAATAATACAGTTCATCGACTTATACTGAGGTGGCAACCATGCGGCATTTGATGCTTTGTCAAAGCTCACTTGTTCATCTTTTATGGCTGCGATGGCGTTTCTCAGCCTACGTCTTTGAACACTGGATTCGAACAGTTTGTCTGGTTGGTTAAAGGCAATGGGTTCAGGCACGGTAAGTTTACCTAACGCTTGCTCCCAAGTAATGACTTGCATTGGGTTTACTATCGCTCTGGTGTAATAAAGCGCATTTAAACTTTGGTTATGATGTCCAACATGCTGACTGAGGCTTTGAGCTGGTGCGGTGCGATTGTCTTTTTGTAAGCGTATATCCGGCTCTCCGGGTTGATAGTTGTAGCTCAACTCACCATCGGCACTATCAATGATATAGTCCAATCTTTTAAGTTTGTCGTAGTGATATGCAGTTGTGCGCTCACCCATGGTAATGGATTTAATCTGAGCGCGCTGAGTGTACTTTACCTGCATTTCGTCTGCGCCGGTAATGCGCATATGAGTCAGTTGATTGTCGGCATTAATGTCCATTTCGGTTTTGTAAGTCTTGCCATCTGAATCTTTGCGCGTAATGCCAGTGAGGTTACCAAGGGCGTCATAAGCCCATACATTACCTGCTATATCAGTGACTTGTCCGAATATTTTTCCTTCATAGTCATAGTGTATTTTTCGCCCAAGCTCATCAACAACATCGCTGACCAAGCCATTATCATCACGTAAAAAAGCAATAAAATGACCATTATCACCAGTCACTTTACTCAAGCGCTCATTTTTATAATTTAAGACCACCTGATTGCCGTTATTGTCGCCATAGCGGGTCAACCGGTAACGCTCGCCCAACCGAGTAAAGGTTTTAAACCAGCCGCTAATATGGTCACTTGTTGGATTCAGTTCTGAGCGGCCATCTATCTTGCCTAAAGCCGCCCTATATCTTATCAGCCTCCAATGATATCGGTAGGGTTATCTCAAAGGTGATCCCTTGACCGATATCTGAGGAACATTGCAAGCTGCCGCCAAGCTTTTTCTCTATGATGGTTTTAACCAGATATAAGCCAATGCCGCTGCCGCCTTGTTGCGGTTTGGAAGTGTAGTATTGATGAAATATCTTAGGCACTAAGTCTTGTTCGATACCTTTGCCATTATCTTTGTAAATCAGCTTGATGGCATCTTGTTGCAGCTCAACGTGAATGTCGATAATACCGGCTTCAATGCCCTCAAAACCATGCATTAGTGAGTTGTTGATGAGATTGATCAGCACCTGAGATAAGGCGCCGGGAAAGCTGTCTAAGGTAATCGACTCATCGCAGTCGATGCGAATTTCATGGTCGGTATTGATAAAGCGGGTGCGCAATGCCAGTTCGACATGATGAAGTGACTCAAGCAGGTTGAAACAACGTCTATCTTCGCTGCATTGATCAACCGATAAGCGTTTAAAACTGGTCGTGCGCTCTATTGCCCTTCTGGTATTCACCAAGGTCAGACGATTGCAGTCTTCTACCTGATCGACAAACTTAACCAATTTACTCTTAGTCAAGCGATTGGCATCCATCAGCGATTTAAAATCGTTGATCTTCTGCTCAAGATGGCTTTGCGCGGTCAAGATAATGCCGATGGGGGTTTCAAGTTCATGGCTGTACTCACCCATTAACTCGGCGATGCTGGCCAGTTTTTCAGCCTGAATGATCTGTTCTTTTTGCGCCTGAATAAAGGCTTGCACTTTGAGGTGGGTGGCAACCCTTGCGCACACATCTTCTTTGCGTAGCGGTTTGACCAAAAAGTCTACTGCGCCCAAGTTAAACCCCTTAACCACGTCTTCGGCGTCACTTTTGGCGGTGACAAAGATCACCGGAATATGACGGGCGATTTCGTCTTTTTTCAGCTCGCGGCAGGTTTCAAAGCCGTCGATGCCTTCCATCATGATATCCAATAAGATGAGATCAGGCGGCGTCTTGGTCACAAACGCCAAGGCACTCTCACCACTGGTGACAGAAGATACTTTATAACCTTCCATTTGAAGAACGACAATCAAAAACTCGGCGACTGCCGGAGTATCATCTACCACTAAAATATGTTTACCGGCAAATGGATTGGTATTTTGATCAGGCATGTATTGCTTGGCTCTTTGTTTGTGATTATTTTACGCCACATGGCCTTGCATCTGGCACAAGATGACCGACCTCAGCGACGCGTATTAACACACGGTCAAAGCGATTAGGTCAAGGACCTCACCTATCGCAAATCTCAGGCTGCTCTTTACAGTGTAATCCCTAACGTCGGATTGGCAAGCAATCCGTCGATAAAGTAGGCAAACTCTCGAGATGATAGCAGAAGTTGCAACAGGTCGGTTTTGTATCGCCAAAATCTGGCTTATACTCAAGCTAATTCTCTCCCACCTCACCAGCTATGGACAATCGATTATGAAACGACCGCTGTATATCTCTTATGCAGGCCCTATACTGTTAGAGACTTCGCTGCTTAACAAAGGCAGCGCGTTTAGCGAGTATGAAAGACAGCAATTCAACTTAGAAGGGCTGTTGCCACATCGAATCGAGACCATTGAGCAGCAAACGGCTCGCGCCTATCAGCAGTTGCAGTTCTTTTCAACGGCGATGGAAAAACACATCTATCTGCGCAACATCCAAGATACCAACGAGACCTTATTTTATAAGCTGATCAATGATCACCTCGATGAAGTCATGCCGATCATCTACACCCCAACCGTAGGTGAAGCCTGCCAATCTTTCTCTAAAATTTACCGTCGTCGTCGCGGGTTGTTTATCTCCTACCCCGATATCGATCGCATCGACGATATGCTGCAAAACGCCACCAAGCAAAATGTCAAAGTGATCGTCGTCACCGATGGCGAGCGCATTTTAGGTTTGGGCGACCAAGGTATAGGCGGTATGGGTATCCCAATTGGCAAGCTGGCCCTTTACACCGCCTGTGGCGGGATCAGCCCGGCCTACACGTTGCCGGTTGTACTCGATGTTGGCTGCAACAACCCTGAGGTTACCGACGACCCAATGTATATGGGCTGTCGTCACCCGAGGATCACCGGTGATGACTACTACGAGTTTGTCGATAAGTTTATTCAAGCGGTTAAACGCCGCTGGCCGAAAGCCTTGTTGCAATTTGAAGACTTTGCTCAAGCCAATGCGATGCCACTGCTTGAAAAATACAAAGATCAGCTATGCTGTTTCAACGACGATATTCAAGGTACCGCCGCCGTTACCGTCGGCACTTTGCTCGCCGCCTGTCGCGCCCGTGGTGAAAAGCTCTCAGATCAGCGTATTTTGTTTGTCGGTGCAGGTTCTGCCGGTTGTGGTATTGCCGAGCAAATCGTCGCCCAGAAAGTCAGTGAAGGGATTGATGAAGCCACAGCCCGTCAACAGGTGTTTATGGTAGACAGAAATGGTCTACTCATCGACAGCATGGACGACTTGGTATTCTTCCAACAGCCACTGGCTCAAAAAGCGACCGCGTTAGGTGATTGGGACGTACAAAACGCCAATCGTATTGAATTGTTGGAGGTGGTAAAAAATGCCAAACCCACGATCCTAATTGGCGTTTCCGGTCAGCCGGGACTGTTTAGTGAAGCGGTGATCAAAGAAATGGCGCTGCACTGCGAACATCCGGTTGTTCTGCCGTTATCCAACCCGACCTCAAGAGTGGAGGCGACCCCTAAAAACATCATCAATTGGACACAAGGTAAAGCCATTGTTGCTACCGGCAGCCCATTTAAGCCGGTAGAGTTCGACGCTCAGGTGCATGAAATCGCCCAATGCAACAACAGTTATATCTTCCCGGGCATCGGTTTGGGGGTTTTGGCCACCAATGCCAGTAAGGTGACAGATAATATGCTGATGGCCTCATCAAGAGCCCTTGCCGACTGTTCGCCGAAGGTGCAAGACCCGAACGCTCCGTTGTTGCCGCCTTTGGTGGATATTCGTGAGGTTTCAAAGAAAATTGCCAAGGCTGTTGCCCAGCAGGCTATGGAAGATGGCGTCGCCTTGGAGCACTCGGAAGAAGCCATTAACACGGCAATTGAAGCGAACTTCTGGGAACCAGAATATCGCGATTACCGTCGCACTTCATTCTAGATCGAGTTCGATATCTAGTTCTCGTCAAATGTCGGCGCAACTGTCAGGCTGCGCCGCTTGTTTGTCTCCGTACTCGCCTTTCACCCTTATTGGCTATGACGACGACTCTGTACCATGCTAAAGCGCCCGGCAATAAACGCCCCATCGGTTAAACTGGCACTGGCCGCAGGGTTACCGCCAGTCCCATGAAAATCGCTAAAGGCAGCCGACTGATTGACAAACAGCCCCTGTGTCAAGTTGCAAGAAAGGGCAACGCAAGCATCTAGCGCGGCGTTTTCAGCTTGGCTCAAAACCGCCTCATCAGTGCTGTAGACACCCCAAGTGATAGCACCTTTGCTTTGGGTTGCCATTTTGGCAAGAGCCAAACTATGAGCCGTGTCCTGTGTCGCAATTAAAAAGGCGATAGGACCGAACTGCTCTTGCATCCATACCTGCTCATTTTGCGCATCGGCTTTAATCAATATCGGAGAATAAACCTTCGCTTGCTCAAACACCTCGTTACCATAGGCTTTTGAATCAAGCACCACCTCACCCAGCGCTCTTGCACGCTCAATGCGCGCCAAAGTATCAGGCGATTGTATACAACCTAGCACCTCAGCCGCTCTTGCTGGATCGGATAAGAATTTTTCAATGCCCTCAGCAAGCGCCTTGGCAACGTCATCGAAGCTGACATGCCCATCGGCGGTTGTGATGCCAGATTGAGGTATGAACAGGTTTTGCGGCGTCGTACACATTTGCCCTGAATACAAACACAGGGAGAAAACAAGGTTATTGACCACCGCTTTGAGGTTATCGCATGAGTCGATAACAATGGCGTTGACACCGGCCTTTTCGCTATACACACGAGCCTGACGGGCATTTTGTTCAAGCCAAGTGCCAAAGGCATTGCTGCCGGTAAAATCGATTAACTTCACCTCATCACGTAACGCAACCGTTTGAGCGATGGGCTGTTCAGGCTCATCGGCCAGCAGTGCAACCAAGTGCGGCGCAAAACCCTGTTCACGAAGCACTTGCTGGGCCACTTCAACGGTAATAGCTAAAGGTAAGATGGCATTTGGATGCGGCTTGACCACCACAGGGTTACCACACATCAAGCTGGCAAAAATGCCCGGATAGGAATTCCAAGTGGGGAATGTGGCGCAGCCAATGGCCAATGACAGCCCCTTGGGCGCTACGCGGTAGGTTTTCTCGACGCTGAGCGGCTGATGCTTGCCTTGAGGTTTCACCCAAAGGGTTTTGTCGTCGGTTTCACGCATCGCCCGATAGGCGTAGGCAACCGCTTCGAGTCCACGGTCTTGAGCATGTGGGCCACCGGCTTGAAATGCCATGACAAAGCCCTGCCCGCTGGTGTGCATCACACTAAAGCCCAGCTCAAAACTGCGCTCATTTAAGCGCTTTAAAATCTCAAGACAAATGCCGGTACGTACTGCAATTCCGGCATCTCGCCAACTGGCCATAGCCTCATTCATTGCACCGAACAACACATCGACATCGACTTTTGGATACTTAACGTTCAGCGCAAAGCCGTAAGGTGAGCGCTCAGCGCCCACATCCCCGACCGTACCAGGTTGATTTAAGCTGAAGTCTTTATTTAGACGGTTTTCAAACGCCTTTTGGCCGTCTGCTTTAGCGTCTTGCCCATAAATCTTGCCACTGGGCACTTCAGGATAAGCGCTGTAAAACTCACGGCTTTTAATCGCCTTTAAGGCCTCATTGAGTGTGTTTTTATGTTGTTCAAACAATGCATCTGTCACAGTTGTCGGCTCCTTAATAAAAAGTGCGCCCACTGTAACATCGTTGTACTCAAGAGGCTATTTGAGATCGGTGCGCGTCGTTTCTAATTTACGCTGCAAATCAACCACTTTTAAACGCGCCAACTCAATTTCATTGGGTAAGAGATCATTTTTGTCCACTGCAAGGGCCATTTGCGCTTTCTCATAACCGGTTTCAGCCGCAATATAGTTCCATGCATAAGACATCACTTTGTCTTGCTTGGTGCCTTTACCATAGTAGTAAAGCAAAGCAAGATTGACCTGAGCCGGAATGAAGTTTTGCAACGCTGCCTGACGATACCAGTAAAAAGCTTCTTTATAATCGAGCATCACCGATTCGCCTTGCTGATATAAAACCCCCATGTTGAACTGCGCTGCGGCAAGTCCTAAGGTGGCCGACTTTTTCAGCCATTTGGCTGCTTCTTTCAAGTTTTTCTTAACCACCTTACCTTCGGTGTAAAACCGGCTTAATTTGAATTGAGCATCGGCGTAACCCTGCTTCGCGGCTTTGTGATACAGCTCAGACGCGTATTTAAGATCCTTTTTGACACCATAACCATATTCATACATTTCGCCCAATTCGTATTGAGCACCACCATAACCGACATCAACCAAAGGTTTGAGCGCTTGCAGGGCAATATCCCAGCGGCCTTCGTTTTTGGCATACACTGCCACCCTTAGCTGGTCGTTGGCCGTAGCATTAAAAGTGCAGCTCAGTAATAGCGCTGCAACCGTCAACATGCGTTTGATATTCATCCTATCGAAACTCCAATTGTTCAGATTGCTAGGGATAATACTGTTGCAAGCCACACTAAGCAATGTGGCAGCGTTAAAGCTGCCATATTTTTCGATGAATGGGCAGTTGCCTAGCCACCTTAGGCCAAGGTGGCCGAGGCCGTTGCTGGCGGTTCGATTTTCATCGGTTGCAAGCGTAAATAAGTCAACGAGCGCCACAACCATTCCATTGGCCCAAAGCGATAGCGAGATAGCCACCACTGACTAAACTTCACTTGAGCGGCGAACAACACCACCATATAGCCAAACTGTTCAAAAGCGTTGAGCTTACCAACCAAGCCTAAACCATAACCATAAAACACCGTTGCGCCGATAAGCGACTGCGTTAAATAGTTGGTCAATGCCATCTGCCCTACAGGGGCAAACACTTTAAGGTAATTTTTGGCATTACCGAGCATGGCCAAAGAGATCACCGCCACAAACATCAGCGCCCAAGATATCCCGGCAAACGTTTTCAAACTAAAGTTGGCCCAATTCCACACTTGACCGGCATTTTCCGGCCGCGCCAAAACGGTATAGATAAAGCCGATATTAAATACCGCACCAACGATAAAACTGGCGATCCCCAATTTAACGAACCCGGAACGAAACTCAGCGGCCCGACCGATAAAGTTATACCGGCCAAAAAACGCACCGATTAAGAACAGACCACAAACGGTGTACCAAAAGCCTTTAGTTTCCCAAAAGCGCTCTTGCAAGATCCCTAAACGATAGTCCACCACATCGGCATAACTCCCTAACGTAAAGGTGTCATTAATTTCACGTTGGTGCTCACGGCGCTTTTGCTGCGCTTCGGGTTTTCTAAACTCCAATATGCGCTCAACACGTTTTTGCTCTTGATCTGTCAGTTGTTCTTTGGCTTCATAACGGGCAATCAAAGATTCCTGTTGATAAATGTAGCCCCCCCAACCCAGCAGCGGCACGCACATCAGTAAAAACGCCGACACCAACATCATACCTCTGGGAATTTTAAACTGTGGTCTTTTCGCGACTTTTTGCACAGCAAACTCAATGGCGCGTTTAAGCACATAAGTCAGCAACAAAATCATCCCACCTGCGGCATAGCTGTTGAGAATATCGCCGCCCCAGATAAAAATAAAATGCACGGCGGCAATGCCGTACAAAATCATCAAACGCCAAAAGAAACGAAAAACAAAGGATACCGGCGCCCCTTTACGCTCGGCACTGGCCAACTGAACACTAAATCCGAGACCAAAAAGAAAGGCAAACAGGCTATAAAACTTACCTTGGGTAAATGCCATTTTAAATACTTCAAACGCCGATTCGGCCGCACCTATCTCATCCCAATTCACTGTAAACCATTGTGCAGGATGAACAAATGCATAAACGTTGACGAACATAATGCCAAACAAAGCGAAGCCACGCAGCACGTCTAATGTCAGGATCCTTTCTTTGGCACTGACCGGTCTTGCCTGATCTTCAATCGGTGCCTCGATGCTTTGATTCATGGTTGCTATTTCCTAAAAAATTTAAAATTAAATGACCTACAGTCATATAGTCGCTCAGTTTAACGATTTAGTTGAAACTCTGTGATCAACTAGATGTAACAATTGATATTAATCGTCCTTCAGCTTTGTACCAAACCATTCGGGATAAGCGGTTTTCGGACAAATGAACGCCGCTGCACAAACTTACATTCTGTTACCAACTATACTAATAAACTTCGGATACATATTGGTAACCTAGACAGGTCAAATGATAGAAAAACGCGATGAAGCGCAAAATGTCATCTTGGTAATGTACCCTAATCGTTCTGCCAGCTGGACTCAGAGCAAGTGGTTTTTGGTCGTGATGATGGTGCCGATGTTTAGTATTGCCATCGGTTGGTCGTTACTTGGCGCTTGGCTGATCTTGCCTTTCGCCGGACTGGAATTCTTTGTCTTGGCCTTAGCGACCTATCTGGTGTCTTATCGCAGCTATCAGTGCGACCTAATCGAGATAGGCCCTGAGCACTTGCGCATTTCATTCGCCATTGGTTTTCGCCCGTCTAAAGTCCCGACAATCAAGGTACTCAAACGCAGTCACACCCATTTGTATGTGACTAAGCCAAAAAAGCCGATGGACCTCACGGTATTGCATTTGGCAGATCACACACAGTGTTGGGAAGTGGGCCATTTCTTAAATGAAGAAGACCGCGAGCAATTACGCAGTGAATTGGTAGCCGCAGGAGTGATAGAATGTGTCGATAGATGGTGGCAATCACATTAACAGGAGCAAAAATGGATAACTTCACCTTTCATAATCCAACCAAGATCAAATTTGGACAAGGCGCCATTGCCGCGTTGCCGGAGTTGCTCGACAAAGACGCCAAAGTGCTGGTTTTATACGGTGGTGGCTCAATCAAACACAACGGGGTTTATGAGCAGGTTAGCCAAGCCCTAGAAGGATTCAGCTGGTCCGAATTTAGTGGTATCGAACCTAACCCACAGTATGACACCTTAATGCAGGCTGTTGAACACATCAAAGCCGAACAGTACGACTTTTTACTTGCCGTCGGCGGCGGCTCGGTTGCCGATGGGGTAAAATTCATTGCCGCTGCGGCCTGTTACGACGGCGACGACCCATGGGACATTCTCGCCCAGCGCGCCAAAGTCAAACAGGCATTACCCATCGGTTGCATTTTAACCTTGCCTGCCACCGGCTCAGAAACCAATCCCGCTTCTGTGGTTTCCAAGGGCAAAGACAAGCTGTCGTTTTTCTCCACCAAGGTCAGGCCGCAATTTGCCATTTTAGATCCTCAAACCACCCTCACTCTGTCACCTCGTCAAGTGGCCAACGGCGTCGTCGATGCCTTTGTTCATGTGATGGAGCAGTATCTGACCTACCCGGTCAACGCCAAAGTACAGGACCGTTTTGCCGAAGGACTGTTACTGACGCTCATTGAAGAAGGGCCTAAAGCCCTTATGGATCCCAACGACTTAGAAGTGCGTGCCAACATCATGTGGTGTGCCACTCAAGCACTCAATGGCCTTATCGGCACCGGCGTGCCGCAAGATTGGACCACACATATGATAGGTCACGAGTTGACCGGTCTTCACGGTATTGATCATGCCCGCACCTTAAGCATCGTGCTGCCGGCTGTGATGAAAGTACGTAAAGAGCAAAAGAAAGCGAAAATGCTGCAATATGCTCAGCGCGTATTCGGCATTAAGGACGGCGATGACGATACCCGCATCGATTCGGCCATCGCCGCAACCGAAGCGTTTTTCAGTCACATGAAAGTACCAACCAGACTCTCTCATATTGACCTTGACGAGACCCATATTGATGCGCTGATCGCCAGCCTCACCGCACATGGACAAACAGCCTTGAGCGAACATGGCGATATCGACCCGCAGATCAGTAGAGAAATTTTACAAACCGCGCTGTAATTCAGCCCTCGAACAAAACCAAGTGCAGCGAATGAACAAAAATCATTCTCTGCACTCATTCCACGTCACATAAACCACACGATGGGGTATATTGTGCTCGGCAAAATAGCTAAGCCAACGCAGCTGATTTTTCTGCAGTTTATCCCCCGGCCCTTTGACCTCCACCAGCTCATAGCCTCCGTCCTCAGGAAAGTAGATCAGATCGCAAAACCCTGAGCGATTGGCACTTAAGTCATCCCAAAGACGCTCAAATATCAACTGCCAGTGCTCAGACGGAATGCGCTCAAGGGCCAGCGTAATCAACTCAGAACTCAGCACCTCCCAGTAGGTCAAAGGCGTTGCCGTGCCATATTTTTGCTGCCACAAAGCAATATAGTGCTCAGCATGCTGATTGATATCGGCTACCAAAGCTTGCGCTTGAAGATACGGCTGCTGGCGCAACGACAAAAACTCGCTATCGTACAGATCATGTGGCCGTGTCTGAAAAGGATTGGTAAAAGCACCAGACACTTGAGCAAACAACACAGGCCAGTAACTTAAGGCAAACATGCTACAAAACAGGCCATTTTCAACGTAAAAGCAGCGCCCTTTTTCACTCAGTGCAGTGGCCACATCCAGCTCGACACCACCGCCACTTTGCACGAGACTCAAGGTGCGTTGAGGTGGTTGATATGTTTGCGGCTGCGGCCATGGTCTCTTGTACTTTTTGGCCGTGCGATAACCGAAGGTTGCGGCAAAGCTGCGCGCCTCATCACTTTTACTACTTTCAAGCAGTTGCCGACATACTGCCAACGCTTCATCGATTCGCTCGAGTTTGACCAAAATCCGCGCCTGACGCTCAAATGCTTGAAACGCTTGACATAGGCGGTAAATAGCCATCGCCTCGTCTAGGCGCTCAAGCCTTTCCAGTTGCCGTGCCACAGCCAAATTGACACGCTCGACACGACGCTCAAGGGTAGTATCGCAAAATGGCGCTGTGGGTAGGCTTTGATGCAAAGCAATAAGCTTGTCGGCACCTTGCTTTAACACCTCCTCTAACGGCTCAATCAACTGGTAATACTGCAAGTGCTTATCAATTTGCCCGCGATGTTCAAATAATCTGGTGGATTTATCAATGTGATAAGGCTCATAGCGCGTTAGGCCAAGATCACGTAATACAAAGTCAGTCAGATCTTGCGACAGGTTGCCAAAGAACAGTAATTTGAAGGTGGTAAATGCTTGCTCACAGTTAAGTTGATAGAGCTTATCGTCTATCGCGGCCAAAAGCGCTTCTGTGCTGAGGGTATCTGCCAACGCCAACAAAGCGCTGTCAAAGGCTTCACGCCTAAGAGACTTAAGCCCACTCACGTCTTGCGACATCAACTCTAGTGCTTCAAGCCATTGTGGCTTGCTTAGTAACGGCAAAAGTTCGCTCAAAGATGGCGCAGCCACTATCTTAATCAGTCCCGCCGACGCAAGCAGCAAAGCGCATTGCGCAGTATCGTCAATCTCCGGGTAGTTTAACTTAGAACGCCGAAACCACTGTCCTTTGCGCGTCAACATCCTCACCAATAACCTCTGAGCATCCGGCGAGCACTGCCGATACCGCTCAACCAATGCCACTTCGCTGTCACTTAGCAGGTCAGCGTACTGTTGATGAACATAGTCCACCAAGGTATTGAAATTATCGTGATAATAGCCGACAGGAAGTTCGGTCAATGGTGTTGCGCTCATAAAAATGCTCTATACAGAAATGGCTTGCGGCGAAACGTTTTCGCCATAACGACCCAATAACAAACTCTGGTGTTGTCAGACATTGAACATAAAATATTTTATCGGCATTGACCTGGTAGCGATATGATCATTAAACCAGCCAGAAACGCCCTAACGAAAACCCGCTAAGCGTTAACCTTTATCCGATTATTGTTATCCCGGCTTTGGCGAATGAGTTCATCACCGGCAATATGCTCAGACTTGGCCAACCTGTCGTAAAGCACCACATTGACCGTCGCCGCCAAATTCATGCAGCCAACGGTCGGCACATAAACCACGCTATCGGCGCGGTTAACAATTTGCTGGCTTAAATTGCCATCTTCCGGGCCGAAAATATAAAAGGCATTGTCGGGATGCTCAAATTGCGGTAATGCAATCGCCCCTTCGGCCAATTCGACACAAATGACCTTTGCCCCTTCGGGAATACCATCAAGTAAACAATCAACATGTTGTGGCGCCATCTGCTCCGCCATGTTTTTGGTATCAGTGTTATAGCGCATCGCCTTGGCATAGCGGTTGCCGGTAAATAACACCTTGTCGGCACGATAGTTACCTGCGGCACGTAGAATCGAGCCGACATTCTCTGGTGATTTGGGGTTAACCAAACCAATTGTCACCTGTTGTATCTCTTGCTCGCCCATCACATTCATGTCCAATTTAAAAAGCGAGATTGCACCATAAAGTAAGCGCTGATGCCACACAATTTATTGTGCACAATATTAAATTCATGTTACCCTGCGCTCAACCGAACAGTCTACAAGAGGGTTATCATGCAGTTTATCGACCAACATACCATCGCCCAGCATTATGACTTCCCCGCACTCATTGAACGGCTGCGCCTTGCCTTTGCCCAATCGAGTATAGAAGTGCCGATGCGTCACCACCATGACTACCCTAACCCACCGGCAGGTGAAGATTCGACGTTATTACTGATGCCAGCTTGGGATCCGGGCAAAGATCTCGGGGTTAAAATGGTCACGGTTTCGCCTAACAATGGCGAATATAACCTGCCGTCAATTCAGGGGCTATATCTGCTTTTTGATGCCCACAAAGGCCATTGCAAATGTCTGATGGATGCCAAAGCTATCACCGCCTTTCGCACCGCAGCGACCTCGGCGTTGGCCTCAAGCTACCTTTCCCGTCAAGACAGTGAAACCTTGCTGATGGTCGGCACCGGCGCCTTATCGCCAATGCTCATCAAAGCCCACGCCAGTGTCAGACCAATCAAAAAAGTCTTGGTTTGGGGTCGCAGCATTGAAAAAGCACAAGCGGTCAAAGCGCAACTTGCGCAGCAAGATCTCATCATTGAAACCGTCAGTTCAATCAAAGCCGGCATGGCTCAGGCCGACATCATCAGCGTCGCCACCTTGAGCAAAACAGCGCTGATCGACGGCAGCTGGCTCAATAGTGGTCAACACCTTGACCTCGTTGGCGCCTACAAACCGGATATGCGTGAGGCCGATGATGAATGCTTGCTGCGCGCGCGAATTTTTATCGATCACTACGCCGGAGCACTCAAAGAAACCGGCGACCTTGCCATCCCGTTGGCACAAGGCGTGATCACCAAAGCAGACATCAACGCCAGTCTCTTTGAGCTTTGCGCCGGGCAAAAACAAGGCAGACAAACCGCAAATGAGATAACCTTGTTTAAATCCGTTGGCCACGCCTTAGAGGATTTAGTGGCTGCGACTTTGATTGAAGAACGTTTGAGGCAAATATGAGCCGTTTTTTCCAAAGATTCACTACCAACACACAGGTGCCCGTATCACCGCTGGCGCAGGTATTCAATACCATAGACATGCACACAGGTGGCGAACCGTTGCGAGTCATACTCGATGGCTACCCGGACATTGCTGCGTCGTCATTGCTTGCCTATCGCCGCATTTTACAGCAGCAATATGACCATTTGCGCCAAGGGCTGATGTACGAGCCTAGAGGCCACGCCGATATGTATGGTGCGATAGTTTTACCGCCGTTTGACGACAACGCCGATTGCTCGGTGATCTTCATCCACAATGAGGGCTACAGTACCATGTGTGGTCATGCCGTCATTGCCCTAATGACTTTGGCAATGCAAATGCAATGGGTCGATGTCGTCGATGGCGAAGCGTCAATGACAATAGAAGCCCCTTGTGGTCTCATCAAGGCCCAAGGTAAAGTGGTTGAAAACGAGATTGTAGCCTCGTTTGAATGTGTGCCTTCTTTTGTCGCAGCTCTTGAACAAAAGGTGTTTATTCCCAGCTTAAACAAACACATAAACTATGATGTTGCCTATGGCGGCGCGTTTTACGCCTATGTCGATGCCAATGCGCTTGACCTTGACCTCAGCGCCGAAAACCACCAGCAGCTCATTAATTTAGGCAAAGAGATTAAAGCTCAAGTCAATGCCAGCAGTGACAAATTCGTCCACCCGTTCGAACCGGACTTAAGTTTTAACTACGGCACCATTTTTGTCGGTAGCGCCAAAGACACGGCACATCACAGCCGCAACGTCTGTGTGTTTGCCGATGGCGAAGTGGACCGTTCCCCCACAGGCTCAGGAGTCTCGGGCAGATTGGCACTACATTACGCCAAAGATGAAATAGGCACAGGGCAATCTCTCGTCATTGAAAGCATTATCGGCTCGACATTCAGCGCCGAGGTCGTTCGAAAGGTTCAGTTTGGCGGATTTGATGCCATAGTGCCTAAAGTCAGTGGCACTGCCCACATTTGTGGCGTCAATCGGCTTATAATTTCCCCAAACGATCCGCTTAGGCAGGGATTTTTAATGCGCTAATGGGCTTGAGGCATTATGATTTGCCCATTGAATCAACACCAATGGTAAAGCAATGGGCAAAAAATATTACGTCGTCTGGCAAGGGGTCAAACCCGGCATTTACGATAGCTGGCCACAGTGTCAGGCGCAGGTAAAAGGTCACCCCGATGCCAAGTTCAAAAGTTATGAAAGTTTTGAACAGGCACAAAAAGCCTTCGCTCAGCCCTTTGCCAAAGCGCTGAAATCGCCCACCAAAGGTGCTGGTAAAAGCGCAGCTAAAGGCAAATCGGTTACCGCCCCCGACCATAGCAAATTTGACGTCAATATCTACTGTGACGGCGCTTGCTCACCCAACCCCGGTAAGTCTGGCACCGGCGTTGCGGTCTATCACAAAGAAAAACTGGCCGGTTTATGGTATGGGCTGTATGACGCCAACGGCACCAACAACACAGCCGAGTTAAATGGCCTATTGATGGCATTTAAAGCCGCCATGCACTACATCAAACAAGGTCGCAAAGTACAAATCTTAAGCGACTCAAAATATTCCATCGACTGCATCACCAAATGGGCCAAGGGCTGGCAGGCCAAAGGCTGGAAACGTGCCAGTGGTGAAGAAATTAAGAACTTGGCGCTGATCCAAACCTGTTACAAATTCTATGAAGCCATCAAGGCCGATATTGCTGTCACCCACGTCAAAGGTCATGCCGATGTCGAAGGGAATGAGCTGGCCGACCGCATGGCCGTTTATGCCCGCAATCAAAAAGAGCCGCAATTTGTCGCCTACCAGGAAACTTTGGATATCGACAAGATTTTGGCTATGGAATCAGGTTAATCCTTGGCCTGATGGCTTGTCAGTGATACTCTGAATTCATACATATGAATAATAAGCCGAACATTACTGATGAAAAACAAAATCTTAGTGCTACTGGCGCCGATACTGTTAAGCGCTTGTGGTGGCTCAGAGCCTGTGGCCACCAGCGCCATTGATATTACCAGCTATACCAATCACATCAAATCTTTAGCCTCAGATAGCTTCGGTGGCCGCGCACCGGGCACACCAGGCGAAACATTAACCGTCAACTACCTGGTCAATGAGTTTCAAAAGGCCGGGCTTGCCCCAGCCAACGGCGACAAATACACCCAAGATGTGCCGCTGACTTCGGTAGAGGTCACCCAACCCCCGGTATTAACCTTTAGAGGGGGTGAAGGTGCTGACTTGGTGCTTAACTACCCAGACGAACAAGTGGTTTGGACACGCAAACAAATGCCCAGTGCCGCTATCGACAATAGCGAGCTGGTGTTTGTCGGTTATGGTATCAACGCCCCTGAACGCAACTGGAACGATTACGCCGGCGTCGATGTGACAGGCAAAACCGTGGTGATGTTGGTTAACGACCCCGGCTACGCTACCCAAGACCCCGAGCTATTTAACGGCAACGCAATGACCTACTACGGCCGCTGGGATTACAAGCTCGATGAAGCCGCCAGACAGGGCGCTGCCGGAGCCATCATCATTCATGATACCAAGCCTGCGGCCTACCCTTGGTCAACCGTTGCCGCCAGTTGGACCGGGCCACAATTTGATTTGGTCTTACCAGACAAAGGCGCCAGCCTAGCCAATATTGAAGGTTGGATCACCAAAGACAAAGCCAAGGCACTGTTCGCCAAAGCCGGGCTAGATTTGGACGCCCAATACCAAGCGGCAAAAACCCCCGGCTTTAAAGCCGTCAATATGCAACTCAGCGCCACCACAGCGGTTGAAAACAAGCTGACCACCATCAACTCACAAAACGTCGTCGGCATGATCAAAGGCAGTGAATCGCCGCAAGATGTGTTTATTTACATGGCCCATTGGGACCACATCGGCACAGATCCGAGCAAAGAAGGTGACAATATCTACAACGGCGCACTGGACAATGCCACCGGGACTGCCGGTCTTATTGAATTGGCCAAAGCTTTCGGTTCAATGAAAACGCCACCCAAGCGCAGTGTCATGTTTTTGGCCATAACAGCGGAAGAACAAGGTCTGTTAGGCTCCGCCTACTACGCAGCCAACCCTTTATTTGCACTTAAAAACACCATTGCCGGTTTAAATATGGACGGCATGAGCTATTTTGGTAGAGCCAAAGACATCACCCTGATCAGCAAAGGCAATAGTGAGCTTGATGCCTATTTGGAAAATAGAGCAAAACAGCAAGGCCGAGTGGTGGTGGGCGATCCGAAGCCGGAAAAAGGCTCTTTCTACCGCTCAGATCACTTCGAACTGTCGAAAAAAGGCGTGCCGATGATCTACGCCAAGCCCGGTTTTGACCACCGTGACAAAGGGTTGGAATATGGTCTGAGTAAAATGGCCGAATATGTTTCCAAAGACTATCACCGCCCCAGTGATGAATATCTTGAGAGCTGGGACATGACCGGCGCGATTGAAGATCTTGAGCTGTTCTATTGGGTCGGGTTGGATATCGTCAACTCGGGCAAATGGCCCAACTGGCTCGAAGGCACCGAGTTTAAAGCCACACGCGATAAACAAAGAGCCAATTAAATACAGGTCTGCGGGCGATTGATTTGCAAAATCAGCCCACTAAGACCAGACTTTTTTGCAACAATAACTTATAAAAAGTACGTTCATATGAGCACAGTTAATATTACCGCAGATGCATTGGTGTGTTTGCGGGCCGATAAGGCACAAGCCAAACGTTTTAAATTTAACGACCCGACCGCGCCGTGGTTTATCACCGAAGAAGGTCAGGCCATGGCTCAAACAGCGCTGTCGGTAGACCCAGCCTATAACGACTATAATCTCGCCCGCTATCACTACTTTCAATACCAGCTGGCGTTGGCATTCAATCAATATGAGCAGGTCTTGGTATTGGGTTCTGGCTTTGATACCAGAGCGATCCGCTTGGCACAAAGCAACGGTGGTCCAAACGTGTTTGAAGTGGACTTGCCTGAGGTGATCCACTCAAAACAACGCATACTCGAAGAACATGGCATCAACCTACCGAAACAGCTGAAACTGATAGGCGCCGATCTGGCCTCAAGTGACTTAAAGCAAACGCTGGTAGCAGCCGGATTTAACGTACATAAACCCACCTTCGTGATGATAGAAGGCGTAATGTTCTTTTTAACTGCGGTCATTACCGCCAACCTGCTAAATCCTGCTCACTTGGGCCTTAGTGGCGGCAGTCGCGTGGTGTTTGACTTTTGGCGCGATGAGCGAGTAGAACTGATGAACAAAGCGCTCAAACAGGCCACCGGCCATACCCTGTTCGAGCCACTCCCCTACGCCCACAACAACACCGCCTTGATGGAGCGCTTTACTCAACTTGGCTATAGTGTCACCTTGATTTCATTGCAAACGCTGGCGTGTGAGCAATTTGCCAGTGAGATTGAGGATACGCCGCCACACAGCTGGCTTATCGCCGAAGCACACCTTTAAGTTAAAGCTCCATGGCATCATCAATGACTTTACGTGCTAATGCCACGGTGCAGTCTGTCATCGCCACCAATTGATTGACCGTGATACTCGGGTTACGGTCTACCAATTGCACCAATTCATTGTAACTATATTGCTGATACTTCTCGCGAATGAGTTTTGCCAACCATTGCCAACTGGGCTGTTCGGCCTGTTCGATGGCGGCAACAATTTCAGTCATTTGCTGTTTGTCGGCAAATAGCAGCCAATTGCTTGAGCGGCCTTTACGGGTCAACACTGCACCACGCTCGCGGATAAGCGCCTTTAAGGCGAAGGTATCAACCGTTCGTCCAGCCAACGCCCGCAAAGCGATGGTGGTGAGGTTGTTTGTCGAGGTTCTTTTTGACATGCCCGCACCTTAACAAAAATAGCCATTTCGGCGCAATCCCCGCCACAGACTTTTATTAAACATCCACGTTAAAAGCTTTAAACTCAAGCAGATGCACTCTAAACTGTAGAGATAGCCCAAGCTTGACACAATTCCCCAAAAAAAGCTTAGGTGAGATAACGAACCTGAGCTTCACGTAAGGAAGGGCCGTAGAGCACAGCTATTTTCATCGCTAACTGCCCCAAATTTGTTTGCTTTAGGCGACTAAAGCGGCGCAAATTTGGATTGTTATCGAAGATAAAATATCAGCACTCTCCCGCTTTTCAAAGGAGCGATGAGTTTAAGGGCATTGACCCGCCTTACGCAAAGCTCAGGTTAACTAAAAAAAACAGGAGTCGTTTTAAAGCATGGCTAAAGCAGCAACATCATCAAAATATCAACTTGCCGATGCCAACCGTTGGCGTTCTTATCGTTCAGGTATACTCAACCACCCGGCGGTTCGTGAAGCAGAACTCAGTGAAACCCTTGCACTACTGGATCCACAACCCGGCGAAAAAGTGTTGGAAATTGGTGCAGGCTCAGGCTACCTCAGCTTACCAATAGCCAAAGCCCTCGCGCCGAACGGACATTTGACCGCAGCAGATATCAACCCTGAGGGTTTGGCTCAACTGGCGACCTACGCCGAGCAGTTGCCGCTGAGCACATTTTTGTTCTCCAGTGACCTCTATCAGCAAGATAAATTTTCCGAGCTAGAAGCGAGCAGCTATGATGCGATATGCACCTTGGCGGCATTTCACCATTTTGACAACCGCGTTGATGATAGTGGTGAGCTTGGTCGAGCCGCTTTTTTAAAAGAAGCCTATCAACTACTCAAACCTGGCGGCCGGCTGATCATCGTCGATGTTGGCGGACAAACCCCGACTCAAGCCTATTTTGACGCGATTGACGATCCCTATTACTTTGCCCCCGACGGCCATCCTCATAATTTTCATACGCCCGATGAACTTAAAACGCTGGCGCAATCGATAGGTTTCGAGGTCAACCAGTCAGAAATACGGCAGGTGCCTTGGGTATTTGACAACCTACCTCAAGCCCAGAGCTTTATTCACACCATACACAATGCGCAGTGCCCGCAAGAGGAAAGTTTCGACCTTGCCAAGAGCATTTTAGGGGTGACAGAAAACCAAAATAGGTATATCTTAAATTGGCAGCTAATGTTTTTCTCAGCGACTAGGACGTAATAACAACGACAATGGCGTAAATGAAGATGAGCTACTCAAGCAAAGCAATTCCGGCAGTTTACGCCATTTCAATCACGGCCAACCTTTTTTTGCTGTACTTTCTATTTATGCAATTTACCGGCGTCACCTCACTGAACGACTACTGGCGCAATATTTCCACCTATAACCTGACCACCGCCACCGAACTGGCTGAAATCGAAAGCAATTTGGGTTATGTCGGCTTTATTCATCACTTTAAAAACTACATCATCCGCCGCGAAGATAGCTACTATATTAAGGCCGAACAAAGTTACATTACCACCAAAGCCGCCCTCAATGACTTAAGAGCATTGGCCTTGAGCGACCAAGAGATAGAGTACATTGAAACCATTAATATCACCTTAGAGCGTTACTATCAAAACTTAATGCTCGCCAAGCGATACGATGGCAGAACTTCTACCACAGAGTTAGACAAGCTGGTAAAAGTCGATGACTCCAAAGCAGAAAAAGCCTTGGCGGTACTCAGAGGAAATATCTTACCGAAACTCAAAAGCCAGCAAGAGATCAGCGATACCCTCGTACAAGACTTAAAACGTAATACCATCAAGATTGTGTTGGTGCTCCTGCCACTGGTTATTTTGTCCAGCTACTTCACCATCACAATAGTCAGAAGACTGGCTGCCTCCAATAGACAAATTCAAACCATCTTCGAAACAACCCCTGACACCCTCTTGTTTGCCGACAGTGGTGGCAATATCATCCGTGCCAACCTTTCTGCCGTCGAACTCTTTGGCTATAGCATTAAAGAGCTGGAGCAGATGCAAATAGAGGACTTAATAGAGAGTCGCCTACGCACAAAGCACCGAGCGCTCCGTGAAGACTTTATGTCGCGGGAGCAAACCCGAGAGATCACCCAAAGACTGGCCATACATGGTCGCAAAAAAGACGGTAGTTTGGTGGATTTAAACATCGCCGTCGCCTCAACACTCATCAACGATGACATGCACTGTGTGTGTGTGATCAAAGATCTCACAGCTCACAATCAGCTCAAAGCGGCGGCCACCAAAGATCACCTCACCAAACTGAACAACCGTCGCTACTTTGATGAAATGCTGGCCAAAGAGCTTAGCAAATCACAACGCACAAAAGAGCCACTTACCCTGCTGATTGTCGATTTAGACAATTTTAAGCCACTCAACGACACCCACGGTCATACTGCTGGTGATATGGCACTACAGAATATTGCCGAATTTCTCAAACAACATATCAGAGCCTATGATCATCTCGCCCGTTGGGGTGGTGATGAGTTTGTACTCTTATGCCCGGGCCTATCAGCCAAAGACTCACTCACCTTAGGTGAGCGCATTCGCAGCGAATTTGCCGAGCAAGATTTTCCCTTTGAGCATAGGCTCACACTCAGTATTGGTATTGCCAGCACCCACAATGATGAGATAGCCACCGCCGAACAACTTCTTGAAGCTGCCGACAAAGCCGTTTATGCTGCCAAAGATGCTGGCCGTAACCTAGTGAAACATTTCGACAATTTATAATATGATGACCCTCAAACAACGCCTTTTTATTACGACCTCCGTAATTCTCACCTTCATCAGTTTGCTGTTTGTACCTTGGAACGCCCTTAAACTGTATTTTACGCCGCTACCGGCCACCATTGAGCAACAACTGGATGATGTCACCACAACCAGCTACATAGATGGCATCATGGTATATGTCGATAAAGGCGGAGAGCCTGCACGCAGCTATGCCAGCGGCTGGAAAGACCGTCAGCAGCAGATCCCGGCCGATCCTAAGGCGTTATTTAAAATTGCCAGCATTACTAAGCTTTACGTCGCCACTGCCGTGACCAAACTGGTGTATCATAAACAGCTGTCACTAGAGAAAACTCTCGCCCAATATCTACCTGAACTAAGAGATAAAATTACCAATGCCGATAAAATCAGCCTTAGAATGTTGGTACAACACCGTAGCGGCATTCCAAACTTTAGCGATAGGCCAGAATATTCTTGGGGTAGGCCCTTAGCCAGTAGCGATGAGGCCATTGCGCTTATTTTCAATCAACCCGCTGATTTTGACCCCGACAGCAGTTCAGGTTATTCCAACACCAACTATTTGCTACTAGGTAAAATCATCGATACCGTGCTTGGCTACAGCTACGACCAATACATTAAAGCCCAAATATTACAGCCCCTTGGTTTGACCAATACCTACAACTCACTCAGTGAGGTTGATCCCGATAAGCTGGTAAGTGGCTACGATTTAAGCTCACCAGAAGACCTCAAAATGCTTGATTTTAAAGGCGCGGCGGGGTCAATGATCGCCACTACCGAAGATGTTGGCATATTTATTAGAGCGCTCAACAGCGGCAACTTACTCAATCAAAGCGAGCGCAAAATATACGCATCACTATATCCGTTCGGCCACACCGGCCTATTGCCCGGCTACTCAAGCATTGCCTACTATCATCAAGACATCGACAGCGTAGTTGTCATGACCATGAATACCAGTGGAGAAAGATCTTGGGCCATGGTAGAAAATACCTACGACAGAATAGTTGAAATAATAAGGACGAAGAAAAATGCCATTTAACGGCTAAAACTCAGCAACTTAGCTTAAGTTTAGCCACATTTTTTACGCCCCAGATCGACAGCTAAAGGCGGTCACTAACCGCCTTCAAAAATGACAGTTCCTAATTTCACGGTTTACATCCCCTTCCCCAGCCCGTAGGATCCCCCCTCAGCGCAACAAAGAAGTGACAAGAGTTTAATGATTTACGATTATATCGTGATCGGTGCAGGGCAAGCCGGTTTAGCAATATCCTATTACCTTAAACAAGCCGGATTTCAGTTTTTAGCAGTAGACAACGGGGCACAAATAGGTGCCAGTTGGTTAAAACGGTGGGACTCCCTCACCCTATTTACCCCCTCTCAATTTAATCATCTACCGGGTATGGATTTTCCCATGCCCTATGACTACTACCCTGACAAAAACGAAGTAGCTCAATATCTTGAGCAGTACGTTAAACAGTTTGACTTACCAGTCGAGCTTAACTTTGAGGTTAACCAGCTTTGTCGTAAAGAAGGTATTTATCAGATATCAAGCCCAGCGAAAACCTTACAGGCCAACAACGTTATTATTGCCACAGGGCCTTTTCACACGCCATTTATTCCGGCATTGCATAAAGACATCAGCGAAGATATCTGGCAAATTCACAGCTGCGACTATAAAAATCCACAACAATTAAAGCCCGGTAACGCCTTGGTTGTTGGCGCAGGAGACTCCGGCGTACAGATTTTGCAAGAACTCAGTGATAGCCAAAGGCAGGTTTACTTGTCAGGCTCATCCAGTGCCAGCGTGCTGCCGCAAACCTTCTTGGGTAAAACCTTGTGGTGGTGGTTTACCAAAACCGGCTTTTTAAGTGTGAATAAATACAGTTGGTTAGGTAAAAAGCTCAGCAAAATTGCCCAGCCCATCATCGGCACCGACCTAAAAGCATTACTACGTAAAGACAATGTAAAGTCAGTTGGCAGAGCCATCGCGGCAAACGGCAATACAATTACCTTTGAAGATACGCAGCTAGACGACATTCGCAATATAATATGGGCGACCGGCTTTAAGCCGGACTTTGGCTGGATTGAAGACCTCGCCCTCGATGATGAAGGCTACCCGCGAAACTATCGCGGCATTGGCGAACAAAAAGGCTTGTATTTTATTGGCTTACCTTGGATGTACACCCGTGGCTCAGCCACCTTAGGCGGGGTGAAAGACGACGCCAAATTCTTATTTGACTATATCGCCAAACAGGCCACCCAAGATACAGCCTAAATCAAAGTGCTGCTATACTCAGCGCCATGGACACCTTATATTTGCTAAGCAATACAGATCAGCCGTTTACCTCAGAGTCTGAGGCAAGCGACTTTTCACGGCGCAAAACCGACCAAGGCAATTATCTTGTACAAGTATGGAGTAGCCGCGACAAGATACGGCGGTTTATCGCCAGCTTGCCAAAAAAAGGCCGATACTACGCCATCGCCTGCGACAAAGCGCTGTTTATCGCCACCATGAAACAAAAATACGGCGCCTGTAAAGTGGAAATGGACCCGCCACCAGTTAAAAGCGCCTATAAAAAACCACGCTGATATTGGCAGTTTAGAAGTAAGTAGACATACCGAACAAAGCCAAGCCCCAAAAGGCCAAACCAAGCAACATCCAGAGAAAATTTAAACCGGTAAAGCCACTATTGCCTTCCCCTTGTGGATCGCCACAGGCCATATTGATAGCCAATTGCGCGCGATATTGTACAAAACCAATCAATGGTAAAAATGCCAAGCTGACTATCGCTAAAGCCGCCGATTCGCTTGAGGGAACTATCAGCCTATCGAAAACCCGGTCAGCAAGGAGCATAATGACATAAGCGGTCGCCAGTAAATTGGGAGACCAACTATAATCAACCTTGGCACTGACGAGCTTTTGATTGACTGCGCCAAACAGTGAATGGGTAAAAAATATCGCAAAAATTGCACGGGCCACAGGCCACGCCTGTTTTTCATGTTTTTGACAATGCAGCGCCCAGTTTTTGTAATACCAATAAAGTTGATAGATACCGAAGGTCAGTAAATACATCACCCAAAACTTACCAGGCGACACCACATAAAACTCATTAGACCCATCAAGGGTGGCGGTTTCTAAATCCGCCTCGGGGGCAGCATAAATATCATTGCTCACAATACAATTTCCTTTAAATACGCAACATTCAGTTTGAACAAATTAAGACACCTTTGCTGGTAAGCGGTCATTGATGACTGTTTAAATTACCAACAAAGCAAAGCTGCGTATTATTCATTAATTGATTGAGGCGGTCAAGCCAACCGCCAATTGGACCTGTCACACCACATCACTTTCAATATGACGGCATTGGGGGAATTGGCTGCATCCCCAAAAGGTGTTGCCCGCATGTGCACCTCTTTTGGCCTTTCTCTTGACCATATCGCTTCCGCACTTTACGCAGCACTTACTGTTAGATTTGTCACTGACAATCTGCTTAACATGCTCAACGTGGCGATGATTGGTAGAAACAACCTTTGAAATAGCAACGTCCTTTTTGCTTGGTTCTTTTTGGATAAGGTGCAAGCAGATGTAATGGGATATGTTCGGAATATTATGGTTGAGGACAAGATGTGATATTTGGTGATTAGTATGGCTTGTTGACCGGTTTTCATTTTGGAACTAAAGTGATAACAAAATTTTATTGTGAAGTTAAACAATGGCAAATAAATACGATAGTCGAATGTCGGACGAAACACTTAAAATCCGTCGCAACACAATGGTTCTGGCTGGAGCCTGCATATTCATGGGTTGGACAGGGCAACTGCCAAGCCAATTTGGTATTTTAGGGTTAAAGTTTGCTCCTTCACAGCAATCCTCCATGGGGATATTTGTATTATCTGTGTTAGCATATTTCTTAATTCATTTTGTCGTAGTTGCACAGTTGGAATTCTATGAACTGTATAAAGATAGGCTAACAAGAAGCTTTCATGGCAAAGCCTACGACGAGATAATGAGTAGAGATATGGAAAAAGAGAATCAAAATAGAGCACAATATGATGACGCCGAGGATATTCATTACAGTTTCATTCGGAACGATACCGAAGATTACCACAAAAACGAAGACCTAAAGCAGTTCGGTGCAAAAACAGAAGCTGAGCTAATCGAGCAAGCTCATACAGAAGCTAGTTGGATGGCCGATAGAAAGTTGAGACATTTCGATTATATATTTTATTTCCGTCTTATAATTGATTTTGCTGCACCTGTGGTGTTGGGAATATATGGATTGATACAGATAGCTTCGTTGACCTAAATGACCTTGTATTTAACCCTTTCGGTCGTGCTAAAGCACGTCCAAAACTACTCCCCGCAATCCAATCGCCCCCTCAGAGCTAGTGCCTGACAGCCAGCAATGGCTTGGTGTGCTGGCGTTGCTTGTTTTTTAGGTTGTCTTATTTGGTCTGGTTTAGTCTGGGGTTTGATCCAAAGTTGATCTAATTCAGACTAAGCCTCTTAAATTCTAAAACGATTACGCAGGGCCAAGCCAATAAGAAAAAATAAAATTAATGAGAAAAAACTCTGTAAAAATGCCGATGCATGAAGTTCAGGAGCCATATCCCCGCCAAAAAGAGAAATCATCCCGTCAGCTCTAACATTCTTACTATCCGGTATAAATGGCAGCATCTGACCTCCAGAAAATAAAAGAGCCTCTAGAAATTGTTTTTTTGGAGACATATCTACACATTTGCTTTCGATGAAATAAAAACTTGAAGACCAAAGCCAAACAACCAATAAACACAGAATTGGTGTGAAAATACTACGCCCATAGTTGCTAACTCTATAGAACAACCAGTCAAGAGTTAACCAGAGAATGGATCGGTTTTCATTCCATCGTTTTGCTCTCATTTCTTGGGCATGAAACTCCAGTGCGCGTTCATGATCCTTATTGTTTTCAGCTGTTTCTTTTAACCGCCTCAATCTGGCGATATCTTGTTGATCTTCTACCTTACGAAAAAGACACCAGTGGTTAACGTAATTAAGCTCACATGAAAAACCATCTAAAGAAATCTGGTTTGTAATCTTGGTCTCAAGCAAGTCTGGTACACACTTCATTCTATTACCAGATAGATCTAACGTTTTCTCAAAAGCAGCCCCCTTAAATGAAACTGCTTTAACCTCGTTAATTTTCAGCATATTTGAAAAAACAGCATGCCCTTTAAATACAGCTCTCTCGAAACAGAACTCACCAGAACCAAGAATAACACTCGAAAAATAAACGTTGCCAGTGCCAAAGTTAGTATTTGAAAAATGAACATTTGAATTACCAAACATAGCGGCTTCAAAATATACATCACCTTCTTCAAATATCGAATTCTTGAAATCGACAAAATCATTTCCAAAGCCAAAACGAACAAAGGTTACTTTGCCGCTACCAAATGAAGTTCCTAGAAAAGATACTGCGCCAGATTCAACTCTTGCATCATTGAAGTCGACTTTGCCTTCGCCAAATACTGCATCAGCAAAAGAAACATAACCATGACCAAAATTGGTTTTATTGAAGAAAACATTTCCATCATTAAAATCAGCACCACAAAACTGTACATATCCCCGCCCAAATTTACACTGCACAAATTGGATAGTTCCTTTGCCGAATTTTGCTCCAATAAAATTTACATCGCCGTTGCCAAAATCAACATTATTGAATAACACATTGTTGTCTCCAAACTTTGCATTGGAAAAGGTTACAAGCCCTTCTGGAAAATTAAACCCTGAAAAATCGATCACGTTACTATTGGTATTTCTTTTTCCAGCAAAGTCAACATTTTGAAAGCTAATCTCTGCTTTTGGATGTTGTTCAACCCATATATTCCATCTATCTTTGCCACACAACCAAAGCTCAAGAGCGTCTTTACCCATAAGCTGTTTAATTTCTTCATCTTTATTCATATTTAACTGTAGAAGCTCAGTAATCCTTGGAGATGTAACATAACTCAATTGTATAAAAGGTACTATTAAAATTTAAAAATAGTGTTCAATAGAAAAACCTAAAACAGGAAATGTATACTTACATATCTATTCTTGTCATACAGTAAATGAGCGTTGACAGATTTACTTAGAGTTATCTTGCATATATAACTCAAGCATTTCTCTCATTTCATACACTGCATAATAAACAAGAATAGAGGTGACTCCTGCAACCGGTATAGACACAATAAAAAGACCCCTAGGACAGAAGGTGTTAAATTTGCGGAAAATATCCAAATAAGGAGCTCCAATAGACAGATAAATGCATTTGATAAAAAGCATTTTAAAAAGAGCCTTTAAGTTGAAATGCTCCAATGGCGATCCACAAAAAGCAGAAAAACCGCTAAGTCATTAATTCAAAAGGCTTTTACATGGCGGTAAGGGAGGGATTATGAAATACATCCTGTATTTCACCCTTCGGGCCGCGCTAAAGCGCGTTCAAAATCGCTCCCGGCCATTTTGTCGAACCCTAGTAGCTCGGGTTCGTCACCCGGCCCTTACCGAGTCGATATAAACAAAAAGGCCCAGCATGAAAATCTGCTGGGCCTTTTTGTTTATATGGCGGTGAGGGAGGGATTATGAAATACGTCCTGTATTTCACCCTTCGGGCCGCGCTAAAGCGCGTTCAAAATGGCTCCCGGCCATTTTGTCGAACCCTAGCTCGGGTTCGTCACCCGGCCCTTACCGAGTCGATATAAACAAAAAGGCCCAGCATGAAAATCTGCTGGGCCTTTTTGTTTATATGGCGGTGAGGGAGGGATTATGAAATACGTCCTGTATTTCACC
>JBFHGJ010000076.1:0-28576 GCA_041583135.1 Alteromonadaceae bacterium | reverse complement strand
GCTGCTCGGCAGCGACTGGATGTTAATCGTACCAAGAAGCAGCAATAACTTAGACGGCATTTTTGCCAATGGCATCAACTACGCCGGTCATTTCTTATTGGCCAATCATGCACAAATTGCTTGGCTGCAAGAGTTTGGCATCATGCGCTTTTTAACTGAATGCGCCACAACGAGGTAAACACCACAACCGTTATCCTTCAACTGACGAAACATCTTGTTAAACAAATAGATAACCAAGCCTACGGGCGATTTTTCTTTTCATTAACATTTCATGTACAATGCCAAGGTTTATTTGTCATACAGTTGAAGAACAATTATGAGTAACTCCAATATTTATGCCGACAATGATTTAACCGAGGTCAAACAACTCGGCATGTGGGCATCCATCATCAGCTTAGGCTACGTGTTTTGGCTGGTGGGCGGTATGGAGCTGGTTGAAAGGCTGGCTTACTACGGCGTGAAATCAACCGCAGGGCTTTATGCTCGCGATCCGGCCTCCAATGGCGGCTTGGGGATCACAGAAACCCAATACGCCAATATTCTCGGTATTTGGGCATTGGTGATGTCTTTTGTGCCCATCATCTTAGGTGGCGTTGCCGACCGCATGGGCTATAAAGAAACCATTTTTGCCTCCACCATCATCAAGATCGGCGGTTACCTAGTGATGGCTTGGTTTCCGAGCTACTACGGCTTTATGCTCGGCGCCATTTTGCTCGCTTTTGGCACCGGTATTTTCAAACCCGGCATACAAGGCACGCTGGCCAAAGCCACCAAACGCGAAACCCGCACCATGGCTTGGGGGATCTTCTACCAAGTGGTCAATATCGGTGGTTTCTTAGGCCCGCTCACCGCCGCCCATTTCCGCCAAATGGCATGGGAAAACGTATTTTATGCCTGCGCTGCCATCATCGCCCTGAACTTTGTATTCCTGCTGATGTATAAAGAGCCGGGCAAAGAAGAACGCTTGGAACTCAAGCGCAAGGTCAAAAGCGGCGAAGTCAAACAGGAATTTTTATTCAAAGCCGCTCTTAGAGAAATCGCCAAACCCATCGTCTACTGGTATATGATTGTGTTTTCGGGTTTTTGGTTCTTATTCTTCGCTCTGTTCGACGTATTGCCTTGGCACGTTGCCGACTGGGTGGACACCTCAGTTATCGTACAAGACTTATTTGGCGCCCAAGGCACCAGCAACGGCGTATTTCAATTCTTTTTGGGCATGAATGATGAAGGCACCAGGATTTTACCAGAAGGCATGGTGAATCTTAATGCCGGTATGATCATGACCACCTGCTTCTTGTTTGCCGCCATCAGCGCCAAGTATCGCATCACCACTTCCATGTTGGTGGGCTGTATCTTCTCAATCATTGCCATTATGGTGATCGGCTTGTTCAACTTCGCTTGGATGGCCTTGTTGGGTGTAGCACTATTCAGTGTTGGCGAAATGCTGCTTAGCCCGAAAAAGAACGAGTTTATGAGTAATATTGCGCCAAAAGACAAAACCGCCATGTATTTAGGTTTTGTGATGTTGCCACAAGGCATCGGCAATACCTTAGAAGGTTTTCTTGGTATGCGTATCTACAAAACCTTTGCCTCAAAAGAAGACTTCTCGCGTGAGTTGCTACTTGAGCGTGGCATGCCAGCTGTTGATATCGACAAGATCCCAACCGGCGAAGCGTTCAATCAGTTGGTGAGCTTTACAGGCGATACGCCACAAGCCCTGACTCAGTTGCTCTACTCATCTCACAACGTCGGCATGGCGTGGTACATCATCGGTGGTATCGGCGTATTCTCTGCGGTAGGTATTTATCTCTATGGCAAATGGTTGTTTGGCCTACAAGGCACTCAACAAGCCAAAGCATAATTTCCCGCTGGGCAGGACGCCCAATCGGGGTGATTGGTGAACGCTGGGGTCAGAGTCGGTGCCAACGGGAACGCATAGCGTTCGCCAATGCCACCGACTCCGACCCCGGTTAAGTGATGATTTCGCCCCAAAAGCAAAACCCCGCTGCTGTGGCAAATCCAATCATCTGTTTATTGAAAACTGGGCTTGACCCTTTTGCTTTTTTCAATCCTTTAAGTTCAATGAACTCGTGAGCATACCCTAGGCTCAGACCCTCAATTATCACATCGAATATGATCATAGTTACTATTACTCATAGACTCCAATATCCGATACTGTCTCTATTGTATAGTCGCGAAGTGCTTCAAATGCTGAGTTAACTGCATTTCCGACAGCCGAAAATGCATCACCAACAGTAAAAGCAACAGTACCTTGGGCATACGCCTCAAGACCTAATTTAGGTCCTATTTCAATACTACCAGTATATTCGCCTTCAGTTAACAAACCGCCACCTTCAAGAGAAATAGGACCAAGACCAGCCTTAATACTGGCATTTGTACCTTCAAATGTTGATCTTGTATGATTTCCCTGCCCATAGCCAATTGAAGCTCCAAGTAAACCTTTTTTAAGTGGCTTACTTCCTGCATTAATAAGCATACCTGATTCGGCTAAGTTTCCGGCTGGCACACTGCCAGTCGCAAACACTCCTATATCATTTCTATACTCTCCGTCAACAATATCATCAAATTGAACAACTCCAACGTCAAGCCCACCGACAAGTGGAATGTCAATAGAAATATATAGAGACGTAAAATCCTTCCCATCTGGATCTACATACTTGTATGGATTATTTGCTGCATACGCATAACGATTAAAACTATGGATATCCCTAAAGCTTAAAGGATCATTCGCATAAAATCGCCCAATCTTAGGATCATAATACCGTGCCTGCATATAGTTCAGCCCGAGATCCGTATCAAACTTATGACCGGTATAACCAACATCGTCACGTGGGGCTTCGATACTTTCACCAAAGGGTTTGTAATTCATATTGCTGCCGGCTTGAATGTTGACACCGGCACCTTCTTTGGCGATTTGTTTGTCACCTAAGAAGATATATTTAATACCGCCATTTTGGGTTTCACGATAAAGCAGATGGCCAGATTGGCTGTAGAAGCTGTAGCTAACGCCTTTGCTGTTTTGCTCTCGAATACGGCGATTATGGCCGTCATAAAGATAGCTGTAACTTTCCGATTGGATCATTTGACCGGCAAGGTTGTATTCAAAACTGCGCTTACCGTTGTGAATAACATTACCTCTGCTATCATAGCTATCGTTATTGTCACTAAGGGGGACATTGCTTTGCATAAAGTCGTAGCCGCTGCTGCCATTGCCGCTGAGGCTTGACAGGCGCATGCGGCTGTCATAGGTGTAAGACAAATTATGGCCATTGACCAAGCTGTTGTTGCTGTAGCTTAGAATGTTGCCGAGACCATCGTAAGTCAGGTTGCTAGAACCTATCTTAGAACCACCAACAGTTGCAGTCAGACGGTCTAAACCGTCATAGCTCAAGCTGGTCAGGCTGTATGCGCCATTCTCACGAGCGTTGAGCAACGAAGTGATGTTGTTGTTGTCATCGTAGCTGTAAGTGAGGTCAAGCAAACCGAAATCGTTGATATATTGAGGAGCCAAACGCTGGTTTAAGTTGGTTTGGTGCAATATGCCATTGCCATAGGTAAAACTTTCGATAATGCCATTGGGATGATAAGACACTCCCGGGAAAGCAAACACGTCTTGCAATCCACTGCCAAAGTCACGCACGGCCTTGGTAGCACGACCAAAGGCATCCGGTGCATATTCAATAGGCTGAGTATCCCCCGGATATTTCAAACTGGCCAATGCTCCCATGGCGTCATAGCCATAATCCAGGGTAAGCACTTTGTTGTCGGCAACGATGGTTAAAGACTCATCTTCCAACACATTTACACTGTTGTAGTTGTAGCTTTGTACAAAATCAACCGTTCGTATCTCTTTGAGATTACCGTTGTTATCCAAGGTATAAGTGCGTTGTGGAGTATTGTCACCAAAGGATTCAATCCATTTATCACCGAGATTATCATAGGCGAATGAGATTTTCTGACTGCTTAATGCACTGCCATCGTTATCGCAACTGCTACCGCTGACACCGGCAGCCTGCCAAATGGTCTCACCTATGGCATTGAATTTGAAATAGCTGTTGCCGACATCGTTGCGCTTGATCATACAAAGCTGATGCCGACTGTTATACAGGCGGGTTTCGGTATCACTGATCGCCACCCCGTTACGCAAACCGGATTGAGTAACGCTAACTGTTTCGCCAAATACATTAACCGCAATATCGGTCGTCACACTCTCAGGTGATTCGATTCTTGTCGCCGTCTTATAACTCGGCCCATCAAATGCCTGATAACTGGTTGTTGTCACATTACCGCGCGGATCGGTGACTGCCACCTTATTCTCTTGCAGGTAGTTGGTTGTGGTTGTTCCGCCGCCATAAACCGTATGAGACGTTACTCGGCCCATAGGGTCATAGCTTGTGGATTTTCCTTCTTCATGGCCCGACATGTAAGATGGATAAGATACTTTGACCGCTCTGTCCAATGCATCATATTGGGTATTTTGATAAATGGTGGTGAAGCCATCGGATTTGGCCACGCTTAACGGCTTCATTTTCGCGCTATATGTGGTGGTAGTGGTCAATAGCACATCGCCATCACAATTGCTTCTGTTACCGTTCAATACGCAGCGCTGTTCAATCGTTACCGGTCCCGAGCTGGTTGAGCCGTCAATATACTCAAAGCGCACATCGGCTTGGTTTGCATCGGCATAATCGACGTAAAGCTCACGGCCTTTGTCATCAAAACCTTTATAAACAACATGGCCGTTAAAGTCGGTATGAGTTTCGACACGAATGGCCGAACTCGTATCGAGTTCGTTTGATGATGTCATTGTACCGCTGCCGTATCGGTTTGGTACTTTGGTCATTTGCGCTGTGCCCAGCTTGTAGTCCTGATACTCTGTATAGCGGTTACCCGATACGCCAGAGCCAGTCAACAAAGCATTGTATTCAACCTTCTGCACACCACCATGGCTATGGTATTGGCTGAACTTCTTTTGCCAGACGCCAAAAGATTTGGTTTGCTCTAGGTAAAACGGATAGTCACTATGGTTTTTGTCATAGTAAACATTCTCTTCTACTGCTTCCAAGGTGCCTTCGGTCGCACCAATCTGCTTGAGCCTCGGCTGGTTTAGGATCCATTGCTCGATATCATGGTCATAGCTCTGTTTAATCATTCGGCTATTGTTGCCGAACTGCTGGATCTGCTTGCCGGAAGTACCATAGGTGTTGTAATCGCTGTAAGTGGTGGTAAATACATCGTCGCCATCACTATTGCGGATTTTCACTGTGGTCGAGGCTGTGACAAATCTTCTACAGTCTTGTTGATTGATGATATTGAGTCTGGTCCTGTCGGTACAACCAACATTTGTTGACATGCCCAGCTGCTGCCACACGGTATCTTTTTGATAGAGTAGAGCGTTGCTCGGCAGTGTTTGATAGTCTTGCTCACTTGAAGTTCTCGTACTGTACAGGCGGACCTGTCTAATTCGTCCATGAAGGTTAGTGTTTGGAGAGTGGCGGAACGTGTACGCCGTAATGAGGTCCTCTTCACCATCATAGTCCTGTTGAATGATGTATAGCTGCGATTCACTGGTGCCATAAATGATGTCGTCTACATACTTAAACGTTCTCGGCTCAATGCCCGGTCCTTCGATAGTACGGCTGGAAACTGCGAAGTATTCCTCACCACCCATCAGCCAGTCGCTACGAGGGCGTATACTGGTGATAGGGGTTTCGTTCTCGATAGCCCAGAAGCTGCTTTCGTTCTCGCTTTTGGCTCCTCCACCAGCACCGGCACGACCATTGGGTCTTATCAGCGTGTAAGTGACCGAAAGGCCCGTCGGTGTGATAACTTTATACAGCCAACCGCCATTCTCCGGGTCGTATTCATAGGTTGTGGTACGGCCAACCGAGTCGGTGGCAGAGGCAATCATGCCTCTGTCGTCATAGCCGTAGCTGACCGACTTGGTGCCGTTGTTCCAGGTGATTTGTGTTAACTCTTCACTGGTATTACCATTGCTATATTCAATCGTATCATAGACGAAGTTGACTTCATGCGTCAGGGTTGGGCTGTCTTGTCGGGAGATTTTGCTGATACGGCGGTTATTGACTTGCCCATCTTTATAGAGATATTCCCATTCATAGTTAATGCGGTTGCCGTAACGGTCAACGGTTTCAAACAATTTTAATAAGCGTGGAGTTGCCTCGTTATCAGGTATAAATCGATGCTTTTTACCATCGGGCAAATGCAGTTCGGCAATATTGCTATTGTTGGGGTCACAGGCCAAATAGACATTATTGCCGTAAACGGCAATGGTGCCGGATGGAACATCGGCAGAGGTCGCCACCCCGGCAGAAGTCAAACGATCGCCACCCATGTATACGTTCAGTTTGTAGTAATCACCCAAACAGCTGTCATTGTATGCTTCATTGGAAGTAGTGCTATCGGATGACCTTGTCAAATTGATACTCGGCAACAGAATACCCATTCGACCCCAAAAGTTAATACGACGAGTGACCACTAGATCCATGCCACCATTACCCGGAATATCGACATCATCATAGACCAACTTGATTTCACGCCCTTGCAGACCAATCATTTCACCCGGAAAATCCGAGATGTAGTCCTGTGGTGCATACATGGTCTCTTCTTCAGAGGGTTGACTGGTGTCACTACTACTTGACGTAACAGTATCGTCAAGCGTCACAGCCATCACCGGTGCAGACAGTGCCGCAGTCAAGCTCAATACGCCCAGGGGCCTTGTCAGGCTCTTCGACAATGACACTGCCTGTGCTATTGATTGTGCAATTATTTCAAGTTTCATACTTAACAACTCCATTCCTTATAACTCATTGCCATTTTCATCAGACTCGACCACTGGGCTGCCAAGCAGGTCGGTATGCAGGAAAACTTTTTTGCTGTTGACGCCATTGGTGGTGACTGTAACCATCGGACTATCGGCAGCACAATGACCGCCTGACAGGCAGGCACGAACTCTGTAGGCAAATGTGCCATTGGTTTTGTCTTTGACCAATTGCTTTTCGCTGCCTTGTATGGTCGTGCCTGACCAGTCGCTCGGCGCCAGCTGATCACAGCTTGTTGTACAAGTCGCATTGTCGAGGCGATAGCTGATCAAACCGTCAACACGTTGCCAATTAACCACAAAATGGCCAGAGCTGTTGGGACCGGCAATGGTTGGTGCGTCAAGTATTTCAGGTAAAACAATCACTTCAGCAGAGTTTTCCCATCCGCTACAGTTATAGCCTTGAGCGCCGCAAGTGCGTACTCTGAAGTAATGATAACCGGCAGTTGCATTGGTCAACTGATAGGTCGTTTGATTGGCCTGATTGGATAGCGTCTGCCACATCACCTCTTGAAGGTTTCCGACTTGCTGTTGTAATGCAGAGTACGCGTGTTGAAATTCATAGGTGGTCGCACCGGCCACATTGCTCCAGCGCATATCAATGGTGCTACCGCTTACGGCATCATTGACGATAAAGCTCGGCTTAACAGGCAGCTCACCGATTGCGACCGTCACAGTTGCAACGCCAGTCAAAGGTTCCTCGTTGTTTAACTGAATCGAGTAAGTAAAGGTATCCAAACCACTTACTCCATCTTTAGGGGTATATTCGATGTAAAAGTCGCCATTGTTATAAAGGCTGTTTTGCGCTTGTTTAATAACAACAGTGCCTTTAGTCGGTGACATGCGCACAAAAGGTTTTTTTGTAACCCCAGGGCTAACCAAAATGTTGTCGTTATGTAACACGAAGATATCAGCCTTGCTTTTGTCGGAATTAGCGCTGCTGTTGGCAGACACTCCGATGCTATCGTTATACGGTTTCATACCCATATAGACGCAGAATTTAGCGGGATTGGAGATCTCATCGTTGCCTTTTTTCACTTGGTAGGTTGCACAATCGCTCGGCAATATTGAACCGGTAAGGGTATAGGTTACGGAATTGTCGGCGTTGACGGTGAACTGACCGCTGGCACCTTGATTGCTTTGCAGTACCACAGAGACGTCACCGAAGCTGACATTGCTGTCATTTGACAACACGTTGTGGCTTATCATTTGACTGGTACTGCGCGACAAGGCCGTATTTCCATTACTGGTGAAGCTGCTGCTCGATTCTGACCAGTCCGTATAAACAACGTCGTCTTTTGCCAAAATTTGCGAGAAGTACAAATGCACTGTCGCAGGATTAGATTTGACTACGGTATTGTTCGGCAATGTGTACTGAGCCTGATAAGTAAACGAATCACTGCTCAGGGATGAACCCGATGGTGTGTATTCGATTAGGTTGTTAATGATAGATACCGAACCGTGAGCCGGTTGAGTAATACTGGCCGGGTCAATGCTCAGACTGTAATTTTCAGTGACAAAGTCATTGGCCAAGACGTTTAGTGTGTTGACCTGTCCGGTTTGAACTGAGAAAGCATCATTTACCGCATGTGGTAGGCCTGAATCTAAACCCAATAAAGTGAATGATTGCAAAGGTTTAAATTCCGCATACGGCATATTGCGAATCATGACTTCCATCGCCAGAGTCTTATTGGTATCGATGCCATTGTTGCTGAGCGTAGCGGCGAGATTGGTCAATTCGAAGCCGTAATTACTGCCGTTTCTGGCTTGGTTGGCAGTCGCGGTCAACCCTGGTATTTCAATACCGTTGACCAACAACTTAACTTCGGTAGATTGTGCATCGTTATCTCTTGCCCAACCGGTAATTTTGTCGCTGCCGGGGATGAAAGAATCGACCTCACCTTCAGGTTGATCGTCCTGATAAACGATGGTCGCTCCGAATGTGCTCCCCGATGCTTTAGTGACTTGACAGTCATCTAATGTGTCTTTGCAGGCCACAATGTCATGCCAATATTTACCATCATTTCCTGGTGTATATTGACGGACGTAGTAGTTATATGGAAGACCACCGGTCATGGTCGTTGTCGTTTGAGTTTGGCCGTCAGGCACTTTGAGTGGTAATGTGCTTACGACTCGGTCGGTGGCGCCAGGTGCTTGGTAATAGGAGATAAATTTAAACGCCGGGGTTCTGGGATCCGCGATGAAATCCAATGTGATGGTTTTATTGTCAGAAGTCTCGGCATAGAAAGATCTTGGCGCCAAGGGTTTGACCGTTAAATCGTCGCCTTGGTAGTCGATATCTTTTGAACAGTTGTTGTTGAGACAGTATTTGACAGAGAAGTTATAGTCACCAAATCCTGTATAGGGAGTAAAGGTACCGGTGGCTTGGTCGTACTGGTCCTTAACCTCGTAGTAGTTACGATTGTTAATCAACAGTTGAGACCGATAATCGCTGTCGGTGACATTAAAATAGTAGGGGACATGGTCTTTTTTCAACGCCACTTGGTAGCTTGAGGCACCGTCGATGGCTAACCACTTAAGACGCAAATCATAGCTCGACAACTTGCCGCTATGGGTTGCCGTGCTCTGTGCTAGGCTGGAGTCGGCAAGTGTCAGAGTGTCATCTTTTATGACTAAAAACTCGTTGGAGCTATATATCGGCGAAGCAACCAGGTTTCCGGCAGCAAAAGCTCTAAGGTCGCAGGCGGTATTTCTCATTACCGCTACCACATCATATTTGTAGCGCCCTGAATCGGAAAAATTGAGTTTTAGATTTAGGTTATTGCTTTTTAGTGTTGCTAAATCCTGACATTGCCAAGAGCTTGGTGTGGCATAGCTGCCATTAGAAGCGTCTCCTTGCCAATGGTATTGACGATAATAAATGGCTGACGTGTCGCCAAAGTCACCTAAGGTGATCTCGGCTGCTGTACCATAATTAAAGTTTGGCGCTACCACTGCCGAAAGTGAAGGTTTTGGTACGAGAACCCGGGCTTTACCTTGGATTGATGCCCAAGACGATGCATGTGCCGAGCTTGCCGCAGCTGCACCTAGCAGTAAGGTGGCGGCAGCCAGACGGCTGTTTCCTGTAAACAACATATTAGATTTCCATAGAAGTAGTACATGATGCCAGCTTTGGCAGCAACGCCAAGACCAACAAATTTTGCACCTCTGTATTGCCCCTGAAGGATAAAACCCTTCGAGGGTGCAATATTAGGTGCCGATGTGTTACTTAGCCTCAATTCGGGTTAAAAGGGGTCAGCTGACTTAAATTCCGCACTTAACTCCAGAACATAGGGAGAATGCTGAAGTTTTCGTTTCTGGCAAGCCAAATTTGAGCCGCTCTTGTCACACTCGACAACTGCTCCTGCGTTGTTCTAATTACCTGCATCCGTGCAGGCATAAAGCAATCAAATTTGAAGCAGACTAGGAACGAAAAGGGCAAGTTCTACGCCTCACGGTGAGCCCGAATTAAAGTAGCCTACTTATCGGAGGCTTTCAGCGCATATACGACACACTCGGTTTGCTCGCTATTGATGGTGTAATCAAGCTTTTGATTGCCCATTGACCAAGCGGCGAGTGCATAGCCGTAGATTGCTTCGTTTAGTGAGGTACCATCCAAGGGAATGTGCATGCGATTGTTGGCGCAATGCTCGGGGATTTGAGGGGATTCAATATATGCCACACCATTGGCCATGTAAAACTTCCAATCGGTTATGGTTGAAGGCCAATAAAGCCCGGCAAAAGCAGCTGATGAAGAGCACAGGAGAGTAGCGCCCAAGGCGATAGATTTAACAAGTTTCATAATTACAACGTCCTATTTACTTAAAAATTCCGCGCTCATTATACAATGACAGATAAATCTAATCAAACAAAAATTGACCAAATGTTCTCGCGACGTGGCGTCAGGGATAGCAGGATGCCCAATCGAGGTGTCAGACACCTAACGAACTAACCTGTTGAAAAATTGGTTTTTGTTCAGTTTGGTGTCTGACACCTTCAACGTTCTGTTAAGTTTGGTGTCTGACACCTTCAATGTTTTTGCTCTATTACTTTCTAAAATCAACGCCAGAGTTAGCGGTGAAATAGGCAAACATCGCGTAAATCGCCGTATTGGTTGGCAAAGCCTTTCTATCGACCTTATCTAAGGTGTCATTCTCAGTGTGATGGTAATCAAAGTAGTCTGTGCCATCGGCTGAAAAGCTGGTAGCAGGCATACCGGCTGCCACTAGGGGTCTGATATCTGAGTTCCCTTGAGAGTTGTTCATTGGGTTTAGGCTCACACCCATTGGGGCGATAAGCTGAGCGAATTCTCGCATCGCATTGAGTGATTCAGGACCAACACCCGGACGCATATCATAGATAGGGCCGTTGGCAAAATCCCATTCGACACCAATCACATGCTTGCCCATATTAGCTTCATTTTTCTCCATATATTGATAGGCACCAACAAGACCCACTTCTTCACCGGCAAATAAGATCACTCGAATAGAACGTTTAGGTCGTTGTGGCAATTGCGCAATATGGTGACCGGCAGCCATAGTGATAGCCACACCCAAACCATCATCAAGCGCACCGGTACCAACATCCCAACTATCCAAATGGGCAGCCATGACAACAAATTCATCGGGCTTTTCGCTGCCGGTGATCTCGCCAATCACATTGGCAGAGGTGACCGTTTGCTCATCCATACGTTTTGAAGTCATTTTAAGTTGCATCGTGACTGGCTTGCCACGTTTAACTTGACGCACCAGCATATCGGCATCGGGGTTCGATAATGCTGCAGCGGGAATAGCTTTGATGCCGTCTTTATAGCGCATCACACCAGTGTGTCCAACGCGATTATTATCCGAGCCGACCGAGCGCAAAACAAAGGCTACCGCGCCTTTTTCAGCCGCCACCTGAGCGCCGCGACTACGACCGGCAACGACAGGACCGTAGCCACGACCATCAATTTCGCGGCTCATGCGATGGGAAATAAAAGCAATTTTGCCTGCTAATGAGCCTGGTTTGGCCGCTTCTAAGTCTTTTAGCGTGTCAAAGTGTACTACTTCGGCTTTAATACCCCCCTCTGGTGTGCCAATGCTACCACCTAAAGCAATGGCCACCAGCTTTTGCGGGTAAGGCGCCACAATGCTGGCTTGAATATCGCCGCGATGCCACTGAGTGTAAGTCACCTCCTCAGTCCATACCTTATCAAAGCCGAGCTTTTTCATGTTCGCTTTGGCCCAAGCGATGGCTTTTTTGTCGCCAACCGAGCCTATCATACGATGGCCGACTTCTGTGGTTAAAGACTCATCGAGGTGCCATGCGGTTTCGCCATTGAGCGCCGCTTGTTTAAGGGTGTTGATTTCTTTGAGTTGGTCTGGGTTGAGCGTAGCGGCAACGGCCACCGAACCGACCAGTGAAAACACCACTGACAGGCCAAGAGTTTTAAGGTTTTTTCTAAACACAAGAAGTCCTTACATTGAAGTTGTTGTGACAAAGAGGCAGCCATAGTAATAAATTGCAGTGATTTTGTCTTTACATGACGCTCAGCTTTGGGGATCATCATTGTAAGTAAGTTATACAACAATAAGCCAAACATATGGTCAAACTCACGCAATATAGCCATGGCGCAGGATGCGGCTGCAAGATTTCACCCAAAGTCTTAGACACCATTTTACAAAGCCAGCTACCATCACTTTCTGATGATAAGCTGATTGTCGGCAACCAAAGTCGCGACGACGCTGCCGTCTACGATATTGGCAATGGTATGGGGATTATCAGCACCACCGATTTTTTCATGCCCATTGTCGATGACCCGGAAGATTTCGGTGCCGTAGCCGCCACCAACGCCATCAGCGATATATACGCCATGGGCGGCAAACCGATTATGGCCATCGCCATATTGGGCTGGCCGGTCAATGTCTTGGCACCGGAAATCGCCCAGCGCGTTGTTGAAGGCGGCAGAAAAGTCTGTCATCAGGCCGGCATTCAATTGGCCGGAGGTCACAGCATCGATTCGCCCGAACCTATCTTTGGCCTCGCCGTTACCGGCATTGTCGAACTCGATAAACTCAAACGTAATGACCGTGCTAAGGCCGGATGCCAGCTGTTCTTAACCAAGCCGTTGGGCATTGGTATTTTGACGACTGCGCAAAAACAGCAAAAACTGCAAGCTGAGCATGAATCTATCGCCCTTGCGGCAATGTGCCAGCTCAATAGTGTCGGCGCCGAGTTTGCCGAACTATCCGGGGTAAAAGCCATGACTGACGTCACCGGGTTTGGCCTGTTGGGTCATCTGATTGAAATGTGTGAAGGCGCCAACCTCAGCGCCACCATCAACGAAGCGGCATTACCGTTACTGGAGGCCGTTGAACACTACCGTCAATTAGGCTGTATTCCCGGCGGTTCAAAGCGCAACTTTGACAGCTATGGTCATAAAGCGGCACCTTTGAGCGAACGTCAACAACAGCTATTGTGCGACCCGCAAACCAGCGGTGGCCTGTTGCTGGCCGTTAGTCCCGACAGCCTTGATGAATTTAATGCCAAAGCGAGCACGCTTGGTTTAACGCTTGAATGCATCGGCGAGCTAAGTGACGATGATGCTCCTTATCGGGTAATGATACGTTAATGCAGCTTGTCGATAACTATAAAGACATCGCCCTAAGCGAGACCCCAATGATCGACGTGCGCGCGCCGATTGAATACGCCAAAGGGACAATTTTAAACGCCGTCAATTTGCCGCTGATGACCGACGATGAACGTCGAGATGTCGGTATTTGCTACAAAAAGCACGGCCAAGACCAAGCCGTCAGCTTAGGCCACAAACTGGTTAGCGGCGAAGTAAAAGCAAAGCGATTGGACAATTGGTGCCATTATTTTGATACGCATCCCAATAGCCATATCTTTTGTTTTCGCGGCGGCTTACGCTCACGGATATCGCAGCAGTGGATTGTTGAAACCGGCAGAGACATCCCCTTAATCAAAGGGGGCTATAAAGCGTTTCGCCAATTTTTGACCCAACAAAGCGAAACCATCACCACACAACTGCCATTATTAATCGTCGGCGGTCAAACCGGCTGCGGCAAAACCGAGTTACTGGATGACCTCAACGGCGCACTGGATTTAGAAGGGCTGGCCAATCATCGCGGCTCGGCCTTTGGCAAAAACATCACCCCACAACCAAGCCAAATCGACTTCGAAAACGCCATTGCCAAACATCTGCTTAAGATTGAACAGGCGCAATTGGGGGTGATTATCACCGAAGATGAAAGCCGTCTTATCGGCCGTTGCGCCTTACCGCTGCACCTGCGGGAAAAAATGGCACAAGCGCCGGTCTATATGCTACAAGACAGCTTTGAACAGCGTTGCTTACGAATTTTAAAAAGTTATGTGATAGATATGCTAGACGCATTTATGTTGCACGACCCACAGCAAGGCTTTTTGGGACTCAGCGAGCACTTGCACAACGCCCTATTTGCTATTCGCAAACGTTTAGGAGCCGAGCGTTACAGCGAACTCAAAACGGTCCTCGATGCGGCGTTGGCCAAACAGTTGTCGCAAAATGATGCGACTGGGCATTTACAGTGGATTGAAGTGCTCTTACGGGACTACTACGACCCACTGTATCAGTATCAACTCGGCAAAAAACAACATCGCATTGTGTATAAGGGCAATCATCAACAATTGCTTGATATACTCGCCAACAAGCAACGGGAATATCGTTTGTAATGGACAATCAACAACTCATCAACGCCATTAACCAAACCATGCCATTTGGAAAATATGCTGGACGCAAATTACTAGAGTTGCCCGAACCTTACTTAGTGTGGTTTCACCAAAAGGGCTTTCCCAATGGGAAACTGGGTGAACAGCTGGCCTTAATATACGAAGTAAAGCTCAACGGCTTAGAAGGTATGTTAAGACCTCTATTACGCAATTAAACTAAGGCTGCTTTAACCAATTCGAGTTCAAACATTGGCGATTAGCTCAAACTCTGTTTAAGGGCATCTTTAAAACGCCTAGAAAGCTTTAGTGTTTGCCCAGATTTTAGCTTGATATCGCCATCACCACTGGGTTGGTAGCTAATATGTTCAATGGCATTGTGGCATACCGCATAGCTGCGATGAACGCGGCTAAAGCCTGCTGAGCTGAGCTTTTCGACCAAATCGGCCAATGTCGAACGATAAGGATAAATTCTGCCGTTGCAATGTAAATTAACGTAGTTGCCACATGATTCGAGCCATTGAATGTCGGCAGTTTTGATTAAGAATTCTTTGTCTAACTTTTTCACTAAAAAGTGTGCTGGCGCTTGGCTTTTGTCCATCTGTTCTTCACTTTCTACGACCAAACTGGCCTCCCCCTTAATGCGCGAGTAGAGGTTTCTTACGGTATGAAACACCATAAAAGCCAGCACATAGCCCCAAGCATCTTTGCGATATTCAAACCACAGCTCTCTTGGCCAAGCGCCAAAGTCGTAATTGCCGTCGTTCAACAGATATAACCATTCTCTTAACAGCACCATGATCACCACATGTAGGATTGAAAAGATGATGGTTGCAGCCAGATGAACCAGCAGTTGTTTTTTTACCGCTGTGAAACGCGGCGGATATTTATCGAAGAAGTAAAAAAGCAACGGCAATAAACAAAAGGTGCTCACGGCACTGGTATATTCCCAAACAAATGGCTCCCACATGGCAATAGTGGGGTTGCCTTCTCTGGTGTGTTCCATCCACACACTCGATGCGTTGATGGTGTTGTTTACCAACAAGTACAAAAAAATCACCAGATAGCCATAGCGAATTTTGTTTTTTTCAACTTGAGCAAGGAATGTCATTTTCGTTTATCCCGGTATTCCACCACTTATCCCTAAGGCCCGTCACAACAGCCATTTAGGGATATTCGGCGCTGACGGTTCAGCGCATTATAGGCGGCAAATTCTATAGGAGGAAACCATGACATACAATGAACAACAGCGGCGATACGATATCGATTGGCTGCGCGTTTTGGCCTTTGCCGTCTTAATCTTGTATCACACTGGTATGTATTACGTGGCAGACTGGGGTTGGCACATTAAAAGCGATATCACCTCTGTGCCACTACAAGATCTGATGATACTGACCAACCCTTGGCGCATGTCTTTGTTGTTTTTTATTGCCGCCATCGCCTTAGCTTTAGTACAGCAGAAATATTCTGCCATGCAATTGGCGAGGCTGCGTACCATGCGGCTGATGGTACCTTTGCTATTTGGTATGTTTGTTGTGGTGTCGCCGCAGGTGTATTACGAAGCCCTCAGCCAAAATTTGATTGAACCGGGCTTTTGGGCATTTTGGTCGAGTTACATCAACCCAAATACCACGCTGTTAACGGAACACCATTCACCTATCGGCTTGCTCACTTGGAATCACTTATGGTTTTTGCCCTATTTGTGGCTGTACAGCTTGCTGTTTATTTTACTCAAGCGACCCCTTGAGTGCCTAAGTCACAGTAAACTGTTGAGCAAACTGCCTTCGCTGGTGATGATTTTGCTGGCTACTGCTGCACTTGGCATCATTTGGCTGCTATTGCGCCAGCAATACCCTCCAACCAATGCACTTCTCGGCGATTGGTATAATCACGGCAAATATTTACTGGTGTTTTCGCTGGGCTATCTCTTTGTGGGGCAGCGTCACTGGTGGCAGTTTATGATTGATAAACGCCGCTGGTTGCTCATCATTGCACTGCTAGGCTATAGCCTGAGCATCGCCGACCGTCATGACGCCTTCACCCAATTTGCTGCCCAGTTCGATACCAATGTTTTGGTCAAATCAGTCTATGTCTTCATCCTGTCGCTCAACCACTGGGCATGGATATTCTGTGTGTTAGGTTATGCCGGGTTTTGGCTCAATCGGCCGAGCAAGCAATTGGGCTATGCCACCACGGCCATTTTACCTTGGTACATGTTACATCAAACCTTAATCATTGTTTTTGCTTGGTGGTTAAAACCCTTGTCGTTGACACCATACGTTGAAGCGCCGTTGTTGCTTACCCTCACTGTTGTCGGCTGTTTAGGCGGATACGAAATGATCAAACGGGTAAAACCGCTGAGATTTTTGTGCGGCTTACCAAGTGACAAGCCACAACGCTCAACAGTGCAGCAAACCCCACCTGTTGCGGCGGCTTAATTGCCGCCATTGCTCGAGGCACTCCATCCGATGGGTCAGATAGCTTTGTCCATTGAGTAGGCTTTGTCATCGAGCATACGCTGGCGCATAGAAGCAAGTCGGCTTTTTACCGAGCCTATCATCAGGGTAAATTGAATATCGTTACTGAGCTTGGCAAATACCGGTTCGTTTTGCGCTTGCCACACCTGAACCCAGCCGACGTCGATGGCCCCTTGCAGATAATGAAACGCTTCTGTGACATTGTTTTGCATCGCCCGCAACATCGCCATGGTGTAATAGTAATTGGGGTCGTTGGCTCTGGTGTCTTTAACCGATTGTAAATATTGCTCAAAACCAGCAACCAGAGCATTAAATTGGTCGCTCATTTCGAGCTGCTTATAAGCGTGAGCCAGATGGATGGCGGCCCTACCGCCATCGGTCTGATAAAACCAGTTATTGCTGCTATCAGGCTGCGCTCTGAGACTTTCAAATGCACTGATGGCACCTTGGTAATTACCGATAAAATAGGCTTTGGTGGCATTGAGCACCATGTCAAAATGCGGTCCCATTTCCGCAGTCAGTTCAGTATTTTGCAGTAAGTCTATCGCCTCAGTCCGTTCGCCTTTGGCCAGCAGATAGCGAAACTTAAGCAGGTTATATTGAGACTGATTAAACATACCATTGCGTTTGTCGGCGTAACCAAACCATTGATACGCCTGCTCAAAGCTACCTAAATCGGCATACGACACCAGCATACCTTTAACCGCATCGGCATTGTATTCATCGACGTCAAGTGCTCTTTGGTACATTTGCACCGCTTCATCTAAGCGCCCACTACGAAATAGAATATCGCCCACCAAGTTATAGGCGCCGGGATAATAAGGATCGTTGGCAATGATATGAGAAAACAGCTCCATGGCTTGGTTTTCCTGCCCCAACAGATAGTGACTCATCGCCAACAAGTAGGCTGCCACTGGTGATTTGGGGTCTAACTCAAACGCTTTTTTCTTGAGTTCGTGAGCCCCTTGTTGATCGCCTTTTTGTCGGCGCAAAGTGCCGTACCACATGTAGCCGGGTGCATAGTTGGGGTTTAACTCTATGGCACGTTTAAAAGATGCCTCAGCCAGCGCTTCGTCGCTTTCACGATAAAGCAGCCCCTTGGCAGCATAGGCTTCGGCCAGTTTATCATCCAAACTCAGCGCCTGCTCTACCGCTGTGGCCGCATTTTGTTTGGCCAACTTGGCGTCAAGGTGACCATAGATGCGCAGTAAATTGTAAACATCGGCCATGGCGGCAAACGCTCTGGCATAGTGAGGGTCAAGCTCAGCGGCCTGCTGAAAGTGCGCCAAGGCCGCATTGAGCGATTCGGCAGTGCGATGCCCCATCTCTTTTTGCCCCTTACCAAAGGCGACCATGGCATCGATACTGGTGGTTTGCGGGGTAAAGGCGGTAAGCTCACTATTACCGAGCAAAGTGACCTTCATCTGCTTGACCACCGCGCGGGCAATTTCGTCTTGGATCTGAAAAATATCACGATATTCTCTATCAAAGGTATGAGACCAAAGATGTTCGCCACTACTGACTTTAATCAATTGTGCGGTCACCCGCACTTTGTTGGTGACATCGTTTTTGCGAATACTGCCTTCTAAGATGGTGCCGACACCAAGCTCTTTGCCGATCTGTGGAATGGACTTATCTGTGACGCCTTTATAGGCAAATGAGGAGGTGCGAGCCGCGACCCGCAACTCAGGAATTTTAGCCAATAAGTTGAGTAGTTCTTCGACCATACCATCGGCAAAAAACTCATCTTGTGGGTCAGCGCTAAAAGGCACGAAAGGCAAAATGGCAATAGAGGCTTTGCCATCATCCACCACTTGGGGCAAGACACTCGGCGGTGTCGGGGTGGTGGCTTCACTTGCCAATTGCTCCTCAGCTTGCGGTGCGGCTGACTTGTCCGTAAACATTTGCGAGCCCAAGGTGAGCAACAGTACGACGGTCAAAGAGCCAGAGACCGCTATCAAGGTTTGCCTATTGGCCTTTGGGTCATTGGCTTCGTCGGTTTGCTTAGTCGCCCTGACAATGCCTTTGTCGGTAAAGTTAAACAGCCAGGCAAAAACCAAGCTCAGTGGAAAACCGGCAATAAAAATGGTCAACAACAGGGTTAAAACAGAGTCGGGCAAACCTAAGGCCGGCACCGCCAAATCGGCAATTTGAATTAAAGGCCAAGCCGATACGGCATAAATGCCGGCAACCCTAAAGACTTGTCGTTTTTTTAATCGGCTAATAAACTGTTTCATTAATCCACAGGCCCTTTTTATACATGATTTTCTTGGTTTGACTTTAGTGTTTTAGGCAAACTAAGGCTTCCCGCCATTTAAGTATACAAAACTTATTTTACAAACCCAGTTTAAATTCGTTAGCCGATGTTTCAAAATACCCACTCTCAGACTAAGGGGTTAGGTAATGAAAACAACAATAAAGGTGCTCTTAACCATAGTGGTTCTGGTAGTTGCAGTGGTCGTTGTACGCACACATACGGCATTTGACGACCAGCAGCTAGCAGCGGCCAAGCAAACCGCACCATTAAACCTTGACCGCCTATCGGCCGTCCACAGGCTAAGTCAGGCCATTACATTCCCCACAGTGTCCTATGATGACCCCGATGCTATCGACAGCCAAGCATTTCAGCAATTTCACCAGTTTATCGAGCATAACTTTCCAGCAGTTCATGCTGCCACAACCAAACATGTGTTCAACAACTACAGCTTGGTCTACCACCTGCGCGGCCAGCAAAACGCACTGCCGCCAGTATTGCTGATGGCGCATATGGATGTCGTGCCGGTAGACAGCAATACCGCTTCGAAGTGGACTCACCCACCCTTCGCCGGTGTGGTGACAGATCATGCCATATATGGTCGTGGTACCATGGATGATAAGAGCAGTCTAATAGCACAACTCGAAGCATTGGAGCTACTGTTAAACCAAGGATTTAAACCACAGCGCGACCTCTATCTTGCCTATGGTCACGACGAAGAGATCGGCGGCAGTAACGGCGCTGCTAAAATTGCCGAGTATTTTGCCGCCAATAATATCCACTTTGAGTTTGTTCTAGATGAGGGTGGCGCGATCACCGAGGGCATGATGAAAGGGGTGACCCGTCCGGTTGCCTTAGTCGGCATTGCCGAAAAGGGCTTTGCCAACTATCGCTTAAGCGTAACAACACAGGGTGGACATTCTTCTCAGCCACCTAAGCACACCGCTGTCGGCATACTCGCAGCTGCCATCGTGAAGTTGGAAAACCGCGCACTTGAGCCTTCTTTAGATTTTACCCGCCAGACCTTTGATGCCATTGGCGCCAGCGCCGACTGGAAAACCAGAGCTATCATGGCCAATCTATGGCTCACCGCCCCATTGGTTAAATCGGTGGTAATGAGTCAACCCAAATTGGCAGCCAGCCTGCATACCACCTTGGCGGCAACCATGATCTCCGGCAGCGACAAGTCCAACGTCCTACCCAGTAAAGCCGAAGCGGTGATCAACGCGCGGATTTTTCCCGGACAAACGGTAACAGAGATACAAGCGCAAATTGCCGCCATTATCGACGATGAGCGCATTGCCATCGACACCTTCACTACCTCAGAGCCGTCTCAAGTTTCCACTACCGACAGCTGGGGTTATCGCCTCATCGCCCAGTCCATCCGTAATTTAGACGATGAGGTTTTGGTCGCCCCTTATTTGGTGCAAGGTGGCACCGACAGCAAATATTTTTACACGGTGGCCGATAATGTTTATCGCTTCCTTCCCTTTAGGGCGAATGCACAAACCTTACAACGACTGCATGGTATCGACGAACAGATAGCCATCGACGACTACTTCGCCACCATCGGCTTTTATCACCAAATCATCAGCCAGCTCTAAAATGTCATACTCAAGCGCACCATAAAGCTGCGACCGGCCTGAGGAATTAACGAGTTGCGCCAGCCCAAAGAGCGCTGAGTAAAGTCATCACCTGACTCGGCGCCTTCAACCCCTGAATGATAGTAGGTTTCATCAAACAGGTTACGCACTTTAAACGACAAGCTGAAAGGCGCAAAGTCATAAGTTAAATTGGCATCGACGACTGTATAGGCTTGGTTTTCACGACCCTTATCTCTTAATGGATTACGGACATAGAGTTTTTTCGACGCCACCCAGTTGGCACGCACATTCAGGTTCCAGCGTTTCGACAGCGGCCAGTTTACGCCCACATTGACTTTATGAGGTGCAATATCCCCCAGCTCAACGTTCATGTCTTTGCAGGCGTCATAGCTGAGATCATAGTCTTGGTTGACGGCGCCGCACGAAGCAATCCCTTGGCCTACCCACTGTCCGATGGCATGGTCATAGCTCACACTGCTTTTGGTTTTGGTATAGGTGTAGTATAAATAGCCAGTCACATCACCGGCCCCAGAGATAGGATTGGCAAACTGGTACTTACCACGGTATTCCACCCCAAAGGTGTTACGCTCACCGGCATTTTCCGCTTCTTCTTTGATCACATCCTCATAGTGAGCAGCAAATACCGAGACATCATGGAGCCAATTGGCTTGCTGATACATGAAAATAAACTCTAGGTTTTGCGCATCTTCAGGTCTTAAGTCAGGGTTTGCCGCTCTGCCGGACCAGCCTCCCCACAGCTGAATAGGTGCAGGCTCTTGAAAGGCGGTGCCATAAAGCAGCTTCGCCGTCGCTTTCTCAGAAATATAGTAAACCGCAGATGCTCTTGGATTAACCGTGCTGCCGTAAAGGCTGTTTTTGTCATAACGAATACCGGCATTGATACGCCACTTATCCAAGCTCCAAATGCCTTGAAGGTAGACCCCTTTATCCGTGGTTGTCGCTAGGTTTTCATCAGGCATATTGGTCAGCGTATCAGGCTGAATATTCAGTGTCATATCCGTATTGAGGGCAATACCATCGCCCGCAGTTTCAGCGCTAGCCGAAGAACAAAACGAGTCGCCCCAATAGCTGCACACATCGTAGGCTTTGGTCAATTCTTTACTCTCGTACTTAAGCCCACCGCTAATATGCAGCGAGTCATTGTATTGATACTCGTAGTCTTGCTTAAACAGCCAACTGTTGGAAATGGAATTCCAATCTGAAATACTCAGCCAAGACAAGGCATCGGGGCCACTCAATGCACTAGAGCCTGGCACCGCCTCGGCCCAATCGCCCCACACCCGACTTTCACGATATGAGCCACGGGTTTTCACCGATAAGTCATCCCGAATTTTTTTCTTATGCTCGACATAGTATTGATTGGAACCACGATTCCAAAAGCTACCGGGTTGGGCACGGTCGCTCGGATAGTAAGGACCGTAGCCTTCACTCATCTCCCACATAATGATACCGGCTTTGAAGTTTTTGTAGCCGACGTCGGCTAAAATTCCCCAATCTCGGGTGCGGTCGTGATAGCGGCCATAGGGTTCATTTTTAGACTCATGTGGGCAACCGGCTTGGTCACAATTACCCGTCAAATTGGTGTCGTACACTACCGGCCCCCAAATATCCTGGCTGGCCAACATCTCGGCATTTAAAAAGCCCCACGGCGCATAATCGTCAATGCCCGGTTCATCTGAAGAATAATATTTGGCGGAAAAGCTGTAACTGAATTCATCAAAATGACCAGCAGCGGCCATATCAATACTCTGAGTGTCATAGCTGCCGCTGTATAGGTTTACGTCAAAGCGGTCTTCACCTGAGGCTATTGCTTTGGCATCTTTGGTGATCACATTCATGATCCCCAAAAAAGCATTAGGGCCATATACCGCACCCGCAGGGCCATAAAGCACCTCGATTTTGTCAATATTCGACAAAGGATAGGTTTTGGTAAACGTGGCTTCGTGAGTCCATAAATGATTATCGACAATGCCGTTGATCAGCAACAAGGTGCGTTGGGTAAAAGGGGTTTTATAACCCCGTTGATAGGTTGTCAGGCTGCCATTGCCGTTGGTCACCGAATTGTCAAACCCCGGTAAGTCGAGTAACAATTCATCTAAGCTGGCATAACCGCGCTTTTTGATCTCTGCGGCAGTGATGATCACCATCGCCGCCGGCGCATCACGATAACTCTCATTGATCCCCGAAGCCGAAGACACGGTAATATTCAAAAGATCTTCAAGACTCAAAGACAGCAATTCCTCATCACTGTCTAACCCGATATCGGCCAATGCACCGTAGGCACAAAAACACAATGCAGTAGTGCAGGCTTTGGCGACTTTCGACAATTCACTGTTCATGATAAAGGCCCTAATCATCATGTGGTTACTTTTTAAGCATAGCTTATGTCGTATCCCCGACAAGAAAGTTCCCAAATCTATTTCGACATTTTTTGAGTTTGTCTAAAGCGGCTAAAATACCGCCTGCCAACCGCTTCAGTCATCGCGTTGTCAGGTGACCTAGTTCGCCGCCAATTCACTTAAAATTCACGTCGAGTTTCAACCACTTGAAAAGACCGACTCATTTCCAAGCAGGTACTGGCATGATCATCTACCACAGTGTATAAACAACGCATCATGTGCACAGCGCATCACACATGATCTGAGGTCTCGGGGCAATCAAGCCAAATATGCAGGTGATTGGATGACCGTGCATTTACCGCAATTGGCCGGTAAATAGAGCTTCACCGCGACGACTAACGTGCCGATAACCATCTGGCGTAGCCGATTGAAAGGTTGAGTCGATAGGGGAAAATCGACTTTACAGCGGCTTTAAAACGGCCTTTACAAGACAACAGTGGACTTTGCAATACAGCAAAAATAAAGTAGCGCAGCGACGATTTGGCGTTGCTGTTTTACACCATAAATGTTCCCCATAACAAAACGATAGTTTATTTAAGAAATTACTTATCACTGAATATTAAGGACTTTTTAAGTGCTAATTCATTTTTCAAAAATGCCAAGTTCTGCACCCGTTTCAGTAAATTTCGACGTATTGATCCGTAGTTTACCCCGATTATAAGTTCCTCTAGTCGTTTACTTTGCTGTGGAGATTTCAAGGGCGTCGAATAAAGGCACGTCGGTCCAATGCCTGTAGTGGCGAGCACGTTTGCTTAAGTGCTACCACAAAGTTGTTTCAGCTAATGGCCTGCTTTGCATTCGCACTCTAATAATAACTGGAGCGATAAAAATGAAACACTGTTCTATTACCGACCTATCAGACAGGCCAAGCACAGCCAATCTGTTGGCCAATCAACACCTGTTAAAGCGTTATTTCGACACAACTGGGGAATGTGACCAATTTGCCCACGCCGCAGTTAAACTCTATGACCAAGAAGACAGCGGCGTTGACGCCTATAAATTCAACTACGGACCTAGAACACCAAAAAGTGATGACAACCTGCTGTGCTATCCGATCATTTATCAGCGCAAACGTATTGGCGATTTGAGTTTGTGCGGCAATTCCGCCGCCGTTATCTCTGAGCCCCAGTCGGCCAAAGTACGCGCCAGTGCCGTCGCACGCAAAATCGCCCTGTTGGTCAAGCGCGATCAGGCCAATACCCTCTCGGGATTGTACCTCGGTAAACCGCTTTCCTTAGAAGGCTACTCCGAAGCGGTATTTGGTTTAGAGGCGTTTATAGAAAAGGCTGCCGGTACGTATTCGCCAGTGGTCATTGAAGGCGATTTTGGCAGTGAAAAACTCGAAGTCGCCAGCTCAATTCATTTCAACAGCCAACGTAAACACCAACCCTTTATTGAACTGACCTGCTCTGCCAGCAGCCAAACCGACTTTCAACAGCGACTGATCAACTGTTTCACCAAAGCCAAAGGCGGCAGCATCTACCTACACGATATTGATGAGCTATCGATAGAGCAACAAAGCCTATTGGTGGAACTCTTAGCAGCCAGTTCCGAACATAATCTCGACATGTGGCCTCAAATTAATACTGCCGATGTACGCCTGATAGTCTCCACCACCACAGCCCTGCCGAGTTTGGTTAAACAGGGCCGGTTTTCTCGGGCCTTATATGCCAGATTGGATTTTTTGCACGTCAATCTACCCCGACTGTCTGAACGTAAAGAAGACTTAAGTGCCATCATCGATCAGCTGGTTAAGCGCCACCGGCTCTACCGTGAACAATACCTCAGCGATGATGTTGAAAAGGCACTATGCCAATATCACTGGCCGGAGAACTACCAACAGCTGGAACGTATCATCGCCAGATTGCTGGCACTGGCCAATTCCAACCCAATCAGCTTGCATGATCTCAATCTCTGCGCACCCCAAATCACCAGCAAAGCGCAAGTTGCCCGCAACCAAGGCTTCACACAATATCACGAAGCCCAACAATCGCTGATACCGTCACTGATGGCGCAAAACTACCAACCCTTTAAGCCACTTCACAACGGTCTGCAAAAGGCGCTACGGTTTCTGGCAGAGAATTACAGCAAAGAGATCACACTGACTCAGCTGGCACAAAATGCCTGCGTCAGCCCTTCTCATCTTTCTTACTTATTGAAGTTCTACCTCGGACATAGCTTTAAACAGATCTTGGCCGAGTTGCGTATCGAGAAAGCCAAATTGCTGTTTGATGCCAACCCGCATGCCCGCATTACCGATGCCGCTCTTGATGTCGGTTTTGGCGATCTCAGCCACTTTGAAAAGATCTTTAAGCGCTATACTTGTCTTACCCCAAGACAATACAAAAACTCACGACGTTGAGTCTCCTTAAACTTAGTTATCCCCCGCTCGCATACCATTGATCCGGGCGGGATCTGAGCAAAAGATCAACAGGATTACGGCGTATCACAAGGCGCCAAGGCCAACTGGCGTTAGCCGTAAGCAACAAGGAAATAAATGGATCAAATTCGCGATCAACAAATTTGTTGATCTAAACAGAGTAAATTAGGCGCAGCCAAAAACAAAATCAACAAATTTGTTTAGCAACTGATTTTAAATGGATTAATTTTATTTTTTAGCTCACTTCTGCTAACGATCCGATAAGGTCGTAAAGTATAAAGGATCTTCATGGGAAAAAGAGGATCATTTCACCAAATCCATTTCAACAAATTTGTTGAAATGGATTTAACAGTCAACAACGCATAAAAAAGCCGCACTGTGCTAGGCGATAAAACCATCAGTGCGGCCAAAGGTTGTGGTCGATTGGCAATGACAGAAAAAAGGGAGATTAAAAGGCTTCAACCAACGCATCAATGCGCTGCTCGGCTTGGCTGAACGCTTCGTCCTTAAGCCCCATATTGAGTCCTTCGGCATAAATAAACTCAACATCGCTGATGCCGATAAAGGCCAATATGTCTTTAAGGTATTGGCTTTGAGTGTCTTTTGGTGTGCCGACATAAGCGCCGCCACGGGCAGCAAAAATCAACACCTTTTTGTTTTCAAGCAAGCCCACAGGACCAGTCTCGGTATACTTGAAGGTGACACCGGCACGCGCGACGCGATCAATCCAGACTTTGAAATTCGATGGGATGGCAAAATTATACATCGGCATGCCTATCACAATCAGGTCGTTGGCCTTTAGTTCTTCAACCAACTTATCCGACAACTCGGCACTGGCATTTTGCTCATCGCTACGCTCCTCAACCGCCGTCATCCACGCTTGCATTTCCACAGCGCTCAAATGCGGCAAAGGCTCGGTGCCCAAATTTCTGGTGGTCAGATTGACCTCAGTTTTAGCGCTGAGCTTAGCGATAAACTGCTCAGTTAACGTGCTCGAATTACCGTTTTCACCGAAAATTGAAGCATTGAGTAGTAAAACATTGTTCATGGTCGCTTCCTCTACAAGTTGTTGGCGATTTGTTGCCATGATACTTCGTTTTTAACAAACTAAAATCACTTAAAACTGGATATTTCATTCGAAATAGTCGAATGTAATAATCACATTTCAGTTAAACGGGCGAATAATCCAATGCTCAGAGTCACCTTGGAACAATGGCGCATGTTTCGTGCGGTCGTCGATTACGGCGGCTTTAACCAAGCGGCCGAAGCCGTACATAAAAGCCAATCAAGCATCCATTCTGCCGTCGGCAAAATCGAACAAAGCTTAGGACTCAAACTGCTTGAAGTACAAGGCCGCAAAACCGTGCTGACCAAAGCCGGCGAAATGATGCTGCGCCGTGCCAACTACCTGCTCGAAGAAGCCGCCAAACTCGAAGCGGTAGGCCATACGCTGGCCGATGGTATCGAAACCAGACTGCGCATAGCGGTCGATGAGATCTTTCCCCATAAGCCGCTTTATCAGGTGCTGGAAAATACGTCGGCGCAGTTTCCCCAGCTCAATATCGACCTAGTTGAATCAGTGCTCACCGGCGCCGATGAACTGCTTGAAGATGCCAAAGTCGATTTGGCCATATCTCCTTTTGCCCGCGCCAACGACTTTAGCGAGGAACTGTGTCAGGTCGATTTTGTGGCCGTCGCCCACCCCGAGCACGCACTTAATGCCATTGGCCGAGAACTGCAACTAGAAGACCTCAAGGCTCACCGTCAAATTGTGATCCGCGACTCAGCGGTCAGCCGCAATACCGATTCCGGCTGGCTTGGCGCCAACCAAAGATGGACTGTCAGCCATGTGCGTACATCAATCGATATGATCAGCAATGGCCTAGGCTTTGCTTGGCTACCCAAGCACAGCGTTACCGATAAAATTGCACAGGGACAACTCAAACCGCTCAATTTATCCCATGGCGGCAGCCGTCAAGTACAGCTGTACCTCGTTTTTACCGACGGCGACCGCCTCGGCCCGGCGGCACGCACTTTTATTGGTGAGTTGCGCCAGCTCAGTTGCCCAAACCATTCTGATTAATAGAATAATAGTCGCCAAATATACAAATTTTTATCGCCAATAAAGAACGTTAAGCTAATGCTATACACCAACGCTCAGGAGTGAAATCTATGTATATTCGTCGTGCAACGCAACGTGGCAAAGCCAACTTCGGTTGGCTCAACAGTCATCACAGTTTCTCATTCGGCAGCTATTACGACCCTGCGCATATGGGCGTATCTGTACTGAGGGTGATCAATGACGATATCGTGAAAGGCGGCTACGGATTTGATACCCACGGTCATCGAGACATGGAGATCATTTCCTACATCGTTGCGGGCGCAATCGAGCACCAAGATAGCACCGGCAACCGCTTTATCGTACCAGCCGGTGAAGTCCAGCGCATGAGCGCAGGTAGCGGGATCATGCATTCGGAATACAATGCCTCGAAAACCGATGACCTTAACTTTTTACAGATTTGGATCAAACCCAATATCAATGGCATGACGCCAAGCTATGAACAAAAGCGCATTGAACAAGACGGCAAATTAACCCCGCTGGCCAACCCCACAGGCGATAACGGCGCGCTGAAACTACATCAAGATGCCACCCTTTATCGTTTGGTGCTACAACAAGGTGAAACGATTCCGCTAGAACTGCCCGGTCGCATCGGTTATTTACATATCATTAAAGGCGATGCCAAAACAGCAAACGATAGCCTTAGCGCCGGTGACGGCATTGCGTTAAATAGCGGCGAGAGGTTAGATTTGGCGGCGACATCACCCCTTGAGGCCTTATGGTTTGACCTACCGCCAAATGTCCATGATTAGT